>CALJHN010000001.1 GCA_938075455.1 uncultured Flavobacteriales bacterium
GAACTGTTATAGTTCCTACATTTGGTTCAATTGTACAAAAAGGAAAATTAGCAGATTGCGCTTTGGCATTGGAAAGACAATTAAAAAGAGTAGACTTACCAACATTTGGCAATCCAACAATTCCACATTTTAGAGCCATTAGTTTATAATTTAAAAGTAAATATTTTAGTTATTTATAATCTGTAAAATGCCTTGATTTTTTTCTTTTCCCTCATCAAAACTTAAGAAAAAATAATAAGTTCCCGATCCCAACGGATTGCCTTTAGAGTTGGTTCCATTCCATTGGTTTTTGTAAGCAGAATCTTCAAAAACAACTTTTCCCCACCTGTTTAAAATTGTCAAATTCACATCGTCATAAATAGATGCAAAATGGGTATAAAAGTAATCGTTAACATTGTCTCCATTTGGTGTAATAACATTTGGAATATTACACTTTTCAATTACTAAATCTTCAGATGTAGTTTCTTCACCACACTCATTAAGAACTGTTAATTGGATTTCGTGATTTCCAATAGTATAGTTATTACTATTTAGAATTAAGGAATCTCCAAGAGAAATTATCTCCCCATCTATGTCTGTCCACTCATAAGTAAAATCAGTATTGGTATTGTTGATTATAGATAGAATACTTTGTCCAACGCAAAAGGTATCTAAATAAAACGGAAATGGTTCTGGTTCTTCTTTGAATTCAACTACATGAATTAGAGTATCGTTACAATGGATATCATGTAAGCCTATAAAATATGCACCAGGCTCTGATGCAGTTATTGTTGGATTAGCAACGGTATTGTTTGGATCAAAAGATAAAGTCCCAAAATCACTGTAATAAAGCCATAAACCACCTGTAGGAGTTAAATAATTTGAAGTATAATCAAAATAATCATCACAAGTTATGGTATCGCCTATTATTGAGGCTCCTTGGATTGTTTGAACTGTAATAACAGTATCGTAATAACATCCGAACTCATCTTCCACAACAAAAGTGTAATTTGTTGATCCAAGACTATTTGGCTGAACAATTATATTGGTATCCTGATTAGAAATAATTGTAGTATCAGGCAACCAGTTGGTAGATGATATTGAAGGAGCATAAATTTCAGTATTTGGATGAAGAGTACTATTAAAAAATATTCCCCATTCACAAATATAACCATCATCAATTCCCAAATTATCTCTTACAGTTAGTGTCCAAGTACCGTTAATTGGACAACCTTGAAGTGAAGGAATAAAACTTTGTTCAGGTTGATATAGGCCTGGAGTAACCATTTGACCAGCACTTGGGCCAGTAGCAGTAGTTGAAATAAAACCATTAACCCATGCTGGCATTGCATTAACAGAATTTGAAAAGCAGTATTCTTCACAATAACCTATATTTCCAGTATTATTATCGTATGCACCACCTAAAAAAGTATTTCCACCTCCAAAACCTCCTGGAAATAATCCCGATCCAGAATAACTATTAAATACATTTACACTCAGACCACTTGGACATGTAAGCATCATTTCTAAATCACCAAGATAAGAATGCTCCATTTTAATACACATTTTTTCAATATCAGAAGCGTTTTGAATTGTGACACCAGGTGTAAATCCAGAAATATTTATATCTGTAGTATAGTTTATGCCAGAACCATCTGGAAGGTAAGTTTGAGTCCCAAAAACACCTCCGATTGGAAAATTAGTTGATACAGGATCCACACCTACCGTATCAAATCCAGTAATACCACCAAATAGTTCAGTAACTCTTCCTAAACAAATTGGAGATTGAGCTGGTCCACAAGTAGAAAAATTTGGTCTAGTAGATACTCTAATTTTACAAAAACTATATCGAAATTGCCCAAAAGAATCTTCAATTTTTAAAGTGACAAAATATCCATTTCTTGCAGGTGGAGTAAACAAAAAAGAGTTGGTAGTATAAGACGATCCATCACTTATCTCCCAGGTGACATTATAGTTGTTTGATTGCATATAACCTCCTCCACTAAGAGCTGAAGAGTCACCACCTGGTTCATATGGAAAATATGGATCTGCTACGAACTCAATAATATCTCCAAAACAAATATCTACGTATCCTGTGTCTATTGGAAATAAGTCGTTTAAATTATCTCCTGATCCATTTGCATTTCCACTAATAAATGCATTAATATGATTAGAAAATGGTTGAATAAGATTAGCGCAAGATAAGTTTGCATCCCAACCCATTCCTTGAAAAGAAGCATCACTTACAAACTTAAATGTTAAGCATCCAGATGTATTGCTCCAAGAAGCTGGGATATTGACTCCATTTGGGTAAGTACTATCATTTATTGCGGCAAGTAATGGGGCATTAATTGATGTTCCATCATAAACATAAAGAGTATCAGTTGGGTGTATATTTAAAACATATCCGTTTGCAGGGTCATCTAAAATTGCTAAAACCATTTTAGAACCAGTAGAATCTGGACATAAGGTAATTACTTCATATTCATTTGGACCATAAGGTAATGCAGCTCCACCTGCATCTCTAAAATTAATAAAAGAACCATTGTTAAAATCTATTGAACAATTACAAGTTCCATTAGAACTTGTAGAAGTCCAGTCATCATCAGAAATTAGGACTTCTGGTTGAGCATAAACTTCATAGATAAAGAATATTTTAAATATTAATATGTAAATAATCTTATTCAACAGATCTCATTTCATTTTTAATGTGGTCTATTGACTTTAAAACTAGTAGTATATTCCAATTAGAAACTAGATAATACTGGTAGTCATTCATTAAAAAATTTACATTGATTTTGGTAATGTCTAATTTGGATGTATCACTTATTAAAATAGTGCCAGCTAATCTGTTAGAAAATGGTTTTTCTTCAGGAATATTTAAAAAGTAAAAACCACTCTTATTTAAAAAGCTAACATTTTTTTCCTTACTAAGAAAATCTACCAATTCATTATTCTCGACAATTTTAGATGGATTTATTTTTTGTGAGAAAAGAGTGTTAAAAGAAAAAAAAACAATAATAATAAATAAATATCTTTCCATAAAACTCGAAAATACAATTTTATAGGAATCTACAACAATAATGATAGTAGTTATTATTTAAAATATCAGCTAAATAATTTTAAAGTAAATTATATTTAATAGTTAAAAATAGTTACTGAAAGTTGTTAACAGTTATCTTACAGAATAACTATATGCTTATTTTTGGATATTAAATTTTTAAAATGAAAGAATATAATTTAGAATCCTTGAAAAAATTTACTAACCAAGTAAGAAGGGATATTGTAAGAATGGTTCATGCTCAAAATTCTGGTCATCCCGGAGGTTCTCTTGGATGTGTAGAATATTTTACTGCAATATATAAGGTTATTATGAACCACAATACTAATTTCTCTATGGATGGTAAAAATGAGGATTTATTTTTTCTTTCTAATGGACACATATCTCCTGTATTTTACTCTGTTTTGGCTAGAACTGGTTATTTTCCTGTAAAAGAACTCAATACTTTTAGAAAAATAGATTCTAGACTTCAAGGACATCCAACAACTCATGAAGGGTTACCTGGAATTAGGGTTGCAAGTGGGTCTCTTGGACAAGGTTTGAGTGTAGCAATTGGTGCTGCAACTACAAAGAAATTAAATAATGACAGTAGTTTGATTTATACACTTCATGGAGATGGCGAACTTCAAGAAGGGCAAATTTGGGAGGCTGCTATGTATGCTTCGGCAAAAAAAGTAGATAACCTAATTTCTACCATTGATTTTAATGGAAGACAAATAGATGGAGATGTTAATGATGTACTTTCTCTAGGGAGTTTAGAAGAAAAATGGAATGCTTTTGGGTGGAAGACTTTAAACTGTAACGGCAATAACCTTATAGAGATGATAAAAACTTTAGAAACAGCAAAAGGTTTAACAGGAAAAAATCAACCTATAATGATTATAATGAAAACAGAAATGGGTTATGGTATTGATTATATGATGGGATCTCATAAATGGCATGGAGTCGCTCCAAATGATGAACAATTAGAAATAGCTCTAAATCAACAAGTTGAGTCCCTAGGTGACTATTGAAACTTTAAAATTTCAACTATAATTTATGCATCTTTATTTTAAAATATCTTTATTATTAATATTAAGTTTTTTTAGTAGTATTAATGGTATAAGTCAAAATGAAGATGGTAAAATTAGAATTCTATTCATATTTGATGGATCTAATAGTATGAATTCTCAATGGGGAAATAGTAGTAAAATAACTATTGCCAAGCGACTGATGATAAAAACTATAGACAGTTTAAAAATGCTTGAAAACGTGGAAATAGCATTAAGAATGTATGGACATCAAACTAAAATTAGTCCTGGGAAGCAAGACTGTTCTGATACTAAATTAGAGGTTCCATTTGCCAATGCCAAAGAGAATTATATTAAAATAATAAATAAAATTAGAGCTTTAAAACCCAAAGGCACAACCCCCATAGCGAGATCTTTGGAATACTCTGCGGAGGATTTTCCAGATTGCGAAAATTGCAAAAATATTATTATTTTATTAACTGATGGTATTGAGGCTTGTGATGAAGATCCATGTGCTGTTGCAATTGCCCTGAAAGAAAAAAACATTAAACTTAAACCTTTTATAATAGGACTTGGACTAGACACTTCTTACATAAGTAAGTTTCAATGCATTGGAGAGTTTCTGAGTGCTGAAAACCAGGACTCTTTTAAGAGCGTTTTAAAATTTGTAATAAATCAAGCTTTAAATAATACAACAGTTCAAGTAAATTTAAATAACCTGAAAAATCTTCCGAAAGAAACTAATGTTACTATGAGTTTTTACAATGATAAAAATGATAAATTATTATACACCTATATGCATACTTTAAATAGGTTTCAAAAACCTGATACTATTGCCTTAGATCCACTTTACACATATAAACTTGTAGTACATACTGTTCCAGAAGTTCTAATAAAAGGAATTAAATTAATTCCTGGGAAACATAATATTATAAATGCAGATTCCCCTATGGGAGAGCTTAAATTAAAGATACAAGGTTCATTAAATCAATATATTACTTTTAATTGCTTGGTAAAAACTAACAAGGAATCATCTTTAATAAACGTTCATAAAATGAATACAACTAAAAAATATTTAGTAGGAAATTATGATTTAGAAATACTAACTCTTCCAAGAATAAAATTTGATAGTGTTAAAATTAATCAAAGTCAAGTAACAGAAATAATAATTCCTAGTTCTGGAAATGTTGAAGTAAATAAATCTTATGGACCTGCTGCACTTTTTTTAAAAAAAGATGGTCAAAATATTTGGTTATATGATTTTGATGATAATATGACTATTGAAAAATTGAATATTCAACCTGGAAATTACTTTATTAGTTTTCGAAATATAAAATCTGAAAGCACTGCTAACACAATAATTAAAGAATTTAGAATAGATTCAAGAAAAAACATTAAAATAAACTTGTAAAATGAATTTTGAAATTTTAGGACATAAAGACACAAGATCAGGATTTGGTGATGGTCTCACTCAACTTGGAAAAACTAATCCAAATGTAGTAGCTCTTTGTGCAGATCTCACCGGATCATTAAAAATGAATGACTTTAAAGATCAATTTCCAGAAAGATTTTTTCAAGTAGGAATAGCTGAAGCTAATATGATGGGAATTGCTGCAGGAATGACCATAGGTGGTAAAATTCCATTTACCGGTACATTTGCAAATTTTTCTACTAGTAGAGTTTATGACCAAGTTCGACAATCAATAGCATACTCTGGAAAAAATGTAAAACTATGCGCCTCTCATGCTGGATTAACCTTGGGGGAAGATGGAGCAACTCACCAAGTATTAGAAGATATTGGAATGATGAAAATGTTACCTGGAATGACAGTTATAAACCCTTGTGACTATAACCAAACTAAAGCAGCAACTATTGCTATTGCAGATTATAATGGTCCTGTATATTTAAGATTTGGACGACCAAAAGTTCCTATTTTTATTCCTGAAAACACTTCATTTGAAATTGGCAAAGCTTTACTACTTCAAGAAGGAACAGATGTTTCTATTTTTGCAACTGGTCACTTAGTATGGGAAGCTGTAGAAGCTGCACAAGCATTAGCAAAAGAGGGATTATCTGTTGAATTAATTAATATTCATACCATTAAACCTTTGGATAAAGAAAGCATCTTAAGGTCAGTAGCTAAAACAAAGTGTGTTGTAACTGCCGAGGAACATCAAATTGCTGGAGGAATGGGCGAATCCATAGCTCAATTACTTGCTATTAATCATCCAGTTCCTATGGAATTTGTAGCAGTTAATGATAAATTTGGAGAAAGTGGAAAACCAGCTGATTTGATGAAAAAATATGGTTTACATTCTTCAGATATAATTAAAGCAACCCATCGTGTTTTAAAGCGAAAATAATCGCCTTTAAATGCATGATAAAGAAGTAGAAGAAGAAATATTATCTCTATTTAATGATGAGAAAACCAAAAAAGAAGGATTTACACTTTTGGTAAATCATTTTAAGAAATCTATTTATTTTCAAATTCGAAGAATAGTTATTTCCCACGAAAATACAGATGATGTACTTCAGGAGGTTTTCATTAAATGTTGGAATAAACTAAATACTTTCAATGGGAAATCTAAATTATCAACATGGATATACAGAGTAACATATAACGAAGCTATTCAATGGATTAGGAAAAATAAGAAAGAACATCATTTAAGTATTACTGAAATCCAAACAAATAACCTGCCTACCAGCAATATTTTTCATAAAGATGCCAATGAAATAAGCATATTGTTAGAGAAAGCTATTTTACAATTACCAGAAAAACAAAAAATTGTCTTTCAGTTAAAATATTTTGAAGATTTAAGCTATAAAGAAGTTCAAACAATAACAGGAGGAAGTATAGGAGGTTTAAAAGCTAACTACCATCACGCAGTTAACAAAATAGAAAAATTATTATCTATAGATTAAACCTTTTTAAAAATTAATTATCAAAACAGTATAATGATAGAAATGAATTATAAAACAATATCAAAGAATATTGAAGTAATAAAACTTCTTAAAAAAAGAAAAGAAATTGAAGACAAGATTTATAAATTAGATGCAAATGCTTTAATTAACTACGAGCTTAAGTTATTGAGCAGTCCATCTATTAATGATTCCTTCTCTGAAACTTTTGAAGTAAGTAAAGTAATTAATGAATTAAGTAATAGCTGATAAAAATTATTAATAACTATGTTTAATGGCTTGGAAATATTAAAAAAAAATAAAAAGAAGTATTTAAAATCTATTTATAGTATACCAGAAAACTATTTTAGTGAATTAAATACTAAGCTTGAAAATCGTATAAATAGCCTAGAATCAAAAAAATCAAAAATTGTTTTATTAAATCAATTATTTAAAGCAGCTGCAATGTTTTTACTATTAATAGGACTTTATTTCATATTTAATTATTCCTCCAAAAATTAAAATATTAACTATGCTCAATTAAATGAATCTATTGATGAATATTTAGTTGTAGAAAACGAAATATTTTACACTTTCACTAATGATGAAGATTTTAATCATTTAAATATTAATGAAAATATAGATGATTATTTGGAAATAGAAATTGATTTATAAACCTTAAAAAAAACAAGCATGAAAAAATTTAATGAAATTAAAAAACTGAGTATTTTTCTTATTATATGCCTAACCTCCACTTTTATTTTTGCTCAAAATAATATAACCAAAAAAAAGGTAAATATAGAGGCTCTTAAAATTGCATTTTATACTGCAAAAATGAATTTAAATACAGAGGAGTCTAAAGTGTTTTGGCCAGTAGTAAATGAGATGGAAAATGAGTTAAAAGAGCTTAAAGATAAAAATGCTCATGGCAAAATGATGTTGAAGGATAAAAAAATAGAAGACTTTTCCGATGAAGAATTAGAGGAAATGATGGACGCTAGAATACAAATGGGTAAAGAAAAAGTAGATATTCTAGTTAAATACCATGAAAAATTTAAAGAAGTACTTTCCATTCAAAAAGTAGCATTGTATTACCAAGCTAGTAAAGAATTTAAAAAAATACAATCAGAAAGAAAAAAGCAACACAATAACCCTGGGGAAAGAAAAAGATAATATTTTTAGGATGTGAAAATTAAATATTGGATTAAAGCAGCTAGACTAAGAACACTCCCTTTAGCATTTTCTTGTATTCTATTATCTTCTTCATTGGTGATAATAAACCATATAGAACTGTCCTTTAAGGTGCTTTTTCTCACCCTTACTACTACTCTATTGCTTCAAATATTATCCAATTTCGCCAATGATTATGGAGATGCAGTAAAAGGAGCTGACAAAAATAGAACTGGAGAACAGAGAATGGTACAATCTGGAAAAATCTCTAGATCCCAAATGAAGTTGGTAATTGTAGTTATAAGTATCATTACTTTATTAGTTGGACTTTTTCTAATTTTTAGTGTGTTTCAGAAAGAAATCTTTAAAATATTAATCTTTCTATTTCTTGGAATTGGTTCAATTATTGCTGCTATAAAATATACTGTAGGTAAATCTCCTTATGGTTATAAAGCTTATGGAGATTTATCGGTTTTTATTTTCTTTGGAATGGTGGGAGTAATTGGAAGTTATTATTTATTCACTAAAAACTTTCACTGGATAACTTTTCCTGGCGCATTATTTACCGGACTTATGAGTTGTGGAGTTCTTAATTTAAACAATATGAGAGATTATGAAAATGATAAAAAAAATAACAAAGTAACTTTAGTAGTAAAAATGGGAATAAGTAAATCTAAAAAATATCATTTCTTATTACTATTTATAGCAATTATTTCACTTATTACAATTGTTCTTTTCACTAATAATTATTATTACTTATTTTCTATTTTTCCTCTGTTATTTGTGGTGAGACATCTAAAATTATTGAATAAATATCAAGAGTTGAATTTATTAGACAGTCAGCTTAAAGTAATTGCTATTAGTTGTTTTGCATCTAGTTTCATAAGTCTTATAATTGGACTTTTAATCAATTAATTTTTTCTTGAGATAACCAAGTAGTGTACATCTTTTTATATTTTTCATGTTCTTTATTGGTAGAAGAAAAATTATGATATCCAGAATAAGACGGTTTGGCACACATAAAGATAAAATCGTGTTTAGAATAATTTAAAACTGCATCAATTACTCTTGGATCAACAATACAAATCGGTCCTGGTGGCAAACCTTTGTATTTATAAGTATTATAGGGAGAATCTACTTCCAAATGTTTGTAATACAATCTTCTTAAATTGGGCATTTTCAAAGCAAACTTAACTGTAGGGTCTGCTTGGAGTTTCATATTGCTTTTAAGTCTATTAATATAAAGTCCAGCTATCTTAGAATGTTCGTCAAATTTTATCTGCTGCTCCATTTGAACAATTGAAGCAAGAGTAGTAATTTCAGATTGACTGTAGCCTAATGCATTTGCTTTATCTATTCTATCAACAT
This sequence comes from uncultured Flavobacteriales bacterium, assembly GCA_938075455.1. Classification (GTDB taxonomy): domain Bacteria; phylum Bacteroidota; class Bacteroidia; order Flavobacteriales_D; family Parvicellaceae; genus MED-G20. The sequence goes on from CALJHN010000001.1 coordinate 9,487, forward strand.
TCCAAAAAATTTTGTATTTACTTGCAATAAATTCTATTAACTTCTTTTCTGAAATATTTATAAAAACTTCATATGTATTAGGAATTACAATAGATGAGAAAGTATAAGAATTAAACCCAAATTTTTCTTGAATATTTTCATCTTGAAAAAGATGTAATAGTTTAGAAGAATCTAGTTCTAATTGCGAAGAAAGTCTCCCACACAATATTTCTAAATTTCTAACAGATGGAATATATAAATCTATAACATGTTGATTCCTCATTAAAAATAGCTGATTGACTAGTTTGTTAGTAGACCATTTTGATTGAATTGTATATTTCCCTTTTTTAAGTGTATTATTTTCGTAGTTTTTAAACTCGATAAGTTGATTGATTATTTTGGAACTTAACAAAAGGTCTTCACTAACTAAATAATCTCCAATTTCAGAGAAGGATAAATCTTCTTGAATTTTTAAAATAACTTTATTGGAATCGGAAAGTATCTCTTTTTTTTCTCTGTTAAAAAATAAATTAAAAATTGGAAAAATTAAATAGACCCCAAAAACAAGAAATGAAATTGCCAGAATGTATATTAATTTCTTCAATCTTGAGGAATTTGAATTAAATTGTAATCTTCAATCCTATAAAACTTAACTAGTTTATTTTCAGAACCGCTACCCAAATCAATTCTATTGTAAAACACATCGTTGAGTAATCCTTTATAATAACTTTCTGAATTTAATTTATCTGGATAAATTTTCATAAAAATAGATTTCACAATATCGTATCCTTGGTAAGAATATTTAGTAGGCTCTGAGGAGAAAAAATTCCTGTATTTATCTTTAAATTTTGCTATTCTAATAGAACTAAGATCGGGTATGCCTTTAGAAACAAAATGTAAATTAAACTTGTTTTTGTAAATAACATCGATAGTCTTAATCCTATATAAATCTTCAAAACCAAAAATTTCAAAATCAGATTTATAATGCTCTTGGGAATTAGAAAATTCTATTACTTGATTAAAAGCATAAGTCAAAAAAGGAACTTTATTAGAAGTTATTACAATTAGATTACTTTTGTTATTGGATAATCTATCCAACAAATGAGTCCAATCTTCTCCCCTTTTAAGTAAAATTGGTGAAATTGAATCTATTGTCTTTATAGAATCATTTATTAAATTACTAGTATCGTTGAAAGCATCTGAAAAAATACTTCCATAAACCTTACTTTTATTGTCTTCAAAATCACTTAATAACAATATGTTGTAATCCTCTTTAGACTTATTAATATGTATTGCCATTTCTTTAGCTTGGGTAGATCTTGATGGTTGTATTTTAAATAAATCTGGGTAATTAAAAAGTGCTTGACTAGGAATATTATAGGGTGATATCATTGGAATATGGGAATTCTTAGAAAATATTCTCATCATTTTAATATTTTTAGTAAACAAAGGACCAATTATTAAATTTGATGATTTAAATAAAGTGTCTTGAAATATTTCTTTGATAGTATTGGTATCGTATTTGCTATCGAATACATTTAATTCAAGATTGTATCCCAAATCTTTTAGATCCAAAAGGGCAATTTTTACCCCATTGTATATTTGAAACGAATTCTCAGATATTTTTTCTATTGAACAGTTTGTATTTTCTGGGCAGTTTACAATAATTGAATCGGATTTATTAATAAAAAATGGCAATACTAAAGAAATTCTTAAAGTTTTTTGATCATAGACTCTCTCTAAAAAAAGATCTAGAGAGTCATTTTCGTTGTCAATAGAATCCTCTATACAATCTTTAATTCTTAAAATTATTTTCAATTCTTGATCTTTTTTAAGTCCAAATTCATTTAAAAAAGGATTGTTTTTAATTATATGGTCTAAACCAATAGTATACTTTTTTGAAATAGAGTATAAAGTTTCTTTCTTTTTTACTTTATGAATAATTAGTGTATCACACTTTTTAAGCAATGGATGATCAACATGTTTAAATAGTGGTTGGACAATATTACTTGTATCGGATTGAATATTTGGAATTAACAACAATTGAGATTCTGACAATTCATTGGTTGTCAATTTATTATAAGCTTTAATAGTTGGTAATTTTACTCCATATATTTTAGCAATTGACCATAGCGTTTCTCCTGGCTGCACCTTGTGAATTTTCACAGAAGAATCAATTTCATTATCTAATGTTTGATTAATAAATGTTTTAATAGGGATTTTTAAAGTATCTCCTTTTGACAAACCATTGGATGCACTTGGGTTATAGTTGAAAAATTCATTTAAATCAATTTGATATTTTTTAGCAATTCCATAACTCGTTTCCCCCCTTGAAACTGTATGATAAGTAAATTTTAGATTTGGTTTGTCTTGAGCAATTATATTTGTTACAAAAAATACTGCTAAGAAAAATGATAAGAATCTATATGTTAAATTTTTTATTCCCATTCAATGGTAGCAGGTGGTTTGGAACTTATATCGTAAGTTACTCTATTTATTCCTTTTACATTATTAATTATTCTATTAGAAATTTTGGCTAAAAAGTCATGCGGTAAATGACACCAATCTGCTGTCATTCCATCAGTGGAAGAAACTGCTCTTAGAGCTACAGCATTCTCATATGTTCTTTCATCGCCCATTACTCCAACAGATTGAACAGGAAGAAAAATTGCTCCTGCTTGCCAAATATCATCGTAAAGTTTAAATTCTTTTAAACCATTAATGAATATATGATCAACTTCTTGAAGAATTTTGATTTTACTTTCTGTTATTTCTCCTAGAATTCTTATCCCCAATCCCGGACCAGGGAAAGGATGTCTATTTAGAATTTGTTTTGGCAAATCAAGCGAAGCTCCAACTCTTCTAACCTCGTCTTTAAATAAGGATTTTAAAGGTTCGATTATTTTTAATTTCATATAATCAGGCAACCCTCCAACATTGTGATGAGATTTTATGGTTACTGATGGTCCATTAACTGAAACTGATTCTATAATATCTGGATAAATTGTTCCCTGAGCCAACCAATCTACATCTTTAATACTAATAGCCTCTCTATCAAAAACATCGATAAATGTTTTGCCAATTGCTTTTCTTTTTAGTTCAGGATCTGAAAGACCAGATAAAGATTTATAAAACTCTTCTTTTGCATCAACTCCTTTGATATTTAATCCTAAAGATTCATACTGTTTTAAAACATCTTCAAATTCATTTTTTCTGAGCAAACCATTATCTACAAAAATACAGTGTAAATTATCTCCTATTGACTTATGTAAAAGCAAAGCAGCAACACTAGAATCTACTCCACCAGATAAGCCTAGTACAACTTTTTGATGACCAACTTGATTTTTAATATTTGAAATGGAAGAATCTACAAATGAATCTGGTGTCCAACCTGTTGAACAATGAGAAATATTAACAACGAAGTTATTTAAGATCTGTAAACCGTCTGTGCTGTGAAATACTTCAGGATGAAATTGAAGACCATAAATATTACTTTCATTTATATGAAAAGCTGCATTTTCAATATCGGAGGTAGATGCAATTTTATTAAAATTTGAAGGCAAATTTTTAATTGTATCTCCGTGAGACATCCAAACTTGAGAATTAGATTTTACATTTTCAAATAATGGGTTTTCAACATCAAAAAGAGAGAGATTGGCTCTTCCGTATTCCCTTTTATTAGAACTTTCTACAACTCCACCAAAATGTTTAACTATATATTGGGCACCGTAACAAATACCTAAGATGGGCATTGTTTTATTGAAGGATTCTATTTTAGGATGTGGAGCATCATTTTGATTGACTGAACAAGGACTTCCAGAAAAAATAACTGCACTAAAATTAAAATTGTCTGGAATCTTGTTGTAGGGATGGATTTCACAATATACATTAAGTTCTCTAACTCTTCTAGCAATCAATTGTGTATATTGAGAACCAAAATCAAGTATCAGCAAGTTTTTACTCATACACAAATTTAATCATCCCTATGATATCTTACTGAATACTTTGAAAATTTGTTGAACTATTTTTGTTAATTACTTTGAATACTGAAGAAGAAAAACCTTTATTAATTGTTCTAGCAGGCCCTACAGCTGTTGGTAAAACCAAGTTATCAATTGAATTGGCAAAAAATAAAAATAGCTCTATTTTCTCATGTGATAGCCGTCAGTTTTACAGAGAAATGTCAATTGGAACAGCAAAACCTTCTTTAAATGAATTAAATGAAGTTCCTCACTATTTTATAAATAATAAGAGCATTGAAGAAGAATATTCTGCTGGAGATTACGAAAAAGAAATTATTAACCATTTAGAAGATTACTTTACAAAACAAAAAATAGCATTTTTAGTAGGTGGTTCTGGAATGTATATTGATGCTGTTTGTAGAGGTTTAGATAATTTACCTAAAGATTTAGCTGTTAGAAATCATTTGAATTTAGAACTAAAGGAAAATGGAATTGAATATTTACAAGAAAAATTAAAAATTTTAGATCCAAAACAATACGATATTATGGATTTGAGTAATTCTCAACGTTTAATAAGAGCACTTGAGGTATGTAGGATTACTTCAAAACCATACTCAAGTTTATTAACCGCAACGAAAAAGATACGTTCTTTTAACATGGTAAAATTTTTATTGCATATTGATAAAAATCAACTAGAATTAAATATTGAAAAAAGAGTTGACCAAATGGTTGAAAATGGATTATTTCAGGAGGTAGAAAACTTAAGAGACAAACAAAAATTAAATGCACTTAATACAGTTGGATATAAAGAAATATTTAATTTTCTTAATGGTGATTCTACCAAAGAAGAAGCAATAAATCTAATTAAGAGGAACACAAAAAAATACGCCAAAAGGCAAATAACTTGGTTTAAAAAAGATTTAAGCTACCAATGGATAGAAAACTTAAATAGTTCAAAATCCTTTAATGAAATTAATAGTATTATCTCCAAACTAAAACCAAATTTAATATTTCATAAGTCTTAATGAATATCTATCCGTATATTTAAAACTATAAATCAAAAAAAATGAGTCTTTGGTCAGAATTTAATGCTTCGAGTGAAGATCAGTGGGTTAAGAAAGTTTTAGACGATTCATCCAATAAAACTGTTCAAGATTTTCATTGGAAAACTGAATATGGTAATATAAATACTTTTAGCAAATCTATTTCAGTTCTTAAAAGTGATAAAAAAGATAAACTTTCAGAAATAAGTTGGTATTTCGGAGAAGAAAAAAACATAAACTCTCAAATATTAAATCGATTAAAAGATGGAGTAAATAGCATTCATATTGATGGTATTAATTATGCTGATTCTATTTTTAAAAATGTAATGAATAACATAATTTATAACCATATTATGTTAAATCACAACGCTTCAAAACAAGAGATATCTTCTTGGACAGACTGGATAAATACAAATCCAAATTTAAAAGGTTCTATTAGAATGTGTTTGCTAACGAAAATAATAGATGGTTTAAATGGTAATAATAATTCAATAGATTTCACAGATTACTGTTATCATTTACAAAATAATTTAAATCCAAATTTTAAATGTATTTATGTAGAAATACCCTTTAGACATCTACCTTTTAACAATTATTCCTCAGAAATTGCATTAACAGGGGTTTATTTAAATGAAATTATTGAAATTCATAAAAAAAATAACATAGAAATTCCAAAAAAAATTATTATTAAATCCTTCTTAGATAATAGTTTTTTAGAAAATATTTCAAAATTAAAAGCTATTAAGTCCGTAATAAATCAAGTTCTAAAAATTCATGGTATAAAAGCCAATGTGATTATTGAAACGTCAGTGAATCCTCAAATATTAAAAGACCAAAGTGAGGATTTTAGGATTTTAACCATTAGTTCTACTGCTATGAGTAGTTTTGTTGGAGGAGCTAATTCATTTGTTCTTTCAAATTCATTGCTACTTTCTAAAGAAAATTACTGGAAGAAAATAGCTACAAATGTTCCTTTAATTTTAAATGAAGAAAGTCAAATTAATATTTTTAATGACGTTACTAAAGGTGCTCATGTAATTGAACAAATATCATTAAAAATGGCAGAAAAAGCCTGGAGAAAATTAAAACAAATTGAAGTAAATGGTGGATTACTAAAAAATTTAAAAAATAGTAATTTGAGAGATTTTATTAATAATTGATATGGGGAGAGTGTCTTATAAAAATATTGAGTTAGACACTTCCAATTTAAGTGAAACATCATTTGGACATGAAAATTTCATAGCTGGAACTGCTCCATTTCTTAAAGGGCCCTATCCTTCTATGTACTTAACTAGACCTTGGACAATAAGACAATATGCAGGATTTTCAACTGCAGAAAAATCGAATCTATTTTATAGACAAAATTTAGAAGCTGGTCAGAAAGGTCTTTCAGTAGCATTTGACTTAGCTACACATAGAGGATATGACTCAAATCATGAGAGAGTTTCTGCAGATGTTGGAAAAGCAGGTGTTGCTATTGATTCTGTAGAGGATATGAAAATATTATTTGATAAAATACCTTTAGATAAAATGTCCGTTTCCATGACTATGAACGGAGCTGTACTTCCAATAATGGCTTTTTATATAGTAGCTGCAATAGAACAAAATATAGAATTGGAAAAATTAACTGGTACTATTCAAAATGATATTCTAAAAGAGTTCATGGTTAGAAATACCTACATCTACCCTCCTAAGGAAAGTATGAGAATTGTTGGTGATATATTCAAATTTACTTCTAAAAATATGCCAAAATTTAATCCTATAAGTATTTCTGGTTACCATATGCACGAAGCAGGTGCAAATGCAGAAATAGAATTGGCCTATACACTAGCAAATGGATTAGAATATGTGAAAAAAGGGATTGAAGTTGGTTTAGATATTGATGAATTTGCCCCTAGACTTTCATTTTTCTGGGGAATTGGAATGAATCAATTCACTGAAATTGCAAAAATGAGAGCTGCTAGAATGTTGTGGGCAAAGATTATTAAGAAATTTAACCCTAAAAATCCAAAATCAATGGCTCTAAGAACCCATTGTCAAACCTCAGGATGGAGTTTATCTGAAAATGATCCTTATAATAATATTGCTAGAACTTATATTGAAGCAATGGCAGCTGTACTAGGTGGAACACAATCCTTACATACCAATTCTTTAGATGAAGCCATAGCACTACCTAGTGAAAATGCAGCTAGAATTGCAAGAAACACTCAAATTTTTATTCAAAATGAAAATAAAATATGTAATACTATTGATCCGTTAGGAGGTTCTTTTCATTTAGAAAAACTAACCAATGACATAGCAAATAAAGCATGGGATTTAATTCAAGAAGTGGAAAATCAAGGGGGAATGACCAAAGCTATTGAAATGGGAATACCTAAAATGAAGATTGAAGAAGCAGCAGCAAAAAGACAAGCAAAAATTGATAGCGGAAAAGAAATAATAGTCGGTCTAAATGCCTATAAATCTGAAGGTGATCAACAGGTAGATATTTTAGAAATTGACAACAAAAAAGTAAAAGAAAATCAAATCAATAGAATTTCTAAAATTAAATCGGAAAGGGACCAAGAAAAAGTAAACAAGATTTTGGAAGAACTATCAATAGCTGCCAAAAACAACACCGGAAATTTACTAGAAATTACTGTAAGAGCTGCTAAAGAAAGAGCAACTTTAGGGGAAATATCTTCTGCCTTAGAAAAAGAATTTGGTAGATATAAAGCTACAGTAAGAAGCATTTCTGGAGTATATTCTAAAGAAATTATGGAAGATGAAAAATATAAAAAAGCTTTGGAACTCACTGAAGAGTTTGAATCTGTTGTTGGAAGACGACCTAGAATAATGGTTGCTAAAATGGGACAAGATGGGCACGATAGAGGAGCAAAAATTGTTGCTACATCATTTGCTGATATTGGTTTTGATGTAGATATCGGATCTCTATTTCAAACACCAAAAGAAGTTGCTAAAAGTGCCATTGAAAATGATGTTCATATTATTGGAGTTTCTTCACTAGCAGCAGGGCATCTTTCCTTAATCCCAGAATTAATGGAAGAACTTAAAAAAATTAACAGAGAAGACATAATGATTATTGTTGGTGGAGTTGTACCAAAAAAAGATTACCAATTACTTTTTGACATGGGAGTTGCTGCAGTATTTGGTCCTGGTACAGTGATTTCTGAAGCTGCGCAAGATATTATAAAAATAATGTTAAAAGGTTTCTTGAAAAAATGAGTATTAAAAAATCAAAAAAAATAATTCTGAAACAATTGGAATATCCTAGTAAAGTACTCATTGCTTGGAGAGAAGCTATAGGAGGAAATGTTGAATTTAGAGATTTTTTAATTCGAAGTCCCTATAAGGAATTGGGTATATTTTGTTTTGCTATTTTAAATGATAAAAAATCTAGAAGATGGTTGCTAGATAATAACTATGGTCACTTACTTGCTACCATTGAGGGAATTGAAGGAAAAGATTCTGCATTGGTATTTCTTAAAAAAAATGGATTTGATTTATTATTTCACTTTGCTAGAAGCGCAGACTCTTGGAAAGATTCTCAAATATGGTTGCAAAAAAGGGACAAACTATTATATGCAATTTCTTTAAAAATAGAATATGTAAAGGACGAAATCGAGTTAAGAAATCAAGATCCACACAAATTAAATCCTTAATTTTAGTGTAAAATCTCTAGTATTTCTCCAGCTTCAATAAGATCTTTAGCAACAGAATCTTTTTCTGCTTGGTCTATTTTATTTTCTATTTCTTCAATAGTTTTTGGTGGTTGATTTGAATTTTCATTATGAGTTGAATCTAAGGCATGAACTTCAGAAGAGTGGGATTCTTCTTCGTGACTTTCTTCACCACTCATTGTCAAATAAAAGCCAAAACCAGTACCACATAACGACAATATAAGACCAACTACTATAAATAGTTTCTTTTTACTCTTTTTAGGAGTTAAATCTTCAGAATTAGATTCCAAAACTGATTCTATTTCTTCTAGATTATCATTGGAACTAATATGTTTATTAACAGGAGGAGAAAGATCTTTAACTTTTAATTTTTTAGGTCCTCCTTTAGCATAAATCTCTTCCAATCTAGCCATAACAGCATCTTCATCTCCTCTAAATGTTCTGGTTATTTTTTTGGCTAAGTAATAGCGTTCTGGATCGTTTTTTAAGAAAAAATTTTGAACTTTTACTAAATATGACATAATTGATCTTTTTTTTTAAATATATAAAAACTAATAATAAATAAGTTGTTACTGATTAATTATTTCAATATGAAAGTTCTATTAAATACCCAGAATGTCTTCTCACATTAAAAACTAAGTCATTTTCAAATAATAAATATTGCCCTTTAATTCCCACTAATTTTTCTTCAATTTCAGGAACTTTATCCAAAGTTAAAGACTTTACCTTTTCAGGATATTTTATTACAGGAAAATTAATTTTGTAAAGACTTTCATCTATTACTAGGTACTCTTTAAATTCTTCATCTACATAAGTGAATAATTCATCTCTAAGAGAAATTAAAGAATCTTCATTTATTTCATTTTGAAGCATTTTTCTCCAGTTGGTTTTATCACTCACATGTTTTTTTAATGAAATTTCTATTGCCCCTGCAACTTGTCTATAAGGAACTCTTGCTATGATGAGTGCTTGTATAGCACCTTGGTCAATCCATCGAGTTGGAATTTGACTTTCTTTGGTAACACCAACTTTATTTCCAGCTGTTTTAGACAAATAAACAATATGGGGCTTCATATGGTGTTCCATTTCCCATTCGTAATCTCTCAGAGCAACTCCTAAATGAATTTTACTTAGTTCTGGTCTAATAATACTTTCTACTGCCAAAGGAGAGGATTTAAAAGCATCGTAAGACATGCCTTCACCATATGCTTTTCTAATTTTTTTCCCCGTAACAACACAATTTATAATTCCAGAAAAAGAAATTTTAATAGTCCTTCCAATTAAATCGTTTAAATTTACTTTTAAAGACGGAACCGTTGAGTCGTAAAGTGGTAAAGTATACTCCACTTCGTCTTTAAGTTCAGAAAGCATCTTTCTAATATTACCGTAATGGTTCATAGAAGAGTATTAAAAATTTGAAGAAAATTATAGGGATTCAAGTTGTTTCTTAATCCTAGAATAGTTTTTCATGTCATCAAGGTTAAAATACAAACTTTTAAGTACTTTAAGTGTTGATTTATCATTTGGAGAGAATGCTAAAACCCTCTCCAGTAATGGAATTGCTTTTTTAAGCATTTCATCAGCTTTTTTCATTTCAGTCTCGTATTTATCACCTGAATAATCTCCAGCTACAGATTTATAAGTAATTGATTGATTATAATATAGAGCACCAAGATTATAATATGCATCTACATAAGTACTGTCTAATTTAATAGCATTTTCATAACCACTAATAGCTTTATTCATAAATTGAAAAGCAACCCCATGTTTATTTTCATCGTGGTATTTATTAGAAATATTATCATAAGTAACTCCAATATTAAAATGTAATATTTTATTAGTTGGATCGGATTCAATGGCGTTTTCAAGAGCTAATTGTGCTTTTTCATTATTGCCTTTACTATACCAATAATTAAATTCTTCAATATTTAGAACGTAATCTTTAGGAAATCTTTCTTTTCCTTCTGCAATTATATTTAAAATTAGTTCTTCATCTTTAGAATCACTTGCATTAAGTACTCTAATCATAGATTGGTACATCTCTGCGCCCTTACCATAATTATTATCTGCACACATTTTATAATATTTAAAAGCTTCGTCTGTTTTTTTCAATTTCTCAGATGATAAAGCTGCATTAATCATAGCAAGAGTATCTTTTAGAGATAAAACATTATACATTTCAATAGCCATTTTAAAGGAGCTAAAAGCATTTTCGTAATTCTTTTTAATAAAATTGTCGACACCAATATTTATAGATTGATTTCTGTAAGTCATCATCTTGTTTTTAATATCTGAAGTCCATTGTTTTTTTATGTCTAACTCTAAGCATTTAGAAAAAGAACCAAAGGTAGCTTCCTTCATTTTTTCTTCACCTAAATCAGAAACTTCATTAAAAATTGAGGCATTGTAGGAAGACATTATCCAGTAATCTAAATAAATTACTCCTCTGTAAAAATGCATTTTAGTTTCGTCTTTGGACTTTACAAATGGAGTTTGTAATTGTTTAGTGTAAGACTCATCAATTGCTTTTTTTGCTTTTAGTAATATTGGAGTGTTTTTTGCTAATTGAGTAGACCTTAAGGTAGAATCTGGAATTGAAATCCATGAGCTATTGTAATTATTTCTAAACTCAGTAGCTGCTTCTGTTAACTGAAGCTTTTGAGCATTCCCAATTAAGGTTAAAATAATTAATTGTCCTAAAATAAAGTATTTTTTCATTGTTTATGTATTATTCGTTATCGTTGGTTGAATCATCATTAGATGCTTCCGTTGAAAGATCGCTGGAATCTGTTGGATTATCTACAATATCGGTAGTTGAATTTTCAGTTCCTTCTATATTTTCATCTATCAAATCCTCTTCGTCGTCTTTTTCTACTTTTGCAACGGCTGCAATTTGGTCTTTTCCTTTAAGGTTTATTAATTTAACCCCTTGAGTAGCTCTTCCTTGAGATCTTATATCCGCTACGTGCATTCTTATTGTTAATCCAGATTTATTTATAATCATTAAATCATCGTCATCAGTAACGGACTTAATAGCAATTAAATTTCCTGTTTTTTCAGTAACATTAAGCGTTTTAACTCCTTTTCCTCCCCTGTTGGTTATTCTGTATATTGGTTCGTTGGTTTCTGGATCATTAAGTAAAGTTCTTTTTCCATATCCATTTTCAGAGACAACCATAATAGTTCTAGAAAAATCTTGAGCACATACCATTCCAATAACTTCATCTTCCTCAGAAAGCGTAATTCCTCTAACTCCAGATGCAGTTCTTCCCATTGATCGAACTTTAGATTCATTAAATCTAATAGCTCTACCAGATTTAATTGCCATCAAAATTTCACTTTCTCCATTGGTTAATTTAGCCTCTAGCAATTCATCACCTTCTCTGATTCCTATGGCATTAATACCGTTGGTTCTAGGTCTAGAATAAGCCTCTAAACTTGTTTTTTTGATGATTCCTTTTTTGGTACACATTATTATATAATTATTAGAAGTATACTCTTGATCTTTTAAATCTTTAACAACCACATAACCTTTTACTTTATCGTCTTGTTCAATGTTGATAAGGTTTTGAATAGCTCGACCTTTTGCTGCCTTATTTCCTTCGGGAACTTCGAAAATACGCATCCAAAAACATTTACCTTTTTCTGTAAAAATTAAAAGCCAGTTATGGTTAGTTGCTACAAATAATTCCTGTAGGAAATCTTTATCTCTTGTAGCAGAACCTTTAGAACCAACTCCACCTCTATTTTGTACTTTATATTCGTTAAGGTTAGTTCTTTTAATGTAACCAGCATGAGAAATTGTAATTGCAACTTCTTCATTTGGAATTAAATCCTCAATCTTCATTTCATTGGCAGAATATTCAATGATTGATCTTCTTTCGTCACCAAATTTTTTCTTAACTTCTTCCAATTCAATCTTAATGATATCCATTCTTCTATCTTCTCTTTTAAGAATATCTTTTAAATCTTCGATAACTTTCAATAAATCATTGTATTCTGCTCTTAATTTATCTTGTTCTAGGCCTGTTAATTGTCTTAATCTCATTTCAACAATAGCTCTAGATTGAAGATCAGATAATTTAAACTTATTCATCAATTTTTCTCTAGCTTCATCAGGGCTCTTTGACGCTCTAATTAAGGCTATAACCTCATCAATATTATCGGAGGCAATAATTAAACCTTCCAATATATGAGCTCTATCTTCTGCTTTTTTAAGCTCAAATTTAGATCTTCTGATTACCACTTCATGTCTGTGGTCTACAAAATGAGCAATTAAGTCTTTTAAATTTAAAACAACGGGCCTACCGTTAACTAAGGCAATGTTGTTTACTGAGAATGAGGTTTGTAGCGAGGTATATTTGAATAATTTATTTAAAACAACATTAGGAATTGCATCTCTTTTAATTTCATATACAATTCTCATTCCATTTCTGTCTGATTCGTCCCTAATTTCGGAGATTCCAACAAGCTTCCCTTCATTTACTAAAGCAGCTGTTTTTTGTATCATATCAGCTTTATTAACTTGATATGGAATTTCAGTTACTATTATTGCTTCTCTATTTTCTCTAATTTCTTCAATAGTGGCTTTTGCTCTCATAACAATTCTGCCCTTCCCTTCATGAAAAGCATTTTTCACACCTTCGTATCCGTAAATAGTACCTCCAGTAGGAAAATCAGGAGCTTTAATGTATTCCATTAATCCATCTATATCAATTTTCTTGTTGTTAATATATGCTATAGTACCATCTATAACTTCTGTTAAATTATGAGGAGCCATATTTGTAGCCATACCAACTGCAATTCCTGAAGATCCATTTACTAATAAGTTAGGTATTCTAGTTGGCAGCACTGATGGTTCACTAAGAGAATCATCAAAATTGGGAGAAAAATCGACTGTATCCTTTTCTAAATCTGAAAGCAATTCTTCAGCAGTTCTTTTAAGTCTTGCTTCAGTATATCGCATGGCAGCAGGGCTATCACCATCAACAGAACCAAAATTACCTTGACCATCCACAAGTGGATATCTTAAAGACCAATACTGAGCCATCCTCACCATAGTGTCATAAACAGAAGAATCACCGTGTGGGTGGTATTTACCCAAGACATCTCCAACAATTCTAGCTGATTTCCTAAAAGAACTATTAGATCTTACACCAAGTTCAAGCATTCCATAAAGAACTCTTCTGTGAACGGGCTTCAAACCATCTCTTACATCGGGTAGTGCTCTAGATACAATAACCGACATTGAATAATCAATGTAAGCTGTCTTCATTTCATCCTCAATACTAACAGGTATTATCCTTTCACCACTCTCTTCACTCATAATCTAAATTTTTAGTTTTTTTAAGATAAACGAAAGTATCATTTCTTTAAGAATAATTACAAGTTTTTTGTCAAACATTTATCCACAAAAACATGTGCGAAAAGCAGATATTATGAACAATTAACAAAATTGTTGTTGATTAAATTTGAAACGAATGTTTTAAATATGAAAAACAATATTAATTTTGATAAAATATGGACGCTAAATTTTCACCTAGAGTTAAAGAAGTTATAAGTTACAGTCGCGAAGAAGCCTTAAGATTGGGCCATGACTATATAGGAGTTGAACATCTTTTACTGGGCATAATTAGAGAAGGAGAAGGAGTTGCAATGAAAATGATTGAATCCTCTGGAATAAATTCTAAAGAATTGAGAAAGAAACTTGAATCAAAACTAGATTCTGGACAAATTTCTGAACTTAAAAGCTCAGGAAATATTCCACTTTTAAAACAAGCTGAAAAAGTTTTAAAAATAACTTACTTAGAAGCAAAACTATTTAAAAGTAATATGATTGGAACTGAACATTTGCTTTTATCTATTTTAAAAGAGGACAACAATATTGCTTCATCTCTTTTAAAAGAACACAATTTAAATTATGAGTCTATCAAAGAAGAATTAGATATTATGATGGAGTCTGGTTACAAGCCGGAATCTCTTCCAGAATCTAAATATCCTGAATCTGCAGATGAAGAGGATATGGATAAAGAAGATAGCTTTTCTAGTAGTGGTCCTAAAAAAACTACTGATAGCAAATCTAAAACACCAGTTTTAGATAATTTTGGACGAGATTTAACCAAATTTGCAGAAGACGATAAATTAGATCCAATTGTAGGAAGAGAAAAAGAAATTGAACGAGTTTCCCAAATACTTTCCAGACGAAAAAAGAACAACCCACTTTTAATTGGGGAACCTGGAGTTGGTAAATCTGCTATTGCAGAAGGTCTAGCACTAAGAATTACTCAAAGAAAAGTTTCCAGAGTACTTTTTAATAAAAGAGTAATTTCTCTTGATCTTGCTTCTTTAGTTGCAGGGACAAAATATAGAGGACAGTTTGAGGAAAGAATGAAGGCGGTAATGAGTGAATTAGAAAAGTCCCCAGATATTATTTTATTTATTGATGAAATTCATACTATAGTAGGCGCTGGTGGAGCTTCTGGGTCATTAGATGCCTCTAACATGTTTAAACCTGCTCTTGCAAGAGGAGAACTTCAGTGTATAGGAGCAACTACTTTAGATGAATATAGACAATTTATTGAAAAAGATGGGGCTTTAGAAAGACGTTTTCAAAAGGTACTGGTTGATCCTACAAGTATTGAAGAAACTCTTCAAATTTTAGAAAATATAAAAGAGAGATACGAAGACCATCACAATGTAAAATACTCTTCAGAGGCTATTAAATCCTGTGTCAATTTAACTGAAAGATATATTTCAGATCGTCACCTTCCAGATAAAGCGATTGATGCTTTAGATGAGGTTGGTTCAAGAGTTCATATTACTAATATCAATGTTCCTGAATCAATTATAACTATTGAAAAAAATATTGAGAATGTAAAAGAACTAAAAAATAAGGTAGTTAGAAGTCAACAGTACGAAGAAGCAGCTAGGCTAAGAGATTCAGAAAGAAAATTGAATGAAGAGCTTGACAATGCTAAAATCAAGTGGGAAGAAGAAAGCAAAACCCATAGACAAGAAGTTACAGATGAAGATGTAGCTGAAGTTGTAGCTATGATGACTGGGATACCTGTTCAAAAAGTTGCTGAAAAAGAAAGTGGGAAATTAATGAAAATGGTGGATTCTATGAACGGAACTGTCATTGGACAGAACGAAGCCATAACTAAAGTGGTAAAAGCTATTCAAAGAAATAGAGCTGGCTTAAAAGATCCAATTAAGCCTGTAGGTTCTTTTATATTTCTTGGTCCTACTGGAGTAGGTAAAACACAATTATGTAAAGTTTTAGCAAAATATTTATTTGACAGTGAAGAAGCACTAATTAGAATAGATATGAGTGAATACATGGAGAAGTTTGCAGTATCGAGATTAATTGGAGCTCCTCCAGGATACGTAGGATATGAAGAAGGAGGTCAACTAACAGAAAAAGTAAGAAGAAAGCCCTACTCTATTATTTTACTTGATGAGATTGAAAAAGCGCATCCTGATGTTTTTAACTTATTGCTACAAGTCCTTGACGATGGAAAAATGACAGACAGTTTAGGAAGAAATATAGATTTTAAAAATACTATAATCATTATGACTTCTAATATTGGTGCCAGACAACTACAAGATTTCGGAACTGGAGTTGGATTTGGCACTAAAACAAGAACTGAAAATGATCAAGAAAATATTAAGGGAGTTATTCAAAGTGCACTTAAAAAAGCATTTGCTCCAGAATTTCTTAATAGAATTGACGACGTAGTTATATTTAATTCTTTAGATAAAAAAGATATTCTAAAAATAATAGATATAGAATTGGAAAAATTATTTAATCGAATAAACTCTCTTGGATACAAAGTCGAATTAACAAAGAATGCTAAAGCATATATTGCTGAAAAAGGCTTTGATGAAAAGTACGGTGCAAGACCACTAAACAGAGCAATTCAAAAATATATTGAAGATCCTTTAGCAGAAGAAATTATCCAAAAAAAGATAAAAGAAGGAGATGTAATTAAGATTGATTTCGACAAAAAGAATGAAGAAATTATTGTTATTCTAGAAAATATTAAAAAGAAATCAAAATCTAATAAAGATTAGTCTTCTAAATTTTGATCCCAAAACCCATCTAAATCGTCTGATTCAATACCTAATTCTTCCTCAATTTCCCATTGTGTTTTCTTTTTAATAAAAGAAGCATTTTCCTTCCTAAAATATCTAGACAACACTACTCCTACTATTGCTCCAGAGAGATGACTTTCAAAACTGATTTTCCAATCGTATGGAAATATTCCCCAAATCATACTTCCGTAAATGAATACCACAAGCAATGCGACTGTAAGTAATCTTGAATCTTGTCTAAAAACACCACTAAAAAATAAAAAAAATAATTGACTATAAATAACTCCACTAATACCAATATGAAAGGAACTTCTGCCAAATATCCAAACACTTAATCCTGTTATAATCCAAGAAAAAAATAAAACCCTCCAAGCAATAGGACGGTAAAAGTAAAACATTGCCCAAGTGAGTATTAAAAAAGGAACAGAGTTATTAATTAAATGATTATTATCAGATGAAGAATGAACTAAAGGAGCAAATACTATTCCCCATAATCCATCTAGAGTTCTTGGAAAAACACCAAGTTTGTATAAATTTAGATCGTAATGGATATTTGAAAAATGAACCAACCACAAAAAAAATAAAAAGAATAAAATCAAATAATGTTTTAAAAAGATATTATAAAAATCTTTCATCTATTTTATTGCCCTCTCTTTTTTCAAATGTTGGTAAGCTTCCTGAATTTTTTGAAATTTCTTTTTAGCTGCTTTCTGCTGTTCTTCTCCTAGTTGATTGAATTTATCTGGATGGTGTTTTACTGCCATTTTACGATAGGCCTTTTTAATCTCATTATTACTAGCTGAATCATCAATACCCAATATTTTATAGGAACTAGAAACATCCTTGTAAAAAAGAGATTTAATTTGTTCAAATTCTATTTTTGAAATTCTAAAGTAAGAAGCAATTTTTTGAATTACTTTCATTTCAGAGTCTGAAACATTTCCATCGGCCTGTGCAATACCAAATAGATATTGAATAAGAAGAGACCTTTGTCTTAAAGGCATACTATTGTTTATTGTATTACATATCTCAATAAGTACAAAATTCTTTTTTAATATATCCTTAAAATCACTTATGTATTTTGCTGAAAGTTGGGGAGAAAATTGCTGTCTGAAAAAGTCTTTCACATAATCTAATTCAGATTTTAAAATTTTTCCGTCTGCCTTCATTACTGCTCCAGAAAGAATAAGAAGTGCTGTAGCAAAGTCATTTTGAGTAATCCTTGAAGAATAATAACTGGCATCATTCGAATAGGAACTTCCTCTAAATTTATAAGAACCAGAAGATCTAGAATTGTTGGAACTAAACTTGTCAAAACTAGAACCAATAAAGTATCCTAGAAATGCACCAAATAAGCTTCTTGTTGCAAAAAAACCAAATACTGCACCTACTAAACCTCCAATTCCTATTGACACTTTAAATCAATTCAAAACTTCTATCTACAAAATCACTTAAGTCTTTACCTTTTAACATACCATGGGATAAGAGAGCTAAATCTAAAGCTTGTTTAGCTAGAACTTTTTGTTTTTTTCCTTTGGCAGTCATTACTTTCGAAACCAATGGGTGATTGGTATTTATCACAAGATTAAACATTTCTGGCATTACTCCCATCATATTCATTCCTCCGCCTCCAGCAGCTTGTTGCTCTTTCATTCTTCTCATAAATTCACTTTGGGTAATTAAAACTGGTTTTTCAGTTTCGCTCAGACTTTCCACCTGAACAGTATACTTCTCTTTTTCAACTATTTCTTCAAAAATTGGTTTGAGAGATTCTTCCTGTTCTTTAGTTAGTTTCGAAGGAATATTCTCATCTTTTGAAATAATATTATCGATAGTATCTGCATCAACTCTTGCAAATGAAGCACCTAAATCTTGTTCTGTTTTTGAAATGTAATGTGAAGCAAGAGGTCCATCCATTATTAACACATCGTATCCTTTTTGGTTTGCCGACTCAATAAGTGAATGGTGCTCTTCTTTATCATGAGAATAAAGAAATACTAACTTATCATTTTTATCCGTTTGTGCAGCTTTCACTTTTTCTTTGTATTCTTCTAAAGTAAAATATTCATCTTTGGTATTTTTAAGTAAACTAAATGGCTTGGCTTTATCATGAAATTTTTCATCTGTTAATATTCCATATTGGATAAAGACATTAATATCGTCCCATTTACTTTCAAAATCTTTTCTATCCTTTTTAAACATACCTGATAACTTATCTGCAACCTTTTTAGTTATGTGATTAGAGATTTTTCTAACATTACTGTCGCTTTGCAAATAAGACCGTGATACATTCAAAGGAATATCTGGAGAATCAATTACTCCATGTAAAAGTGTTAAAAACTCTGGAACAATATTTTCTACAGAATCTGTTATAAAAACTTGATTGCTATAAAGCTGAATCTTATTTTTTTGTAATTCAATTTGATTTTTTAGTTTAGGAAAATAAAGTATTCCAGTTAAATTAAATGGATAATCTACATTTAAATGAATATGAAAAAGTGGTTCTTCCGTAAATGGATATAATTCACTGTAAAAGGATTTGTAATCTTCTAACTCTAAATCAACAGGTTTTTTTATCCATGCAGGAGATGGGTTGTTAATAATATTTGGAACATCAATACTAATTTTCTCAAAATTTCCATCTTTGTCTTTCTTCCCCTTTGGATCATCAATAGATTCTGTTTTGGTTCCAAACTCTATGTCAACAGGGAGAAATTTACAGTACTTATTTAAAATTTCTGAAATTCTATTTTCTTCTAAGAACTCTTTAGAATCTTTGTCAATATGTAGAATAATATCTGTCCCTCTGTCTTTCTTTTTAATTTCTTTTAATTCAAAAGTTGGGTCTCCTTTGGATTCCCACTGAACAGCCTTGGAACCATCTTTATGGGAAAGTGTCTGAATTTGAACCTTGCTAGAAACCATAAATGAAGAATAAAAACCAAGTCCGAAATGACCAATTATAGATTTGGGGTCTTTGTCTTTGTATTCTTCTAAAAATTCTTCTGCACCAGAAAAAGCAACTTCATTAATATATTTATTTACTTCGTCTTGGGTCATTCCTATACCATTATCTCTTATTGTAAGTGTTTTTTTCTTGGAATTTAAAATTACTTCAACTTTTAAATTTTTCACTTCCTTTTTGTACTCTCCAGCATTGGATAAAGTCATTAATTTTTGAGAAGCGTCTACAGCATTAGAGACTAATTCTCTTAAAAATATTTCAGTATCTGAATAAAGAAATTTTTTGATAATTGGAAAAATATTTTCGCTTTGTACGTTTATGGATCCTTTTTGCATTTTTAAAATTTTTTTTAACATATTCAAACTACATGCCAATAGACTAATATTGCAAATCTATGACATAATGTCCTAATCAGTATTATCAAATTTAAGCTTATTGTAAAATTGTCATTAGAAATAATGCTGTAGACAAACATTCATATGTTTAAAAAGATGTAGAGCGCAAATAAAAGATAGTAACTAAATTAATAATGTTGTAATGTGAAAAATTTAATTGTACTAAATAACAGATACTTTTTATCTACAGCTTTGTTTATTTTTATTCTTCTACTAATTGACAATACAACATTTTACAAGTTATATAAAATGAAGCAAGAACTTCACTCTCTAGAAATAGAAAATAAAAAAAAACAAATAGAAATAATTCAAATTAAAGAAAAAACAAAGCAGTTAACTACCAACAAATTTGCTCTAGAAAAATTTGCAAGAGAGCACTATTTAATGAAAAAAAATGATGAAGTTATTTACGTATTTGACGATCTTTGAAACTCCTCATACTTTAAATAATCTTGCAAAATAATAACAGCAGCTATTTCATCAAGGGTTTCTTTATTTCTCCTTTTCATTTTTTTAATTCCAGAATCTAATATCGTTTGCATGGCTATTTTCGAAGTGAACCTCTCATCATATAATTTAATTTCTATTTCAGGAAAAGATTTAGTTATTCTTTGGAAAAAATTCTGAATCATGTCACTTGAATGGGTTTTCTCACCTAAAAGAGATTTTGGTTCTCCAATAACTATTTTAGCAACTTTATTTTTCACTAGATGATTTTCAATAAAAATCAGTAAATCGTTTGTTTTAACTGTCTTTAGGGCATGAGCAATAAATAATGGACTTTCTGCAAAGGCAATACCTGTTCTTTTAAATCCGTAATCCAAAGCCAAAATTTGATTCATTGCTCAAATATAATCCTATAAAATAAAACCATTTAAATTAATTGTGATATTTGCAAATATGGATTTAGAGAAAATAATCAATGAAGCGTGGTCAAATAGGGATTTATTAAAAAATGAACTAACTGTAAATGCTGTAGAAAAAGTAATTGCCAAGTTAGATACTGGTGTTCTGAGAGTTGCTGAAAAGATTAATAATAAATGGGAAACACACCAATGGATAAAAAAAGCTGTTGTCTTGTATTTTCCCATAAGGAAAATGGAAACAATAAAAATTGGTCCTTTAGAGTTTCACGATAAAATGAAATTAAAAAATAATTATGCTTCAAAGGGTGTTAGAGTTGTTCCTCATGCTATTGCTAGATTTGGAGCCTATCTTGCTAAAAACGTTATTATGATGCCATCCTATGTAAATATTGGAGCATATGTAGATTCAGGAACTATGGTAGACACATGGGCAACTGTTGGTTCATGTGCTCAAATAGGAAAAAACGTTCATTTAAGCGGAGGTGTAGGAATTGGAGGAGTTTTAGAGCCATTGCAAGCATCTCCAGTAATTATTGAGGATAATGCTTTTATTGGATCTAGATGTATAATAGTAGAAGGTGCTAGAGTTGGAAAAGAAGCAGTTTTAGGTGCAAATGTTGTTATTACAAAATCTACAAAGGTAATTGATGTCACCCAATCTGAGCCTGTAGAATACAGAGGAGAAGTCCCGGAAAGAAAAGTAGTTATTCCTGGTTCCTACACTAAAAAATTCAATAGTGGAGATTACCAAGTACCCTGTGCTTTGATTATTGGAGAACGTAAAGAAAGTACAGATCTCAAAACATCTCTTAACGAAGTATTGAGAGAGTTTGAAGTCAGTATTTAATTATTTAAAATAAATTTACGAAATGAAAATTGGTTTTGATGCCAAAAGAGCATATCAAAATTTTACTGGATTAGGCAATTACAGTAGAGACTTAATTGAGCACTTAATCAAAGAATATTCAGAAAATGAATACTTCTTATTTGCTCCAAAAGATTCTGAAAACTCAAGATTAGATTTCTTAAAGAATTACAACAATACTTACTCCATATTTCCTCATAATAAATTAAATAAAACTTTTAAAGGATTATGGCGAACTATAAACATGGAAAAATCCATAATTAAAAATAATGTAGATATATTCCACGGTTTAAGCAATGAGATTCCAAGAGTTAAGAATAAGAAAATTCCATATGTAGTTACCATTCATGATTTAATCTTTAAAAGGTTCCCAAGAAATTACAGAAACATAGATAAAAAAATATATAATATCAAATATAAATATGCAGTAAAGCATGCAGATTTAACCATTGCAATCAGTGAACAAACAAAACAAGATATAGTAGAATTTTACAAGATAAAACCTGAGAGTATAAAAGTTATATATCAAACTTGCCACGAAAATTTTAGAAAAGAATATTCCAAAAAAAACATAGATCTTACAAAGAAAAAATTTAATCTTCCCAAAGACTTTATTCTAAATGTAGGAACTATAGAAACTAGAAAAAATTTAATATCCATTATAAATGCCATGAGTGTTATGAAAATGGATGTTCCTTTGGTGGTGGTTGGAAAAAAAACACAGTATATGAATTTTCTGAAAATCCAAATGAAAAAAATGAATTTTGACAGTAAAAAAATTATTTTTTTAGAGGATGTTTCAATTGATGAATTACCAATAATTTACTCTCTGTCATCCTTATTTCTTTACCCATCCTTATTCGAGGGTTTTGGAATTCCTATACTTGAAGCACTAAACTGTAAAATACCTGTTATAAGTAGTAAAGGAAGTTGTTTTCAAGAAGCTGGTGGGGATTTCAGTAAATATATTGATTCAGAAAACAGGGAAGAATTTGCATTTCAAATTGAGAATTGTCTTACCAATACTAAACTAAGAGAATCTATGATTACCGAGGGTCTTAAACATGCAGAAAATTTCCTACCAAATAAAATTTCAAAAAAGCTTATTGATGTCTACGAAAGTTTGGTCTAATAATTATAATTCTTCAAAAATTGATTCCGCTTTTGAAATTCTTAATAATGGAGGAATCATTCTATATCCAACTGAGACTATTTGGGCCATTGGATGTAAATCAATACTTAAAAATAGTGTTAAGAGAGTTTATGAAATTAAAAAGAGACCTTACCATATGCCATTAATTAATTTAATTGATGAGACAAAAAAAATTCCAAAATATGTAGAAAATTTAAATATCAAGGAGTTTGATTTTATAAATAAGAACGATACCCCTCCTACTGTTATATATCCAAATTGCAAAAGCAAATACAGTTTTCTAGCCAATGATATGAATGAGATTTCCTTTAGAGTAACTCCTATAAAAGAGTTGAAAGAAATTATAAGCAAAATAGATTCTCCACTTATTTCAAGTTCTGCTAATATTAGTGGAGAAAATTTTCCGAAAAGATTAGATAATATTTCTAATTCAATTATAAATTCTGCAGATCTAATTCTTAATTTTGAAGTAAAATCTTCTGGAAGACCATCGGAAGTAATAAAAATCAATAACGGTAAAATTGAATATCTTAGAAAATAAATACAATAATCTTTTAGGATCAGATAAAATCTTTAAAACCATTTCAAGTATTGCTGATCAAATTGACCAAAAAGCATTTGTTATTGGAGGTTATGTAAGAGATCAAATTCTTAATAGAACCACAAAGGATATTGATATAGTTACAATTGGAAGTGGAATTGAGCTTGCAAAGAAGACTGCCAATTTTTTAAATATTTCACCTGTTAAAGTTTTTAAAAATTTTGGTACAGCTATGATTAATGTTGGAGATCTTGAAGTTCAATTTGTTGGCGCTAGAAAAGAAAGTTATAGAAAAGACTCTAGAAACCCAATTGTTGAAAATGGAACTGTAGAAGAAGATCAAAACAGAAGAGATTTTACAATTAATGCATTGGCTATATCCTTAAACAAGGAAAATTATGGTGCATTTATTGACCCATTCAATGGAATAAAAGATTTGAAAGAGAAGAGGCTGAAAACTCCACTAGATCCAAATATCACATTTTCAGATGATCCTTTGAGAATGATGAGAGCAATTAGATTTTCTTCTCAATTAGATTTTAGAATTGAAAATCAAACATTAGAAGCCATTAAAAAAAATGCAGGTAGAATAGAAATTGTTGCACAAGAAAGAATAACTGAAGAATTAAATAAAATAATATTAAGCGATCAACCTTCAAAAGGATTTAAACTTTTAGAAGAAACTGGATTGTTGAAATTAATTTTTCCTGAACTTCAGTTATTAAAAGGTGTGGAAATAAAAGATGGAAAAAGCCACAAGGATAATTTTTACCATACATTAAAAGTTCTTGACAATATTCTGCAACATAGTAAAGGAAATTTGTGGCTCAGATGGGCAGCTTTACTTCACGATATAGCAAAACCAAACACAAAAAGATTTAATAAAAGACAAGGATGGACATTTCATGGTCATGAAGACAAAGGTGCAAGAATGGTACCTTCTATATTTAGAAAATTAAAACTTCCTTTAGACACTCCTATGAAGTATGTCCAAAAATTAGTTTTGTTGCATTTGAGGCCAATATCATTAACCAACAAAAGTATAACGGATTCAGCCCTTAGAAGATTGTTATTTGAAGCGGGAGACGATTTAGAGGATTTAATGACATTATGTCAATCAGATATTACTTCAAAAAATAAGGAGAAAAAAATTAAATACATCAAGAGGTTTGAAGATGTTAAAATAAAACTTAGAGATTTAGAAGACAGAGATAAAATAAAAAATTGGCAACCTCCAATAGATGGAAAAGAGATTATGGAAATTTTTAATATTAAACCTTGTAAGGAGATTGGTATTCTTAAAGAATCTATAAAAAATGCTATTTTAGATGGTATAATAAAAAACAGCTACCAAGAAGCATACAACTATTTACTTATTAAGGCTAAAGAAATTGGAATAATTGAAAAATAACTCATTAGATATAAGAATAGTAGCAGATACTCAAGAGGATATATTTGCAGACTTAAGAATACATAAAGAAAATAATTTCTTGACAATACATGATTTTTTGGTAGAAAATTTTCATCTAGATAAATTAGAAATGTCTTCTTTTTTCTATAGTAACGACGATTGGGATAAAGGTGAAGAAATTACGTTAATGAATATGAATATTGGAGAAGATCAATCGATTAAGTTCATGGAATCTATTTCCATAGATGAAGTATTCCAAGAAAAGAAATTTAAATTCTTATATGTAAATGACTTTCTTAATATGAATATATTTTATGTAGAGATATTGAAAGAAAGTTATTTAGAGAAAGAAGAATCCTTAAAGCTTCTTCATAAATTGGGTGAATATCAAGCTAAAAAAAGTGATAACATACTTATTATGGAAGATGAAAACAAACTTTCCGAAATAGAAGATATTCTAAATGAACCTGAAGAAGATGAATTCGGTGGCTTTGAAGAACTAGACCAGGACTTGTACTAAATCATAAAAGACCTTTATTCTTCCTTATAAACCATTCAACAAAAGGAAATATTAAGAGTAAAAGAAGCCATTTATAGTTAATAAGATCTTGCTGCTTTTGTTCGACATGAGTCTTGATTTTTAAATTATTATCATTCTTGAGCAACTCCACTAAGTTTTTAATTTCTGAAAACTGATAACTTCCTCCATTTTGATTAAGTAATGCTAATTTTTTTGGATTTGCTACAGTATTTAACTTTTCAATATTTGAAGGAATAATTGAAAATTTACCTTCTGATTTAAGAATTTCATCTTCATTATTTAGGATTATTTTATAGTTATAATCTCCAATTGGCAATCCATTAAGTTTTAAATCGTAAAAATTATCTCTAGAAATTAAATTTTTGAAATATTCTTTTCCGGACGAATCTTGGTAAGAAAACACAATATCTGCTCCAGAAACAACCTCCATTAATTCATTGTAATACTCTGTATATATGTAGAGAGATTTATTCTCGAAACTATTCTTTGGTACTATAGAATTTAGTCTAGATTTTTTGTCTGTTCTCTTCAAATATTGAGTGATTTTTTTAATTAAATCTTTAAATATATGGGAATTGTTATTAAGTCTATATTCGGCCATTTTCCATCTCCATATACCTTCACCAATTATTACTCCATGTTTGATATTTCTATTATTGAAAAAATAAATTAATGGGTAAGGCATTTTTAAGTTATTTACAGACTGATAAAGTAAAATATTTGCACTAGAAACTAGATTGTAATCTATCGAAAATGGGACATAAAGAGGTGGATATTCAGAAATTATTTTTTGCCATTTCTCTCCAAATGCAAAAGACTTAAAATCTTCATTTAAATTGGCTCTTACATAATTAGCACCTTTAAAATTATTTTGTTTTAGTCCTAAAAGAACATTTTCAGCAGTTTTAGATTTAATTTCTGAACCTGAAATAATTAAAGATGGTATCTCCAACTGTCTACTTTTCTCAACAACATTCATTAAAGTTTTACTACTGGTTGGCTTGTAAAAAATTAATAAATCGAAGTCATTAATTTTACCATTAAAATCATCAATTTGAAAAGTGGCTACTTTTGATTTCAATTGGTCTTCTAATGCCCAATTAAGAGCTGCAATATCTGGATGTGAACCAGAACTTAATATTAATATCTTTTGTGAATAGTCAATTACTTCAATGAAAGTTTTTTTAGAATTATTCAATAAGTTTTTATCTGTTTTTTTAGAACTAATAACTACTTTATATTCCTTAATCCCTTTTTCATTTGCTTTGTTTATAAAAGTTACTTTATTGATTCCTTTATTAAAGGTTTTAAACTTTTTTTCTTGTACTTTTTCTTTCCCGGAAAATAATTGGACCTTAACATTTTTAAAAGAATTATTTGCGGCCATGGTGACTTCTACTGGAAAATCATTTCCCAAAAGAGCATATTTATTATTGTTGATAGATTTAATCTTTATATCGTCATATTGTAAAGTATCTCCAAGAAGAATTGTATTTACTGAAATTGAAGGAGAAATAGATAAATAAGGCAAATCCTTACCCATATTTACTACTCCATCCGATGCGATTACTAAATCTGTTAAGTTAGTTCCATGGTATTTTAAGTTTATGAAACTATATAGTTGATCAAAATTAGTAGAATTGTCTTCAAAGGAAAAAAGTGTGTCTTTTAAAATTTTTTGTCCAAAAACACATGTTCTTAAATCATAAAACTCTTTCAACTCTTCAAATTGACTTTTAATTGAATCTTCATAAAAATTCATATAAAAAGTTGAATCTTCATTAGACAAAATACTTTTAGAATTATCTTGAGCAAGCAAAAGAATAGGTTTTTCTTCCACTGACTCTGATTTTATAATCTTAGGTCTTAAAAGAAAAATACTTAATAAAATAAAAGTAATCCATCTTAAAATAAATAAGATTAAAAGAGATTTTGAGGATAAATAATTCTGTTTTCTTTCCTTATTGTAAAGGAAAATAGTTAAGGCAAATCCAATTGCAATAGAAACAAAAAAAACGTAAATGGGGGAATCAAAAATTATTGTACTCAACTATAATAAGTTAGGTTAACATGCCTCCATCAACATTCAAAGTCTGACCAGTTATATAAGCACTTAGATCACTTGCCAAGAAAACACAAGCGTTTGCAATATCTTCTGGTGCACCACCTCTTTTAAGTGGAATTGCATTTCTCCAAATATCTACAGTCTTCTCATCTAACTTAGCAGTCATTTCAGTTTCAATAAAACCTGGAGCAATTACGTTACTTCTAATATTTCTTGATCCTAACTCCAGAGCAATTGATTTGGAAAATCCAATAATTCCAGCTTTTGAAGCGGCATAGTTTGATTGTCCAGCATTTCCTTTTACTCCAACAACAGAACTCATATTAATAATAGAACCTTTTCGTTGTTTGAGCATTGATCTTTGCACAGCTTTGGTCATATTAAAAACAGACTTTAGATTAACATCGATAACTTTATCAAAATCTTCTTCACTCATTCTCATTAATAAATTATCCTTAGTAATTCCAGCATTATTTACTAGAACATCTATAGAACCAAAATCTTCTAAAACATTTTCAACCAAATCTTGTGATTCTTTATGGTCAGCAGCGTTGCTTTGATAGCTTTTCACTTTTACTCCGTAATTACTTAACTCTTTTTCCAAAGAATTAGCAGATTCTACGGAAGAACTATATGTAAAAGCAACATTTGCTCCATGTTTGGCAAAAACCATAGCTATTCCTTTACCAATTCCTCTACTTCCCCCAGTTATAATTGCAGTTTTACCTTCTAATAATTTCATTTTTTTATTCTGTATATTCAAATATACACATTCTAATTTCTTACAAATAAGGTATTTAAAATTTATATTGATTTTATTCTAATTGTAAGAATCATATTTTTTATGTAGAATCTACACTTTTAAAATCATTAATTTAAAATGCAACTTTTTTAATTGTTTATTAGTGTTATTTTTGTAGAAATTCTAAAAATCTTAATGTCGAATAATACTACCATTAACAGTATAGATTTAAATAAAGAACAGTTTATAAGTCAAGTCCTAAACGACTATCGTGTAATTTGTATGAGTAGAGAGGCCTCTTTACTTGGAAGAAAAGAAGTTCTAACTGGAAAGGCAAAATTTGGTATTTTTGGTGATGGAAAAGAATTAGCACAACTTGTAATGTCCAAATTCTTCAATAAAGGAGATTTTAGATCTGGTTACTACAGAGATCAAACATTCATGATGGCAATTGGAGAGCTTAGTGTTCAGGAATTTTTTGCAGGTCTTTATGCTCATACAGATTTGGAAAAAGAACCCAATTCTGCTGGTAGACAAATGGGTGGACATTTTTCTACAAAATCAGTTGATAAAGATGGGAATTGGCTTAATTTAGTAGACAAAAAAAATACTTCTTCTGATATTTCTTGTACTGGTGCACAAATGCCTCGTCTTGTAGGATTAGGATTAGCTTCTAAGATTTACAGACAAAATAAAGAATTAAAGGATTTTAAGAAATTTTCTAATAACGGTAATGAAGTTGCGTTCGGAACCATAGGAGACGCTAGTACTTCTGAAGGAGTATTTTGGGAATCCATGAATGCAGCATGTGTCTTAGAAATTCCCTTAGTTATGTCTGTTTGGGATGACGGATATGGAATTTCAGTAGAAAAAAAATACCAAACTACCAAAGAAAGTATTTCTACAGCTTTATCTGGATTTGAAATTAAAGACCAATCTAACGGTTTGAAAATTTTCAAATGCAAAGGATGGAATTATACTGAACTATACAGTACCTACCAAGAAGCTGTTAATTTTTCAAGAGAACAACATAAGCCCTCTTTGGTACATGTTGAAGAAATCACTCAACCACAAGGACATTCAACTTCCGGATCACATGAAAGATACAAGTCTAGTGAAAGATTAGCATGGGAAAAAAAATACGACTGTATAGTCCAATTTAAAAAATGGATTCTTAGCAACGAAAATGCAACTGGAAAGCCTATTTGTAGGTTAGAAGTTTTAGAAAAAATAGAAATAGATAGTAAAAACGAAGTGAAAAAACTCTCTAAGATAGCTTGGACTGAGTTTTTAAATCCAATTAAAAAAAGCTTAAATGAATGTTCTTTACATCTTAAAAATATTGCAAGTAAAAGTTCTAAAAAATCAGAAATACTTAAAATATTAAATGACTTAGAAAAAATTAGGGAACCTATTAAAAAAGATGTTTTTTCAAGTTTTAGAAATGCATTATTAATTACTAGAGGTGAGAAATTCAACGAAAAAATAGCTGCTATTAAGTGGTATAAAGATCAAAAAAAGGATGAGTTTGATAATTACAATTCTAATTTATACACTGAAACCAATTATTCTGCTCTAAAGGTTAATAAAGAAGATGTAGTATTTTCTAAAAATAAAGTAGATGGAAGGGTAATTTTAAAAAATAATTTTCAAAAACTTTTTAGCCAATTTCCTGAGCTTTTAACTTTTGGAGAAGATACCGGAATTATAGGAGGAGTTAACCAAGTAATGGAGGGAATGCAAGAGGAATTTGGTGAGCTTAGAGTTTTTGATACTGGAATAAGAGAAACTACAATCATAGGGCAAGGAATAGGATTGGCTTTAAGAGGACTAAGACCAATTGCAGAAATACAATATTTAGATTATCTACTCTATTGTATTCAAATTATGAGTGATGATTTAGCAACATTGGCTTACAGAACAAAAGGGACCCAAAAGTGTCCTCTTATAGTAAGAACAAGAGGCCACAGACTAGAAGGAATATGGCATGCTGGATCTCCTTTAGGAGGAATCATTAATTTGTTAAGAGGAATCATAGTTTGTGTACCTCGAAATATGGTAAAAGCAGCTGGGTTTTACAATACTTTAATAAAATCAGATGATCCAGCATTAGTCATTGAATGTTTGAATGCCTATAGGATTAAAGAAAATGAACCGGAAAACTATGGAGAGTTTACAACACCTATTGGAATTCCTGAAATTGTTTCGGAAGGAAAGGACATTACAGTAGTTAGTTATGGTTCCACTTTTAATATTTGTCAACAAGCTGTAAAAGAATTAAACATCTACAACATATCATGTGAACTAATTGATATACAGACACTTATTCCTTTTGATGTGAATAATTTGATTAGCAAATCTTTGGAAAAAACTAATAAAATTATTTTTATTGATGAAGATGTTCCTGGTGGAGCAACTGCTTTTATGTTAGACCAAGTTATTAATAAACAAAAAGGATATTTCCATTTAGATTCTCAACCAGTAACATTAACAGCGAAGGATCATAGACCAGCCTATGGAACTGATGGTGATTATTTTTCAAAACCTAGTTTAAATGATATTACAGAAGCCATATACAACATAATGCATGAGAGTGATCCCAATTTGTATCCAAGTATTTTCTAACGTTTATGAAAAAAATTATATTTTTTTTCACATTAATAATTTTTTCATTAAACGCTTATAATCAAGAAATAGGATTTAAAGAAATAGATAATTGGATTAAAAATAACCCTGGAGAGCTGGTCCCTATTCGTATTGAATTCAATGATAATATAGATTGTTACATGCTAAATCAGGAATTTAAAGAACAAAAAATTCCAGTAAATCAACGTCCAAGAATTGTCAATAGGCTTTTAAAAGAGCAAGCTATTAAGTCCCAAGAATTTGTATTAGATTTCTTAAAAAAACAAACTCCATCAACTAACTATTATCATTCATTTTGGATTGTAAATATTATTGTTGCTCAATTAGATCCTGTGACAATTGAAAAACTAACTCATTTTTCTAATATTGCCTCTATAAAAATTGAAAACAACCGATTAATAGCGCATGATGATTTTGAGGTTTCAGTGGATAATAATAGAACTCCAAATGGGGTTGAAAATGGTTTAATTGCAATTAACGCTCCTGCCATGTGGGCACTTGGCTATACTGGAAGAGGAAGATTAGCTTACAATTATGACACAGGAGTATGGCCTAATCACCCAGCATTTAGCAATAGATTTATAGGAAAGAGATTTCCAATGCAACAAAGCTGGATTGGTTATTTTAATTCATTTCCTAATGGTTCTATTCAAAATCATGGAACACATACTTTGGGAACTATTGCAGGACTAGTAGAGACAACAAACGACACAATAGGTGTTGCTTTTGGTTCTTATTGGATAGCAAATGATTTTGTTACCTCAACTGTACAAGCACTACCTCCTATTGTTAATATGATAGAGGCTTTTCAATGGGCATTAAATCCAGACAATGACACTTCAACAACTGAGGATATTCCAGATGTAATAAATAATAGTTGGCGATGGTATGATGGAAATGACACCACTCACTGTCAAGGTTTTGTTGTAAATCTTATGAATGCTATTGAAGCAGCTGGAATTGCAAATGTTTTTTCCGGAGGAAATTCAGGTCCAAATAATTCAAGTGTAAATTCTCCACAAAGAATAAACACTTCGGAAGTTAATACATTCTGTGTTGGAAGTGTTAATGGAAATATTTCTTTTCCATACCCAATATCAAATTTTTCTACTAGAGGTCCTAGTCAGTGTTCTGATTCTGGTTCATTAACTATTCATCCTGAAGTTGTAGCACCAGGTCAAAATGTAAGATCAGCATGGGAACAAAATAATTTTAATACTATTTCTGGCACTAGTATGGCTGCTCCTCATGTTTCGGGAGCCATTTTACTACTAAAAGAAGCCTTTCCTTTTCTTTCTGGAGAGGAACTTCTTTGGGCACTTTATTTATCTGCTGTAGATTTAGGTACACCTGGTGAAGACAATATTTATGGAATGGGGATGATAGATGTTTATGCAGCATTTCAACATTTAAGTCAAATTCATAATCCAGTTGACCCTTCAAATCTGATTTATGATATTCATCTTGATTCTCTTACTATACCTAATTTTAAAGAAAATACCTGTGAAGATACATTTAACCCAACAGTATATTTTAAAAACTTAGGAGACTTTCCAATAACCAATATAGATTTTATATTAAAAATTAATGGGGATACTATTCTAAACAGCATTTGGTCAGGAAATTTAATTCCAAATTCTAGTAACAGCTTTACTCTTCCAGTTTTAAGTGGGTTAAATTCTGGTAAAAATGAAATACAGGTATTGGCTAATCTAGGAAACTCTCTTAATGAATATGATTACTTTAATAATAGTACCATCCTAAGATTTTCAATTATAAAGGAAATAACTTCACTTCCATTTATAGAGGATTTCGAAAATGGGATTAATGAATTGAATTGGATTATTGAAAATACAGACCTCGATGAAACATGGGGAATTGATTCAACCAGTGGCTTACAATGGAGCTATCAATCAGCTTGCATTAAGCTTTTTTCTTACGCACCTAGAAACAATCAAAAAGATGGTCTTATAACTCCTAAAATAAGTCTTTCTACATCAAATGATTTATTTTTAACATTTGATATAGCATATCAAAAAAGAAATGCTTCTGGTGTTTTGAATGACACCCTTAAATTGTTTATCTCAAATAATTGTGGATTATCTTACGATTATTTGGTTTATGAAAAGTACGGTAATGATCTTAGTACTTTTGATACATCTTCTTTTGATTTTGTTCCAGAATATTTTACTCACTGGAGAAACGACACTGTTAATCTATCTGGTTTTTCAAACGAAGACGTTTTAGTTAAATTTGAAACAACTAACAGAGCTGGAAACAATTTATATTTAGATAATATTAAAATTTTTGAAGGTTTAAATGCTCCTCTTTCAATATCCAAAACTGATTTATTAGACTTTGAACTTTATCCAAATCCAACTGGATCAAATATTTATATATTTTTTAAGGATTTTAATACTAAAGATTCATATGTAACAATTTACAACACTTTAGGTGAAGTTATGTTATGCTCAAAGTTAGATGGCTACCAGACATTACTACCAACCAAAAAATTAAGTTCTGGAGTTTATATTGTACAACTTTTTCAAAGCGGTAAATGCTCAACAAAATCCTTTATAAAGAAAAAGGAATAATTTTTTTATGGTCTCTTTTTATGAAAAAAGAAAATAAAGAAAAACTTGATTATTTTGTAGAAAAGTACAATAAATCCACTTTTATTGAATCCGACCCAATAGGACTTGTTCATAGATTTTCAGATCAAAAAGATATTGAGATATTTGGATTAATAATAGCTACCCTAGCTTGGGGAAATAGAAAGTCAATTATTAAAAGTGGTGAAAAACTTTTAAAAATAATGAACAATGACCCTTTTAACTTCATAATAAATTTTAATGAAAATGAATTGAATTTATTAAATGACTTTAAGCATAGAACATTTAATGCTTTTGATTTACAATTTTTTATTTTAAGACTTCAAAAAATATACAAAAGATTTAGTTCTTTAGAAGAATTATTTGCTCCGGATTTCAAAAAAAACAATAATTCATTTGAAGCAATTGTAAATTTTAGAAAAGAATTTATGGGTAAACATTATGAAATTAGAACTAAAAAACATGTTGCAAATCCTACTAAAGGGTCTGCAGCTAAAAGAATAAATATGTTTTTAAGATGGATGGTTAGAAAAGATAATAAAGGAGTGGATTTTGGAATTTGGGATAAAATAAGCCCATCAAAGCTATCCTGTCCATTAGATATACATAGTGGAAGGTCTGCAAGAGCATTTAATCTTTTGAAAAGAGAACAAAATGATTGGAAGGCAGTCGAAGAACTAGATATTTCATTGAGAAAATTGGACTATAAAGACCCAGTAAAATATGATTTTGCACTTTTCGGAATGGGAATTGAATCCAAAGAGTTTTAAATCAAATTATATTAACTAACTTCGTGCTTTAATGAGTCTATTATATCCTGATTTTCTTTGGGCATTACTTTTAAATATTATTCCAATATTTATTCACCTATTCAATTTACAAAAACACGAAACCATTTATTTTTCCGATGTTTCACTTTTAAAAAGCATAGAAGAGAAAACAAAGAGAAAGTCTCAATTAAAAAACATTCTATTACTAATTTCCAGAATCTTATTTGTAAGCTCTGTAGTAATAGCTTTTTGTTTCCCATATAGAAAGGACCAAAAAATAGACCAATTAAGAGATTTAAATAAAGTTGGAATCTATATAGACAATTCTTTTTCAATGAGTAGAAGTTATAAAAACCAAACACTTTTTGAATCAGCCAAAGACGATGCAATAAAATTAATAGAGAATTTACCTGAAGAAACTAAGTATGTATTAACCACCAACATTAAAAAAAATAACAAGCAATATTTGATTGATAAAAATGAGATTAAAAAAGAAATTATTAATTTAAAAACAACTGCTCAAAAACTAAACATTTCTGAAGTAATAGAAATACAACATGAACAGTTAGACCTTGAGAAATTAAATTCCTTTTGGTTTACAGATCTTCAAAAAAACACTTTAGATTTAGATAAAGTAAATGACAAAAGAATTATAAAAAACATCAACATTCTTCAATATGGCTCATCTTCCAATGATAATATTTCAATTGATTCTGTGTGGTTTAATAAAAACAATAGAACAATTAATAAAAATGAAAATTTAAATGTTAAAATCACCAACCATTCTGTAGAAGAAGTAGAATTTCAAACGAAATTAAATATAAATAATGGTGAGGTTTTAAACCAATCTTTTAATAAAATTAATCCAAAGCAGTCTAAAGAAATAAAATTTGATTACTCTGTTAGTAAAAAAGGAATTAAATCGGGATTAATTAGCTTGATAAATCCGCCTAATAACGATTTATTATTTGACGATAAATATTTTTTTTCTTATGTGTTAGAGGAGAAATTTACAATTGTCAATATCCACCAGGGTGAAAATAAATCAAACAAATCTATAGAAACACTTTTTAAGTCTGTTGAGAAAACTAATTATAAAAATATAGATATTAATAATGGGATTACTAATCAGGATTTAAATGCAGAACTTATTATTTTAAATGAACTATCAAAAATTGATAAAAAAACCCTCCAATTATTGTCAAGCTCCTCTAAAAGAAAAAGCATTATAATTTTCCCTTCTCTAAGTGGAGAAATAGATTACAAAGATTTATTTAAAATACTTGGTATTAAAAATTCTGAATTAATAAACTTAAAATTAGAATTAGATATTGAATCTATAGATTTAAGTTTTTTTAAAAATATTTTTTCAAATTATAATGAAAATTTAGACCTACCCTATTTTAACAAATACCTTAAAATTCAAAACTTATACAATCCAATTAATTGTATAAAGTTAAATAATGCAGATCCATTATTGAGCAAATATTCTTTTAAGAATAATGACTTTTATTTTTTCACTTCCAATTTAAGTAGAGAATATTCAAATTTTAGCCAACATGCTTTGTTTGTACCTATCCTTCTTCGAATCAAGGAGAAATCTGCAAACGACATTACTAGTCAAATTTCAATTGATGAATTGGAAAATTTCAAAATTAATCAAGCAATTCAACAAAATGGAAATATAAAAATCACCAATGATTTAAGTGAGCCTACTTACTCTTTTTTTCCTTTAATTTCAAGTAGTTCTGGTTCGTCGTCATTGTATATTAAGGATATGATTGAATCTACTGGACACTACTTCATATATAACAACGACAGTTTGGTAAGTGGATTTTCAGTCAATAATTCAAAAAGCGAATCTGAAATGGCATTTTCCTCTTCAAAAGAACTTAATACTGAACTTGAAAATTTAGATTTAAATGATAAAATTCACTATTGGGACATAAAGCAAAATAAATTTCCTGAACTAATTAAAAACAATAATAAGAATTTAGAATATTGGATATATTTTATTTTTTTAAGTTTAATATGCCTAATTTTAGAAATCATAATTATTAAAAAACTAAGCTAATATGTCTTCTCTTTTAATTAAGAATGTAAATATAATAGACCCAAATTCTAAGTATAATAATTCTAAAAAAGACATACTTTTAAAAAATGGATTAATTGTAAAGGTTGGAGACAAAATTAATGATAATAATTCAGAAATAATTCAAGAAGACAATCTTCACGTTTGCCCTGGTCTTTTCGATTTTTCAGTAGACTTTCCCGAACCTGGAAATGAACAAAGAGAAACTCTAGAATCTGGTCTATTTTCCTCTAAATCTGGAGGTTTCACAGGTGTTGGACTACAGCCTACTTACCAACCTGCTAGAGACAAAAAAAGTGAAATTCTTTTTTGCAAAAACGCTTCTAAATATTATGGAATAGATGTTGTTCCCTTTGGAGCAATTTCTAAAGAACTAAAAGGAGAACAATTGGCAGAAATGTTTGACATGTACAATGCAGGAGCACTTGCCTTTTCAGACTACATGCGACCTGTTCATAACAGCGGTCTTTTATCAAGAGCATTGCTTTATGCAAAGAACTTTAATGGATTAATAATATCTTTTCCTTACGAAGAAAAAATATCACCTAACGGACTAATAAATGAAGGTATTGTTTCGACTAAATTAGGTTTGGAAGGAATTCCAGACTTATCAGAAGAGCTCATGGTAAACAGAGATTTATTGATAAATAGATACCACGAGGGAAGGTTACACTTCAATATTTTATCTTCTAAAAAGAGCTTAGAACAGGTTAAAATCGCTAAAAAAAGTCAAAATAATTTAAGCTGTGGAACATCTATTTATCATCTATTATTTGACGATGAAATTATTAATCAATTTGACAATAGGTTTAAAATACTTCCACCTTTTAGAACAAAAGAAGACAGAAATGCACTTTTAGAAGGGGTTAAAAATGGGACGATTGATGTAATTACATCTTACCACCAACCTAATGAAAAGGAAATAACTAATGTAGAGTTCAGTTTATCACCTTTTGGATCTATAGGTACTCAAGTTTGCTTTCCATTAGCATTAACCTATCTTAAGGAATATATCGGACTAGAAAAAATTGTACAATGTATGTCTATCAATCCGCGAACAATACTTCAATTTGAAGTTCCTATTATAAAAGAAGGTTATGAAGCGAATATGACATTATTTGATCCCGATAAGAAATGGACATATGATAAAAACAACAATACCTCTATGAGCGAAAATACTGGTTTGTTTGGTACTGAACTTAATGGGTTTGTTCATGGAACTGTTCATAAAAGTAATTATCATAAAAATCTTCTTAAATAATAAATAATATTCTACATTTGCTGTGGGCAAGTCTCATACGACCAGCTCCTGTTGAATCCCCCAGGATGGGAACATAGCAAGGGTAAATGGTTGTAGCGGTGCGATATGAGTAGCTTGCCCTTTTTTTTGTATCTTATAAACAGTAATGTCTATAGAAATAAAAGAAATAAAGAAATTAAACCCTCTTCATTTAACACAATGCATAGAAATTTCCAATTGTTTATTTGGAAAAGGTTATCATTCTGAAAAATATTTCCTAAATAAAAATATTGTCAAAATAGTTGCTTTAAAGAAAAACAATATCATTGGTTTTTTTATAGGAAAAAAAGAAATTAAAAATGTGGTAATTGATTGTATCGCAATAAAAAAAAATTGGCAAAAAAAAAGTATAGGTACAAAACTTATGGCTTTCTATTTTCAAAAATTCTTAAATTCTAAAGATAAGGTAGTTGCCTATGCATGGAAAATTAAAAATAAAATGCCAGCTGGAAAAATAAATTACAAGTTTGGATTAAAACCAGTAGAAAATATGGGGAAAATATGGAAGGATAAATGCAATATTTCTTTTAAATGCACCTGCTTTAATGAATCTTGTATTTGTGAATGTGTTAAATTTTCAAATTAATTGTTAGCAATTACTTAAAAATTTCTTTTTAGCACTTTTTAATTATTATTACTTTCACCAAATAACCAACCAAATAACCAACCAAAAACCTACAAATGAAATTTTTTATTGATACAGCAAACTTAGAGATGATTCAAGAAGCCCAAGATTTGGGCATTTTAGATGGTGTAACCACCAATCCTTCTCTAATGGCTAAAGAAGGAATTTCAGGTTCTAAAAATATTGTGAATCACTATAAAAAAATATGTGAAATCGTTGATGGCGATGTAAGTGCAGAAGTTATTTCAACAGATTTTGATGGAATGGTCAAAGAAGGCGAAGCATTGGCTAAGCTACATTCAAATATTGTAGTCAAAGTACCAATTATTAAAGATGGTATTAAGGCAATTAAATATTTCTCTGACAAAGGAATAAAAACCAATTGTACCTTAATATTTTCAGCTGGACAGGCATTGCTAGCAGCAAAAGCTGGTGCTACTTATGTATCTCCATTTATTGGGAGATTAGACGATGTGAGTACAGACGGTATGGATTTAATTGCTCAAATAAGAGAGATTTATGATAATTACATGTTTGATACCGAGGTACTTGCAGCTTCTGTAAGACACCCAATGCACATTATACAGTGTGCAGAGATTGGAGCAGATGTCATGACAGGACCTCTAAGCGCAATAACAGCTTTACTTAATCATCCACTTACCGATATTGGTTTAGCTAAATTTTTAGACGATTTTAAAAAAGTAAATGGCTAGATAATTATGCTTATCAATGTTGTTGCAAAAGATCCTGATTTAAGAGTAATTCAAAAAATCATTAAAATCCTAAACAACGACGGACTAATTGTAATTCCTACCGATACAATCTATGCTTTTGCAACTAGCATAAAAAGCAAAAAGGGGCTAGAAAGATTGGCTAAAATCAAAAATATTAAATTAAAAAAGGCTAACTTTTCTTTAATTTGTCAGGACTTAAAAGATATTTCTAAATATACTAAGTCATTTGATAGAAAGACCTTTAAAACTCTTAAAAATGCACTTCCTGGTCCGTTTACATTTATATTAAATGCAAATAATAATATTTCCAAGATATTTAATTCCAATAAAAAAGAAATTGGAATAAGAATTCCAAACCATAAATTTATTAGAACACTTGTAGAAGAATTAAATCATCCTTTAATATGTTCTAGTGTAAACGATGAAGATGAAATTGTTAAATACACTACAGACCCATTGATAATATTTGAAAATCATGAAAATAATGTAGATGCAGTAATTGACTACGGATATGGAAAAAATGTAGCATCCACTGTTGTAGACTGTACTTCTAACGATTTGGTATTGATAAGACAGGGAGCTGGTATATTATAAATGTTTAAGAAAGATTAACAATTAAAACTTAAGAAAATAGAAATTGTTTATAATTTTGAACTTGTAAATTATGATAATAGCAATAATAGCACACGACGGTAAAAAAGCTGAAATGGTTCAGTTTTTAAAT
This sequence comes from uncultured Flavobacteriales bacterium, assembly GCA_938075455.1. GTDB lineage: Bacteria > Bacteroidota > Bacteroidia > Flavobacteriales_D > Parvicellaceae > MED-G20. The sequence continues at coordinate 49,292 of CALJHN010000001.1, forward strand.
GAACAAGCTGATATTCTTCATAAGAACGAAATTGAGTTAATATCAACTGGAACTACCGGAGAAAAAGTCAAAAAAGCTGGATTTAAAGTTACCGCACTACTTTCTGGTCCACTAGGTGGAGATGCTCAAATAGCAGCAAAAGTTGCAGATGGAACTTGCCATATGGTAATATTTTTCAGAGATCCGTTAGAGAAACATCCTCATGAACCAGATATTTCAATGCTTATGAGATTGTGCGATGTTCACGATGTTCCTCTAGCTACTAACCCATCTAGCGCAGCTCTTTTAATAAAGGGTATTTACAGCAATTAAAAAATTCTTAAACTATAGTTCTTTAATTCTCTATCTAAACTTTTAGATTTTGGACAATGAATATCTAAAGTCGTCCAGAACTCTCTGCTATGGTTTTTAACTTTGGTATGAACCAATTCGTGAAGAATAACATAATCTATAAGTTCTTCTCTAAGTCTCATTAAATGTAAAGAAAGATTTATGTTATTTTTAAAAGAACAACTCCCCCATCTGGTTTTTGTGTTTTTAATTGCTAATTTTTGATACGTGAAGTTGTGTTTTTTTGCCAATTCATCTACTCTTTTAGGTAGATAAGATTTAGCTTCTATTCTTAGAATTTTTTCAATTATATTTCTTATATAATCTTGACTTTCAATAGATTGAATTTCATGATTGTCTGAAATATTAATTTTTATGAATTTGTTATCTTTTAAAAAAGTATTCTTTTTCTCGGAAGTGGAATCAATAAATATAGAATGGAATTTTGTTTTAAAGATACTACCAAATGTAAAATTGGTCAGCAATTGTTCCTGACTTTGTATTTTATGAAGGTTATTTTGAATCCAGCTCATCTTAGATTCAACAAAATCTTTCGCTATTTTAAAAGATAAAAATCTAGGAACTGTCACTAAAACTCCTTCAAAAGGTTTTATTCTGATGGAGATATTTCTTGCTTTTAAACTCTTTCTTAAATTTATTTCGGTGTTCTGTATTTTTAAAATTTTACTCTTCATTTATAACTATCTCCAAGGCTGAATAAATTGTGAATTGTATTTTTTTATCCATGAAAGTTTTTCGTCACCGTTGCTATATTTAATTTTTTTTATTATTAGCTCTTTAAGCTCCAACTGCCTGTTAAATGACTTGGTAAGTTCTTTGATTAGGATTTTGGAATCGGTATAATGATTTAGTTCTATTGTTAATTAATTTTAATATATGAACCTTAAAATAACTTTAAATTTATTAAATATTAGTTTTTAAAACTTATATTGTATTATCAATTTTTGATTTTTATGAAAGAAAATTCCCTTTTAAAATCTTCCATTTTTTTATTGTTATCCATTTCCTTATTCTCTTGTAGTAAGACGACTTATAAAAAAGCCTCTCCTATTGTAGAAGATAATTGTATATCAATATCTAATATTTTGATAGTAAAAAATATGGATAGTATTTGGGAGCTAAGAAATGAAGAAGAGGAACATTTATTCTACTTTCCAAATTTTAAAGAAGCTGAAAAAACAAAAATTGTATTAGAGCACTACCAAGTAAAATTCCTTTGTAATTGTGGTGAAGGTTATTACACGAATTCATTAGGTGAGGAGAATAGAAATTCACTATTTATGCAATATCAATTATCCTCTGACAATACAGGAATTGGAAATAATGAAATGAATAGCTATAGAAATAGTTCTGAAGATTGCCTTCCATTTGATCCTGAGAAGTTGGTTGCTAAAAAATCTCTAGATGGAAATTGGTATTTAATAGAAAAACCCGGACATTCTATGTTTGGATTTGGAAAAAACGAAGAAGAATGTGTAAAAGCACTTAGTGTTATTAAAAAATATGGTTTTAACCAATCTTGTTTTGTTGGGAGAGCAAATCCGTCATTTAGCTATCTCAAAAGATTTAGAGAAGATATAGATACACTTGTTATTTTTTAACATACAATAGTAGATATTAATAATATCATTTTTTATTAATACAAGTAATTGATTATTATAATATTAAATGAAATAATTTAAATAAACTTTATCTTTTTTAAATGTTAATCAGTTTTTTTTAAAATGAATACCTTAATATTTTAGTTACTTAAATATATGAACACTCTATGAATTTTTATTTAATAGACAAAGTCAAAGAAATTAAGGTTGGTGAATCTGCATCTGGTATAAAATGTTGGAGTTTAGATAACCAAATATTTGACTCTCACTTTCCTGGTTTTCCAACTGTTCCTGGTGTCTTATTGACCGAGTCTATGGCTCAATTATCTGGAGTTTTAATAGAACAGAGTTACAATAAAGATTACAAGAAAAAAGGAAATATTTTTCCTATTTTAAGTATTATTCAAAAAGCAAAATTTCGATCTTTTGTAGAACCAGGTGATCAATGCATAATTGAAACATCACTCATATCTATTGACGTAACAAGAGCTACTACTAAAACAATTACAAAAGTTGGAGATAAAATAGTTTGTGAGGCAACATTGTCTTTTGTTATAGGAGGTGAAAAGGATATTAAGAAAAATCCTTTTTTAAAAAAAAGACAGTTATATTATCATAATATTCTTCCTGAAAGTTTTAAATAATAGTGACTTATATTTTAGATCATAATAGTTTTGTGTCTGATGTTTTTATAGATGAAAAAATTTCTGAACTAAATAATATTTCGGTTAAAATTGGCAAATTAGTACTAGACAAAGAATCTGATTATTTCCCAACAAGAAGTGATCAAAAAGTGATGAGAGATGATGTTAAAATGTCTATAGTTACTGCTCAAGAATTATTAAAAAAATATAGTTTTTCTAAAAAGACCATTTCAAATATGCCATTATTTGTATCTAATGGTTCATTTTTTGGAAATTTTGAAAAACATTTATCTAGAGTTCTTAATGTATTTAAAGAAGCTACTTTGGAAGGTTCTAGAATGAAAGTTTACAAAAAAATTTATAGAGCTAGTCCCCCACTTTTAGCAATAGAAACTCTCACAAACTCTAATATGAGTTTTATTGCTCAATACACTGGTTTGAAAGGAAATAATGCAACTTTTGGAAACACATCTATATCTACTTATTATGCATTAAAACAAGGACTCAATGAAATAAAAAATGGAGAGAAATATTGCTGGGTAAGCTCTTCAAATGGGGCTAATATTTATTCACATATTATGAATAGAAGTACAAGTGAAGTTGAATTAAGCGGAATAGAAAATACAGGTGGTGGACATATTATATTATCAAAAAATAGACATAAGAAAAATAAAGTTTTGTGTAAAATCACCAAAATGATCAACATAAAAAAAGTTCCTAATCTTCATGATCAAACTATTAAAAGAACATGGACTGAATTACTTGAAAATTCTAAATCCGAACTAATTATTTTTTCGGGAGCTATTGACCATGGAGTGAATAAGAAAGACAAGCAGTATTTAAAAGCTTTAAATATTCCAACCATATCAATTTTTGAAAAATATGGCTATTTGGGAGTTTCTAACCTAATATTTGGAATAATTGAAGGATTAAAGCATATTAAAAACGGCATAAAATCAATTGATGTAATTGATAGAGATGTCTATGGAAGAGAATCGTTAATTACAATCGAGTTATGTTAAAAAATAAAGTTTACATAATTGAATACGAAATGATTAGCCCAATAGCGCTAGGAAAAGATGAATTTATTGGAAGTATAATTAGTAATAAGAGTGCTGAACAAATTGTAGATCGAGTTAATACGGATGGATTTCCCTTTAAAAAAGCTGCAGAAGTAAAACAAGATCTTTCTTATCTATATGAGAATGAAAAAGAAGTAATTAAAAAAGCTTCTAAAATTGATAGAAAACTTGAACTATTAGTTGCTGCTTATTGGAAAAGTAAAAAGAGATTAGAGCCAATAATCAATATCTTAAAGGAGGAAGAAACTGGGACTATTTTAGGCGTAGGTTCAGATGCAATACCATTAGAATTCTTTGAAGAAGAAATAAAGAACTATACCCACATGGGACTCGATCCAGTTCCAGAACTTGAGACATATCTAAATACCAATTCTTCAATGATAAACATGGTAAATAATCCTTACGATATACACTCCATTTATTTAGCAGAAAAGTTTAAAGCTGGTGCATTCCAAAAATCCATTTTAACTGCATGTGTGTCCTCCACTCAAGCCATTGCTTTAGGATATCAATCAATTTTAAATAACGAAGCAAAAGTAGTCATAGCTGGTGGAACTGACTCTTTAGTAAATTTGGTACCATTAACTGCATTTGGTAAACTTGGAGTTATTCCAGAAACAGCAACTGGGACTGAATGTATTCCATTTGATTTAAACAGAAATGGCACACTTGCAGGTGAAGCTGCAGGATTTGTAATTCTTGCTTCTGAAGAATTTGTTGACCAAAATAAAATCAAACCAATAGGTCAAATCATGGGATATGGCAATAGTCTAGATGGTTATAAGATAACTGCACCAGATCCTAGTGGCGTATCTATGACAAAAGCAATTGAAAATGCACTTTCAAACTCTGGGCTAAAATCATCTCAAATTGATTATATAAATGCACATGGAACAGGAACTAAACATAACGACGATTTAGAGTTAAGATGTATTGGAAAAGCTTTGGGAGAAGAGGCAAAAAAAATACCTATTTCTTCTACTAAAGACAGACATGGTCATGCAATTGCAGCCGCAGGAATTCAAGAACTCTGTTTATTGCTAGAACTTATGAAATACGATACTATACCAAGTAACTTAAAATTAAAATCTCCATGTTCTGAAGAATTTAACTTACTTAGGGAAAATAAAAAGAAAAAAATAACTTATGCACTGAGCAATAATTTTGCTTTTGGAGGTATTAATACAGTTTTAGCAATTAAAAATGAGAGGGTATGAATCTAAAATTAGATAATAAAGTTGTAATAATAACTGGCGCTACTGGTGGAATTGGTGGAGATATTGTGGCTGAGTTTCTAAGAGAAAAAGCAATAGCAGTATGTCTTATTAGAAATAAATTAAAAATGGAAAAATTAAAGTCTAAATTGATTGAAGAAGACGTTCCAGTTAAAAATTTATATTCTTATAAATGTGACTTATTAAATTATGATGAAATTGTAAAAACGGTTGGAGATATAAATAAAAAGTTTAGTAAAGTAAATTCGTTAGTAAATTGCGCAGGCTACACAAAAGAGTATCCATTTGCAATGCTTGATGAAGAAGAGATATCATATACTTTAGATATAAATCTTAAAAGTCCGATGATGCTTACTCACGCAGTTTTAAGGATAATGTTTAGACAAAAGAATGGTTCTATAATTAACGTTTCCTCTATATCAGCAGTTAAAAAAGGTAGAGGAATAGTTGCTTATGCTTCTGCAAAATCAGGAATAGAAAACTTTACAAGAACGTTGGCCGCAGAAGTAGGGAAAAAAAATATTAGAGTTAACTGTATAAGACCAGGAATTATTGAAACTAGTATGAGCGGACAAGTAATGAGTAGAACTAAAGATCAAATAAAAGAAATTACTTGTTTGGGAAGGTTTGGAAAAACAAAAGAAATATCAAAAATGGCAACTTTTTTGGCATCTGACAATTCATCTTCTTATATTACAGGAGAATGTATAACAATAGATGGAGGAATAATTTAAAATAAATGAAAAAAATTGAAGAAATATTTGATGATGTGTGTAATGTGATAGAGAATTCTACGGGTTATAAAAAAGAAGATATTAATATGGACGATACTCTATTTGATAAATTAGAAATTGATTCCATTGATTTGGTAGATATACTATTTGAGTTAGAAACATTGTACGATATTGAATTAAAAATAAGCGATATCGAAATTAAAGCAAAAAAAGAATTAGGGGATATTCAGTACGAAATCGATGGAGTGATAACTGCAGAAGGAATAGAATCTTTAAAGAAACACATGAGTGAAATAAATCCAGACAAGCTTACAGAAGGTCTTACTATTAATGAACTTATTCAGCTATTTTCTATTCACTCGTTATGTAAACTTGTCTTGTTAAAGTTGGAAGGTATGTAAAAATATAATTATAAAATTCTATAAAATGAGAATTTCAATTGTTGGAGCATATGGATTTACAGGAAAAATAATTTGTGAAGAATTCAATAAAATTAAGTACTCCTACTCTATCTATGGAAGAAATATAAACGCTCTTAATGAACTTAAAAAAGGAAATTCAAATATTAAAAATTCAAAATCAATCAATCTTAGAATAATAAGAGATGTAAATTATCTAATTGAAAATTCAGATGTAATTATCAACTGTGCTGGTCCTTTTACAGAAGAATCCTTTTTACTAGTAAAAAATGTCGCTAAAAGTGGTAAAATATATTTAGATATATCTGGGGAAATTGGATTTATTAAGAATTCAAGGGATTATTTACAAGAAATATCGGTTAAAAACAAATCATTAATTATTCATGGCTGTGCATTTGAAAGTCTAGTATCAGACTTAATACTGCAATCTTTGAGTGAGAAAAATAAAATTAAATCTGTAAAAACATTTTATAAATTCAATCAAAAAAAAGTATCTCCTGGGACTAGAATAACTATGAAGCTAAGTAAATATAGAGAGAGTTTTAAGGTGAAAAATAATCAATGGTTGAATTGTGATTTTAAAAATGATTTAATTCAAATAACTAATGGAAATAATAGCAAAGAAGTTGCTGTTCCGTACCCACTACCAGAAGTTGCTTTTTCAAAATGGAATTTTGAAGTAAATCAGGCTGAAAGTTTTATTATTATCGATGAAAATGACTCTAAATATATGACTAACAGAAAAAGTGTAGAAGGAGATGCTTTAGAAGAACTGGACAAACTTCGTTTAAAAAAATTCAAGGGACCGGAACTGAAAGATAGAATGTCTCAAAAATGTGAATTATTTGTAAATATCAATCAAGAAAGTATACATCCAAAGACTTTAGAAGCCGAAATAAAAGACACGTATTTACTTACAGCAAAAGCCATTGTCCTAACTGTAGAAAAAATTCTTAAAAAGAACCCAAATTTATATGGTATAGTTAGTCCAGGACAAATATTTAATGGAAATCCCTTAAAAATAATACAAAAGCTTGGAGTTAAATTAAACCATCAATCAAAATTTAGAATTAAAAATTGATTCATAAAAAATGGGAAATAAAGATGGATTTTATAAAATAATTGTTAGAAATAATAAGTTATTATTTGCTATTTTCATTTCTACAATATTTTTTTTAATTGTCACCATTCCTACTCCAAAATTTAATGGCGATTTATCAGGATTCAACTTAGAAAAAAATAAAGAGTTCATTAAATATCAAAATAAAGATTCTATTTTTAAAAATAAATCAAAAATATTTTTGGAGGTTATTCCTAACTCTAATAATAGAAAAGAAATTCAAAAAAAGATTAAAAAAATTTCTCAAGAAATTACTTCAAAATACAAAAACTCAACTGTAACCAATCCTTTAACTTATTATGATAAAATGATAAGACACTGGAAAATTAAGAACAATCAATTATCTACATTTCTAAAACAAGCAAAAGAAGTACCAGAACTTAAAAAATTGATATCCAACGATTTAAAATCATTTTTAGTGATAATTTCTTTTGATGATTTTAAAAGTATTGATATTGATTATTTAAATAATATTTTTCAAGAACCTTTTTCAGAAATTAAAAAAATAAATGTTTTTAGCATAGCTCATTTAGAAACTTCTATTGAGAAATATGTTACAAAAGATGTTATGAATTTAACACTGCTAATTCTTATTTTCTTTTCATTATATATAATACTTTCTTTTAGGGATTTTAAAGCTTTAATATTTATGGCTTTTACCATTCTAGGACCTATTAGTATATCATTATTGGTTTTCTACTTTTTAAATGTACAAGTGAATTTAATTTCTCTTCTTGTCTTCCCAATTGTCCTTATACTGGCATTATCAGATTCTATTCATTTGTTAACAGGATTTGTGAAATTTAAACATATTGAGAATAGAGAGAAAAGAACTGAAAAAGTCATAGCAAATTATTTTATTCCTTCTTTTTTTTCTTCTTTAACTACTGCAGCAGCATTTTTAAGTTTTTACTTTTTTAATGATTCTGTTTTTATACAGCAGTTTGGAATGATCACAAGTATTGCATTGATGTTAGAGTTTTTAATTGTATTTTCAATTGCACCATTTCTTTTACCATGGTTGCATATTAAAAAGATAAATGACTACAATATTAATATGCTTTCTAACTTTCTTTTCAAGAATAAAAAAACTATATCAATAGGATTAATTTTGGTATTAATTACATCCTTGACGTTAGTAAATAAATTATCTGTTAGGACAAGTACAGATATATTTTTCCCTGTAAATTCAGAAATTAGTCACGTAAGAAATAGATTAATGGATAAATATTATTCAACAATAAAGTTAGATATTCTACTTACCAATAAGGATAAGAAAAAGAATAATCAAATAATAGAAAATTATATTATTGAATTAAATAAAAGATTTGAAAATGAAGCATTAATAGTCAATATTTCTTCAAGTTTAGACAAATTTTATTTCAAAACTCGATATGGTGTAAAAGCTAATTTGTTTAATTTCTTGGGAAATGGCAATCCATATTACGATGAAAAAACCAATACTCAAAGAATAGAATTAAAATTCAAAAGTGCTCAAGATGTAGTAGATTTTAGTAATGGAAAATTATTAGAAATAATAAATGATAGTCCAAAAGAAATAAATATTTCATATTCAAGTATGGGTCTATTGTTAAATGAAATGAATAATAGTATTACTACTTCTTTAATAAAATCTCTGCTTAGCTCTGGATTGGTCATCTTTTTAATAATTCTAATAATGACAAAGTCTATTTTCGCTTCTTTATTAAGTTTATTACCTAACTTAATACCACTTGGCTTTATAATTATAATTTATTATGTCTTCAATATAAATATTAATGTTATTACTGCATTAACTGCAGTTATTAGTATAGGCTTGTTAGATGATGACACAGTTCATATTTTATATCGTAAGTTTTGGTTAAAAAAACCTATGGAAGAACTTTCATTTAGTATTTTATCCTCAGCAATAATTTTAACAATTTGCTTTGCGTTTTTTATGACAAGCAGTTTTAAGCCTATAGTTGCATTTGGATGGGTATGTTCTTTAATTTTTATTATTGGCATCATTTCTGAAATGACCTTAATGCAGTGGATTTTACAATATTTTGGAAAAAATAAAATAAATTGAAACGAATGAGAATTTATTGGTCCTTTCGAAATATAAGTTTAATTCTGGGGTTGTTTTGTTATTTGTCTTCTATTAGTCAGGAAATCATTTGTAAAGATAATTCCAAACCATCCATAGAAAAAGAGGCAATTGTTATACTTCCAGGATTTGGAGATTCAAAAAAAGGGAGAAATGAGCAAGAGAAATTCTTTAAAGAAAAGGGTTATGATTTATTTATTCCTGAGTATATGGACAAATTCAAGGTAGATAATTGTGTAGAAAATCTGCTCGAATTCTATGATAAAAATCAATTAAAAGATTATAAAAAAATTCATTTTTTCTCTTATATATTAGGATCGTGGGTATTGAATAAGTTTATTAGTAAATATGGTGTTTTAAATATATCTACAATAGTTTACGACCGAAGTCCTACCCAAGAAAGAGCACCTTATTTAGCTGCTGAAAATTTAAATTTAATTATTTCAATGATGGGTATAAAGAATATAATGAATGACATGGCAGCTTTAGAATATCCTCCAATTGAAAACAAGGATTTACATATTGGAATTATCATTGAAAGTAAAGCAACAAAGTTGCTACGATTACTAGAAAAAAAGGCTTTAGAAATGGGTCCATTAGATTATAAATTAGAAAGTCTAAACCAAAAAACAGATGATTATCTTTATACATGGCTAAATCATGATCAAATGTACGAACGCTTTGATATCATTGGAGAAGAAATATTTTATTTTATAGAAAATCATTTATTTTCTAATAATGCGGAAAGAGTACAGTATGATTGGGATCCATTTACTAACTATAAAAAAGAAGGATTAAAATGATATCATTTTATAAAATCAAACCAAAATTTCAAAAATTATTAAAACCAATTTTATTTGGGTTATATAAGCTTGGAATTACAGCAAACCAAATTACAGTTAGTTCCATTATTTTGTCATTTTTAATAGGATTTTCTCTTTGGTTTCACCCTGATTACCGTTGGGGGCTACTAGTGGTTCCAATTGGTCTTTTAATTAGAATGGCTCTTAATGCCTTAGATGGTATGATGGCAAGAACTTATAATATGCAATCTAAGTTAGGAGAAGTTTTAAATGAAATTGGTGATGTAATTTCTGACTTATTTATATTTATTCCAATGACACAAATAAAAGGACTTAACCACGAGCTTCTAGCTTTGTTTATAGGGCTATCTATTATAAATGAGTTTGCTGGATTTATGGGCAAATTAATTGGTAGAGAAAGAAGGTATGATGGTCCAATGGGAAAAAGCGATAGAGCATTTTTAGTTGGAATAATTTGTTTGATTCTTTTCTTTAGACCTATAGATTTGATAATTATCAACACTATATTTATCGTAGCATCCTCTCTAATAGTTTTAAGTACCGTAATAAGATTAAAAAAGGGATTGGAAGATGAATAAACTAATAGAAAATATTAATATTTCTGGTGAAATTCAAATTGTAATATTTATCATTTTAGCAATCCTAGTATTTTCTTCAATTGTATTGGGAATTTGGGGACTATTTAGTAAGTCTAAAATGCTTGTAGAGCTTAAAACTAGAACAAAATCTTGGTGGATAATGTGTACGTTATTTATAACTGCTACCATTATAAGTAATGTGATTACCTATGTTTGTATTGGTTTTTTATCATTTGCCGCATTAAGAGAATTTTATTCCGTCATAAAATTAAGGAAATCAGACAGAGCTGGAATGTTATGGTGTTATTTAGCTATTCCAGTCCAATATTATTTAGCTTACAGAGGATGGTACGAACTTTTTATAGTATTTATTCCTGTATTTATGTTTGTTTGGATACCTTTTATTTTAGTTTTACAAGGAGAAACTAAAATGATTATGTCCTCTATGGCTGGTCTTCCAACATCGCTAATGCTTTGTGTTTTTGGGTTGAGTCATATGGCATATTTGATAAGTTTACCAGAAATTGATGGTTTTAGTGCTGGAGGAAAAGGATTACTTCTATTTTTAATATTCATAACTCAGATAAATGATGTAATGCAATTTATATGGGGTAAAATAATAGGAAAACATAAAATATTACCTAAAATAAGTCCTAATAAGACTTGGGGAGGATTTATTGGTGGTTTAATTTCTTCTGTTTTTATTGGCTACTTAATGAGCTTTCTAACTCCATTAAACGACTGGCAAGTTATTGTGGTTAGCTTTTTCATAGCAGGAGTTGGTTTTGTGGGAGACGTAGTAGTATCTGCTATAAAACGAGACATGGGGGTAAAAGATATGGGACAAGCAATTCCTGGACATGGTGGAGTTTTGGATAGAATAGATTCTTTAGCATTAACAACCCCTATTTTCTTTCATTTAGTTTATTTTTTCGCCTACTAATGAGAACTTTTTTTCTCTATATTATTTATAAGATATTTTGGAATTTTTTCTTCAAAATTATAATCGGTGTAAGGTATATTGGAGACAAAAAATTAATAAAACACCAACAATTTGTAATGGTTGCAAATCATAATAGTCATGCAGATGGAGTAACTCTTATGACTTCAGTCCCAGTAGATAGATTAGCTATAACTTATCCGGTAGCTGCAGAAGATTATTTCGGAAAAAGCAAACTGTCTGCCTTTCTATCATGGTTTCTTATAAACCTTCTCTTAATTCCTAGAAAAAGAGATGAGAAAAATCCAAAAAGAGATCCAATTTTTATTATGGATAGTTATTTAAAAAATGGCAAGTCTCTCATTTTTTTTCCTGAAGGTTCAAGAGGTAAAGCAGGTAAAATACAAGTTTTTAAAAAAGGTTTGGGACATTTAATGAAAGAAAATATGAATATTCCTATTATACCGGTTTATTTGGAAGGAATTGGCAGAGTGTTGCCGAAAGGCAATAAAATAATGTTACCTAGTATAACTAAAATATATTTTGGAAACCCAATTTTTTTAGAAAACGAATCTGTAGAAGAAATTGTTGAAAAAGCAGAAAACGCTGTACACTATCTTAAAAATAGATGTGACAGTAACAATAGCTCAAAATTAAGAGATTAATATTCTTACTTTATATCTTAACTTTGTAAAAATTATTTTAATGTCTTCCTTTGAAAAATTTGGTTTAAGAAAACAACTTCACAATGCCATTGAAGATTTAGGGTTCAAAACACCTACTCCCATTCAAGAACAATCTTTTTCTGTTATTCTTTCTGGTAAGGACATGTTGGGAATAGCTCAAACTGGGACAGGAAAGACTTTAGGTTATATGATGCCCTTATTGGACGAGCTCAAATATTCCAAACAATCCAACCCAAGAATATTAATTTTAGTTCCTACTAGAGAATTGGTAATTCAAGTTAAAGAAGAAATTGAAAACTTTTCAAAATACTTAAGTATAAGAACTATTGGCATATATGGAGGAGTAAATATTAAAAGACAGAGAATTGAACTATATGAAGGTTGTGATATTCTGGTAGCAACACCTGGAAGATTATACGATTTAATACTTAACCAATCTCTTGTAGTTAAAGGACTGAAAAAGCTAGTGATTGACGAGGTAGATGTTATTCTTGATTTGGGGTTTAGAACCCAGATAACTAATATTTTAGATCTTCTTCCAAAAAAAAGACAGAATATTATGTTCTCAGCAACTATGACCAAGCATGTAGATTCATTAATTGATGATTTTTTTATTTCACCTGTTAAAATTTCAATTGCTGTTAGTGGAACTCCATTAGACAATATTGCACAGCAATGCTATAAAGTAGAGAATTTTAATACAAAAATAAATTTACTTACTCATTTAATAGCTAATCAAGAAGAATTTAAAAAAGTACTAATCTTTGTCTCTAACAAGAAAATGGCAGATAAAGTATTTGAACTAATAGAACCAGAATTTGGTTATGAATCTTGCATTATTCATTCAAATAAGTCTCAAAATTATAGAATTAGCTCCATAGAAGATTTTGATTCAGGGAAAAATAGGATTCTTATTTCTACAGATATTATGTCAAGAGGTTTGGATTTAAATGAAATTTCTCATGTTGTAAATTTTGATACCCCTGAATTTCCTGAAAATTACATGCATAGAATTGGTAGAACAGGAAGAGCTGAAAAAGAAGGAAATACTATTTTATTTTCTACAGACAAAGAGCAGCCTTTCAAAAAGAAGATTGAAGAATTAATGGCCTATGAGATCCCAATGGTTGATTTTCCTAAAGAGGTCGAGATTTCCTTAGAACTAATTGCGGAAGAACGAGGGGAAGATGGACTTAATAAAAATGAAAATCGTAACTCTAAAAAAATTGAGCTAACTGCTGGATTTCATGAAAAGAAAGAAAAAAACTTAAAAACCAATCTAGGTGGAAGCTATAGAAGAACTATTAAAAAGAAGTATAAGAAACCTCAGAAAAGAGGTGATAAGACTTATCACAAAAGACAAAAACGAGGTTAAATATTATTCAAATAAAATTAATTACAATTAATTTCTTGTCCATTAATATCCCAACACTTTTCATCAATCAATTTTCCTTTCTTATAGTTACAAATCATCATGAGAGTACCATTCTTATGCCAAAACTTATTATTACCATCTAATTTACCCATTGAAAAATTTGTAATTGCCCTTAAAACACCATCTCTATACCAACTCTTAGCCATTCCATTTAGTTTTCCTTTCTTGTAATTTAGCTCTGATTGAATTTGCCAGTTATCATATCTTCTAATTATAAAACCATCTGCTAGTCCATTTTCAAAATTCCAATCTCCTCTAAGTTGACCATTTTCAAACCATTCTTTATGTCTTCCTTCTCTTTTACCTTGAATAAAATTTCCTATTTCTCCATGGTCGCAATAAACAATACCATTTACTGGTTGTAAATTTTTCTTTAGAAAAGTAAGAGTAGATGTATCATAAGTTATTAGATCTCTTTGATGATAGTCTTGAGTAAAATAATTATTGAAAATTAAAAAGATAATTAATACCAGTATTTTAGATTTTAAAATCATCTTTAAATTATTTACGCTTTTTAAAAATAAAACCTAAACCTATTTTTGTTAAAAATTTCTTTTCAAAATTCCAAAAAAACTTAAACTGTCCAAATATAAATCCAGTTATTGGTAAAGTAATTTGATAAATAGGAAAAATAAGTACAATTCTTAAGGGCCAATAGACCATTGGATCTATCAAATCTTTTTCAATTCCAAAAAAAGAGGTCACAGGACTTGCTACCCAGGCAGCAAATGAGCCATTTATTGCAAAACCTGTTAAAATTAGAAAAAATTGAAGATTTGAGTTAATACCCCACTTTCTTTTTAAGTTTTGCATTGTATATTTGAATAATAAACGTAGTAAAATTATAATTTGTAATCGACACAATAAAGATATTTAACTATATCAATACAAAAAATTATATGTTTTATTATATCGCCCCTTATTGTTTACATTAAATTACGTAAATAAATATTAAACTCTGCATAAGAAGATAAAAATGAAACAATTATTTGATTACATCTCTAAAAGAATTGATTTAAACGAAGATATTAAGAAATTTATTAAGTCAGTTTCAACTGTAAAAAAAATAAAAAAAGGAGTTGTATTAATTGAAGAAAATCAAAATGTAAATAAGACCTATTTTGTGATAGATGGTTGTCTTAGATCTTACGTATTTGATAGTCAGGGAAAAGAACATACTTTACAATTTGCATTAAAGAATGATTGGATTAGCGATTATATAGCTATTTTCAATAATGAAAAATCCAATCAGACTGTAGAGTGCATAGCAGACTCAATAGTGGTAGAAACTTCAGTTAGCGAGGGAATTGAAAATATATTTTTAAGATTTCCAAAAATTGAGTCAATACACAGAAAAAACTTAGAACGAAATATTGTTAGCTTACAAAAAAGAATTCTAAACCAATTACAGCTTACATCGTTAGATAGATATAAAATTTTTTTAAATCAATATCCTGAAATTGAAAAATATGCTCTAAACTATCATATTGCTTCCTATCTAGGGATTACTCAACAAAGCTTGAGCAGAATAAGAGCATCCTATAAATAATTTGCTTTATTAACATTTGTTAATCTAAATTAAATTTTCTTTTTATAATTTTGTTTAACTATCTACACTAATAAATTAAACAAAAAATTGTCTATCTAATATTTGAGATTTATTTTGTTTAGCTTTTATACTAAAAAGTAAGTAAAGTGATAAACAAACCTACTTTGTAGGAAATAAAAAACGCTTAAAGTATATGAAATATATATTAATTACAATTACTTTTTTAATCTCGTCTTTGATTACAAGTACTACTTACAGTCAAGGATTCTCTTTTTTAAACACAGTAACTTCATCCTCATCTGCATACCAGGCTTCCATAAGAGCTGTAAAGGTTGACCAGTTAGGTAATAAATATATTGCTGGTAATTTCGACATTTTAGCTACAATCAAAAACACTACCATTACAGGAAATTCTAGGGATATTTTCATTGGAAAATTAGACCCATTGGGTAATCCGATTTGGATTAAAACTGCAGGAGGACCAGATTCTGACCAAGCAATGGATATAGAGTTAGACAACCAAGGAGGATTATATGTAAGTGGATTATTTTCTTCAACAGCCAATTTTGATGGAAATACAGTAACTGCAATACAGCCATCGGCTAATTCCATAAGTATGTCTGATAATTTTTTGGTCAAATACGATACTTCTGGAAATTTTCAATGGATTAAAACTGGAGCAACAACCGATAATGATTTTAACAATAATGTGAATGGATACAATAACAATACATTTAATTATTATGGAAAAAGTAAGATAAAGTTCAAAAATGGAAATATTTATTTAATGGCTTCAAACCGAGTATCTGGTTCTCAGTTAGGTGCTATTAATTCAGCCGGTAGACAATTTGATGGCATAACACTTCCCAACACTCAGGCTCCTGGTGGAGGTGGTTTTTATGGTTACAAATATTTAAATAGTTTTATTTTAAAAACAAATGTTAACGGAACTAACAGCTGGTTGACCCCTATTTACTGCAACACCAATCAAGATTTTGATGCTGTAATAGGTCTTGATTTGGAAGTAAATTCCAATGATCATGTAATTGCACAATACTACTACTCTAGTAATGGTTGTAAGATCGGAGATCAGTCTACTCCTACTTCCATTTCTAGTTTTTCAACTCCATCTGCCAACTTTCCAAATGGTGCACTAATGATTTTAGAATTAGATGCTTCAGGCTTTTACAATAACGTTTATAAACTTGAAAACGCTTTAACTTCTTTCAACTCATTTTTTGGATTTAGCAACGCATTAGATTACATATCTTATGGCTTATCAATTGATAATTTGGACAATATTTATTTTGCATTTAACAATTATGCGAATAGTAATTTCAACCAAACTATAGCCGGAACTAATATTCCTGAAAATACCAACACTCTAGTAAAGTTAAATTCAAATTTTGTTCCAACTAATTGTAATTTGCTGAACACTTTTCCTTCGCAATCTCAAAATAACTTCCCCATTTCTGCTCTTGAAGTTAAAGACAATCAATTAATTTTTGGTGGCACACTAGACGGAACTATAAATTTAGATAACAATACTTTGTCACGTTCAGACGAAATAACATTTGTAAATATGGACACTAACTTAAATTCAGTTATCTGGGTTACGAGTACTTCTAACAGTAGCGCTCTTCAGGTTGATGGAAGTGGAGCTAACAACGCTTTTCCTGAAAAATATTCTTTAGGTATTTATGACCTTTCAATTGGAAACGAGAACCAAGCTGTATTTTGTGGAAATATAGGTCCCCAATATAGATCATTCGGAGATTATACTACTACAACCAATCAACTCAATGATGCATTTGTTACTGAAATAATACCATGTAGCCCTGTTTTTTCTCAAATACTTCCCCTAAATCCAGTAATTTGTGGTGCAGGAAATTCAGCCACACTAAATGCCAATGTAAGCCCTGGAATTTCTTACACCTGGGTTAGTAATGGTAATTCCACATCAAGTAGCAATACACCATTATATACCACTACTAATGTTGGAGATTTTTGTTTGACAACAGATAGCCTGGGATGTAAAGACACAAGTAATGTAGTAAATGTAAACATAGCACCATTACCGAATGTAACAGTTCCTCAAAGTACTTTTACTGCTTGCTTTTCTGGTGGACCAGCAGTTGTTCCCGCTGGGAATCCAAGTGGTGGAGTTTGGTCAGGTCTAGGAATGGTAAATGATTCTGTTTTTGACCCAACCATCTTGGGCCCTGGACCAAGTTTAATAACCTATACCTATACCAACACACAAGGTTGTAGTGATAATGGAATAAGAATTGCAAACACTGTTCAAACACCTCCTCTTATTCTCTCAAACAATCTTCCTAGTTTTTGCGAAGGAGATGGACCGTACTCATTAGGTGCAACAGTAAATCCAAGTGGTGGTAATTATTTTGGACCAGGAGTTTCTGGAACTACTTTTAACCCCGTTAATGCAGGAGTTGGGACTCACCTTATAAGATACAAATACTCTGTTGCACAAAACTGCGAAGACAGTGTAGACTTTTATTTAGTTGTTAATGCATCTCCAGCTATTAATTATCCAGATTACGATTCTCTTTGTGAGAATATATCTTCTACTCCTCTATTTTCTGCTAGTCCATTTGGAGGAACTTATTCCGGACCTTTTGTAATTGGTAATAATTTTTATCCTTTTTTCTCTGGTGCTGGATCTTTTCCTGTAACATATACTGTTACCGAAAATGGTTGTACTTCCTCTTCTACAAAAAATATTCAAATTGATGCTAATATCAATGCACAACTTAGTAGTATTTCTGATTTTTGTGTAAACGATATAGAATTAGCACTAGATTTTGGTCTTCCAACAGGTGGAAATTATAAAATTAATGGTTTTTCAAAAGATTCTCTAAAGCCAGCTGAGTTGGGTATCGGTACACATACCATAGAATATGAACTAACCAACAGTTGTGGAACTTCAGTTGATACTAAAACATTCGAAATTTTTGGTTTACCTAACGTATCAGCAGGTACAGATGCAGCAGTTTGTTATGGAGATCCTGTAACATTAGTTGGTTCAGGTGCTTCGAGCTATACTTGGGACAACAATGTTAACGATGCAATTGCATTTATTCCCACTACTACTCTTACCTACAGAGTAATTGGTACAGATATTAACGGATGTACTAATTCAGATTCTTTACAAATAACTGTAAACGATTTACCTAATGTAGATGCAGGTCAAGATACTTCAATTTGTGAGGGTCAATCCATAGCTTTAAATGCAAGCGGAGCGCTGTCCTTTAACTGGGATAATAATATTACAAATGCTACTGTTTTTACTCCAATCACCACAACAATATACACCGTTAATGGAATAGACAATAATGGCTGTATTAATACAGATCAAGTAACTATTACGATAAACAATAATCCATTGGTTAGTTTATCTTCTTTCACACCTATATGTAATGCAAATAGTAGTACTGTTCCGCTCGTTGGTGGAATACCTAAAGGAGGCAACTATAATGGATTTGGCGTATCCAACAACAATTTTTCGCCGTCTGTTTCTGGGGCAGGTTTTCATAACATTACCTACACATATATTGATTCTAATGGATGTAGTAGTTCAGACAACAAAATTTTAGTAGTTGATACCAACAATGTGAATATTTCACTTCCCTCTTTCGGTAATTTATGTGAAAATGCAGACAGTTTAGTTCTAAGTGGTGGTAGTCCATCAGGTGGATTTTACAGTGGTAATAGCGTAAATAATAATGTATTTTATCCAGAGAATTCTGGTAGTGGATCTTTTACCATCATCTATTCCTATTTAGAAGACAATACCTGTCTAGCAAGTACCAACTCTACAATAACAGTTTCTTCATTGCCTGTTGTAAATTTTGATTCCCTAACTCCAATTTGTTTAAATAGTACGCCTTTAGTTGTAAATGGAGGAAGCCCAGCTGGTGGCATTTACTCTGGAAATGGGATAAATAATGGAATATTCTATCCCCAAATCTCAGGCATTGGTAATTTCAACATTAATTACATATTTACAGACAGTTTAGGTTGTACTAACAACTCAGAAACCCCTCTTACTGTAAAACCATTACCCAATATTACTTTATCCCCCTATAATGATGTTTGTATAGATGCTACTAATTTAGTCTTAAATAATGGTCTTCCGGCGGGAGGATCTTATAGTGGAAATGGTGTATATAACGGAATATTCTATCCAGATAGCTCAGGATTAGGAAACCATATTATTAGTTATACTGGAGAATTAAATGGATGTTTTATAACAGATACACAAACTATTACAGTAAATCCACTTCCATTATTAAGTTTAAGTTCTGTTCCTGAACTTTGCGTAAACGATAGTCTTGTTTTGAATTTAATAAGTCCAGCTGGTGGAAATTATTCTGGAAATAATATTATCAATGGTATTTTTTATTCTAGCAATTCCAATACAGGAATAAATAATATTAATTATACCTATACGGATATAAACTCCTGCTCAAATAATAAAAATATATCATTGATAGTCAATGATTTAACAAAAATAACATTAAGTAATAGTTTAATTAAAGAGTTTTGCTTAAACGACTCTATTTCAGTCTTAAATAATTACCTTCCAATTGGTGGCACTTACTTTGGAAATGGAATTTCCAACAATCTATTTGACCCCTCTTTAGCAGGTGTTGGACAACAATTGGTAAACTATGAATTTATTGATAGTAATGGTTGTCTGAGTAACTTGATAGATACTTTAAATGTAAATGCCCTGCCAATTGTAAATTTAACATCCATTGAATTATGTGAAAATAGCCCAATCGTTACTCTAAACAATGGACTACCAACTGGTGGCACTTACTCTGGTATTGGTATTTCTAACGGTTTTTTTGACCCAATTAATATTAACCCCGGAAATAGCACCTTAACCTACTTAGTTACTGACAGTAACAACTGCTCTAATTTCGATACTTCATTTATTAAAATCAATCCAAACCCAATTGTATCACTGAACCTATTGGAAAACCTTTGTAGAAACGAGGGCTTAATAACTTTAAATGGTGGTCATCCATCTGGAGGGAATTATTCTGGCTCTGGAGTTTCGGGAAATATTATAAACACTACAGCTTTGAACACTGGTATGAACTATGTTACCTACTCCTACACAGATACCAACAGTTGTTCTAGCTCATCTGTAGACAGCTTAAATATCCTACAAGAGCCTACAATAAGCATTTCTGGAGACAGTATTTTTTGTTTTGGAGATACTAGTGTCGTATCCGCTATTGGTGGCTTAAACTATCTTTGGAGCAATGGAGATACTTCTAATACCACAACTTCTCTGGCTTTTAACAGCTTTTTCTTAAGTGCTACAGGAATAGATAGTAACGGTTGTCAGAATATAGACTCTATTTTTATTACAGTTAATGACTTACCACAAGTAACCATTAACGCTCCAGATACTCTATGCAGTGATAGTTTGACAACTATAAACGTAATAAGTTCTGCAAATCAGTTTTTATGGAATAATAACAATACCAATGCATTTATTGAAATTGGACCATTTAATAATGGAGATAATCCTAGTTATTTTGTGACAGCTACAGACTCCAATGATTGCTATAACAGTGATTCTACAGTTATTATTATTGAAAATTGTGATGTATCAGAAGTTCATGATTTAAATAATATGGAAGTAAGTGTTTATCCAAATCCAAATAATGGATTTTTCACTATTGAACTAAACAACCACTTAAACGAAGAAATTGATATAACTTTTATCTCATCTCTTGGACAAATTGTAAATCAACAAAATTTTAATAGCAACATAATAAATTTCAATGCACCTTACCTATCCAGTGGTATTTACTCATTGATTATTAAATCCAAAAACCAATATTTAATAAAGAAAGTTATAATTCAATAGTTTTAAATCATAGTATAATAAAAAACAGTTTAGCAATAATTACTTTCTTACTAATATCACAAGCAGTTTTAGCACAAAACTCATATAATTATATAAGAAACGCTGAGGAGGTCAAAGGTAAACGCATTGTTTAAACAGAAATAGATATTGACGCTTCTAGTGAATTAGTAAGAAATAAATTTCTAGAATTTTCCAATTTGTCTAAATGGTGCAAAGTAATTCCGGAGATTAAAGTAATAAGTGGTGATATCGATCACCTTGAAACTAAACCAAAACTAGTTTTAAAGTTAGATTTTGGGAGAAAGAAAGACCCTCAAAAATCTCCTATGAATCCAATTGTAACCGTAAATAGTAAAGATTTATTCGTTTGGGGAATTTACAATGGTTTTCTTATTAAAGCCGAACATGTTTTTTATTTTTGAATCTATAAATGATTCAAAAGCAACACATCTAATTCATTATGAAAGGATGGCAGGAATATTAAGCCATTTTCTTATTACAAAAAAGGTAAAAGCAAATATGACTAAACATTACAATATTATGAATCAAGATTTGAAAAATATTTGTATGAAAATAAATTAGAACCACAAAAAATAAGTGAGGAGTTCAAGAACCAATAATTTACAATACAAAATATATAAATAGCTATAGTAATAAAAAATCGTTTAATTTGTAGAAATTTAAAATGAAATAAAATGAAAAAAATATTAACCATAGTTCTTTTGGCAACTTTTTTTATTGCTTGTAATAAAGAAGGATGTACTGACCCAACAGCTACTAACTATAATGCAGATGCATCAACTGATGATGGAACTTGCACAATAGAAGGCTGTACAGATCCTAATGCAGTAAATTATGATTCTAATGCTAATGTTAGTACGGACTGTATATATGACCAAGTAGGTTCTTGGACAACGACAAAACAAGATTATGAAATTTCGACTTTGGCAATATATTTAGGAGATACGATTTTAGATACTAATTATACTGAAGTTACACCATCTGATTCTCTAGATCCTATAGGGCTTGATTTTAAGGCGGATGGAATGGTTATTGAGTATTATATGGATGGAGAAATTGACTCTACATCATTAACTTGGACTATGTCTAATAATTCTATTAATTTAATTGAAAATGATAGCGGCAGTTCAGATACAACAACTCTAAATATTGAATCTGTAACTAGTGATTTCATGAGACTAACAGCAAATGAATCAGAAGTAGATAATTCTGACCCTGATTATTTTATCAGTTATACTTTTAATATTATCTGGGAATTTTCTAGAAACTAGATTAAGCAAAAATATTTAATTAAATAGCTCTTGATTCAAGGGCTATTTTCATTTTTAGAAATATTTACTGTGGTAGATCACGACATTTTAATGATTAATTATATTATATTGAAGATAATTCATAATAATCACCATGTTAGGAGTATCTAAAAACATAAGTAAACCTGAAAGATGTGCTAGGGCAATTGTTTCACTTTTTCTAATACCTTCTGCATTTATATATGGTTATGAATTATTTCCTCTTTTTCAAAGTTTTGTTGGGCTTGCCCTTATTTACAATGCACTTTCAGGAATTTGCTGGATATCACGTCTCTTTGGAGTAAAGACCTGTGAGCGTTAACTATCTTTTATTCTTAAAATTTTATTTTATTCTAAAGTCTCCAAGTTCCCCCATAAATATAATTGGGATTGTTTATCTTATTCTCTTCAGTGCATGTTTTGCATATAAAATACCAGGTTTTAGAGGTGTTTAATCTAACTCTATACATTGTAGTACTACTCTTTTTACAAGAATGGCAGAATTTTTCTCTCAATTAGTCTACATTGAGAAGGGTTAACTCAAAAATCAATACTGAATTTTCTGGAATATTTCCAACTGATTGGCTACCATAACCTAAAGCAGAAGGAATAAGTAAAATACCTGATCCACCTTCACTAAATAGTGGAATTCCTTCCTGCCAGCCTTGGATAACATTACTTAAAGGAAAAGTTATACCATTTGAACTAGACTGATCGAAAGTTGTACCATCTGTTAATGTTCCTTTGTAAGCAACAGTTACAAGAGAATTAATATTTGGAAATTCTCCATTTCCAGTACTGTTTATTACATAATACAATCCACTTCCTGTGGGTTCTGCATTTAAATTATTATCTGAAATATAATGAAGAATAATATCTTCATCTAACTGGTTGTAATCCACATTTTTATTACAATTATTAAAAATAAAAAAGCTGGAAAATATTGTTAAAATAAATATTTGTTTCAAGATTTGAAAACTAAAAAAAAACGCTTTGACAGCACAATATATTATAAATCAGTTTAACTAATAAATATTTATTTAATAGCAGCGTATCGTTCTTCTAGAGATTTTTCAAGGGTATTTAATCGGTTGTAGTGTGCTACTGGATTAGCCATATTAAAATCAGATGTAACTTTAGACTTAAATGATTGTTTTGATCTGGATTGTACAGACTGATATTTGCCTAAGGCTTCCTTACATTTTGCAAAATCTTTAAGCCACAAATATGCCTCTGCAATATTTAAGTATAAATAACTTGCTACACCATCATCTATTCTTACTTTTTTTGCCATTGGCTTGTATTCTTCTAATTCAGTTTGAAAAACGTTGATAGCAGCTAATAAAGTCGATTCAAATTTTTCTTTGTTTTCAGGATTTTCAATTAGCCTGTATCCACCAACTAAAGTTTGAGCAGCTTCAGCGATTTTATCGTACTCAAATTTTCTAGCTTTAAAGAAATATATTGGGGCTCTTCTCTTCTTTTTTAAAAAACCATATCTTTCAGATAAATATCCATTCATTTGATTCAAAGCTTTATCCAGTGCAGGACCTTCTGTTGCCTTGAAACCTGTTTTCTCTGATTTTTTCTGCTTGTATTGCGTAATACCTTTACCTACTAGTTTTCCAGCATATTCTGTAGGATCAGTATAATTTGCTTTTCCAGTGTAAGATTTACTTTCTGTATTTCCATCAACGTCGGTTAAAGTTAAATTAATAACAACAGTTGTAGTAACATCTACTTTCCAAATTTTGGTAGTAGTTTCTCCCCTAGTAACTTTTTGAGACCTAACACTCGAAACACAAATTGGTCTGTTCAGTGTGACTTTAACACTAGCCCCAGATTCTTGAGATGTTTGTAATCCTTCAATTGAAATTTTACTTGTTAATCTTTCTTGGCTGTAAATAGTAGGGAAATAAACATTTTCAGGAACATTGGCTCCATCTGCTGCTTTTCTTTTAATTTTTTCCTTTGTGGGTAGAGATTTCCATTCTATTAATTCAGAATCGTTAACTTCTTTTTCTTCATTTACTTCTTGCTCATAAGTTATTTCTGCTTCTGTCCTATATGTATTATCTGGCGATAGCTGGACTAAAGGAGGTTGCATGTAAGAAAACTGAGCGCTTAAAGGAACAGCCCTTTGAGCATATGATAATAAAGTAAAAGCAAGGGGTATAAATGAGAGTAAAATTTTGTGATTTTTCATTTTAAAAATTAGTTTATTTATATCAAATATAAGTCTACACATTGTATTAAACAATTAAAAACTAATTAAAATTACAAATAAAATTATTTTTAAATAATAGATTAGTTATTTCATTAACAATTCATTGAAATACAATACATTAAATAAATTAATAGGTTATTGAACTTTTCTTAATGATTTTTAATATTGGACTAAGAAATTAACAAAACAAACCACAAAAAACAGAGTTACAAGTACCATTTGTGAAGTAATAAAAAACAATGCTTAATATTATAACAGCCGATATGACATAGATAATTAAATTTTTCATAATAACAATATAAACTTAAAGATTATGTTTTTTAAAAAAAAAAAAATTGATTATAAAAGAGAATTTCAGAGTTCTATAACTTTTTTTGTTGCAACAATTTAACCCTTATGAAATGGTAATCAAAATTATATTAAGAGTAGCATTAAGAAGTTTCTGTATAATTAACTGAAATTTATTTAAGTTGAAAGCTAAAAGAAACTAACTATTATTCACTAGACCCCATCATTTGTTGCATCATCTCTTCAGGCATAATTTGCATCATTAATAGACCAAAGTCAGCGTAATGTGCAAGAGAGGTAATTAAACCTTCATCATTGAAATCTGCAGTACCATATACTTTAAGATCTTCATTTTTATCACCAACTGAAAAATTCCAAGTACCATAATATCTTACAGATCCATCTAATTCAAAATTTAATGTATCTATTCCTGGTAGATAAATCGCATTTTTTAAAGAAGGAGTCATCACACTCATCATACCTTCCATATTTTCTTTCCATTCTGATTTATTTCTATCTTTCTCACCAAATCCAGTACCAGTTTCAAGAAAGTCGTCTGATAAAAGACTAACAGATGCTTCAACATCTTTAGCTTCCCAATAATCAAAAAGAGATTTTAAATTTGAGGAGTTTCTTTCATAAATTTCATTTTTATTTTCAACTTCATTAGTTGATTCAATAGTACTGTCTTCACTAGTATCTGAATTTGTATTACTTCCATTAGCACAAGAAATAAATAGAGTTAGGGCAATTAAATAGGTAAATTTTTTCATGATATAATTTTTCTTTAAATATTGTTAAATTAAATATAAATAACAAATTATTGAATTATAAATTTTTATCAAAATTTGTAAAAACAGTGAGAATAAAGCATAAATACTTTACAAAATCAGAAAAAAGTTGACTTAGTTAAGAAACCAAAGGTTGGGTTACTCTTTAATTACTTTTACTTCATTAACTTTATTACCATAAGCTACTTTTAGTAAATACACCCCACTTGGATATTCAGCTAAGCAAAAAAAAGTGCTGTTAGTGGTTTCTAATAGCTTTCCATTAAAGTCGTAAAGTTCTGCTTCAAAGCTTCCATTATGGTTCTCTAATTCTATTTTTATGAGGGTGTTAGTTGGATTAGGGTGAATTTTTAAATCATAAGATGATGCTTTTTCATTAATACCAACGTTATAGTCCCATATTAAACCCACATATTCTGGATGATCAATAAATGGATTTCTATTATTCTGATAATCGTAATAAATTATATCGTTTCTTTGACGTTCCCAATCGTCCACAGAATCTTCATAATGCCATTGAATTAATGTATTTAATTTTGCATAAATAGGATCAGATGTATTATTATCCACTGGCAGATAATCAATTAATTCTAAATCTGGCTCTCCATTAGTTCCTTCATATCTTGTAGCCATATAGAAAACCATTCTTGCAACATCACCCTTAACTTCATCTCTTGGTTGCCAAACCCAATTGGTTGTACTCGTAAAACATCCAGTGTAGTTTCCATTATCTAAATATGGATTAGAACAAGTGTCAAACCAACGATTATTTTTGGCTGAGTTAACAGATGGGTCTGTAGGTCTTAGATGATGAGCATCTGTTCCCGCTCCTCTTTTAGAACCAAAATCACCACGTGATTTAGACCAAATATGTTCTCTACTCCACCCACCTCCACTATTCCATTCTTGTGCAGCATTAACAGACCACCCAGTATAAAATAGAATTACATTATTAGAATCATTAGGGTCCTTATCAGTTTGTTTTAAAATATCCCATACGTCAGTAGATGATGATGTGTAAGGAAATTCAATATGATCATTTATAATATTATGTAAGCCAACTTTTAAAGAATTACCTACTAATGAATCCATACCATTATAATAACCATTAGGGATTTGACAATAGATTAAACTTGAAAATATTTGAATAACTGTTATTAAAATTATCTTCATATGAAAAGTATTTATATGCTAAAGTTAAAAAAACAGAAAATTGATTGGTTAATAAAGAAAAGGGAGGTTAGTACTGTTTAGATTTCAAGTTCATTTAATAAAATAATAACAGCATTAAAATTCAACAAATTAAATTAGAAAAATATTTAATACTTATTATATCGTCTAATAGACTTAAAAAAAGCCTACAAAAAAAACAGCAAGATTATTATTTATTAAAAAATTGCTTCATTTAATGAATTTTAAAAAATTAAAGTAATAAAAAGTTCACTTAGTTATTTGTAACTATATTTTTTAAATATGAGTTCCTATCATCTTTTTTTTTGGTTTTGGTTTAGAAAAATTGTCGTCAAAGAAATCATTGAAAAAAGAATCTATCTGAATAAATTCTTTAAAAACATCCTCAATTATACGACTTCTTTGGTTAAAAAAATTGAACGTACTGTCTATTTCAAAAGGATTTGAATAAAAATTATTCATTCCAAAGGTTGAAATTAAACTGTCAATATTTAAATATCCCCCATTTGATGAGTATGAATAAGAATATGAAGAGTCATATTGAATAATATTACCATCTTTATCGTACTTTTTATTTACATTCCAACTCTCATTTGGAGATTCAGTTTTCGAAGTGTCTATATAAACTTCAAGTTGAGAATGTGAGGAGTTTGAAATTATTAAAAAAAATAAAACTAAAAATATAAGATTCTTCATTTCATAACTTTTAAGCCATTAAATTAAGAAAAATTTCACTAAATCACTTACAAATTGCCGCCTGCCACCATAGCTAGAAGTATTAATAAAACTTAAAACCAAAAAAATAGTCTAATTAGTGAGATATTGGTAAGATTTGCAATTTAAATGATATTGGAATAAGTGTAAAAATAAAGAGACAATCTACTTTATTTGAGCAAGTTAACCATTAGTGATATCAAATAGCTACAGTTTTAACTTTTTAGAAGATTTAAATTTATTTTTTTAAATAAATCATTTTTCACTTTTAAAATACCAGTAGTTGCAAGTTCTTCAATCACAATTAAATTTGAATAATTAATTTCTGCTGGGGTGGGATCTATATAATAAACTTTTGTATTTAAAGGAACATAGTTTATTAAACTTGCTGCTGGGTATACATACATAGAAGTTCCAACAATAATCAAAACATCTGCTTTTTCACAAACAGATATTGCTTTTAACATTAACGGAACATCTTCCCCAAACCAAACAATATGGGGCCTTAACTGAAAACCATCTTTACATAAATCTCCAAGAAATAAATCTTTTCTCCAAGATTGAATATTATTTTCATTTTTAGTACTTCGAACTTTAAAAAGTTCACCATGAAGGTGTAAAACAAAACTACTGCCTGCTCTTTCGTGAAGATCATCCACGTTTTGAGTAATTATAGAAACTTTATAATTTTTTTCGAGATCTGCTATAGTTTTATGAGCAAAATTAGGGTGTACTTCCAGTAATTGTCTTCTTCGTTGATTATAAAACTCCAAAACTAGTTCAGGATTTTTTTTAAAACCTAATGGTGTAGCTACTTCCATTATATTATGGCCCTCCCACAATCCATTACTATCTCTAAATGTTTTAAGACCACTTTCGGCACTTATGCCTGCTCCACTAATAACTACAATATTCATCATTGTCAAATTGTAATATACCAATTAAAGTAATAAAAAGTTGACTTAGTTAAAAAAGCAAAGGGAGGTTGAAATTTTAAGTCCTTTTTTATTAAAACTTAATTTGTAATAATGTTTCTAATAAAGTAACTTGTTTTAAAATTAGCTATTAAATAGTTCTATTTATTAGATTATTATCTATTAGTAATTTTATTAACTTGTAAATTAAATTTAAAAAAAATATTATGAAAAAAATTATTTTATTATTGGGTCTATTTGGGATTTTAATTTCATGCACTGAAACAAAACCCTGTGATATACCTACAAATGGTTTTATTGATGGTTCAGATCAGACTATTATGATGGGAAGTCAAAAAACCGTTGAAGTATTTAAAAAAATTGATGCTGCTTGGGCGGCAAGAGATTATGAAACGCTGAAAGCTCATATAGGAGAAGGAACTTTTTTTCATGATGATGGAACGGTAACCAATAATGGTGATTCATTTGTTGCAAAAATTGAAAGTAGCTACCAATCATCTATTGAAAAAGAAGAAGAATGGGGATGGACAACAAATTTCGCATTTGCTGTTAAACCTAGCGCTTCGGATGATCCTGAACAAACAAACACAAACGGAGAGTGGGTAAATGCAAGATTTACTGGAAATGATGGAGCTGTTTACGAAGAATGGTATCAAATTGCTAATGATAAACTAATTTGGTGGAGTTCAGCGAAAAGAGCAACAGGTTTTCCTCCTACTCCAACTGTTGAATAACATTAGAGTAAGAAAAAGTTGACTTAGTTAAAAAAGCAAAGGGAGGTAGAGTCCTAAAAGAATAATTTATTTACAATTAATACTAAAACACTTATTGAAATAACTATAGAAAAAACAACCATTAAATGTTGTTTCCACAACTTGAGATCAATGAACCCTTTTTTAGAATAGGATAAATTTTATTATAAATTATCCATTTAAAAAGCCAAGTTTCGTAGATTTCTTTATATGGGCTACTCACAAAAAGTTTAATTAACAAAATAATAAAAAAGATTTACTTAACTTTTTTAGTTTGAAACCTTACCCATTCAATGAATTTTTTTAGTTCTGGATGATTTTGAAGCTTTTCCTTGGTATTATAATCTAAAGCAAGTAATTTATGAGGAATAAGTTTATGAATCATCTTATGACAGTCTCTACAGATTTTTATACCATAGGAATTAATATCAAGAAAAGAGTATTTTTCTCTAATGTGTTTGATTTTATGATTTTTTTTAGGAATTAAATGATGAAAAGTAAGTTCTCTTTTTCTGTTACACAATTCACAATTTCTCATTTTAAGACTTTGTTTAATCAATATTTTTTAAAGTTGATAAAGAAATTGGAAGAGCATTGAATTCAGGTAAAATAAAGAATAAAAGAAAAATTGCGTTAGTTAAAAATGGAAAGGGAATATTATATCAAAAACACTATTTAAAATTTTATTAATCACAAGTTGTGTCGTTTCCTTCAATATCCCAACATTCTTTATTGATAATCTCACCTGTTTCTGAATATTTAATTCTTTTTACTAACTTACTAGATGTAGATGAAATTTTTTCATAAAACCTTTCTTTTAATAAATTTCCCTCACTGGACCAATTCTTATAGGATCCTACTTTAACATTCATTTCAAAATAACTCTCTTTTTGAAGATTTCCATTTTCATACCAATTTTTGAAATTGCCATTGTTCCAACCATTTTTATAATAGCCTTCAAATTTCTTTTCCCCACTGTAGTACCAACCTTTTCTTAAACCATTCCTTTTACCGTTTTTAACATTAGTTTCAAACTTTAAATGAGGAATTGAATCTGAGACATATGCATAATAGATTCTGTTTTTTATTTCTCTTCCATTTTCAAAATCTTTTTCGTACAATAATTTTCCAGAGCTATTATTTGCAAATGCAGTTCCATTAAAAGGGGATTTATTATGCATAAAAACTCCATCATTTGAAACCATTAAACTATCAAATAAAATTACATTTTGCCCAACAAAAAACATTGGAAACATCACTATGAATAGTGCTTTCTTCATTTTGTAAGTTTTTAAGCATCAATATAAGAAAAAGTTAAGAAAGCAGAGGGAGGTTAATTATTTTCTATTAATTAACAACAATTGTTTTGTAATTCTTTTCTTATATCTCCTTTGTCTTTGATTGGCTTTTGATGTAGAAGCCCTACAATGTTCACGCTTATAATAGACTAACTTCTCAATATCTGTTGCTTTTGAAACTTCATAAGCGCTATTCTCATAAGTACGTTTTGGCATAGTTTAAAAATTCAAATACTAATTTTATTTAAATTGATGCAAGCTTTGTTCAACATAAATTTTCAAGGAAAGTATAGGGTGGTTGATTAATTAAATCGTTATTTAGGCTTTTTTAAAAATAGTCCTAGCGGAAGAAATAAAAACAAGGCAAATATATTAAAATAGGCTCCAATAAGAGGTACTAATATCATTACTATTCCCCAAAAATATTTAGTTTTTATTTTAATTTTTGCCATTAATTAAAGTTAAGAAATTGTTTTGATAAGCTCTGCACTATTATTACTTGCATAACTCACTTCCCTACTTACTTCGTATGTATTGATGTCAATAATAACCTGATAAAGATTCCAGTTTCTAAAGACTGGATCATTACTTAATATAGGCTTTCTATTGTGAATATGTGATATGCTATCAATTTCTTCTGTGGTCAATAGAATAACTTCGTTTTCTATCATAATAGACTTTACATATATTTTGAAGAGGACTATAACAACCATCTTGAATGATGGCAAAAAAGAATACGATAAGTATTTAATGAAAAGAATTTTAAGTAAATTTATTTCATGAAATTTCTTAAATGGTATAAAACATTAACTGGATTTAGAAAAGCTGGTGTTGTTATGACTGCTATTATGATTGTTGTATTCATATTTGGTCCATTCTGGAGAACCTTATCCGCAACATTTAATTAAAAAGTTTTTCAAGACTTAGTTAAAAAATGCTTGTGAGAAAAATTCTCTAACTTAAAAAACTGACGGGTTATATGCTATTCTCTGCTAATTACTCTTTAAAGAAAAGTGATTTTATTTTGATATGGGGGGAGTTGATATGAAAGGTATAATTCAGTTTTTTTAGCTTTTTTTATTACAAAATGCTGTCAATTTGCTGCCAATTTTAACTAAATTTAGACTGTAATTAAACTAATTGTTTATTTCTTTAAGTACTGTTTCAAATGAATAGAATACGTGTGTGAAGCGCAAGCTGAACTCACCAACCAAACCCCTATTCTACTCTGTTAAATTTGGTCTGTAATGACTAAGTTGTTGGAGGTTTGAAACAAAAAAAATGCTCAATATTTATATTGAGCACTTGTGACCTCGACAGGATTCAAACCTGTAACCGCCTGAGCCGTAATCAGGT
>CALJHN010000002.1 GCA_938075455.1 uncultured Flavobacteriales bacterium
CTTTTGTTAATGTTGACATATATTAAATTTTATTTTAAGATACATTAAAAAACTTTATTGTTTTTTAAATTTTTGTTAAAAAATCAATGGTATCTACACCATCAGAATAATCCCAAAGCTCTGGTTTTTGTGCGGTTCCAAATGAAATTCCTCCTTCTCCTGCCCTACACTGAATATCATTTGACAAATTATTTATTTCTTTTTCTAAGGTTTCTAAGCTAGAGTAATATTCAAAATTTACAACGCTTATTGGTGAAAATAATGATTTGTCTTCTTTCAAAATTAAAAATCCATTGTCAAAAAACAATTTTTTTCCCAACAAAAAAATGGATCTATTGTAGTCGTAGTTGTTCATGTACTTATTATGATTTATTAAATCTTTATAATCATAAACACTATTATATATCCTGTCAATACTAAATTTTTCAGGTAAATACAATTTAGTTACAGATCTACAACCTAGGCCATAGTATTGCAACATATCATGAGAAAGACTTTTTAATTCACGGTCTGTAATTTCAGAACGAATAATTGCAATAGATGTTCGATTTCTTCTGAAAATATGAGGAAATTTACCAAAATAATATTCGAAATATCTGTTGCTATTGTTACTTCCAGTTGCAATTACATAATTATAATTATCTGGCTTTTCGTTACAAATTTTAATTCTGTGTTGAAGTTCAGAGTCAAATAAATAAAGAACATTTAAAATTGCCGGTATAAGTATATTGTCATTTTTAGAAAGCTTTACCTGAGCGTTTAAGTTAAGTAAAATACAGCATACAATATCATGAAATCCTACCATTGGCAAATTTCCAGCACATATTATAAGTACATTTTTATCAATAGACGATGGAATTTCGTATTTACTCATCCATTTATCTATATTGTCTTCGTTTAAATTTTTAGCCCAAGACTCCATTGATAAGCGAATCATTTTTCTAGAAAACCAAGCGTTGCTTAACTCTGCTTTTTCTGTAGATAATTTGAAATTATCAAACTCATTTTGGTCTACTCCAGACTGGAAGCCCGGCCAAGAATCAGAATCTAAAAAACTCCTAAGAAATTTACCAAATTGTATAAGGGAAGCTTTTTTATAAACGTTTTTAGGTTTTATCATTAACATGTTATATTTGTACAAAATTAACAACCATTATTAAATGGCAATTAAAATAACAGACGAATGTATTAATTGTGGTGCTTGTGAACCAGAATGTCCAAATACTGCAATTTATGAAGGAGGAGCAGAATGGAAGTTTTCTGACGGAACATCTCTCAAAGGAAATTATACAGGAAAAAATTCTGGAGTTCAAGTAGATGCAACAAAAGAAAATGAACCAGTTGATATGGATGTATATTTTATTGTAACTGATAAATGTACTGAATGTGTTGGATTTCATGAAGAACCCCAATGCGCTGCTGTATGCCCGGTAGATTGTTGTGTTCCAGATGAAGATTTCGTGGAAGAAAGAGCCTCTTTATTAGAAAAAAAGGATAGCCTTCATATTTCCTAGTACCTACATTTTTATTAAATTTATTTTATGTTAAAATGGAAATTTAGTTTTTGTTTTTTGTTAGTTTTTGGTGCATTTATCTCTCAAAATCTTCAAGAATACGAACTAAAACTAATTAGTAAACTTGAGAATGTTCATTTTGAGAAAAACCACGACAAAGCAATGCAATTAAACGAGGAGTTTAAAAATGTTCTGGAAGATGCCATATCCAATAATGAAATATTTAATTATCCGTTTGACAGTCTTTCAAAATTTATGAGTACAGAAATATCTCCTGATGGTAGTTTCAGAATTTTTAATTGGAACATTGAATTATCTAACCAGAGACAACTTTATGAATGTTGGATATTAATGAAAAATCTTACCCTATTAAAATTAACTGATTTTAAAAATGAAATCCCTGAAATTGAGTACGCTTCCTTAGACGCGAATTCTTGGTATGGAGCATTATACTACTCTATAATTCCCAAGGAGAGAAAAAACAAAACAGTTTACACACTTTTAGGATGGGACGGAAATAATATGTTTTCCAACAAAAAAATTATCGAATCCATGACAATAAGTAAAAAAAATAAAATTCAATTTGGAGTCCCCATTTTTAAATATCCAAGTGGTAAAACAAAAAAAAGAGTAATCTTTCAGTATAGTAAACAATCTTACATGTCTTTAAAACATAGACAAGCAAGAAAACAAGATTACCTAGTTTTTGACCACTTAATGCCTCCATCTCCACATTTAAAAGAATTTGCAGATTGGTATGTGACTGATCTTAGTTTTGATGCATTTCAGTGGAATGAAAATCAATGGGATTTCAAAAGAGATTTTGACGCTAAATCTCTTAAAGTTTTCAAAAGACCTTTTAATGATCCCAATAAATAACTTAAAGATTGATTTGTTAATAACGGTTTGAAAAAAGTTAATAAATTAAGATTAAACACTACAATTCACTAGATTTTATTTTACAATTTTACCAATTAAAAAATTGATATGTCAAAAGTCCATAATTTTAGTGCAGGACCTTGTATTCTTCCTAATGAAGTATTTGAGAAATCTGCTGAAAGTATTTTGAATTTTAACGAATCTGGTCTTTCGCTAATTGAAATCTCTCACAGAAGTGCTGATTTTGTCGCTGTAATGGAAGAAGCCATACAACTTGTAAGAGAAGTTTTAAATGTTCCAGATAGTTATGAAGTTTTATTTTTACAAGGTGGAGCAAGTTTAGGATTTCTAACAGCAGCATATAACCTAATGGGCGCACACAAAACTGGTGGATATTTAGTAACAGGAGCATGGGCTAAAAAAGCAGCAAAAGAAGCTTCTTTTATGGGCAACTCAATTACAATTGCTTCTTCTGAAGACAAAAATTTTAATTACATACCAAAAGATTATACTCTTAAAAATAACATTGATTATTTCCATGTGACCTCCAACAACACCATTTTCGGGACACAAATTAAAAACTTTTACACTGGTGAAATCCCTCTTGCTTGTGATATGTCATCTGACATATTTTCAAGAAAAATCAATATTGAAGATTTTGACTTGATTTATGCTGGAGCTCAAAAAAATATGGGACCTGCAGGAACTACTCTCTACATATGTAAAAAAGAAATATTAGGTAAAAGTAGTGTCCCAATTCCAACTATGTTAGATTTAAAAACACATAGTGACAAAGACTCCATGTTCAACACACCACCAGTTTTTCCTATTTATGCATCGATGCTTAATCTTAGATGGTTAAAGAAAATTGGTGGATTATCTTATATCGAAGAACAAAATGAAAAGAAATCAGAACTTATCTACCACCAAATAGATAATAGCTCTTTATTTCTTGGTACAGCTAATAAAGAAGATAGAAGCTCGATGAATGTCACTTTCACACTTACCAATGAAGCATTAAATGAAACATTTAACAAAATGTTAGTGGAAGCCAACATCAATGGTCTTAAAGGCCACAGGTCTGTAGGTGGCTTTAGAGCATCTATGTACAATGCAATGCCTTTCGAAAGTGTAAGCATTTTGGTAGATATAATGAAAGAATTAGAAAATAAAAAAGGGTAGTTATGAAGATTTTAGCAAACGATGGTATTTCAAAATCTGGAATTGATCAATTAGAAAATGCAGGTTTTAATGTAGAATCAAATCACGTAAATCAATCCGATTTAGTGAATTACATAAATGAAAACAAAATTGAAGTAATCTTAGTTAGAAGTGCCACAGAAATTAGGAATGACATTATTGACAATTGCCCCTCAATTAAAATAATTGGAAGAGGTGGTGTTGGAATGGACAATATAAATGTTGAATATGCAAAAGAGAAAGGTTTGCTAGTAATAAATACACCGGCAGCTTCTTCTCAGTCAGTTGCAGAATTGGTGATGGCTCACCTATTTAGTATTTCAAGATCCGTATTTGAGTCTAACAGAAACATGCCAGAAAATGGAGAAAATGATTTTAAAGTTTTAAAAAAGAAATATGCTAAAGGGATTGAGTTAAGAGGTAAGACATTAGGTATTATTGGCTTTGGAAGAATTGGCCAGAATACAGCTAAGTATGCTTTAGGTGCTGGAATGAATATTTTGGCTTACGATCCATTTATGGAAAAAGCATCCATTGAAATGGATATTGCTAAGCAAAAAATAGAAGTTACCATAGATACTACATCTATGGAAGAGCTATTAAACAATTCAGATTTTATTTCTCTACATGTTCCTATGCCAAAAGATGGAAATGCAATTATTGGAAGTAAGGAATTTGAAAAAATGAAAGATGGAGTAAGAATAGTTAATGCAGCTAGAGGTGGTGTAATTGATGAACAAGCATTAATTAATGCATTACAATCCAATAAAGTTAGTTTCGCGGCTCTAGATGTTTTTGTTGGAGAACCAAAACCTTCCAAAGAACTTTTAAATAATGAAAAAATTTCGTTAACTCCACACATAGGAGCAGCTACTTTAGAAGCTCAAGACAGAATAGGAGAAGAATTGGCACAAAAAATTATTACCTTTTACAAAAAATAATTTGGCTAAAATCAAACCTTTTAAAGCTGTTAGACCTGTTAGAAACAAAGCTCATCTAATTTGCTCAAGACCATTTTACACCTATAAAAAAACACAACTTAAGTCAAAATTAGAAAGTAATCCATATTCATTTTTGCATGTAATAAATCCAGAATTTAACCAAAGTAATAGATCCAAACCTAATAGCACTGAAAGGTTTAAACTTATCAAAAATAGGTATCAAGAATTCAAAAAAAATAAGTTTTTAATCAAAGAAGAAAAATCTATTTTTTATTTATACAGGCAAACTACCAACTATGGTGTTTTTACAGGTATAATTGGAGGCGCTTCTGTAAAAGATTACCAAGAAAATAAAATTAAAAAACACGAAAATATTATTGACAAAAGAAAAAGAGTATTCAAAAAATATCTTGACACTTGTAATTTTCATGCAGAACCAGTTCTTCTGGCTTACCAGCCATCAAATAAAATCAATGAAATCGTTCAATCTGAGACTTCCAAAAGACCCGAGTATGAATTTACAACAACAGATAAAAAAAGTCATGAACTATGGTTAATAGATGGAAAAAAAGAAATAAACGAAATTATCAACGAATTTGAAAAACTTAATAATATTTATATTGCAGATGGGCATCATAGAATAGCTTCTTCATCATTATTTCAAAAATCAAATCCGGGGCTAGAAAATGGAAATTATTTTCTTTCTCTTTTTATAAATCAAAATGATTTAAAAATATTTGAATTCAATAGAATAGTAAAAGACATTGGAACGCTTAGTAAAAATGAATTTATTAATAATTTGAAAAGTTATTTTGAAATTAAAAAATTAAAAAACCACCAATCACCTTTTAATAAAAGTGAGGTTTGCCTCTACATAAAAAGTGAATGGTATTTACTTAAAGTAAAACCTGAAGCGCTTAAAAATGACATGAAAAGTAGATTAAACAGTCAAATCGTATCTGATTTAATATTAAAAAGAATGTTAAATATTGAAAACTTAAGTTCTAACTCCAATATTGAATATATCAAAGGAAATCAACCAATCGATATACTATCAAAAAGAGTAGATCAAAACAATAAAAGTATAGGAATTGAACTATTCCCACATAAGATTGAAGAAATAACATCAATAGCAGACATTGGAGAGAATATGCCCCCTAAAAGTACCTGGATAGAACCAAAATTAAGGAGTGGTCTTACAATATACGAATACTAGCCTACTAAATTTTTTACCTTTTCAGCAGCTTCTTTAAGAGTTATTGCAGAATGTACATTTAATCCAGAATTATCAATTATTTCTTTAGCTTCTAGAGCATTTGTACCTTGAAGTCTAACAATTATAGGAACAGGAATATTACCAATGCTTTTGTAAGCCTGCACTACCCCATTCGCTACTCTATCACATCTAACAATACCTCCAAATATATTCACCAATATTCCTTTAACCTTAGTATCCTTAAGAATAATGTTAAATGCTTTTTCTACTCTATCAGCATCTGCAGTTCCACCTACGTCTAAGAAATTAGCAGGTTCTCCTCCACTTTGTTTTATAATATCCATAGTAGCCATTGCTAAACCAGCACCGTTAACCATACAGCCAATATTCCCATCTAAATTCACAAAATTTAATCCTGCTTTATCAGCCTCAACATCTGTTGGATCTTCTTCTGATAAGTCTCTTAACTGAGCATAATCTTTATGTCTAAATAAAGAGTTGTCATCTAAACTAACTTTAGCATCAACAGCTAGTATTCTATCATCACAGGTTCTAAGAACTGGATTAATTTCAAATAAAGAAGCATCACAGCCTAAATAAGCAGAATACAAAGAATGGACAAATTTCACCATTTGTTTTAGAGATTTACCACTTAAACCAAGATTAAAAGCAATTTTTCTACATTGAAAACTAGTAATTCCTACTTTAGGATCAATTTCCTCTTTGAAAATTAAATGAGGTGTTTTTTCAGCTACTTCTTCAATATTCATTCCACCTTCTGTAGAATACATAATTATATTTCTACCAGTTTCCCTATTTAATAAAACAGACATATAAAATTCTGAAGTTTTGTCAAAATCTGGAGCATATGCATCCTCAGCAATAAGAACCTTGTTAACTTTTTTTCCTTTATCAGATGTTTGAGCAGTAACCAAATGACCGCCTAAAATACCATTTACTTTGTCTTCAAGTTCATCCAAACCTTTAGCAATAACTACTCCATTTCTTCCCGTTTCTATCACCTTACCCTTACCTCTTCCACCTGCATGAATTTGAGCTTTCACAACAAACCATTCAGTACCAGTTTCACTAGTTAATTCTTTAGCAGCATCCTTTGCTTCACTTACGCTTTGAACAACTTTACCTTCTTGAATAGAAACTCCAAAACTTTTTAAAATATTTTTACCCTGATATTCATGTAAATTCATAAGACTGTAATTATTTTTAGTAAATGTAAAAATTTGTTGTAATGATTGGATTCTAAAAATAAAAATTTTACAATGAAATATGATATTATTTAAATATAAATTTAATCTCATTACTTTTATAGCATGATAAAGGGAATAAAGATTCATAAAAGTATAAATGAAATAAATATTCTTAATGGAATTGACATTTCCATTAATGAAGGTGAAATTGTTTCTGTTGTTGGTAAAAGCGGGGCAGGAAAAACAACCCTTCTCCAAATTCTTGGAACCCTTGAAAAACCAACAAGTGGAAGAGTTTTATTTAACAACAAAGACGTATTTCAGTTAAATGAAAACGATCTTGCAGCTTTTAGAAATAAAAACATAGGATTTGTTTTTCAATCCCATCATTTACTACCTGAATTTACTGCTCTAGAAAATGTTTGTATACCTGCTTACATTGCAAAATCAACCAAAAAATCTGCAAATGAAAGAGCAAAATACTTAATAGATCTAATGGGTTTAAGTGATAGATTTAACCACAAACCTTCTGAACTTTCTGGAGGTGAACAACAAAGAATTAGCGTAGCTAGAGCTCTAATGAATAACCCGCAGGTAGTTTTAGCAGATGAACCTAGTGGGAATTTAGATTCAAAAACTGCAGAAAGTTTACATGAACTTTTCTTTAAACTTAGAGAAGTAAATCAACAGACATTCATAATCGTTACTCACAATAACAAGTTAGCAGATTTAGCAGATAAAAAAATAACCATAAAAGATGGAAAGATGGATTAAAATGCTGGACAAGACATTGTTCTAAACTTCTTTTTCTTAGGAGTGCAATATAATTTTAAAGCTAAAGATATTTCATGAGAACCTCCTGAATAAGCGCCAAGTTGAGAAGTAGTCAAATCATAACTGTATCCCATTCGTAATATTTTAGTGTCTATTCCCAAGGTTATTATAAAAGAATCAATGTTCCTATACCAAGCACCAATAACATAATTTCCTTTTTTATAGTACAACCCAACATTCAATTGCTGATAGTCACCTTGCTTAACAAATAAAACACTTGGTGAAAGTGTCTTATTTTCTTCTGAGTAAACAGACTTAGAACCCAAAGTAATTTCAGTACCCATATGAGCAGTGTATCTTCTTTTAAGAAATGATTCTGAAGAAGAACCTGCCATTAGAGAAATTTTTGGTTCAGATAAATGGTGTGTAGCAAATCCAACATAAAATCTATCAGAATATCCCAAAATACCTGCTGAAAAATCAAATAAATTAACAGGGATAGCAGTTATAACATCAGCAGTAGAGAAAACAAATCCTCTTCTAGGGTGTATCATATCTCCAAAAGTTAAATTAGACCGATTTACTGATTTTTGGATGTAAGTTCCTTGAAGAGCAAAATTTAGGGTAAATTTTCTTGTTATATGTTGGTGGTAAGAGTAAGAAAAACTTGCTTCGTTAGAATTTAAGGTTTTAGCAATCTGATCACTCATAAGAATTATACCAAATCCACCTTTCAAAGGACCTACATATTGATCATAAGTAATAGAGGTTGTAATAAAGTCTCCAGAAAAATTTGGCCACTGATTTCGATAATTAGAAACTATTCTTGGACAGTGGTGGGTACCCGAAAAAGCAGGATTTAAATATACGGGATTTGAATAAAACTGAGTAAATATAGGATCTTGAGCAAATAGACTTACGCTGCATGTCATTAAGCATAAGACATAAAATAAATGAAATTTTA
The DNA here is from genome assembly GCA_938075455.1 of uncultured Flavobacteriales bacterium. Classification (GTDB taxonomy): domain Bacteria; phylum Bacteroidota; class Bacteroidia; order Flavobacteriales_D; family Parvicellaceae; genus MED-G20. Next base: position 8,697 of record CALJHN010000002.1, read on the forward strand.
GAAAATTATTTTTTATTGAAATAAAAATTAACATATATACTTTACTCCAAAAAAGAGATTAGGTTTAAAAAAACATTATAAAAATAACAACATTAGAAGAAAATACACTTAAAAAAAGTTTTTTTATAAAAATAAAAATTTGAAAATAAACTGATAACTACTATATTTATAAAAAGTGTATAAAGTACATTTTTATTAAAATCTATAAATTATTAATTTAAAATTATATTAAAATGGGCAAATTTCCATGGCTTAAAAGTTATCCAGATTTTGTTTCTCAGTCTACAGAAATAAATTATGAAAATATAGTAGAAATATATGATCAATCTATAAGAAATTTTGGAAACAAAATTGCTTATAAAAATATGGATGTTGAGCTGACTTATCACGAGCTTGACAATCACGTTAATGCTTTAATACATTACTTTCAAAACAATACAAGACTAAAAAAAGGAGACAAGATAGTCTTACAAATGCCCAATTTATTACAGTATCCAGTCGCAATTTTTGCGTGTTTAAAGGCTGGATTAGTTATTGTTAATACCAATCCTCTATATACTGCTGATGAAATGCTACACCAGTATAAGGATTCTGGAGCAAAAGCAGTAATTATTGTTGAGAATTTTGCACATAATTTGGAGAAAATTATTTCAAAAACAGATATAGAAACAGTAATAATTACTACAATAGGTGATTTATTGGGTGGATTTAAGGGAGGACTAACAAATTTTGTAATTAGAAATGTTAAAAAAATGGTTCCTGCTTTTTCAATTCCAGGAAGTCTAAATCTTAAAAAAATTCTTAAAGACAACAGTGGTAAAAAAGGTAAAAATGTTGAAATTAAAAATACGGATACAGCTTTCTTGCAATATACTGGTGGTACTACTGGTCTATCCAAAGGTGCAGAGTTAACTCATAGAAATATTTGTGCAAATGTCTCCCAAGTAGAAGCATGGATTGGAGAAAATGTTGATCATGGAGAGGAAGTTGTAATTACTGCACTTCCACTATACCATATTTTCGCTCTGACAGCTAATTGTCTTACTTTTTTTAGGTACGGGTCAAAAAATATCCTAATAACCAATCCTAGAGATATGCCTAAGTTTTGTGCTGATTTAAAAAAGAACCCATTCACTGTTATTACTGGTGTTAACACACTATTTATAGGGTTAATGAATCAAGATGTTTTTAAAAATTTAAATTTTGATAAACTCAAACTAGCTCTTGGAGGAGGTATGGCTGTGCAAGATATAGTTGCAGAACAGTGGGAAAAACTAACTGGAACAGCACTATTAGAAGCTTATGGATTATCTGAAACAAGTCCAGCTGCAACAATTAACCCATGGAATGGCAAACATAAAACTGGGTCTATAGGACTACCACTTCCAAACACAGATGTTAAAATTTTAGATGACGATTTTAAAGAAGTTAAAGTGGGAGAACCAGGCGAAATAGCAATTAAAGGACCTCAAGTTATGAAGGGTTATTGGAATAAGCCAGAAGAAACTGCAAGATGTATGCATGGAGAATATTTTCTAACTGGAGACGTAGGGACTATGGATGAAGAAGGTTTCTTTAAAATTGTCGATAGAAAAAAAGAAATGATTCTTATTTCAGGATTCAACGTATATCCAAACGATGTTGAAAAAGCAATTTCTGAAAACCCTAAAGTCCTTGAAGTTGGAGTTAGAGGTGAAAAAAACAAAGATGGAACCGAATTTGTTAGAGCATTTATAGTTAAAAAAGATCCTTCACTAACAGAAGAAGAGTTAATAGAATTTTGCAGAACAAAATTAACCAATTACAAAGTTCCTAAAAGTATAAGTTTTAGAGACGAATTGCCAAAATCTAATGTTGGTAAAATATTAAGAAGATTACTAGAGTAATTTACTATATTCAAGTCTGGAGAACTCCTGTTTTATAATTTTCTATTATTGGATTATTATTTGCTGCCTCTATTCCTATGGATATCCATTTCCTAGTATCTTTTGGGTCAATTATAGCATCCAGCCAAAGTCTAGATGCAGCATAGTAGGGTTTGATTTGAGAATCATACTTATTCTTGATTGCATTAAATAATTCTTTCTCTTTTTCTTTGGATATTTTTTCGCCTTTTGATTTGAGTGAAGATAATTCTATTTGAAGTAATACTTTTGCCGCTTGTTCCCCACCCATAACTGCAATTTCAGCGGTTGGCCAACCAACGATCAATCTTGGGTCATATGCTTTTCCACACATAGCATAATTTCCAGCTCCATATGAGTTGCCCATAATAATTGTAAACTTTGGAACTACAGAATTTGCCATTGCATTTACCATTTTTGCTCCATCTTTTATAATTCCTCCGTGCTCAGATCTACTTCCAACCATAAATCCACTAACGTCCTGGAAAAAAACTAACGGAATTTTCTTTTGGTTACAATTCATAATAAATCTAGATGCTTTGCTAGCACTGTCACTATAAATGACTCCACCTAACTGCATCTCTGATTTACCAGTTTTAACAACTTTTCTTTGGTTTGCTACAATTCCAACAGACCATCCATTAATTCTTGCATAACCACAAACTATAGTTTTTCCATAATTTGATTTATACTCTGTGAAATCACCATTATCAATAAAAAAATTAAGTATGTTTTTAACATCGTAATTAGATGATCTTAAAAAAGGAAAAGTTCCATAAAAATCTTCCATTTTTAACTTAGGTTTTTGTGAATTAGATCTATTTAGATTCAATGTTTGTTTGTATGAAATCTTATCTAATAAATCGCGAATAGTTTTTAAGCACGTTTTGTCATCAGGTGATTTGTAATCCACCACTCCACTAATTTCAGAATGAGTAGTTGCACCTCCAAGAGTTTCGTTATCAATTATTTCTCCAACTGCTGCTTTAACCAAATAGGAACCTGCTAAAAATATAGAACCTGTTTTGTCTACTATTAATGATTCATCACTCATAATTGGCAGGTAAGCTCCACCAGCAACACAGCTTCCCATAATAGCAGCAATTTGAGTAATTCCCATAGCACTCATCTTTGCATTGTTTCTGAAAATTCTACCAAAATGTTCTTTATCAGGAAAAATTTCGTCTTGAAGAGGTAAATATACTCCTGCACTATCCACTAAATAGATTATTGGAATTCTATTTTCCATTGCAATTTCTTGAGCTCTTAAATTTTTCTTTCCAGTAATTGGAAACCATGCACCAGCTTTAACAGTAGGGTCATTTGCAACTACTATACATAATTTTTGATGGACATAACCCATTACCACAATTACTCCACCAGCTGGACAACCACCATGCTCTTGGTACATTTTGTATCCAGCTAATGCTCCAATTTCAATATTTGGCGAATCTTTATCTAGTAATAATTCTACACGTTCTCTAGCTCCCAGTTTACCTTTTAATTTTTGTTTGTTAATTTTCTCTTTCCCACCACCTAAATAAATTTTATCCAGCTTAAGATTTAAGTTGGAAATCATCAATTTTATTTGGTCTTCGTTTTTATTAAAGGACACATCTTTTTCTAAATTATTCATAGATCGAGTTATTTCATCAATTTATAGCTAATATAAGTAATTCAAAATCTACTAATAAAGCAATTAACCTATATTTGACATAAAACAAAACAGATGAAAATTGGCATTGTATTGTATCCTACTTTTGGAGGAAGTGGAATTGTTGCAACAGAACTAGGTAAAGCATTGTCTAAAAAAGGGCATGAAATTCATTTTATTACCTATAGCGAACCTGTTAGATTAGGAGAGTTAAGAAAAAATATATTTTATCATGAAGTAAGAACCTCAGATTATCCTTTATTCAAATTCACACCCTATGAACAAGTGCTAACTAGCAAACTGGTAGATGTTGTTAAATTTGAAAGATTAGATCTTCTTCATGTACATTATGCAATTCCTCATGCTTCAGCAGCATATATGGCACAACAAATATTAAAAGATCAAGGATTTGAAGTCCCATTTGTTACTACTCTTCATGGAACAGATATAACTTTAGTTGGTAAAGATCCTTCTTTTGAGCCAGTTATTAATTTTTCCATAAATAAATCAAATGCTGTAACTGCTGTGTCTGAAAATCTTAAAAAAGAAACTTTTGAATTATTTGACATTAAAAATAATATTGAAGTTATACCCAATTTTATTTGTCCTAAAGATTATAAATTGGATAACAATGATTATTATAAAAAAAGATATGCTCCTAACAATGAGAAAATAATTTGTCATGTATCCAATTTTAGAAAAGTTAAAAGAATTGAAGACGTAATAATTGCATTTGAAGGAATATCTAAAGAAATTGACGCGAAATTACTTTTAGTTGGAGATGGGCCTGAAAGAGCAAGACTAGAACAATTATCTAGAAATTCTAAATTCAATAAAAATATTTTCTTTTTGGGAAGTCTAAAGTCCACCAAAGAAGTTCTAAATATTTCGGATCTATTTATGTTACCATCCTCCAAAGAAAGTTTTGGTTTATCAGCTCTTGAAGCTATGGCTTGCGGTGTCCCAGTAATTGCTAGTGAATCTGGTGGAATTCCTGAAATTGTATTACATGGTGAAAGTGGATTGTTAAACTCTGTTAGAGACACTTATCAAATGACAAAAAATGCATTAAAACTATTGTCTAATGAACCTCTTTTGAAGAGTTTTAAATCCAATGCTTATAGGCAAGCAATGAAATTTGACATTGAACTTATATTACCTAAATATGAAAAATTATACGAAGAGTGTATAAAGGATTATCTGAGTAAATGAATCCAAAATTCGTCTCTTACTAGATTTGATGTCCTTACTCCGTCTGAATTATAAGTACTTCCAAAAGTTCCATCCATAATAACTAAATAAGCGCCAGGTTTACAAACCTTTCCACTTTCTGTATTACCATCCCACTCAAAATTAGAATCAAAAGACTTAAAAACTAGCTGTCCCCACCTATTGTATATGTTTATTTGCATTACATCAAAACAAGGATCATTTTTTCCAGCTAATTTGTAAATATCATTTGTCCCGTCCCCATTAGGAGTAAAAATATTAGGAATATCTTTCACCTCTCCTATTGGAGGGTCAATTGTAACATTTGATGAAGCCATAATAGTGTCTGACCCACATACTGTAGAAAATGCTCTGTAATTTAAATCAAATTCCTTTTGGTATACATATTTACAATCTGTCACCCAACAAAACCTTAATGCTACATTTTGTATTGCAGAAGAGACATTTCCAAGATGAGAATATCCTGACATTGAAATTGTATTGCCAATACTATCGTTAAAATTATCGTAATAATATTGTCCAGTAGAGTTATTGTATTGTGGAGGAACAAATGTAGAGTCAAAACTAAAATTTCCGGAGTATGGCTCTATGGATAATGTGTCGTCAGAATTCAAGGTATCTTGCGCAAATAAATCTATACAAATAGTATCATCTAAAGTTACATTTATGGTAGAAGGAATATTTAATAAAGTTGGTGCAGGAATTTTTTGAACATATATACTTAATTCCTTTTGCACTGGATTAAAACCACTACAATCAATAGAATAGGAATCCATTGTAACATTAAAAGTAGAATCAATTCCTTCGCAAGGTGCTTCCCAACAATAACGCATATAAAGAGCACCAGTATTTCCAACATAGCCTGCACTATTTAAGTTGAATTGATTGAAAAAAACAGTATCTCCTACATTATTTTCCCAGTCATAATAAGCTAGATTTGTTCCACCTGAAATATAATTACTTGGTGGAACATAGGAATTCAGTAAATCAAAATTTGAAGAACTCAATTGAAAATAAACAGAATCTGATGGATCATTTACACCAACTTCTAAATCAAAACAAATACTATCGTTTACATAAACATCTACAGAAAAAGTATCTAAAGATGAACTGGCAACATTATTATTTAAAGAAATTACAGGTGGGTTTGCCAAAACACACGGCAAAGAAGCATATTGAGCATCTCTTCTAACTTCTCCAATTTTCACACCATTTCTATACTCCTCAACTCGCACTGAAAATTGGAAATATCCAATAATAGATGGAGATGCTGCGATTTCTCCAGTTACTGGATTAATAGACATTTGAGGACTTCCACCAATTACATTAAATTGGTTATATCCGGGAGCAAAATTACAGTAAGGATAAAATGGATAAGCTCCAGATCCAGGTGCAGAATCACCATTGTTTGGATTAGTTCCATCATTTAACGAAGGTACAAGAGAATAAACCAAGGAGTCACCGTCTGGGTCTGTAACTGGCCAAGTAAAATATTTAATATTATTAATACAGAAATACGCATCATTTGGGTAATTTCCAAAATCAGGAGTCGAATTTTGACCAATTGATGGGTCTGGAATAATTGCTAAAATTGAAATACCATCACTAGTAGGATTATCTAAATTATCAACTAAACCATTTCTACAACATGTTTCATAATGCAGATAATAACCCATGGAGAAATTGGGCAAACTAACAGAACCCAATCCACTATAAACTCCCTCTTCAATCCTTACAACAGACGGGTTTGGCGTGTAGCATGGATCACCTAGTGGAACTAATGAGGCAGAACCTCCATTTAAATAAAGAGTTTTTAAAGTCTGTAGGTTATTTGTCCCTAATTGATAAATTCCAATAGTTACAGAAGCTGGCATATTTACAATTCCATTTACATCGTCACGATAAAGTCTAAGTTGAATGTCATAGACACTGGAACTAACTCCGTTATTAGTCATTGTTACTTTAAAGTCGCCACCAATAATATGGGTACCATATATACATGTCGAAAAATTTAAAATTATAAAAAAAGAAAATAAAAATTTTAACAAATGGTTTTTCATCAATTCTAATATTTCTCAGACAAAACTAATTAATTAAAATTAATTCCAAATTTTTCGCATTATAAACTACGATATGTTATCCAAAATAATATTAAGATGGAGAGTGTTTAACATGACATTTAAAAAAGACAATTAGTTTTGTATTTTCTATATTAGTGTAAATATTAATAAATTTTAACTCTATTATTTAATTAAAGACTACTTTTATTTTATATGAAAAAACCTGAAATTATAAATGCCTTAAAATCACTATTTCTTCCTAGGTTAATTGAAGAAAAAATGTTGATTCTTTTAAGGCAAGGAAAGATTTCGAAATGGTTTTCTGGAATAGGGCAAGAAGCAATTTCTGTAGGATCTACATTAGCAATGGATAAAGATGAATTTATTTTGCCAATGCATAGAAATTTAGGTGTATTTACGACAAGAGAAGTTGATTTATACCAACTCTTTTGTCAATTTCAAGGTAAAAAAGAGGGTTTTACTAAAGGAAGAGATAGATCATTTCACTTTGGAACTATGAAACATAAAGTAGTTGGAATGATATCACATTTGGGACCTCAACTAGGAATTGCTTGCGGTATAGCATTGGCTGAAAAAATAGAGAAAACAAATAAATCTGTTTTAGTATTTAGCGGTGACGGAGGTGCAAGCGAAGGAGATTTTCATGAAGCTTTAAATGTTGCTTCGGTATGGCAATTGCCAGTAATATTTGTAATTGAAAATAACCAATGGGGACTTTCAACTCCTTCAAAGGAACAGTTTAATTGCAAGCAATTTATAGATAAAGGAGTTGGATACGGAATGAAAGCTAAGCAAGTGGATGGTAATAATATTCTTGAAGTTTACGACTGTATAAAAAAAGTTAAATTGTCGCAGTCAAAAAAAACTGAACCATTTTTGGTAGAAGCACTAACCTTTAGAATGAGAGGACACGAGGAAGCATCTGGGACAAAATACTATCCAGATGGACTTCAAGATAAATGGAAAACCAAAGACCCTATTTTAAAACTTGAAACTGAAATATTAAGAAATAATATTCTTAGTAATAATGAAATTAAAGAGATTAAAAAAAATATAAAAGAAGAAATTAATCTTGCTTGGTTAAAAGCTTTTGACACCCCTAAATTAAAGGCGGATATAAATTCTGAATTGGAAGATATTTATAAAAAACACTCAAATAACAAAACATATTCTAAAGAAAATCTTAAAGAAATTAGGTTTATTGATGCTCTTTCTCAAGGACTTTTTCAAGGAATGGAGAAATTTGAAAATTCTATAATTATGGGACAAGATATTGCTGAATATGGTGGTGTTTTTAAAATGACAGAGGGTTTTCTAGAAAAATTTGGCAAAGATAGAGTTAGAAATACTCCTCTTTGCGAATCTGCAATTGTTGGTGCGGCCTTAGGACTTTCACTCAAAAACAAAAAAGCAATAATGGAAATGCAATTTGCAGATTTTGTAACTGTTGGGTTTAATCAAATTGTAAATAATTTGGCTAAGTTACATTACAGATGGGGGCAAAATGCAGATGTGGTAATTAGAATGCCTACTGGTGCTGGAGTTGGAGCTGGACCATTTCATTCACAAAGTAATGAAGCTTGGTTTTCTCATACACCTGGTCTAAAAGTATTGTATCCATCTAATCCAGAAGATGCAAAAGGATTAATGCTGGCTGCAATTGAAGATCCAAATCCAGTAATGATTTTTGAACACAAAGCATTGTATAGAAGTCTAATTGGAATGGTTCCTGAAAACTATTATTTAACTCCTATTGGAAAAGCAAAACTAGTTGAAGAAGGCAACGAGTTAAGTATTATTACTTATGGAATGGGGGTTCATTGGGCTAAAAAAGTAATTAAAGAAAAAAATATTTTAGCTGATATATTAGATTTAAGAACACTTTTACCAATTGATAAAGATTCTATATTTGAAAGTGTAAAAAAAACCAACAAAGTTCTAGTTCTACACGAAGATTGTTTAACAGGTGGGATTGGAGGAGAAATTTCTTCTTTAATTAATGAATATTGTTTTGAATCTTTAGATGCACCTGTAATAAGATGTGCAAGTATGGACACACCTGTCCCTTTTGCAAGTGACTTAGAAGATCAGTTTTTAGCCAATAAAAATTTAATTGAAAAAATTGATTATTTAATAAATTATTAATAATGAAATATTTAATTTTATTTCTTTTCGTCCCTGTTATTATTTTTTCGCAAAACAATGATTTTGTAATTGGGATAAATGGTGGAGTATATTTTGCAAATCGAAATACTTCAATTCAATATAATGGGTTTTACAACAACTATGGTATAAATACAATATTAAACCAACCTAATAATAAACCACGTATAGATCAATATTTTCAAAATACATTTAATTCTCAAGTTTATTCTATCAGTAATGGTGAGATGGAAAGATTAGAAAATAATATAAAATATAATGCTTCTCCTGAAATTGGATTTCATTTAGGTTTGGTCAATAAAAATTCTAGACTTTTTGTAGATATAAATTTTTCAAATATTAGAGTACAAGATTTTATAACCTTTGAAGTTCAAAATCAAAATTCCACAATGTCAACTGAACCTCAATATGTTCCAATTAGTATAACAGGAAAAGAAAAAAGAAATATAATTAATTTAGGTTATCAGAAAAAAATTTATGAAGAATCAAAAATAACTATACTTTATCCAATTTTTGTTCAGTTTTTAAAGGTTGAAATAGATGGCAATTTTGTAACAATAAATAATCAGCCTTATTCAATAATTCATAATTTTCAAACATCTACTAACCCTAGTCAAAATCAAGGTAGAATTGGTCTTGGGTTTGGAAGTGGTTTAATAGTAAATTATTTCGTAAATAAAGATGCTTGCTTTGATTTTGGATACCATATTCAATACTCTCAAACCAATTTTTCTGAGAATCTAGACCCATGGGGTATTCAACATTCCTTATTTGCTAGAATAATTGTGAACGGTTCCAAATATTTATCCAACTTAAATGGTTAGAATTGTTTATTAACAATATAATTCAATTTATATATTGCTATAATTGAACAAAATAATTTAAATGAATCAATATTTAGATTTATTATAAAAAATCTTTATTAGCCATATTGAGTTATTAGATTTTCACTTTCTTTGATAATATGGAAATAATTGAAATTATTGGCACTCTAGTTATGCTAATTGCATTGCAGTTGGTTTTAGGATTTGACAATCTCTTATACATTGCATTAGAATCTAAAAAAGCCCCTATTGAAAAACAAGAATTTGTTAGGAAAATTGGTATTGCAATAGCAATAATACTGAGACTCGCTTTACTATTTATACTAGTTAATTTGGTTGAAAAGTTTAAAAACCCATTTTTAAATAGTGAGTCTGTACTTATTTCATTTGAAATGAATTTACATAGCCTTATTATTTTATTTGGTGGGGGGTTTATACTTTACACGTCTATCAAAGAAATTTGGCACATGATTATTTTTAATGAGCGTCAAGAGCAAGAGACCAAAGCTTCTAGCAAAAGAGTAATTTTTATGATTGTTTTAATGAATCTTGTCTTCTCTTTTGATTCAATTCTTAGTGCAATGGCACTAACAGATAATTTTGTAATAATGGCAATATCAATTGTTGTTGGAGGTATTTTAATGATATTAGCTGCAAATAAAGTATCTGAATTTTTACAAAAGAATAGAAAATATGAGGTTTTAGGACTTTTTATTTTATTTGTTGTTGGGGTAATGCTATTGACCGAAGGAGGAGAGAAAGCTGATCTTAAAATATTGGGTAATTCAATACATGCTATGAACAAAGCGACATTTTATTTTATAATATCTATTCTAGCATTTGTGGACATTGTTCAGAGCAAATATCAAAAAAACTTAATGAAGAAAAATAAATTACAATAATTTCTTTGAAACAATTAAACAAAATAGCAAACCCTAAAATTTGTATATATTTTAGTGAAAAATGTAAATATGTTTGATAGTATTGACCTTAAAAAAGAGCTAATTAAAGTAAGAAGCAATTCTGAAAATGATTTTGTAAACTCTGTAAATCAATTATTAGATAACGATGTTATTAAAGAAATTGAAATAGAAAAAAACATTTCAAAATCTGGTTCTAGTAATTATTTTGCTGAAATTATTACCAATTCTAAGGAGGATATATTCAACATCGATGCCATTAAAAAAATAGCAATTCAACATCGTCTAAGATTTTTACCTACAAAGTACTTCAAAAACGAAATACCAAAAGAAGCTATTTTTAAAATAAAGGAAATTGAAAAAGCAAATAATTTATCTGTAGAACATTTCTTTATTTTAGCTCCATCCCAAGCTTTTGATTTAGAAGACTGTAACAAAGACCCTTTGTTATTCATTCCTCTTAAAAATAAAAACTATTTATTAGTTCATCAATGGGGAGGTGATTTAGGATGGATAAAAAAAATAATGGCTCTACCGCTTAAAACTATAGAATCTATGTTTATAACTGTAGGAATCGTCGCATTTTTAATTGCTGCATTCACACCAACATGGTTAATTTTGAATGGAGCTGAAGTTGATATGGGTTATTTTGGCTACCATAGAATAGCATGGTTTTTATATGCCTTTATTATGCTGTGTTCTCTTTCTACTTTCATTTGTTTTTCTCAAAACGTTTATCCTAGTGAGTACCAGTGGAATAAGAAGACTTACAATTAAATTAATTTCCTAAGGCAAATCTTTAGTCTTATAATTTTCTTTACCGAATCATAAATTTCATTTCTAAAAGCTTGATCTTTTTTAATAAGATCTAAAATATCTAACAAAACTTTTTCTTCATTCATTGGCATAAGTAACTGATCGCAGCCAGCCTGAGCAGCCTTTAATCCATTGTTTTCTAAATTAACTACACCACCCATATTAAGTGCATCTGTAACAATTAACCCTTCAAACTCTAAAGAGTCTTTTAAAAGATCGGTAACAATATTTCTTGAACAAGTAGAAGGCAAACCAAATGTGTTGTACTTTTTATTATTCTTTATAGCAAGATGGGCCACCATTATTGAAATCAAACCACTTTCAATTAAAGGTATATAATTTTCAACCTCTTTCATTTCTCCGTCAATAAAGATTAGTTCTTTATGGGTGTCTCCTTTAACATAACCATGACCAGGAAAATGTTTTGCGGTTGCAATAATGTTTCGTTTCTGAGTAGTACTAATAAATTCATTGGAAAAAGAAATAACCGTATCCATATTTAAACCAAAACTTCTATTACTAACTACCTTATTAGGGGAAGCGTCAATAACTGGTGCGTAGTTCTGATTAATTCCAATTTTATTAAGATCTTCTGAAATAATACTGGCAATAATTTCTACACTATCTAGGGTGTGAATAGTATTTGTATAAGGAACTTTTTGAGATCCTATGATTTTTCTATTGACTAATGTAGGTTCAGCGTCTGCACTGAAAATTAAAGGTAGGTGTCCTTCTGCAATCATTGTACTGTCGTAGATTTGTACATCATTTGAAAATTCATCGAAAGTACCATTCAATAATAGTATTCCTCCAATCCATCCTTTTTTTGCCAACGCCAAAACATGATCTCTAGATTTCCCTAATCTTCCAATGGCAGGAACAATCATTTGTCCAACTCTAGTAGTATCATTTAAAAGATTAAAAATAGAATCTATCTTATTGTCTAAAACAGTATCGGATTTATAAAAGTCTTTTAAAGAATAGCTTTGAGAAAAACCTAAAAAGAAAATGAAAGAGAAAAAAAGAGAGACTAGTAATTTCATAGCTTTTATTTATCAAAAGTAATGCCAGCTGTTTTTAATAAATTAATAGGTTAGACATATTGTCCATGTTCTATTGTTGATAGGAAATAATTACATTTGCCATTATTACCGATAAAAAAGAAGTAATGCGCAATATATTTTTATTTTTATTTTCAATTCCTTTTGGATCATCCTTAGCCCAAACTGAGTTATTAAATCAAAATTTTAATAACGGGAATTTATCTTCATGGAGTTTTATAGATGGAGATATGGCTGCTCCTTACAATGACCCAATGGTTTCTAGTCTAAGTAGTTCTTTTCACCTTGTAGAAGATTATGACTCTTTAAACATAGGCGATTCTATAATGGCTGCTAATTCTTGGTTTAATGATACTATTGAAGCAAATAATTTTATTATAACTCCAGCTTTAACCTTTACAAATAATGGTAATTATTTGAATTTTCAGGCCAAGTCATTGGACGGGTCTTATCCAGAAGCTCTTCAGGTTTTTTGTTCTCAATATTTAGAAAAAGATAGTATTTTAAATAGTATGTTATTTTTTGATACGATTGCTCTTCCAAATCTTTGGACAGATTTTCAGTTAAAATTAGAAGGAATCCCATTAAACACCCCATTGTATATAGCTTTTAGACATTACTCTAACGATAGATATATAATAGCTTTGGATAATATAAATATTATTACCAATGATTTAACCAATCAAAAAAAAATGATTTCTAATAGTTTTTCAGTTTATCCAAATCCCTCAAATGGCTACATAAATATTGAGAGTAGAATAAATAATGAAAACATTATTATATATAATTCAATAGGAAAAGTAGTTTGGTCTGGAATAATTGATCATACTGTTTTAATATACCTAGCAAAAGGAATTTATTTTTTAGAAAATCAAAAAGAAACTATTAAAATAATTATTCAATAGACTAGCATAGTTTTGAATTCTAAATTTTTTGTTACCCCCCATTATTAAAATAATTAACGTATATAGTTGTATTAAATGAAATAGTAATGAACGATTTTATTAGTGTTTAATTTAAAGAATTTATTATGTAATAGTTTATTGTTTACAATTATTTATAATTCACATTAAAGCGGAATATTTTTCCGCTTTTTTTTCTTGCAATTTATATATGTACATATTTGCTTAAAAAATGTTAAATTTCGTAACCTGTTTTACATTATAATTATTTTTAGGTAGATATTTAGAAAATGAAAAAAACATTGATCATCCTTTTTATTTTTTTGGCTCCCAATTTATTTGGTCAACAAAATTTAAATTTTAAAATAAGTGGATTAAAAGATACTACTGTATTTTTAGCTAGATATTTTGGTGAGAAACTATATTATGCTGATACTGCATATTCGAAAAATGAAACAGTTATTTTTGATAAAAAAAAGCTTACTGGAGGTATTTACGCAGTTGTCTGTCCAAATTCTAAATACTTTGAATTTATTGTGTCAAATGAAGATGTAATAATGGAAACTGACATCAATGATTTTAATGGAAAGATGAAAGTTATAAAATCTGAGAACAATAAAGTTTTCTATGACTACATTATGTTTTTAGGATCTATGAAAAGTAAAGCAATGTCTCTTCAAGGTGAAAAGAACGATAAAAAGAGAAGCGACTTAGACTTAGAAGTTAAAAATTACCAAAAAAATAAAATTATCAACAATAAAAACTTACTTGCAACAAAAGTACTTGCAATGTCTATTGACCCTGATATACCAGAAGAAATAAAAGAAAACGATTCTCTAAAGTATCGTTATTATCTAGATCATTACTGGGACAATATTGATGTCACAGACAATAGAATTGTCCATACACCTGTTTACCATAAGAAATTGGATTTTTTTTTCAAGAAAATGATTCCCCAAATCCCAGATACAATATGTAATTATGCGAACAAAGTAATAGAAAAAATGGATCCTAAAAGTGAACTTTTTAAATATACCGTTCACCATTTAACTTATAAATATGAAACATCAAATATTATGGGAATGGATGCAGTATTTGTTTGTATGGCAAAAGAATATTATTGTCCAGTGGATGATTCCAAAGCATATTGGATTGATTCTACAAAACTCATTGACTTATGTGAAAAAGCAGATAAAACAGCGCCACTTTTGATTGGTAAAAAAGCACCAAGAATTATATTAGCAGATACTTCTGAATCTAATTGGATTGACTTTTACAAACTTCCAAATAAATATAATCTTTTAATTTTTTGGGACCCAGATTGTGGACATTGTAAAAAAGAAATTCCTAAAATGATTGAACTTTATAATGAGCTTAAAGAAAAAAACATTGATATTGAATTTATTGCAATTGGAACCAATCTTGAAAATAAAAAATGGATAAAGTATGTTAAAGAAAATAAACTACAATGGATAAATATTTCCGATTTTCCAGATGCTAATGAAAATGCGAAATCTTATATATATGAAAAAAGAGTTACTACTTTGAAAAGTTTAAATTTTAGGTTAGCCTATGATATATTCAGTACTCCACAAGTATATCTTGTGGATAGTGAGAAGAAAATAATTGGAAAAAAATTAAATGCACTTTCTCTTGGGAAAATGCTTGAACACCTTGAAAATATTGATATTCAATATTTAGATATTCTTGAACAAGAAAGTAAAAAAGAGAAAGAAAGAATAGAAAATTCTAAAAAAAATAATAATAAAAAATAAATTGGTCTGGTTTTTGACTATTTTTATAAAACAACATTTAACATATTTGAATTAATTAAGATAAATTAACACTATGAAAAAATCAATTTTACAATTAAGCTTTTTAATAGCAACGTTTTTTACAATAAACCTTTTTGTAGCTCAACAAGGAATTGCACTAACTCAAGGTGCTGAAATATCCTTTGACAAGTCAACTCACGACTACGGTCAAATTGAAAAAAGTGCTAATGGAGAATGTATATTTGTTTTTACTAACACTGGTAATAAACCGTTAAAAATTTCTAATGCAAAAGGGTCTTGCGGCTGTACTGTTCCTCAATGGCCTAGAGAAGAAATAGCCCCTGGTGCAACAGGTGAAATAAAAGTTAGATACGATACTAAAAGGGTCGGTGTTATTAATAAATCTGTAACCATCCAATCTAACGCATTAAATTCTGACAATATTACAAGAGCAAAAAAAGATGCAGATGGTAATGTAATTGGTGGAACTTCAATAATTAGAATCAAAGGTGAGGTAAAGGCTCCAAAAACCAATGCTACACCTATGAAACCAGCTCAAGGACCTGTTAATTCTTCTGAATAAATCTTTTTAAGCAAATTAAATTACGAAAAAAGCAACCAAATGGTTGCTTTTTTTGTTTTAAGATTTAATGGATTATTTTGATAGTAATTCAAACATTTTCGATCCTAAATCTGCTGGTGAGTCTACTACATGAACACCACATTCTTTGAGAATAGCTTTTTTGGCAGAGGCTGTATCACTATCACCACCAACAATAGCACCAGCATGTCCCATAGTTCTTCCTTTAGGAGCAGTATCACCAGCAATAAACGCAACTACTGGCTTTGTTCCATTTTCCTTAATCCATTTTCCAGCTTCTGCCTCTAAATTCCCACCAATTTCTCCTATCATGATAATTCCATGAGTTTCAACATCATTCATTAGTAATTCAACAGCGTCTTTAATTGTTGTTCCAATAATTGGATCTCCACCAACTCCTATTGCAGTAGTTTGACCTAATCCAACTTTAGTAACTTGATCTACAGCTTCATAGGTTAGAGTACCAGATTTACTAACTATTCCTACATTACCTTTTTTAAATATGAATCCAGGCATAATTCCAACTTTAGCTTCATCAGCTGAAATAACACCAGGACAATTTGGGCCTACCATTCTACAATCTTTATCGCTTAAATATTCTTTTACTTTAATCATATCTGAAACTGGAATACCTTCAGTAATACAAATAACGACCTTGATACCGGCTTGAGCTGCCTCCATAACTGCATCAGCGGCAAATGCAGGAGGAACAAATATGATAGATACGTTGGCCCCTGTTTTTTGAACAGCGTGCTGAACAGTGTTAAAAACTGGTTTTCCTAAATGCTCTTGACCACCTTTTCCGGGAGTAACCCCTCCTACTACATTAGTTCCATAGTCAAGCATTTGCTCTGAATGAAAAGTGCCTTCTCCGCCAGTAAAACCCTGAACGATTACTTTTGAATTTTTATCTACTAATACACTCATTATCTAAATTATTTTTAATTTTTTAAATCAATAAAATCTCCTAAATGTAAGCAAAAAAAAACCGCTTTTGAAGCGGTTTTAAATATAGTTATAAAAAAAATTATTTTCCTTTATCCATCTTATTTTTTAGTGAAGATAAAGCTTCAAGATCACCTAAAGTAGTTTTTTCTCTAGAATCATTTATTGTTCTTACAGCTCGACTAGTTTTAGAAGCATTTGATTTTGCTTTTTTAGCCTCAACCTCACCCCAGACTTTCGTATGAGAAACCAATATTTTCTTTGATTCTTTGTTGAACTCTAAAACTACAAATTTAGTTTTTTCTTCTTCAGCGACATAAGAACCATCTTCTTTTTTCATATGTTTCGCAGGGCAATAAGCCTCAACACCATACTCCATAGATATGATTCCAGCTTTATCTTTAAGTTTTATAACTGTTCCATCATGGCTAGAGTTCATTGTAAATACTGTTTCATAAACATTCCAAGGGTTTTCTTGAAGTTGTTTGTGTCCTAAGCTTAGTCTTCTGTTTTCAGCATCTAATTCTAAAACAACTACGTCCAGTTCATCACCTACATTACAGAACTCAGAGGGATGTTTAAATTTCTTATCCCAAGAAAGATCAGAAATATGAACCAAACCATCAATACCTTCTTCTAGTTCAACAAAAACACCAAAATTTGTAAAGTTTCTAACTTTTGAGGTATGCTTAGATTCTATTGGATATTTTTTATCAATATTCTCCCATGGATCTGGAATTAATTGCTTAATTCCTAAAGACATCTTTCTTTCTTCTTTATCAAGTGTTAAAACTACAGCCTCAACTTTATCATTAACTTTTAAAAAATCATTTGCAGTTCTTAAGTGTTGACTCCAGCTCATTTCTGAAACATGTACCAACCCTTCAACACCAGGAGCTATTTCTATAAAAGCTCCATAGTCTGCAATTACTACAACATTTCCTTTAACCTTATCACCAATTTTTAAATCTTTGTTAAGAGAATCCCATGGATGTTCAGATAATTGTTTTAATCCTAAAGCTATTCGTTTTTTATTATCATCAAAATCTAAAATAACAACTTTTATTTTCTCATCGAGAGTAACTAATTCTTCTGGATGATTGACTCTTCCCCATGAAAGATCAGTAATATGAATTAATCCATCCACACCACCTAAATCAATAAATACTCCGTAGGAAGTGATGTTTTTAACAATACCTTCTAATACTTGACCTTTTTCAAGGCCAGACATAATTAATTTTTTCTGTTCTTCAATTTCGGCTTCAATAAGTGCTTTGTGAGAAACAACAACATTTTTAAATTCTTTATTGATTTTAACAACTTTGAATTCCATGTTTTTTCCAACAAATAAATCGTAATCTCTAATAGGCTTAACATCAATTTGTGAACCAGGCAAAAATGCCTCAATGCCAAAGACATCAACAATTAATCCACCTTTAGTTCTACATTTAACGTATCCAGTAATAATTTCACCACTTTCTAACACTTCGTTAACTCTTATCCACGCCAAATGTGTTCTTGCAGTTTTATGAGAAACTACTAATTGACCTGTTTTATCTTCCATATTTTCAATATATAGATCAACAGTATCTCCAATGGCTAGATCCGGATTGTATCTAAATTCATTTTTAGGGACTACACCTTCACTTTTGTAGTTGATATTAATTACAACTTCTTTATTTGTTATTGCAATTACCAAACCTTGGATTAATGATTTCTCTTCAATTTGAGTAAGAGTACCATCGTACATATCATTTAGTCTAGTTCTTTCATCAGCTGAGTAAGAATCGGTTTCCTCTGCCTCAAAAGCATCCCAATCAAAAACAGTTGTTGCTTTTTTCTCTGCCTTTTGAGCAACAGTTTTGATTTCTACAACATCTTCAATAGCTTTTGATGAAGATTTTTTTAATGATTCTGTAGAAGCTGGCACCTTCTTTTTAGTAGCTGTCCCCTTCTTCGCAGTAGTCTTTTTAGCAGCAGGTGCTTTCTTTGCAACTATCTCCTTCTTCGCAGTAGTCTTTTTAGCAGCAGGTGCTTTTTTTACTGTAGTCTTTTTGGTAGTTGCTGCAGGTTTTTGGACAGCTTTTGGTTCTTTTTTATCATCGGCCATATGGCGTTTTTTTTGTATCTCTGATAATGGTCTATTCAAAGAGAGGTTAATTTACTTGGACCATCAAGTATTTACGGGCGACAAAAATAGTAAATTATATGTTTTATCCAAGAACATCTAATAATAATTAACGCAACTTTGAATTTACCGTAATAAATATATATATTTTTATAATCTTGAAAGAAGAAAATACATACATGGCGAGATGCCTAGAATTGGCAAAAAAAGGAGCAGGATTTGTTTCACCAAACCCTATGGTAGGTTGTGTAATTGTCTACAAAAATAGAATTATAGCAGAAGGATATCATCAAAAATATGGAGAAAACCATGCAGAAGTAAATGCCATTAATCTAGTAAAAAACAAGAAAGACCTGGTCGGAGCAACTTTGTACGTAAATCTTGAGCCATGTTGTCATTTTGGAAAAACTCCTCCTTGTTGTCAATTAATTGTTAAAGTAGGGATTTCTAATGTTGTAATTGGCAGCAAAGACAATTCAAAAAAAGTAAATGGATTGGGAATAAAATATCTTCGAGATAATAATGTAAAAGTCAAAGTTGGTTTGCTTAAAAAAGAATGTTTAGGATTAAATAAACGATTTTTTACTTTTCATCAAAAAAACAGGCCTTACATAATTCTTAAATGGGCAGAAACCAATGATGGTTTTATAGATATTTTTCGAGAAGGAAAAAAGAAGGGAATTAATTGGATTAGTAGTGAAAATTCCAAAACCTTGGTTCACCAATGGAGAGCAAATGAGGATGCTATTTTGGTTGGAAGAACAACTGTAGAAAATGACAATCCAAAACTTACTGTAAGAAAAGTCAAAGGAATAAACCCTGTAAGAGTAATTTTAGATCCAGATCTTAAGTTAGGTTCTGACTTTAATATTTTCGATAATAGCTCCAAAACAATAATTGCAAATTTAATTTTAGAAGAAAAAAAAGATAATATAGTATACTTGAAATGTAAGAAGGAAGACATGATTCTTAGCACATTAAACTATTTATACCAAATGGAAATTTCCTCCATACTTATTGAAGGAGGATTCAAAACATTAACAAGTTTTATAAACAATAATTACTGGGACGAAGCAAGAGTAATTGTTGGAAATAAATTATTTAAAAATGGGTTGAGATCTCCTGTGTTAAATAAAAAATGGATATCTAAGAATGAAATTGGTCAGGATACACTTTTTAAATACTTCAATGATTGATTTAGCCATAACAATTACCACATTTTCCATGATGGTTATGTTGTTTAAATATTTTGATAAAATAAGGGTCAATAATCTTATAGCCATTACCTTCAACTATTTTATTGCAGGTACGCTAGCATTATCGAGTTATTTACTAGAAAACAGTTTTATTGAACTTAAAACTAATACCAATTTAAATCTTGTAATTATAGCTTTAATTATAGGAACTCTATTTGTAATAACATTTAATTTATATGCCTATTCAGCGCAAAAAATAGGAATTACTTTGAGTACGATATCCAATAAGATGTCTATGATTATTCCAATATTAATTGGAATAATTTTATTTAATGAGGAAGTTACTTTCTTTAAAATTTTAGGAATTTTTATAGCACTTGGAGCTATCGTATTTTCCTCAAAAGAAGACAAGAAAAATAAAAAACTAAGTCAAAAAAATATTATCATTCTTTTATTACTTTTTCTTGGTCAAGGCTTAGCAGATGGTCTTCTAAATTGGGGACAAAGAAATATTTTGAATAGTCAAAATATGAATCTTTTTTTCACATTGACCTTTCTTTTTGCAGGGTTTGTGGGCGGATTATATTGTATTTTAAAAATTAAAACATCCAATCTAAAGATGGATAAAAAAAGTATTTTTTGGGGAATTATTTTAGGAATCCCAAATTATTTAACCCTACTTTATTTTATAAAATCTTTAAAAAATGAACTATTTAGTTCTTATCAAGTATTTCCAATAGTAAATATTGGTGTTATAGTAATGTGTACTATTCTATCAGTGATCTTATTTCAAGAAAAGGTATCTATTTTTAAATGGATTGGAGTAGGATTTGGAATACTAGCTATTTCTTTAATACTACTTTAGATTAAACCAAAGTATCATCTATAGACGCAGTAAGAGAATACAATTTTTTAGATGTTTCTTCAGAAACACCAACTAGTGGTAACCTTACATAATCAGAGCATATATTGATTAATTTTAATAAGTATTTAATTCCTGCAGGATTTCCATCGACAAATAAATAATGAATGATCTCAAGGAGTTCGTAATGTTTTTCTTTTGCTATATCTAAATTTTCATTCAAAGCTGCATTTACCATAGTTGAAAATCTTTTAGGAAATGCGTTAGCTATTACCGAAATAACTCCGTCTCCTCCTACTAAAATATGTCCAAGAGTTAAAGCATCATCTCCAGAAATCACTAAAAAATTATCTGGTTTTTTTAAAATAATAGTCATTATTTGCTCTAAGTTTCCAGATGCTTCTTTAACTCCTATTATATTTTTAAAATCTTTTGCTAGTTGAACTGTTGTATCAGCAGTTATATTAGAACTTGTTCTCCCTGGCACATTGTAAATTATAATTGGAAGACTAGTTGAATTAGATATGGATTTAAAATGCTCGTAAATACCTTGTTGTGATGGTTTGTTATAATATGGACTAACAGAGAGAAATCCATCTATCTTGTGGCCTGAAAAAAATTTTATTTTATTACAAACGTCAGATGTACTGTTTCCACCAACTCCTAATAAAATGGGAAGTTTACCAGCATTAATTTCAATAATATAATCTAGTACTGCAATTTTTTCATCATTAGTTAGAGTAACAGACTCACCAGTGGTGCCCTGAACTACTAGATAATTGGTTCCATTATTAATCTGAAACTCTACAAGTTTCTGTAAACCATTGTAATCTACTTTTCCATTTTCATTGAATGGAGTTACTAGAGCAACACCTGTACCTTTAAATTTATCCATGACTAAATTTACTTCAATTTATTATATGCTTTTATTCTTGATGGATCTAATTGAGAAACCAGATTATAAATTTTATTTCTTTCAGTGGGTGAAGTAGGTAAATATATTTTAATTAATTCTTCATATTTAGCATTAAAAAACAATTGCATATTTAAGGAAGAGGGTCTACTTTTATGAATCTCCAATAAATCATTTATAGAACTGGTTATTTCTTTAATACAAGTATCTCTGTTGATATAACACTGATCTAAACCACTCATATGGTAATTGTAGAAAGTCTTTCTAAGAGAGGTGAACTGAGGTTGTAAAGCATTTTGTATTAACCAAAACCGATTGTTGCTTCCATCGCCATCAGGGGCTTTCCATCCTGGTTCTGACGCACTTTGACAAATACTTAGAATTTGATCTGCTTTATTGAAATAAGGTGTCCCACCTTCCAAAGAAAAAGAATCGTAATCGTACCCTAAAATCATATAAATATAATAAGCTAAGATATCTGCTAAATTATCTACATGTTGTCCTTCAAAATATTGAATAGGTGAATTTCTAATATATTTAAACGTGACATTTTTATCAATATAACTCATTAAAAGAGATTTATAATCAGAATTAAAAACCGGTCTTTGTGATGTAATTTGTAGTTTTCCCGAAAAATCATTTCCAGACTTAGAATTAAGTGTCAATAAAAAAGAAACATCAATTTGTTCGTGCTGTTCAAACTTGTCATTGGTCCAATTGTAACCAAAATTGATATATTCAATCATTGCATTTTTTAAAGAAGAAAAAATCTCTTCATTTGCAGGGTTATTTTGAAGAGTAGGTGCAATAACTTGAACTTCACAATTAAATATCTGAGAAATAGATAATTTAGAAAACCAGAAGATAACAATAAGTAGTGTTTTAATTCTTAAATACATTCTTCTACAAAATTTAGAATGTCTATTGCCACTAGATCTTTGGTCTTTAATTCGAACTCTCTCTTTTCAGACGGAGTTATTAAGGTAACTTTATTGGTGTCATGACCAAAACCCGCACCATTATCTGACAAGGAATTTAAAATAATTGCATCTAGATTTTTTCTTTGCATTTTTTGATAAGCATTTTCTATTCCATTCTCGGTTTCTAGAGCAAAACCAATTACAAGCTGATTCTTTTTATTCTTAGCTAAATCTTTTAAAATATCTGGTGTTTTTTTTAGTTGAATACTTATTTCTTGGTCTTGCTTTTTTATTTTATTTGGAGTTATGTTTTTTGGTTGATAATCTGCTACAGCGGCACTCATTATCAAAACATCTATTTTATCAAATCTTTTAGTAATTTCTTTTTTCATTTCCTTTGTTGAATTGACATCTATTCTTTGGACATTTTCAGGTGTTTTCAAACTTACAGGCCCTGAAACCAACTGAACATTTGCACCTCTTTTTTGTGCTTCGTTGGCCAACGCATATCCCATTTTCCCAGTTGAATGATTGCTTATAAAACGAACAGGATCTATGGATTCGTATGTAGGTCCAGCGGAAATTAAAATATTTAAATTTTTTAAAGTAGCTTTTTCAAGAAAATAATAATTTATATAATTTACTATTTCTTCAGGTTCTTGCATTCTGCCCTTCCCCTCTAATCCGCTAGCTAATTCTCCTTCTTTTGGCTCTATAATATTTACCAATCTTTTTATTAATGATTGAATATTTGACTGAGTAGATTTATTTTTAAACATATCTAAGTCCATTGCAGGTGCAACAAAAACTGGGGCATTACAAGAAAGAAATGTAGATAAGAAAAAACTATCAGCTTTTCCTGAAACCAAATTAGAAATTGTGTTAGCTGTAGCTGGAGCGATAACCATTAAGTCAGCCCAAGAACCAAGATCGACATGGTTGTTCCATTCTCCAGTGTTTTCGTCTTTGATAAAGTCTTTATAAACTGGATTTTTAGATAAGGTAGATAGGGTAACTGTAGTAACAAATTGAAGAGCAGCTTCAGTAACTATAACTTTTACAAATGCTCCTGATTTGATAAATTCTCTAACTAAAAAGGCTGATTTGTATGCAGCTATACTTCCAGTGACAGCAAGTATTACATTTTTGCCACTTAGCATGAAAAATATTATTCGTTGGAATCTTCATTTTCAGGAGATTTCCAAAATATCTTCTCATTTTCTAACTCCTGAATAGCAATAGCTCCAGATTTTGGCAATCTTTCGTAATATCTTGAAACTTCAATTTGCTCTCTATTTTCAAATATTTCTTCAAGGTTGTCAGTGGATGTTGCAAACTCGTCTAATTTTTGATTAAGCTCTTCTTTCATTTCAATATTAATCTGATTAGATCTTTTTGATAAGACTGTAATCGTTTCGTAAATGTTACTAGTTTCTGACTCTAATTCTCTAAGACTTCTTGTTATCGTTGTTCTCTCTGCTGTGCTATCTTTGTATGCCATTGATTAAATTTTAAGTTTTTCTAATTCTTTTAAACTTGATAAGTAAAAACTTTCTGATTCTCTTGCAAACTTACTGTTTTTATAAGAATCCACAAAAGTATAATAAGATTTAATAGTTTCTTCAAATCTTTCTATTTTTTTTGAATCTATACTATTTGAAGCATATAAATAATTGGATTTTAATATTAAATAGAGTATTTCTTCTTTATAACTAGTATTTGGAAATTCAGAAATTGTGGTACTTAAAGCAATGGTAGCAGACCTATATTTTTCCATTTTATAATAAAGTTTTCCTTTTTCAAAACTTTTTAATTCTAACCTGTTTCTTAAATTACGAACCATTTTATTACAACTATCTATTAAATAGCTATTGGGGTGCTTGCTCATAAATAATTGGAATTCATCGATTGCTTTATAACTTTCCGATTGGTCTAAGTAATAATCTGGTGAGTTCATCATTAGACAAATAGCAGAATTAAAAGCACATTCTTCAACTCTTGTACTCTGTGGAAAGTTTTTTACAAATCTTTTAAAATAATATCCAGCTAGATAATAATCTCCCATGCAATACTGATTTTTTGCATAGTAATAGTAAACATCTTCCCCTTTACTAGTCATTCTAAAATAAGACATTAATTCTTCAAAAAGTGGCAAAGATTTATAACACTGATTATTTTCATAATATTCTAAGGCTTTTTCATACTTTAAATTATAATCAGAACCTTTCAAGATTTTATTATAATCAGAACATGACAAGCACATTAAAAAAATAAAAAATGTGAAGATAACCTTAGAATAAAAAATGTTTGAAATAAGTTTATTCAATTTGAAATTTTTAAGTGCAAATATAAAATTATATACCTATTATTATCTGACTTAATTAATAAAATATGTGAATAGATATGTTGATAAAACTAAAACAAAAGTTCCAAAAGCGATTAAAGTGTTATAATTTTGAGCAATAATTCTATTTAGAATCAGTATTATGAAAGATATTTTTGACAAAATAAAAAATAACAGAGGCCCCTTGGGACAACATGCTAAAGAATCTCATGGATACTTTACGTTCCCAAAGTTAGAAGGAGATATTGCTCCGAGAATGTTTTTTAAAGGAAAAGAAGTACTTACATGGAGTATTAATAATTATCTAGGATTATCCAACCATCCTGAAGTTAGAGAAGCAGATGCTGAAGCCTCCAAAAAATGGGGACTTGGCTACCCAATGGGTGCTAGAATGATGTCTGGTCAAACTAGCGAACATGAAAAGCTAGAAAGAGAACTTGCTGACTTTATGGACATGAATGCGTGTTACTTATTGAATTTTGGTTATCAAGGATGTATGTCTACTATTGAAGCTTTGGTGGATAGAAATGATGTTATAGTTTACGATAGTGAATCTCATGCGTGTATGGTAGATGGTGTTAGACTTCACCAGGGAAAAAGAAAAGTATTTCTTCACAACGACATGGAAAGCTTTGAAAAACAAATGACTATTGCCACTAAAATAGCTACTCAAACTGGCGGTGGAATATTAGTAGTAACAGAAGGTGTTTTTGGAATGAGTGGTGACCAGGGAAAACTTAAAGAAATTATAGAATATAGAAAATCTGGAAAGTTTAATTTCCGAATATTTGTAGACGATGCGCATGGATTTGGAACACTAGGTGAAAAAGGACAAGGTGCAGGTGAAGAGCAAGGTGTTCAGGATGAAATAGATGTTTTATTTGGAACATTTGCAAAATCTATGGCTAGTGTAGGGGCTTTTGTTTGCAGTACAGACGATGTCATCAATTATTTAGCGTACAACATGAGGTCTCAAATATTTGCAAAATCACTTCCAATGCCACTAGTTGTTGGTGGATTAAAAAGATTAGAATTACTAAAAGCAAAAGATCAAAAAGATAAACTTTGGGAAATTGCCGATGCCTTACAATCGGGGCTTAAAAATTCTGGATTTAATTTAGGCAACACCAATTCGTGTGTAACACCTGTAATGCTAAGTGGAACGTTAGGAGAGGCAACTAATTTAACGTTTGACCTACGAGAAAATTACGGTCTTTTCTGTTCAATTGTCGTTTATCCTGTAGTTCCTAAAGATGTAATTTTATTAAGATTAATTCCAACTGCTTCTCACTCTTTAGAAGATGTAGAATATACAATTAATACATTTAATAAAATTAAATCAAAATTAGATGCGGGTGAATACCATTCCGATAAGGTTTTAGACACCAATGCTTAGGATCAATAATCTTTAGTTAAATAAATTTTCATCTCGAATAACCATTAATATAGACGACTGAGAAACTATTATATATTTCTCTTTCTTGTATTGGATCTCAAACCCACTTTTTTGTAGGTATACAGCTAAATCTCCCTCCTCTGGTTGTAAGGGAATATATTTTAACTGATCTTTTTTTTCCATCCAAGACTCTTGCTGAAAATCACTTGGAATTGGATAACCAGGACCTACTTTTATTACATAGCCACTATGAATTTTTTCATTTGCCTGAACTCCAGGTGGAAGATACAATCCTGATCTTGTTTGATCAGGTATATTTTTTGGCTTAATCAATACTCTATCACCAACTAGAATAAATTTATTTAAATCTGAATCTTGTAAGTCAATGGACATATCATTAATTTAGTAAATTTAGAGAAATACTAAAACCATTTTAAAATCTTTTTGCCAAATAATGAAAAAACAATCTTTAACCACCAAAGTAAGAGAAGTGGAAATACTAAGACTACTAATTTTTTATATTCATAGGCTTCAAAAAATTCACTATGAATTAAGTGTATAAGTGCTCTTGTCATACCACATCCATAACATTCTAAATCAAAAAAACGACTGAAAGACAAAGACTTTTTCCTTGGTCAAAATAATCAGATGGTAAAAAAAACAATATTAAAGGTCCCAATAATAAAATTATTAATAAAATAATTTTAAATATTTTATAGTTAAAGAATTTTTCGTCCATATTCTCAGTTATCTTTAGATTAAAAGTTCCCCGTCATGATAAAAAAGATGAAAAAAATGCAAGCAATTATAAATTTGATTTCATTTTCTAACTCTTAAAAAAAAACTTAAAAAACAAGATTCACTATTAAAAATATAAATTTTAAATAAAAAAAGTGGTCTTAATAAAGACCACTTTATAATTAAAATATTAAAACTTAAATATTACTTTTCGTATGTATATGTTAGTAATTTTATTAAATCAATAATAAGTCCAATTCCACATAATCGCCCAGTAAAAGGTATCAATTATGCAACTGAAAGTAATAAGCCTATTAGTGCCCAAACAACAACTATTGCTACAATACCAGTTACTAGACCAGTTATAGCCATACCTTTCCCTTTATATTTTTCGGGGTTTTTTTTAATTTTACTTAGACCAATTCCGCCAAATATTACTCCAAGTGTAGCGAATAAAAAAGGAGTAACTAATAAACCTAAAATTCCACAAATCATTCCAGTTAATGCTGCCCAATGCACTTTTGGTTCTTCAACTTCACTATCAGCACTATATACATTATTTGTATTTTCTTTCACTTCTTTTTTATTGGATTTAAACTCTTTTTTCAAATCTTTTAATAAAACTGGATCAACAGCTTGATTAATTTTAACAGATTTCTTTTCATTAATCAATAAACTATTTAAGTTTTTTAATTCTGTTCTTAGATTTTGGTTAGCAATGGATTGCTCAATAATAACACCCTCTTTGGAAGCAAATACCAAATCAGTATTTGTATTATCATTATTTTCTTTGGATTCTTCAAAGTTAAGGTCAAAAGTATTTTGATCTTTTAATGCAAGAATATGGTTGTTATTATGAGATTTAATATTAAATCCTTTCGTATATTTTCTCTTTTGTATTGTTTTATTAGAGACGACATCTGAAGTTGTACTACAAGAAGCAAAAATCGCCAAAATTAAAGTTAGAAGGTATATTTTTTTCATTTGATTTATTTATTAATTAATATAAGATTTAACATAAAATACAATATTTAGAATGAATTTCAAATTATTTAAGACTTTATCAACATTTTATTTTTCCTAAACTTTTTTATGAAATATAATTTCTAAACAAATAAAAATTAATATTGAAACATTATTAATTTAAAAGATAAATGAGTAAAATTATTTTAAAATTATGGGTCTTTTTATTGGCCATAATATGGTCCAATAGTCTTTTTTCTAACGATTCTACAAATTTTCATTCCACTGTTCTTTTAAAAAATTCGAGAAATATAATTCCCTTAAAAAAACTTGATACTTTAAAAATTGCAACTTTAAATTTATCCTCTAATAACTTAAATAGTTTTGAAACGTCTTGTGATAACTATTCTAATGTTAACCATTTTCATTTCAATACTTTCAACTCAAAAAGAATGATTAGAGCAATGGGTAAAGAACTAAAAAGTTTTAATCTTATTATAGTAAATACGGACACTATTCACTTTGAAATTGCTAATTTAATCCATGATATAAGTTTAAAAAATAAAATAATTCTAAACTATGTTAACGGGAAAAAACTCTTTTTTGAAGATCTTATCATAAATAGCTGTCAAGCAATATTATACAACCCTAACTCTAAACCTAAAAATCTCAAACATGCTAGCCAAGTTATTTTTGGTGGTCTTTCCTGTAATAATTCATTAGAAAATAATTTATGTAAAAATTACCAATCTGGGGATGGATTAAACTCTACTAAAACTAGACTTTCCTATTTAAACCCTAATGAAATAGATATAAATGATAATATACTTTATAAAATTGATTCGATAGTGAATGAAGGCATAAATAAACATGCAATGCCAGGTTGTCAAATATTAGCTGCCAAAGACGGTAATGTATTCTTTAACAAATCCTACGGAAATCACACCTATGATAGTAGTTCAAAAAAAGTTGAAAATTCTGACATATACGATTTGGCTTCAATTACAAAAATTGCAAGTTCTGCATTAATATTAATGCAACTAGAGTCAAAAAATAGATTTAGCGTAGACTCTACCCTAGGATATTATTTACCAGAAATATTAGACTCCACAGAGTATAAAAATTTAGTACTAAAAGAAATTTTAACCCACCAAGCTGGTTTGGCTTCTTGGATACCTTTTTATGTAAAAACTTTAAACGAAGGAATGCCATCCTATGAACTTTACAGTAAGCTTCCATCAAATATTCACCAAAGCTTAGTTGCAAAAAACTTATATATGCTAAGCTCCTACAGAGATACTATTTTTGAAAGAATACTTTCCACAGACATTAATAAAAATAAAAAATATAAATACAGTGATGTAGGGTATTACTTCATCAATGAAATAATTAAAAAAATCACCTTTAATAGCCAAGACCTAATAGCAGAAAATATTTATAATAAAATTGGACTTCAAAATATTGGTTACAACCCGCTTAGAAAATGGGATTTAAGTAGAATTACACCAACTGAAAATGACACATTTTTTAGACATCAACTAATACATGGATATGTACATGACCAAGGTGCTGCTCTTTTAGGTGGAGTTGGAGGGCACGCAGGTCTTTTTTCAAACGCAAACGATCTAGCTGTAATAATGCAAATGTATTTAAATAAAGGTACTTACGGAGGAGATACTATTTTAAGTTCTGATATTATTGAAAAATACACCTCCTCCCCTTATTACAATTCTAACGAAAACAGAAGAGGAATTGCATTTGACAAACCAGTTAGAGATGGAGCAGGTGGACCAACCTGTTTTGAATGTGTATCCTTTAAAAGTTTTGGACATTCTGGATTTACAGGAAACTTAACGTGGGCAGATCCTGAAAGTGGTATTCTTTATGTTTTTCTTTCCAATAGAATTTATCCGGATGCTGAAAATCACAAATTAATAACCATGAATATAAGAACAGAAGTAATGAATGTTATCAGCAATGCCTGCAACTACTCTACGTCTCCAACAATTGTTTCGCCAACGGACCCTGATTAAACAACAAATCAAAAACACTTAGGTTATAAATAAAATCTTGACTTTCCTGAAATACCTGACTGTACTTCATTTTTTTAACTCTTCCTCTTGGTTTTGAACTGGGGTGAATTATATTTCTAAAATCATTAATCTTTACTCCTTTTTCTATATAGGAATCAGAAAATAAAATTTCTGTATCCATATTTAAACATCTTAAAAGAACAAAATTAATTTGCTGGTTGAAATCCAATAAATATTTTGTTTTTCTTTCTAAATAGATTGGCTTAAATTCGTCTTCATAAAACTCAAAATAAGGGGAAGACCTGTAAGAACTTTCCAAAGATTTCCAATGGATTTTTCTCCAATTTTGATGGTTGTCAATTTTCACATCCTTGACAATATTCTTGGAAATTCTAATAATAGGAATTATTAACTTAAGTGGTCCATTTGGACCAGAAATAACACAACGGTTTCGGTAAGATTGCTTTTGAAAATTCTCAAATCCATCGATATATACTTTTGAAGATTTTGCAAGAACTGAATAATACATAAGATTACCAGCATAAACAGAACTAAGAACAGTCTTCATTAGTGAACTGTAGAGAAAATTCTATCCCATCTAATCCCTGTTTCAGGATGCTTAGAAAACCATACAAAAGATGCAGTTCCAACAACATGATCTTCGGGAACAAAACCCCAACATCTTGAATCGGCCGACCCATGCCTATTGTCCCCCATCAACCAATAATAATTTTGTTGGAAGGTATATTCTGTAGATATTTTATCATTTATAAGGAACTCTCCATTAGAGTTTATGGAAACTTTATTTTTTTCATAAACTTCAATAGCTCGTTTGTAAAGTGTCCATGTAGAGTCGCTTAGTTCGACCGTCCAACCACTTTTTGGAACTATTAGTGGACCATAATTATCTCTAGACCAATTAAAAGAAGGATGGTTTGGAAAATATGGATAGAACTGGCCATAAACCGTATAATTAAAACCTTTTGGATGTATTTCTTGATTCATACTATCTAAACCAGGATATCTTGAAAGCATTTTAGCAGTTTCAGGTGAACAAGTTATTTGTTCTCTACTGTAAGCAGCTAATTTTTCTAAATAAACTAAGGAATCCTTATATGAAGTATCCACGACTTTGATGTATTTGTTTTCAATATTTGATCTTGAGTGCTGCTCACTATAAATTTCAAAATCTTCTAGAATTTTATCTTGTGGAATATAGGACCCTGGTTTAAAATAGAAATTATAAGTAAAAACTACTTCGTCTTTTTTTTCTTCTGGTTGACTATTTATGTAAAGGAGATTGTCTTTAATTTCTAAAGTGTCTCCACCAACAGCTACACAGCGTTTTATATAATTTTCCTTTTTATCTATCGGAAGCGTTGCAATTCCGCCAGTTTTTTCAATTGGACCTACTGGAGATTGACTTAAGCCACCACCATTAATCAACTTTTGTCTTGCAGAATTTAAATATTTCGATTCCAATGACTGATACTTATCGTAACTTAAATTAATTCCGTTACTATTATATGCTTTTAAATCTCTAACACAATTAATAAAAGCCTGGTTCCTTAATATTGCATAATAATCATGAGCAATTACTCCGTTGTGGACAATTACAGAATCTCCAACGGGCCAATTAAACACCATGATATCTCCCCTTTTAATTTCACCATATCCAAATAGTCTTCTATAATCAGAACTAAACCAGTCTACATAAGAGGGTATAAATGTGAAAGGCAATCTATTATGAACGAAGGGAACAGAAATTGGTGTTTGAGGCAACTTGGCTCCATATTTCATTTTATTTACAAATAGATAGTCACCAATTCTCATTGTTTTCTCCATAGAGCCTGTAGGAATTGTAAAGGCTTCAAAGAATAGAGACCTTATTATAGATGCAGCAACAATTGCAAATCCTAGAGCATTGGTCCAATCTGCAGCCATTGTTTTTTTATTGGGTTTGTCTTTAGAACCAATAAGTCTAAAAATAAAATACAGCCCATGGCCAACAAATGGGGCAATAAAAAAAAGAGTTATTTGGTCATGCCAAATTCTCTGGTCTCTATCTTTTTCTTTAGTCCAGTCTGTAGGTTCTACCACTACATTTTTAGAATCAAAAGCTAAATAAGGCATGTAATACCAAGGCAATAATATCATTAACAGAGTATCTTTTACAGAATATTTTCCAAACAGTCTTGCGGTTTCAACATTACAACCTATAGCAACAATTAAATTCACAAATGGAATTGGGAAAAAGAAAATCCACCACCATGGTTTTTTAATAATTTTTAACCACACATAAATATTATAAACAGGAGCATAACCCTCCCATGTTTGGCGTCCATTCTTTTCAAAAATCTTTCCAAGAGAAAAGAAATAAACAACGATCATTATAATTAATAAAATATATGGTATCATCTTAAAATTTTATGACGTCTTTCATAGAAAAAAGTCCTTTTTTATTGTATAGAAATTCTGCTGCAATAATTGCTCCAATTGCAAATCCATCTCTGTTTTTTGCTCTGTGGGAAATGGACAACTCATCAATATTACTTTCGTAAATAACTTCATGAGTTCCAGGTTCACAAGCTTGTCTTTTTGCAATTATAGGTAAATTATTACCATAATCAGAAGTATTAGACACCCAGTTTGAATAATGGTCCATTTCCTTTAGAATTATTTCTGCTGTAGTAATTGCTGTTCCACTTGGTGAATCTACTTTTTCAGTGTGGTGGGTCTCATTTATTTTAGCAGAATATGACTTTTGTTGATTCATTATTTTAGACAACTGCTTATTAATTTCAAAAAAAATATTTACGCCCAAAGAAAAATTGGAGGAAGGTAGAATTGCCCCCTTATATTCATTACACCATTTTTTTACTCTATCAAAATCCTTGTTCCACCCAGTTGTCCCAACAACAATAGGAATATTTGCCTTAAAGGCTTTATGAACATTATCTACTGCAGAATCTGGACTTGAAAAATCTATAGCCATATCCGATTCCATTAGATCTTGAGGAGTCCATTTTTTATTTTTTAGTATTTTGGAAATGGTATGGTTTCTCTCTTTGGCTTTAATTTCTAAAAGCTTTCCCATTTTTCCATAACCAATAAGTGCAATTTTCATTTGTAAGTCACAATTTTTAAAAATAGATTTTCTTAAATGTAAAGAAACGTAATCAAAATGAGAATATTATAAGATTGAAATTTGTTTTTTACTTTTGTTTGAAATATTTAAAATTAAGTTTTCTAATATAATATTACTTTGGCTGATATTAATCGTTTTTAATGAACCAGTAGGCGCTCAATTTAAACTTAATGGAGATGCTAGTATTATAAACTGCAAATGTTACCAACTTACACCTGATATGGTCAATAAGGCAGGCTCCGTCTGGAACATAAACCAAATCGATTTAAACCAACCTTTTGACTATAGTTTTACTGTCAATTTAGGCTGTAATAACACAAGTCAATGGGCAGGAGCAGATGGAATGGTATTTGCCCTTCAGCCTTTAAATACCAGTATTGGTTCTTCTGGTGGGCAAATGGGTTTGGGTGGTGTTTCTCCATCGTTAGGAGTTTATTTAGACACTTATCAAAATACAGCTCATGGAGATATCTTTAACGACCATATTTCTATTAATTTAGATGGGGATGTGATTCACACCTCTACCAATAATATTGCAGGGCCATATGACTTAGGGGAAATTGAAAACTGTATTGCTGAACCATTAAGAATTACATGGGATCCTGTAGCAACTTTATTAAACGTTTACTATAATAATTTTCTTGTTTTAAATTATACTGGTGACATAATCAATAATGTTTTTAACGGTAACCCTATGGTTTTCTGGGGGTTTACAGCCTCAACTGGTGGAGCTAGCAATTTTCACCAATTTTGTATAGATGTTCCTGATTTAATAATTGATAGTTCAAACGTTATAGTTGAAAGTGAAAAATGCAACCAAGAAAATGGAAGTATTAGTGGAATAAATGTTGTCGGAGGAATAAGCCCCTACAGCTGGACTTGGAACACCCAAAATTCCTTATCTCTAGACACATTTAACTTAAACGGAGGAGGCTTTTTTTTGGAATTAACAGATGGAATGGGATGCATTGCTAGTCATAACTTCTATGTTGCTGACCTTTCAGGGCCAGAAATTGATACTTCTTTTGTGGTAATAAAAAATGAAGATTGTGGACAAGAAAATGGAGCTATTTCCAACATAACAGTGACATCTTCAGCAGACAGTATACAGTTTTATTGGAACAATTTCTTATCCGACTCTTTAAACATATCCAATCTTATTGCAGACAACTATCAATTAGTTGTTTTAGACAATAATAACTGTAGAGATTCCTCTAACTTTCTTCTCGTTGATACCAATTATCATAATATTTCTATGAATTATAACTCTGTAATAATGGAACCTGATGAACCAATTGATTTTTTCCAAAATTCAATAGATTCTTCGATTATTAATTATTGGTCTTTCGGAGACGATTCCTCCAGTATTGAATACGAACCTACTCATATTTACAAATATCCGGGAGATTATACAGTCTGTTTAATAGCTGCGAATGAATATAATTGTTTTGATACCTCTTGTTTGGAAATTACTATTTTTCCCAGTGAAATTATTATTCCAAATATTTTTAGTCCTAATAATGATTTAGTAAACGACAAGTTTGTTATTTATGGAATCAATGATTTATTTGATATAAAAATTTACAATCGATGGGGCAATATAGTATTTGATCAAAGCCCGTACGAAAATGATTGGAATGGAAAAAGTAGAAATGGAAAAAGATTAAGTGAAGGGCAATATTATTATATACTTAAAAATGACCAAGAAGATATAAAACTAAATGGAAGTGTAATGTTAGTAAGATAGATTAAATGTGAGCGTCTAATTTATCTGCAAGTTGATCTTTAGGAACTGCACCAACAACCTTATCTACTAATTCTCCATTTTTAAGAAATACAATAGTTGGGATGTTTCTTACTCCAAATTGAGCAGCAATACCTCCATGAAGATCGACATTTACTTTTCCAACAACGGCTTTCCCCTCGTATTCCTTAGAAAGTTCCTCAACATGAGGACCGACCATACGACAAGGACCGCACCACTCAGCCCAGAAATCTACCATAACAAGCTTGTCTGACTTTAACGCTGTAGATTCAAAATTTTCTTCAGTAAATTCTAATGCCATTTTTAAAAATTTAAATTATAATCAAAGATATATATTTTGTTTAAATATGTTGCGAAATAATAATTTTTACCGAGATTAATTAAAGATTATTTTTTTCTAAATAATTAACCATATTTGATTTATTAATAGAGTAACCCAAAAATCCATCTAACTGACTAATCTCATGTAATAACTCATTAGATACATTGGACATAAACTTTCTTGAATTTAAGGTTACATAGGAAAAAGATTCTGAATCTAATAGTTCAAAAATAATTTGTTTTTTTCCTTTGTACTTTCCCATTAATTTTTCTAATTCATTGATTTGTTCCGTCTTTAAACTTTCATAATCCCATTTTAAATACAACGAATTGGACAATTTGTCTCGAATATCATCTAAAACATCAATTTGTTGAATTCTATATTCCTTTTGAAATTCATCTGACTTATAATATTTTGGACGCTGTTGAACCTTTCCCTTGATATGTAAAAAATTACCAGGCACCAAAAAATGCATAAATTTTAAATACTGTTCTCCGAAAAGCCTAAACTCCATTTGACCTTCCATATCCTGAAGCTCTAAGACCCCATACTTAGTTCCTCTTCTGCTTTCTAAATTAGCAGCACTACTAACTAATCCAATAAAAGAAAATTCTCTCTCTGGAAGCTCTTGGAGATTTTCGTTGAGAACTTTTAAATTAATATCACAGAAATATTTTAGTTCTAATAGATAGTCTTGTAATGGATGTCCTGAAATATAAATGCCTACTACCTCTTTTTCTTTTGTCAAAAGCTCAAAATTACTCCATTGTTCTGTTGGTGGAATTTCCGGCTCAGCCAGTTCAAGAGATTCACCAATAGCATCAAACATATTTACCTGTTGAGAATTACTTTTGGACTGAAAAGCTTGACCAAACTTTAGTAATTTTTCTACAAATGAGACTTGTTTTTCATCTACATTAAAAAATTGAGCACGATGAAAATTATTAAATGAATCAAATGCTCCTGCCATAGCTAAACTTTCAATTACTCTTTTATTACAGTCTTTAAGGCTAACCCTTTTAATAAAATCAAAAATTGTATTGAATTTTCCAGTCTCTTTTCGAATGGAAGAAATATTTTTAACTGGGCCCTCTCCAACCCCTTTTACAGCGCCAAGACCAAACCTAATTTCCCCTTTTTCATTTACTGCAAACTTATACCAACTTTCATTGACATCTGGCCCTAGTACTTTCAATCCCATTCTATTGCACTCTTTCATAAAAAAAGTAACAGATTTTATATCGTTCATATTATTGCTAAGTACTGAAGCCATATATTCTGCAGGGTAATTTGCTTTTAAATATGCCGTTTGGTAAGCAATTAAAGCATAACAAGTACTATGTGACTTATTAAATGCATAGGATGCAAACTTCTCCCAATCTTTCCATATTTTTTCTAAAATTTCAGTATCGTGGCCCCTTTCTTGACCTTGTGAAAGAAATTGTGGCTTCATCTTGTTTAGTAAGTCTACTTTTTTCTTACCCATTGCTTTTCTTAAAGTATCTGCCTCTCCCTTAGAAAAACCAGCTAACTCTTGTGACAATAGCATAACCTGTTCTTGATAAACTGTAATTCCGTAAGTTTCTTTTAAAAAATCTTCCATTACCGGCAAATCGTATTCTATTTTCTCATTGCCATGCTTCCGTTTGATAAAACTTGGTATGTATTCAATAGGACCTGGTCTGTAAAGCGCATTCATTGCAATTAAATCTGAAAAAGCTGTTGGTCGCAATGATTTTAAATGTTTTTGCATTCCTGGAGATTCGTATTGGAAAATTCCAACAGTTTCTCCTCTTTGAAAAAGCTCATAGGTTTTAATATCGTCAAGTGGAATTTCATCTATATCAATAGATTTTCCTGACATCGCTTTTATAATTTTTATGGTGTCCTTAATTAAAGTCAGCGTTTTTAACCCAAGAAAATCCATTTTCAACAAACCCGCAGACTCTGCAACAGAATTGTCAAATTGAGTACACCACATTTCAGAATCTTTGGCCAATGAAACAGGTACAAAATCTCTTATATCTGAAGGAGTGATTATAACTCCACATGCATGAATTCCTGTGTTTCTTAACGAGCCCTCAACTAGTTTTGCTTGTCTAATAACTTCTCCTTCAATTCCTTCCTCCTCCAATTTATTAATTAGTTCTTCTGCATTTTTTAATTGATCAGGTGAGATATTACTTTTTACATCTTGTTTATTCCAACTAAATAATTTATTCAATTTTACATCAGGAACCAACTTTGCCAACCTATCTGTCTGCTGCAAAGGCAAGTCCAAAACTCTTCCTGTGTCTCTTATAGAAGATTTTGCAGCCATAGTACCATAAGTAATTATCTGGGCAACTTGACTAGAACCATATTTATCAATAACATATTGAATTACTCTTGATCTTCCTTCATCGTCAAAGTCAATATCAATATCCGGCAAAGAAACTCTATCTGGATTAAGAAATCTCTCAAAAAGGAGGTTGTACTTAATTGGATCAACATTAGTAATCCCTATACAATAAGCAACAGCAGAACCAGCTGCCGAACCTCTTCCTGGGCCAACTGAAACGTTCATATCTTTTGCTGCTGAACAAAAGTCTTGTACAATTAAGAAATAACCCGGATAGCCTGTTTTTCTAATAATTTCTAACTCAAAATCTAATCTTTCTTTGATTTCGTCTGATAATTCTGGGTATCTAACTTTAGCACCTTGGTAAGTTAAATGTCTCAAATAATTGTTTTCTCCATTTTTAAGAGAAGCATCCTCAAGATCTTTCGGATCCTTAAATTCATCGGGGATTTCAAACTCAGGTAACAATACTTCAGAAGCCAAACGATAAGATTCACATTTAGCAACTATTTCATTGGTGTTTATTATGGAATCAGGAATATCAGAAAATAAGGATTTCATTTCATGCTGAGATTTAAAGTAATATTCAGTATTTAAAAAACCAAACCTAAAACCTCTTCCTCTACCAATAGGAGTTGATTTTCTTTCACCATCCTTAATACACAACAGCACGTCATGGGCATCAGCATCGTCCTTATTTAAATAGTGAGTATTGTTGGATGCAAAATATTTAATAGAATGTTTTTTGGCAAATCTTAGTAAAACCTCATTCACTTTTTCCTCCTCCTCCAAACCATGTCTAACAATTTCTATATAAAAATCATCTTTAAAGTTATCTTTCCACCACAAAAGTGACTCCTCCGCCTTTTGTTCCCCTTCATTTAATATTAATTGGGCTATTTCTCCATACAATCCACCTGTGGTTACAATCAAATCATTGGAATATTCTAAAATAATGTTTTTATCTATTCTGGGGACATAATAAAACCCTTCAATAAATCCGATGGAAGAAAGCTTAATTAAGTTTTGATATCCCTTTTTATTTTTGGCTAAAAAAGGAACTTGATAACCATTATTTTTATAAGTTTTGTCTTTCCTATCCGGGCAAACTTGGAACTCACACCCAACAATTGGAAGAATTTTTTTTCTTTCTAAATCTTGGATTTCTATTTCTGAAATATTAGATTTTTTTTTAGCCTCTTCAATTTTTTTGTCAATGGATTGGTTATGTTTAAAACCCGTTTCAACAAATTGAAATGCCCCCATCATATTCCCAGAATCAGAAAAAGCTACTGCAGGCATTCTAAACTCTACCGCTTTTTCAATTAGAGTTTTTACATCAATGGTAGATTGAAGTACAGAAAATTGAGTTTTGTTATGAAGATGGGAAAAGGGAACATCTTTTAAATGGGAAATGTCTTCTTTAGGAACTATAGCTTTACTGACGTCAGATTTTTTTTTCTCTACAAGAGCTTTGCTTTGTTTAGATAAATTAACATGTTTAATTCCCGCAAGCGTAAATTCAGACGTATTCTTTACAAAAAAATCGGCATATTTTTCATCATCTAAATAAAGATCTGATTTTTGAAAAGATCCTTTTCTAATAAGTTCAAAAAAACATCTAGCTGTTGCCTCAACATCTGCCGTAGCATTGTGCGCTTCTTTAAAAGGCACTTTAAATAAGCACTGATGAAGCTCAGATAGAGTTGGATATTTAAATTTACCTCCTCTTCCGCCTGGTAGTTTACATAAAAATGCTGACTTTTCTGTACAGGTGTCAAGTACCGGCATTTTTAGCCATTCATTGTCATAACCTAGTCTATGGAACTCCGATCCGACGATATTCAAATCAAACTTCAGGTTTTGTCCAACCAAAACCTCTGTTTTGGTTAAAACATTTTTAAAAGAATTTAATACCTCTTTTAATGATTCTCCCTTAGTTTTAGCCAATGCAGTAGATATGCCATGAATTTTTTCAGATTGATAAGGAATATCGTAACCATCTGGAATAATTAAAAAATCATTGTGCTCTATTAATGTCCCATCATAATCATGAAGCTGCCAGGCGATTTGAACACATCTAGGCCAATTGTCTAAATCGGTGATTGGCGCATTAAACTTTTTGGGTAAGCCTGTGGTTTCGGTATCAAAAATTAGGTACATATATTAGAATCTCCATCTAATGTAAAAAGTACTTGGAATTATATAAAAAATTGTTGAAAACTTTAATATCTTAAAAAGTACTAGATTGAGAATATCGCCTCCATTTATTAAGTACATCTTCAAAATACCCAGGTAACTCACTTTCATAAATTAAGTCTTTTTTAAGAGTTGGATGGTAAAACCCAAGTGACTTTGCATGAAGAGCTTGTCCTGGTAATAGCTTAAAACAATTTTCTACAAATTGCTTGTATTTTGTAAAGCTTGTTCCTTTTACAATTTTATCTCCTCCGTATTCTAAATCATTAAAAAGCGGATGTCCAATATATTTCATATGTGCCCTTATTTGATGTGTTCTGCCTGTTTCAAGCCTGCATTCAATTAACGTAACATAACCAAACCTTTCAATTACTTTGTAATGTGTAACGGCATGCTTTCCATGATCTTTTTCGGGATAACAGGTCATTAGTTTTCTATTTTTTAAAGACCTACCTAAATATAAATCAACTGTTCCTTCCTCATTTTCAACATCTCCCCAAACCAGTGCATGATATCTTCTTTTAGTAGTTCTATCAAAAAATTGCTTAGCCAAATTGGTTAAAGTATTCTCTGTCTTAGCTATAACCATTATACCTGTAGTATGTTTGTCTAATCGATGAACCAATCCTGGACGACCAAAATAATCGGATGGTAATTCCGGTAATTTTTCAAAATGGTATAACAATGCATTTACTAAAGTACCATCGTAATTTCCATATCCTGGATGAACCACCATATCAGCAGATT
The DNA here is from genome assembly GCA_938075455.1 of uncultured Flavobacteriales bacterium. Taxonomy (GTDB): domain Bacteria; phylum Bacteroidota; class Bacteroidia; order Flavobacteriales_D; family Parvicellaceae; genus MED-G20. The sequence continues at coordinate 49,588 of CALJHN010000002.1, forward strand.
TATTAACCAAACATAATTGGTCATCTTCATAAATAATATCAACAGGAATATCTTGTGGAATTAGTTCTAGTTGCCTAACTGGATAAGGTAACACTATAGAAACTTCATCTTTTGGCTTTATCTTATAATTTGGCTTTACTGTTGATTTGTTAACTAGAATATTTCCATTATGAGCAGCAATTTGAATTTTGTTTCTAGATGTATTGGCAATTCGATCCATTAAAAACTTATCAATTCTTAATTTTTCTTGACCATTATCAGCTATAAAATTATAGTGTTCAAATAGCTCTTCCTCCTGATCATCAATATTTTTAACTTCCTTTGTCATTAACGGTGTTGGACAATTAGTTTTTCAACTTTAATTTCTCCATTTTTAAATTTAAACTTTAACAGATAAATCCCATTGAATAAATTTTCAACTTTAAAAGAGTTTTCATGGCTCATATCTAAACTATTTACCATTCTTCCGTTCAAATCGTAAATTTCAACACTACCAATATCTTTATTAGAAATTAGGACTAAATCATCCGCAGGATTTGGGTAAAAGGAAATAGTTTCCTTTTTTCTAAATAAGTCAGAATAGTTCACAACATTATCCATTGGAGAAACAAAAACAGGACGCATCATGAGCGCACCATCAAAAATGGTGTTTTGAAAACCCGAACCTAAATTGTAAAATATATCAAGTTTTCTATTAATATTTTTATCAAAACCTATATTTAATCTTGAAGATGAAGTCTGTTTCCAGCCAATATAAAATGTATCACTTACAGCAACTAATGAGGGTAACTCATATTCAAAAAATCCATTCAAACCTGAGTTATACTCTGGATAGTAAAGCTCGGGGAAATCAAAATCGTCTGTAGTATAGATCAAACTTCCTGGAGACCCTAAACTATCGTCCCAAATTTGAAGAAAAAATGGATCATTAGACGCATCATTTACAGAGGGTGAAAAATGTATTTTAATGCTTTTTAAGGTATCTGTTCCAATACCATCTAAAATTGAATACCTATAGGCCAATTCTACTCCATTTCCTATTAAACCATAAGCGGCTTCTGCAGAACCATCGTCGTAAGAATAATAATTTTGAAATGACTGATAGTGTAAAATGGTATCATTCTCACTTAATCTTTCTGGTGTTGTATTAGTAGATAAATAAAATCTGTAAGTGTAATCTACAAAAGTATCAGTAAGAGAAGTATTAAGCTCAATAGTCGATCCAAAATCATAAAACATATCAAAATAACTTAACTCCGGGACATTTAGAACAGTAGCTGAATATGGAAATGATGATTGTAATATGTTTTCATAAAATAAATCCATAGAACAAGGCTGTAATAATTTAGGGTTGTCTGAGGAATTATATGTGGGGATTATAATATCCTTTAGAAGTATGTCAGAACTTGTGTTTTTAAAATGTTTCCAAGGAACCGAACTATAATTGTCTAGCATGGAAACAGGTGGGGATGTGAATGCCCAATCTTGCATTAGTGTATCGTATAAAGAACGACTTTCATTCAAATAAACATAGTCAAGATTCCAGTGATCTAAACTTCCATTTAGACTTCCGTAAGATTTAAATCTAAATCTAAATCCATCTTGAAAATATTTTGAGGAATCAAGTAATATGTGCTCATAATACCACTGATCGCTGTCAAAACCGTTGGTTGACCAAATTGAATTCCAATCTTGGTCAGAAGGATTATAAAATTCTAATATCAGTGAATCATCTGAGTCCGGGGTTTCACCATATCCTCCAGCTTGAAAATAGAAAGATAAATATAAAGAATCACTAATATCTTTATCTCCTAAAAAGATTGGTTTAGAAGTTAATTGATCTGACCAGTCAGTAGCTCCGGTAGTCCAATCATATGGTTTTCCAGAGGAGTTTAATCCATCAAAAGTAACTACACCAAGAGTCCAAGGATTCTTAGGATAATTGTAATTTAAGAAGACATCGTTATCTAACCAGATTTTATTTAAGTCTTGAATTTCAGGATAAACAAAATATAAAGAAATAGAATCTTGACTGTAATCTGATGAAGGATTGGCAAAAGTTATATCAGGACTAGCAGTTGTCCAAAGTGAATCAATTATAGTAACATTTGGCCATAAAATTATTGTATCATTGGTAATAGGGTAATAGAAAAGATTATTTATAATTAAAGTATCAGGATCGTTTTGAATTGTTAACATAATTAGAGTATCGATTCCGTTAGAATTTATGCTGTCATAAGTATAGGTAAATGTTGGAGAAGACATGTAGGAATTTGTAATAGGAACCAAACTTCCATCTAAAAAAAACAAATAATTCCACGAAGAATCTGAAATATTAGGACCACTAGTATCGGTTTTATATACTTTAAATTTATTGGTAGAAAAATCATCAATTAATGGCAGACTAAGGGTATCTGTCAAATAAATGAAATCAAAATTCTCAATGGACTGTGTTCTCTTGGGAGAAGGAATATCAAACAATGACATATTGGTTCTCAGAGGTTGGAGACTTTCCTGAGAAATTAGAAAGAATGGAATTAAAAAGAAAGAAAGCGAAAAAAAATTTTTCAAATATTATAGTTTAATCCTACGGTATCTTTGACATAAATACTATCCAACGGAGTGGAAAGATTTGCATCTATTATTACTAAACTTCCAATTGGAATTAAGGATTTGTTATCAGTTTTTGGGAATGGATATTGATTGAAAATTACTGCACGATTTGAGTCCTCAAAATTTAAAATAGAATCATTGTAATGAATTTCAAGTTCCAATCCTATTTCACTTGCTTTATTGTTTGCTAAATAGATATTCATTCCTCTGAAATCAGGTAATTCAATTGGCTTCCCTTTATCGCCAGATCCGTAAATTAATTTTAAAGATGACCCTTTTATTAGTTTTCTTCCAGCTTTAACAATCTCATCTTCGAACCTAATTTCAAGTACTTTGTCTCTATCTTTATGATTTCTCATTTCTAAATCAACCTTAAACCCAAGTCTTTCCAATTTTGATTTGCCAATATTTTTAGAATTAACATTGGACATTAAATCTGGTATGGTTCTATAAATTTCTTGTTTTTTTACAACAGTTAAGTATAGGTTTCTTTTGGGCTTGATATAATTTGGAAAGTTATCTGAATGTGGTTTTGGATCTTGTTGGATAATCATTCCCATTGGATGATTTTCAGAATATATGGAATCTCGTATTTCATACCTTAATTCTAATTTTTCTAAGGTGTCATTTAAATTATTGATTTGAAAGCCTAATAAATTGGGTACTTCAATTTTAATATTGTGGTTGGTGTATTTATCTAAATTATGCATTGTATAATAGAAAACTCCGTATAAAGTTGCAATTGCCAAAAGGAAATTAATCCAGAAAAATTTTGAAAATATAAATCTTATTATTTTCATTTATTACTTTTTAAGTTTTCTAAACTCAATACCATAACGACAAAAATATTTAATTATTCTTTTAAAATCGTATATCACAAAATAATAAGATAATTTAATTATGTTGAAAATGAAAAAATTAAATCTATATAGAAGTATTTGTACTTTTACGTGAGATTAAATCAAATGAAAGAAAAGTCAATTTTATTTATAATTTCAATTTTATTAATAAGTTGTAACAATTCTAAAAGAACAAAAGACTTTTTTTCTCCGTTGTATGGATTAAATTCGCCCACAATATCAAGCAATTATATTTCTGGAAGCTACAGTGAAGATTCCATTTTAGTTACATTCAAAACCGAGAGCAATTTAAATTTAAAATTGATTTATAATCTGGACACAATTACAGGATCTAACGAAATAACTTACCATTTAAAAAAATTAGTTCCAAAACTCATTAATATACCAACAGCAATTGAAAACTACAGTAAATATGTAAATAATTGGAAAGCACCTATTGGTGAATTTTCCTCTTTTCATCAAGTTAAAGTGATTGCGCTAAAAAATAATAAAGTTGTGGATTCTTCTATCTATAATTATTTATTAGGCTTAAAATCTGAACTTAAATTTTCAATAGTAAATTTAAAAGTAGATCCCAAAACTCTATTTGATCCTGAATTAGGATGCTATGTTCCGGGAAATAGCTTTATTAGAGAAAAAGACCAAGCATCTGGAAATTTCTACAAATTTAAAAAGAGAAAACAAACTGGAGAGATTGAAATATTTAACAAAAATGAAATATTTTTAAAGGGCAGCTTTCCTTTTAGAATTCATGGATATATTACTCCCTTAGCTCCCCAAAAAAGCCTTAGATTTTACCTCAATAAAAAAAACAAAGTAAATACTCTTTTAGAGCTAGATCATGAAATTGATAAAATTATTTTGAGATCTTCTTTTTCTGGTTGGGGAAACGAAATTTTTGTCGATGGTTGGATTTCTAAAATATGTAAAAATTTAAATGTAGATGTAATGAGCTACCAACCTGTTTTGGTCTATTTAAATGGAGAGTACTGGGGAATCCATGGATTGAGAGAGAGAATGGACTTAAAGGCAATTTCTAATAAATATAAAATAAAAGAAAAAAAATTAATTGATGCAGATGATAAAGGATATTCTAAAAAAAAGGGATATGGTGATTTGAATAGTCTACTTCTTGAAATAAAGAAAAACCCAAAAACTAACTATAAAAAAATTGCAAAAAATTTCAATATTAGTTCTATTGTAGATTGGTTCATAATTGAACTATTCTTTCAAAATAATGACTGGCCTTGCAACAATACTTTTTTTTGGAAAAAAAGAAAAGGCAATAAGCCTTGGAATGCTGTTTTGATAGATATGGATGCTTGTGTAGGAAATCCAGAATTTAATATGTTTGATTATATCCAAAAAGATTGGTATCCAGCTTTAGGAGGAGAATTAATTAATTATTTACTAAAGCAAACTGAATTTGAGATGTTATTTACTAAAAGAGTTAATTACCTTATTGAAAATGAACTTTCATCTAAAAACTTAATGGACAATCTTATAGAATTTAAAAAATCTTTTTCACCAATGGTTAAAGAACACTACAATAGATGGGGTTATGAAAATGGAATAAAAAAATATAAAAAGGGGTTAAATTCTCTAGAAAAATTTTGTCTGAATAGGCCAGAAAATTTTAAAAAAAATATGACTCAATACTTTAAAAATATTTCTAAACTTTAAATTATGGAAATAAATCAATTTGTAAAATTAGCAGTTCAAGAAGACGTTAAGCAGGGGGACCACTCTACCCTTTCTTGTATACCAAAAAGCAGTATAGGTTCAGCAAAACTGCTTGTAAAAGAAAATGGAATTATTTCTGGAATTAATTTAGCTAAAGAAATATTTAATTGCTACGATCCAACTATTGATTTTAAAAGTATTTTAAAGGATGGACAAAAGGTATCTATTGGAGATGTTGCTTTTATTGTTAGTGGGAAATCTGGTTCTATATTAACTATCGAAAGATTGGTTTTAAATGTGATGCAAAGAATGAGTGCCATTTCAACTTTGACTAATAAATATGTTGAAAAACTAAAGGGTTTGAATAGTAAGATTTTAGACACAAGAAAAACTACTCCATTAAATAGGTTTCTAGAAAAAGAAGCTGTTAAAATAGGAGGTGGTTACAATCATAGATTTGGACTTTACGATATGGTTATGTTAAAAGATAATCACATTGATTTTGCAGGTGGAATTCAACAAGCAATTGAAAAAACCAATAACTACTTAAAAGAAAAAAAATTGGACATAAAAATTGAAATTGAAACTAGAAATTTAGAGGAGGTTAAGCAAGTTTTAGAGTGTGGAAATGTACATAGAATAATGATGGATAATTTTAATTATAAAGATTTAAAAACTGGAGTTAAATTAATTAATGGTGCATTTGAAACGGAGGCTTCTGGTGGTATAAATTTAGATACCGTAAAAAACTATGCAATGTGTGGTGTTGACTATATTTCAGTTGGTGCCTTGACACACTCTGTCAAAAATATGGACTTGAGTTTAAAAGCAGTAAAATAACTAATTAAAGTCCTAACATTTCTTTTTTAAGACTATCATCGGCAGGATTTCCACCAAGCCAAATACCAAAAAGTGCTTGTTTAAAATCTAAACCGTCAAAAGTTCCTCTTTCTTTATTATTTTTATATAAATGAACAGCTTCGCCTTTATGGTAATTGAGAATAATTTCGTCTCCCTCAATAAAAGGATCACTTAAGAATTTTTTAAACTTGTCTAAATCTGATGGAGATGATTTTCCAGCGGTTGTATTTACAAAACCCTCTTCCAAGGCTTCAATAAATCTTTCTCTAGTAACTAATCCAGAAACAATAACAATTCTAATTCCCATATTTTCATCAGCCATAATTATCTTATCTGCATCAGAAGATTTTTTGTTTAAATATAGTCCTCCGACATACAGATCCATAAATCCATACTTTTCTCTTAAACCTCCTCCATTCAGTACTGTTTCCTCGCCGTTAATTTCTTGAACAGAACTGAATTCAACATCTTCGATTTTTTTTGTTTGGGCATTAACAGTTAAAAAAGAAAGAACTATCGCAATTGAAAAAAGATATTTAAAAAAAGTCATTGTGTGGGTTTTGATTGTTAATTTTGTTATTAATTGATTCTAAAATACATTATTTTTTTTCAACTTTAAATATTTACATTGAATTATTTTTAAAATAGAAACCTTGTGATAACTTTTTTAACAGATAATATTGAAAATGAAATATGCTTTTTGCCAGAAAGTGAATCTCGGCATGCCATAAAGGTTTTAAGAATGAAAAATAAAGATAAGTTATCATTTATTAATGGTAATGGACTATATGGAAAAGGAGAAATTATCGATTCAAGTCCAAAAAAAATAAAAATTAAAATCCATGAGTTAAAAAGAATTAAAAAGCCTGTTCCATTAGCTCTTGCATTTTGTCCTACTAAAAATAGCGATAGAAATAAATTAATCATTGAAAAAGCTACAGAAATTGGTGTTACTGATTTTTTTCCACTTATTTCACAAAATTCTGAGAGGAGAAAATGGAATACAGAAAGGTTTGAAAAAATTTTAATTTCTTCTATCAAACAGTCTCAAAGGTTTTGGTTGCCAACTATTCATCATGTCGAAAAATTTAACTGCTTTATTAAAAAAATCTCTTACAAATTAAAGTTTCTAGCTCACTGTAAAGAAGAAGAAAAAATTCAATTAAAAAAAATTTCAAATCCTTTAGAATCACAAGTTATAGTCATAGGTCCAGAAGGAGATTTTACTTCTAAAGAAATTGAACTAGCAAAAGCAAATAATTATAAAATGATTAGTCTTGGAAATAACAGACTAAGAACTGAAACTGCTTGTCTAGCAGCAGTAACACTAATGAAACTTTAAATAAGTTTATATTCCTGTATAGGTGAAAGGAGTTATCTGATTCAGCTCTGTTTTTAAATCTTCAGAAACATCTAAACTATCAATAAAATTTCTCATTGATTTTTCTGTGATTTTCTCATTTCTCCTTGTTAGATTTTTCAATAACTCGTAAGGGTTTTCAACTCCCTCTCTTCTTAAAATGGTTTGAATTGCTTCTGCAACCACAGCCCAATTATTTTCTAAATCTTTTTCAATAGCATCGTTATTTAGAAGAAGTTTATCTAATCCTTTTTGAGTAGATAAAATTGCAATGAGTCCATGTGAGAAAGGGACACCAATATTTCTAAGAACCGTACTATCTGTTAAATCTCTTTGTAGTCTACTTACAGGAAGTTTGGCGCTTAAATGCTCTAAAATCGCATTGGCAATCCCAATATTTCCTTCTGAATTCTCAAAGTCAATAGGATTCACTTTATGAGGCATAGCAGATGATCCAATTTCTCCTTTTTTAATTTTTTGTTTAAAATAATCCATAGAAACATAGGTCCACATATCTCTGTTTAAATCCAATATTATTGTGTTTATCCTTTTAACAACATCAAATAAAGATGCCAAGTGATCATAGTGTTCAATTTGAGTTGTTGTTTGGGATCTTACCAATTTTAATTTATCTGCTAAGAAATCGTTGGCAAACTTTTTCCAATCTATGAATGGGTAAGCAATATGATGGGCATTAAAATTTCCAGTTGCTCCTCCAAATTTACCAGCATGTGTAATAGATTTTAGGGTTTTTAACTGTTGGTTTAATCTTTCCACAAATACATAAATTTCTTTACCAAGTTTGGTGGGGGATGCAGGCTGACCATGGGTTTTAGCCAACATTGGAACTGAGGACCACTGATTGGAAAGAATTTCTAAATTCTTAATAAGACTATCAATTGCAGGTTGGTATATCTTTTCTAATGCATCCTTTATACTCATTGGAATTGCAGTGTTATTAATATCTTGAGAAGTAAGTCCAAAATGAACAAACTCCTTAGCATCACCAACACCATCTTTCTCCATTCTTTCTTTAATAAAATACTCAACAGCTTTAACATCGTGATTGGTTATAGCTTCAATAGCTTTTACTCTTTGAGCATCGTTATCATTAAAAACTTCGTAATAAGATCTTAAAGTTTTAAAAAGGTTGCTGTCAAAATTTTTTAATTGTGGCAAGGGTAATTCACATAAGGATATAAAATATTCAATTTCTACTTTTACTCTATAACGAATCAAAGAGAACTCAGAAAAAAAAGAACTAAGAACCTTTGTTTTAGCAAAGTATCGTCCATCAATAGGACTTATGGCATTCAACGAATAATTGGACATATCTATTATTTAATACTGTAAATTTAATAATATGGTGGTTAGTAAAGTAAAATTATTACAATACCATTATATTTATTTAATTTTAAAAAACAATATTTTTTATGAAATACCAAAAGTTTATTTTTAGGCTTGTTCTAATATTTCTTGTAATATGCAATGTAAAATCAGTTTCATCTCAAGAGGAGGGTCTTTTAAACAAAACTAAATCTCAAATAAAACTTACAGAAACAAAGCAACTTTATTTAGAAGGAAATATTAAAACTGCACTTTTAAATTACAAAGAGATTATTGCTTTAAATCCTTCTAGCACAAAAGCTCATTTTGGAATTTCAAGATGTTATTTCAGATTACATCAATTTAAAAAGGCAAAATATCATGCAGAAATTGCAGAAAAGAACAATCCAAAAGTAGATGAAGATTTATATTATTTATTAGGTGAAATTTATTTTAGACTAGAAGAATTAAAAAAATCTAAAACCAGTTATGAAAAATTTGTTTCTGAAGTAAAATCTAATCAAAAAATAAAAGACTACTCTATAGATTTAAAGATTTGTCAATTGGATTTTGCAGAGTTAGAATTAAAGAAAATCAATAAAGAAATAATTATTTCAAATATGGGTCCTGTTCTGAATTCTAAAGGATCTGATTTTGCACCTTCGTTGAGCAATAATGGAAAATATTTAATGTTCACCTCTAGAAGAGCAGATACCAAAGGAGGAAATGTTGATCAGTATTTTGACCATCAATATTTTTCAGATATATACTTATCTAAATGGGATAGTATTGGGAAAAAGTGGTTAAATCCTTCTAATAAACTAGGAAAAATAAATACTGATTTTCACGATGCATCTTTAAGTTTTAAAGCTGATAATTCAATAATCATTTATAGAAATATTCCATATTTAACTAGAAGTGGAGATATTTATGAAGCTGCATACACAAAATCTGGTAGTTGGTCTTCTCCAAAACCAATTTTGAATAGAGATAAAAAAATCAGTAATAAAATAAATAGCTCCTATTTCGAAAGTTCTGCCAGTATTACGGAGGATGAATCTTACATATATTTTGTTTCTGAAAGACCAACTGGATTAGGGAAAACAGATATATATTGTGTTAAAAAAACTGGTAAAACTTATTCTGAACCAATTCATTTAGGAAACGAAATCAATACTTCTGGAGATGAAAAATGTGTTTTTATTCACCCTAATGGGAAATTACTTTTCTTTACATCCAATGGAAGAAAACAAAGTGTTGGAAGTTACGATATATACTATTGTACCGGCGGACATGAAAATTGGAGTTCACCTGTAAACATAGGAAGTCCTATTAACACCACCATGGAAGAAAAAACAATATGTATTTCAAAAGATGGAAATACTGCTTATGTAGGTGGCTATTATGACTTCGACAATTTGGGAGATGCAGATTTGTACCAAATAGATATTTCTAGTCTGAACTTAATCTCAAAATAATTCTACTTTTATGAAGTTTTTTTTCTAAAAAAATTATAAATAGTATAAAATTAAATGATTAATAAAATTGTCATATTTCTGTTACTAGCTTTATTTTTAAGTTCTTGTCAGGAAAATAAAAACCAAGAAATAAATAACTTTTCATTTGAAAAACCAATATCGAATATAGGAAATAATGAACTGGCTAATTTATATTTTGAAAACGACACTATCAAAATAAAAGTATTTAAAAACCAAGAATATATTTCCATTCATTGTAAAAATGGAAAAAGACTCTATAGAAAAAAGAAGTTTAGATTGTATGGTCTTAAAAATAACAATGATTTAGAATTAGCCCGATCAATTATTTCTTTTAATGAAGATTTAAAATCTAACGATCTCATTGGAGTTTATTCTAAATTAATTACCATTGAAAACAAAGATTATTTATTTCAAGAAGAAATAGGGAAAAGACTTATTGAGTCCAATTCGAGGAGAGAGGGTGTAATTTTCAAAATAGAAATTAACGATTCTCTTACATTAAGTACTACAAAAGGCGAAAATATAACTCCTAAATTTGTAAACTCAGTAAAAGAATTAGTCAAAACAGAAAGACTCAATAATAAATATTTTAATGAAATTGATTGGATAAAGTTTAAAGATCTATCCAAAAAATATTTTAAGAATTTAAATCCTAATTATTATTACCTAAACCCAGTAACATTTCTTTTAGAGCCAATTTTTTCCGGTATTAAAGTAGCTGTTTTACCAACTCAAGACCCTGAGATATATAGCACTGAAATAACTTTAGATTTTTTAAATTATTTTAAATATTCTGAAGACTCGAACTCAATCTTTCTTAAAAAGAAAAACACCACCCTTGCAAAGAAGATTATTATTCCCAAAGGACTTAAGGTTATTTTAAAAGCAGGAGAGACCATTGACTTAACAAGTTCTAGTAGTATTTTATCCTATAGTCCCTTTAATATAAACGGAGAAATTGGTAAAATGGTAAAAGTAATATCTTCAGATAGTACTGGAGAAGGAATTCACATACTTCAAAATAAGGATTCAAGTAAAATTAACTACCTAGATTTTTCCAATCAATCTTCATTGTACGACACTTTGAAATATAATCACCAGAGCCTACCAAGTGCGTTTACTGTCTATGGCGGGAAAGTAACTATTGAGAATAGTGACTTTAGCAATCTAAAAAGTGAAGATGCTATAAATTTATTTAGATGTGAATATAAAATTGAAAATATTAAAATTGAAAATACATTTTCAGATGCATTTGATGCAGATTTTTGTGTTGGATTCATGAAAAACTGCAGCTTTATAAATTGCGGCAATGATGGTGTTGATATTTCAGGTGGAATATTAGAAATATCAGAAAGTGATTTTTTAAATATTAAAGACAAGGCTATAAGTGCAGGAGAAGAAAGTAAATTAAAGGCTAATAAATGTATGATTCAAAATTCTTCTATGGGAATTATTTCAAAAGATTTTTCTGTTGTAGAATCTATTGAAAATAAATTATTGGATTGTGAAATTGGTTATTGTGCTTTTCAAAAAAAGGGGGAATTTGGCCCTGCAGAGATTTTTTCAACCGATGATGAGATTTCTAATTGTTCAGTAAATAATCTTATAGAGTATAATTCTAATCTCACTTTTAATGGAGAAAAAATTAGAGTTTTTCAAAATAATGTAATAGATTATCTTTACGGTAAAAAGTATGGTAAAGCTACTTTTAAGAAAAACTAAAAGATTAAAATTTTAAATGTCTAACATTCAATCCATATTAGATAATTATCAACCTATTAGTTTGGCAGCTATGGATGAAGTTGCATTAATGGAAAGAGTGGATGAAAAATTTACTGTTTCTCTTAAAGATACTTTAAAAGTTTTATCAAAAATTAGCGATAAATATTACTGTCTTGAAATAGATGGAAAAAGACTTTTTAATTATCAAACAGAATATTTTGACAACGAAAATAAAACACTCTTTAAAAATCATCAAAATGGGAAGCTAAACAGGTATAAAATTAGATTTAGGGACTATATAGAATCTAAGAAAACTTTTTTAGAAGTTAAATTTAAATCTAATAAAGGGATTACTAAAAAAACAAGAATTGGTGTGCCTTTTAAAGAAAAGGAGTTAAACAAAAAAAATATCAAATTTTTGGAGGATCAAACACCTTACTCTTTAAAAGATTTTGAAATAACAATTAAAAATAATTTTGATAGAATTACCTTGGTTAACTTTCAAACAAAAGAAAGAGTGACAATAGATTTAAATTTAAAGTTTAGTTCTGATAATTCAAGTAAAGAATTAGAAAATATATGTATAATTGAAGTGAAAAGAGAAAAAGGAAATAGAAAATCTGAAATACTCTCAATTTTAAAGCTTAAAAGAATTAGACCAACTAGATTCAGCAAATATACTATTGGATCTTGTATTTTAAATCCAAATTTAAAATACAATAATTTTAAGAGAAAACTATTATTCATTAATAAAATAAATAAGAATGGAATTGTATGGAATTGATTTTTTTGATTTAGATGACTTTTCAAAGTTGATATTCAAATTTGGTATAAACTTCATCTTTTTAATCATCATTGTAAGACTTATATATTACAGAGTAAAAGATGACAAAGACTATGTATTTACTTACATAATGTTTAACATCCTTACCTTTTTCATTTGTTTTCTTCTTAGAAAAGTTCCTATGGAAATGGGATTTGCATTGGGATTATTTGCAGTTTTCGGAATTCTTAGATATCGTACAGAAGCAATTCCTATTCGTCAGATGACCTATTTGTTTATTGTCATTGGAATATCTATGATCAATGCCCTTTCAAATAAATCTGTGAGTATTTTCGAAGTGCTGTTTACCAATGGTATAATTGCTTTAATCACCTATTTAATTGATAGATTGTGGTTTCAGACTATTGAAGAAAGAAAAAACATTGTATATGAGAAAATAGAACTTATAAAACCTGAAAATAAACATGAACTAATTAATGACTTAAAAGAAAGAACTGGATTGCCAGTTCACGAAGTAAAAGTAGATAAAATAGACTTTTTAAAGGATACCGCAGCAATTACTATTTATTATAACCAAGAATAAACTAGTGAAAAGAATTGTTTCAATTTATGTCTTTTGTTGGATATTTTTTAGCTGCACTACAGAGAAAAAAAAAACAACAAATTTTTCTGATAATTATTTTGCAATTATAGAAATTCCAGCTGGTACCAATAAAAAGTATGAATACAATTACAGTACCAAAGCTTTTGAAATTGAAATCATAAACGGTTTAGAACGCACCATAAATTATCTTCCATATCCTGGAAATTATGGTTTTATATCTAATACTTACATGGATCCTGAAATTGGAGGAGACGGAGATGCGTTGGATGTTTTAATAATTTCTGAGTCAGTTCAACAAGGAAAAAAAATACAAATTAGCCCAGTAGCAATTCTTAAATTATTAGATAGTGGGCAGCAAGATCATAAAATTATTGCTACCTTAAAAAATAATAAAATGAACTTTTCAAAAGACTCTTTACCAAATTCTGTGAAAACTATCATTAAAACTTGGTTTTGTAATTATAAAGGGCCAAATAAGATGGAGTTTATTGGATGGGGTGACAAAGAAGATGCCATTAATGAAATTGAAAAATGGGCAGTAAATAAATAATTTTGGATACAATAAAAATGGTAATTTAAACTACCAACCACTTTCCATCCTAGTATATTGCGTATATTTACGCTTTATGAAAAATATAATCATATTAATAATATTACTTTTTTTGGCATTTCAGGTTGCTGCCCAAACATTTGATGAAACTGAAGAGAAAAAAGAAAACTTGGTTCTTGTAATTAAGAATAGTGGTGGTGAATATATAGGAGAAATAGTTTCTGATGATGGAAGAGAAATTCTTTTAATCACAAAAACTATTGGAAAAATATTCATAAATAAGTCTGAAATATCTTCTATTTCTAAAGTAGATGAGAAAGTTAAAAATAATAAAAATGGGGAGTTTAGAGCATCTGGACCATTTACAACAAGGTATTATTTTACCAACAATGCTCTACCTATTAAAAAAAATGAAAACTATGCACTAGTACATGTTTATGGACCAGAAGTTCATTTGAGTGTAGGAAATAAAACTTCATTTGGGGTAATGGCAAGCTGGATAGCAAGTCCTATAGGGTTGGTTTTAAAGCAACAGATCTACAGTAAAAATAAATTCCACGTATCCATTGGAAGTATATTGGGTTCTTCGGGATATATCAACCAAGGTCAAACCTATGGTGGTTTGCATTGGGGGACGATTACTATTGGAGACAGAACCTCTAACATAAGTTTTTCTGCAGGTATGGCACATATTAATTGGCCTGCTAACAATACAGATTTCATGAGCAGTGTAAGAGAAGTTGGTGATAAATATTCCTATAGCTTTTACGACCAAAATCATCCTTACTTTATTGCTGAGGATGATTACAACGCTCAAATGGCTTTTGAGGATACAATTGGAATTTTTAACGACTGGAATGGTTTTTTTAATAATGATAGATACCTTTACAGAAATCAACAACTAGCGACTGTAATTGGTGTTTCTGGTATAGCCCCTATCGGAAAAAAAGCCAGTTTTATATTTGATTCTATGATTTTTATTGCTGATAAGTCTAAAGTAAATTACACTACTAAGGAAAAAGAAATTACTTACGAGAGATACAATAATGCTACAGGAAATATGCAATTAACTAGCTTTAATGCGATATATGGAGAGGGAGTAATTAGCCCTGAAACTAGTAGAAATATTACTTTCATATTAATGCCTGCTATGAGATTTAATCAGTCTTATGAAAAAGCATTTCAAGTTGCTTTAGCTGGGTTTATTAATTACGATGAAATAAACGGTTTAAATTCTGCACCAGTTCCAATGATATCTTGGCTAAGAAAGTTTTAGTTTTTTTTATCATAAAAACTTGATTTACAGTTATTTAATATATAAAAAAAGCTTTTTATTTATCCTTTTTTATAATTATTTCATGGTATATATTAATTAAAATTTCTTTTATTTATTTGAAATTAAAATATAAGATGAAAATAATTCATATAATTTCTTTAATATTTGTTTTTTTTCAGATTTCAATTATAGCTCAGGACATAGACTCGACAGTTTCCAAAAAGCTGGTATTGATTACCAAAAATGATGGCGGTGAGTTTATTGGTGAGATAATTTCTGATGACGGCAGAGAGATTTTATTAATGACCACTACAATTGGAAAAATTTACATTAATAAAAGTGATATTTCAGGTATTACTTTGGTTGATGAAAAATCAACCAACAAAGTTAGTGGTGAATTTCGTGCTGAGGGACCTTTCACAACTCGATATTTTTTTACAAATAATTCTTTGCCTCTTAAAAAGAAAGAACATTATGCAATGATTCAGCTTTATGGTCCGGAAGTTCACTTTTCAGTATCGGATAAACTATCTCTTGGAATTATGGCGTCTTGGATTGCAAGCCCCATTGCTATAGCATCTAAATTATGTTTGTACTCCAAAAATAATATTCATATTTCACTAGGAAATATTTTAGGTAATTCTGGATATATAGAACAAGGAAAAATATTTGGAGGCCTTCATTGGCTTACCATAACGAAAGGAGATAGAATGAAAAACTTTAGTTTTTCAGCTGGATATGGATATGTAGTAGACAATGCTAATTTATTTGCTAATAATTATTTAGGAACATCTTACACATTTCAAAATTATGATCCAAGTCAAAAATATTATATTCAAGAAAACAGTTATTTTTCTAATAGTGCTAGTAGTGCTATAAATGATGAACTGTCATCTCAGTTTGGTTTTCCGGAACGTATTTATTCACCAACAAACCTTCAAAGCGCTTATATTTTAAGTTTAGCAGGTATAATACCTGTAGGTAAAAAAGCAAGTTTAATTTTTGACTCTATGTTGTTTTTAAATCAAAAGAATAGTATTCAACACGACGATTATGAAGTTACTGTTGATTATGATGAATATAATCCATCTACAGGACAAACAACCCAGGTAAATGGAACATTTACAGTTGGAATAAACGGTAGAGCAGTGAAAGGAAGTAGTTTTAATACTACGTTGTTATTAATGCCAAGCTTAAGAATTAACCAGTCCTATGAAAAAGCATTTCAAATTTCATTGGCAGGTGTAATTACACAAGAGCAATCATTTCCAGTTCCAACAATATCTTGGCTTAGAAAGTTTTAGATTTTTAATAGTTCTAACCTCAATAAATTTAAAACAGATAGTGAAGAAACATGAATGTTTCTTTCTCTATTGTAACCTAAATTTAATTTTTTAGAGATTACCTTATCTTTATTAGCAACAGCTATCCAAACAGTTCCTACTGGTTTTTCAATAGTTCCACCACTTGGACCAGCAATTCCAGAAGTTGAAATTCCAAAATCAGAATTAAATTTTAATCTTACGTTTACTGCCATTTGCTCTACTACTTGTTGGCTAACTGCACCATATTTTTCAATATTTTGTTCATCTACATCCAATAGTTCTGATTTTGATTGATTGGTGTACGAAATAATACTTCCATTAAAAAAAGAAGAGCTTCCGCTTATGCTTGTAAGCATTTTAGAAACATTACCACCAGTACAACTTTCAGCTGTTGAAAGGGTTTGATTATTTACTTTTAATAATTCCCCTACTACACCTTCCATAGAAGCATTTCCATATCCGTATATTTGATCTGGAATAAGCTTGATAAGTTCTGAAACGTAATAATTTAATTTATCTTCTGATGAAGCTTTGTTTTTTCCTATAATTGAAATTCTCAATTTAACGATTCCTGGAGATGGCAAGTAGGCAAGTTTTAAGTTGTCTTTAATCAAATTATTTTCCCAGGATTTTATTACCTCAGCTAAAAAGGATTCTCCCATTCCATGGGTTCTTACAGTTCTATTAATTACTACATTACCTTCTCCTTTAAGAACTAATAACTTGGTAAAAACATGGTCGTTCATAATTCCTTTCATTTCGTAAGGAACACCAGGCAAGGAAATAAAAATTACTCCGTTTTTTTCAAACCACATTCCACTAGCAGATCCCCTACTATTGGGTAAAACTTGGCAAGCTTTTGGTAAAAGAGCTTGGTCTTTATTGGTCTGTAAAATTGGAAGATTTCTATTAGTAAAATAATCAATTATATTTTGTTCAATTTCCTTATCAAGTTCTAAAGTGGTATTAAAATGCTCTGTTAAAGTATATTTGGTAATATCATCATTGGTAGGTCCAAGACCACCAGTAATTATAACAATATCAGATCTTTTTTCCGCTTGATTAAGAGCATTAACAATGTCTATTTTTTGATCAGAGATAACCAACCCATGCCCTATTGTAAAACCAAGATTATTGAGTTGTTCCCCAAGCCAAGAAGCATTGGTATTAATAGTTTGTCCAATTAGCAATTCGTCCCCTATTGAGATAATTTCACACTTCATTATGTTAAATTATAAATTAAGTTTTCATATTTAGAATTAGTTTGGCTAAATTTTTGATACTTTAACAGTAAAAAATAATTTATGAAAAATATTAATAAATTTTCATTGCTAATAACGTGTACTATTTTTATGATTAGCACTTGTGTTGGGCAGATAAATATCAATAAGATATCCAACAAATTAAAATCTCAAATTCCAACACAAAAAAATGAAGGATCTAGTGCTTTAAGCAATGATCAAGTTATAAAAGGTCTTAAAGAAGCTTTAAATGTTGGGGTGAATATAGGTTCTGAAAAAGCATCATCAATTGGTGGATTTCTAAAAAACGATTTAATAAGAATACCATTTCCGCCAGAAGCAAAAGCCGTAAGAGATAAAGCTATGCAGTGGGGTTTAGATACAAAAGTGGAAAAATTTGAAAGAACTCTTAATGAAGCGGCGGAAGAAGCTTGTAAAACAGCTGCGCCAATTTTTATTAATGCAATTAAAAATATGTCTGTAAGTGATGGTTTTAAAATACTCAAAGGGAGTGAAAATGCAGCAACTAATTATTTAAAAGAACAAACCAATACCGAACTGTATAATTTATTTTTACCAGAAGTAATAAAGGCAATTGAAAAAGTAAAACTTACTGCTTATTGGGAACCTCTTGTGAAAAAGTACAATCAATCCACTAGAATTTCAGGAAAAGAATCTATTGAAACAGATTTGAATAAATATGTCACTGAAAGAGCAGTTCTAGGATTATTTAAGTTGGTAGCAATTCAAGAAAAGGAAATAAGGAAAAATCCAATGAAAAGAACATCAGATATTTTAAAAAAAGTTTTCAGCAGTTTAGACCCTTGAGAAGTTATTTTATTTAAATTTAGTTAATGCTCCAGGAAGCTAATTCAAACTATAAAACTATTCCCCCAACTGAGCTCATAATAACAGAGGAAGGAAGAATTTATCATTTAGACTTGAAACCCAATGAAATTGGTCAAACAATTATTTTAGTTGGTGATCAGGAAAGAGTACCAACTATTTCAAAATATTTTGACAGAATAGAATTTAAGAGATCTAAGAGAGAATTTGTAACTCATACAGGACTAATTAACAATAAGCGAGTATCTGTAATTTCTACAGGAATTGGTTGTGACAATATAGACATTGTAGTTAATGAATTGGATGCTCTAGTTAATATTAATTTTGATAAAAAAAGAATAAAAAGAAAACATACATCCTTAAATATAATAAGAATAGGAACATGTGGCGCTTTACAAAATGAAATCCCTGTTGACACTTTTGTTTTGTCTTCTTTTGGACTGGGTTTTGATGGATTACTATCTTTCTACAAACCAATATATGAATCTGAAGAAAAAGCACTTCAAAAAGCTTTTTTACAACAGACACCTTGGCCAAATGACGCAAACAAACCATACTTTGTAAAGGGAAGTGAATTACTAGAAACTAAAATTGGCAAGGGAATGTTTAAAGGAATTACTGCAACTGCAAATGGATTTTATGGGCCCCAGGGTAGAACATTAAGGTTGAAAACTAGGGTGCCAGATATGAACAAATTTCTAAAAAGATTTGAGTACAAAAATCATAAAATTTTAAATTTTGAAATGGAAACATCTGCTTTGTATGGATTGAGTGCTTTACTTGGACATCATTCATGTACAGTTTGTGCGGTGATTGGAAATCGATTTACCAATACTTTTTCAAAAGATTACAAGAAAACAGTTGCAAAATTGGTCCAGAAAGTACTAAATAGAATTTAAATATAAATTCTAACAACTTTTATAAAAAATTAGCGTATAAATAAAAAGATTAAATTCTTTGTATGGCAACTAAAAATGAAATAGATGCACTTGTAAGTTTACTTGACGATCCAGATGAAATTATTTTTAATCAAATAAAAAGTCAACTTTTAGAAATTGGTACAGATTGTATTCCTCACTTAGAAAAAGCAAATTTTGAAAATGAATACGGTCCAGTATTTAAATCCAGAATAAATGGAATAACTCATGAAATAAGTCTTTCAAAAGTTTTAAAAGATCATAATGACTGGATAAATCATCCTGTAAAATTAATTGATGGAGTTAATCAAATTGATCAATATTTTTTTCCAAATATTACAAAATCTTACGTTCAAAACGAATTAAGTAAGATAGCAACAGATGTTTCCGAGCATTTATATGACAGCATGAGTCCAATTGAAAAAGTAAGCGTTATTAATGATGTTTTGTATGATATATACAATTTTAGAGGGGATAAAAAAAATTACCATTCTGCTGAAAATTCTTCTTTTGGAAAGCTATTACAAACCAAAAAAGGAAATCCCTTAACAAATTCTATTTTGTATGTAGAGATTGCAAGACTTTTAAACTTACCTATAATGGGAATAAATTTACCCAATCATTTTATAGTAGGTTATTTAAATTCTAAGGATATTTGTTACTACCCAAACAACTACAAATTCACTAAAAAAGATGTTGATTTTTACATAAATCCTTTTAGCCAAGGGGTTGTTTTAAAACATGAAGATGTAGAAGACTTTATTCAAGAAATTAACGTAATTAATAATGAATATTATTACATACCTTGTCCCTATAGTCATATTACAAAAAGAATTTTAACCAATCTAAATTTTAGCTTTAAAAAATCAAATAATTTTATTTTAAAAAGTGACCTTAATAAAATCACTGCTCTTTATCATTAAAATAAAGAAATTCATCATTTAAAACTCGCCAATATTGACAAACATTATATATATTTAATCAAAATAGATTAATTGTGGATTTTATCGAATCTATAGATAACGTATACAATAGTTCCATAAAATCAATTCAAGATTCTTCGGGAAAACTTCTTCTTACACACTTGGGAGAAATGAAATCCGATACTATAACCAATATAAGTAAAAAAGTAGAGTCCAAACTTTTTGAAATTAGCGCTGCAAAAAAAAACATAAAAAACATTTTTAATATTTTAATAGAGGGACTTCAAAATATAAAAAATCATGGGGAATTTGGCCCTAAAAACAATCAGATTTCCTTTTTTCATTTGTATGATTTGGAAAATTCCTTTTTTTGTGATTTTTCCAACCTAGTTGATAATAATTCCATTGAAAAAATATCTAAAAACATTGATCATTTAAATACACTTGAAAGACCTGAACTAAAAGCACTTTATCTAGAAACTTTAACCAATGGACAAATATCTAAAAAAGGAGGGGCAGGTCTTGGTATTATAATTATGGCCATGAAATCAAAAAACAAGATTGGTTACAAAACTTTTTCTATTGAAAATAATTTATCTATTCTATCGATAAAAGTTAAGGTTACTAAAGCATAATTTCCTATTTCAAATAATAACTTACTTTATCTAATAAATTCCAATTTCCTTTAGTGAAATCCGGAATGTTCATAGGCTTACTTCTCTTATTTACTGACTTTTTAGATAGCTCCACAATAGATGACCATTCAGCAGCATCGTAGACATCTTGATCTAGGGGAAGTCCATTTCTAAGACAGTAAATTAATCTGTAATCCATTATGTAATCCATACCCCCATGTCCACCTATTTGCTGTGCTTTATCTTTAATTCGTTTGATTACAGTTGGCTCATATTTTAAAAGTGTATCCTCAATATCTTTTAAACTTAATGATTGATGAGCTATAGGCTCAAAAGCCATAGATTTAACAGGATATTTTTGAACAAAACCATTAGTCCCGCTTATAGTAAATAGTCTAGAATAAGGTCTAGGACTAGTCACATCATGTTGTAACATTATAGTCTTACCCTTATGTGTTTTAATTAATGTTGTATTCATATCTCCCTTTTCAAAACTATTTCCATTCCATTTATTTTCTGGTGCAAAATTTTCTTTAACATATTTGGTTAAGCCATATTGATTGCTTGACATAGACACTAAATGAGTCATTTTATCACCTCTGTGAA
The DNA here is from genome assembly GCA_938075455.1 of uncultured Flavobacteriales bacterium. GTDB lineage: Bacteria > Bacteroidota > Bacteroidia > Flavobacteriales_D > Parvicellaceae > MED-G20. The sequence continues at coordinate 71,219 of CALJHN010000002.1, forward strand.
TACCTAACAAGTGTGCTAAAGGTCCCAAACCATGAGTTGGATAAGTATTACCATTTGTTTTTTGTAGACTCTTTAATCTCCAATGGTCCCAATAGTAAGTATTGCTAAAATTTAAAGCTCTTAAATCATGTATGTAGGCACCCTCCGCGTGGACTAAATCACCAAATAAATTGTTTTGAGACATATTTAAAACTGTGATTTCAAAAAAATCATACATGCAATTTTCCAATTGAATACAATGTTTTCTTGTCTTTTCAGCTGTTTTCACCAACTTCCAACAATCTTTGACTGTCATAGCTGCTGGAACTTCCACAGCTACATGTTTGTCATTTTTCATTGCATAAATTGCTATTGGAGAATGCAATTCCCAATGGGTGCAGACATAAATTAAATCTATATCATCTCTTTGACAAATAACCTTCCAATCATCTTTGCCATAATACTTTGCTGGTTTTTTATATTGGTAATTTTTAAAATATTTTTCATGGCTACCATTTACTTTATTTGTGTCAACATCTGCAATGGCAACTATCTTAGCTCCTGGAATATTTGGTAATCTAGCCAAAGCCGATTGTCCACGATTTCCCAACCCTATTACTGCAATTCTAACTGTATCAATGGAATCACACGTTAAAAGAAGTACATTTTTTTGATTTTGATATTTAGAGCTATTCCATTTAGTAAATAACTTATCATCAGATGTTAGATTATTTAACTTTTGTGAAAATGTAAATACAGGTAAAAATATAAAAAGTAAATAGATACCTATTTTCCAAAAATTTATTTCAAATTTATAATATATTGAAAATAAATATTTAGAAAACATAAAAGTAATTTTATTTAACTAAAAGTTTACTTGGTGGTGAAAATTTTGTTAATGATATTCCATCAACAGCTATTTCATATTCAGCCATAGTTGGTGTTCGTCCAAGTATTGTTGACAATACTACCACAGGCGTTGAGGACAGTAAAGATTCTCCTTTTTTCTCTTTGGAATCTTTTACTACTCTTCCCTGAAACAATCGAGTTGAGGTAGCAATTACCGTATCTCCTGGCTCAGCTTTTTCCTGATTTCCCATACATAAATTACAACCTGGTCTTTCTAAATATAGCATATTTTCATATTTAGTTCGAGCTACGCCTTTTGGAGCATTATCGTCAAAGATAAACCCAGAGTATTTTTCTAGAACATGCCAATCACCCTCAATTTTTAACTCATCAACAATATTATATGTTGGTGGTGCAACAACTAAAGGAGCTTTAAATTCAACTTTACCATATTGAGCCTCAATATTATTGAGCATTTTTGCTAAAATTTTCATGTCACCCTTATGCACCATACAAGAACCGATAAATCCAAGATCAACTTTTTTATTGCCTCCATAATAAGATAATGGCCTTATGGTGTCGTGAGTATATCTTTTAGAAACATCGTCATTATTTACATCAGGATCAGCAATCATTGGTTCGGCAATCTCATCAAGGTCTATTTCTACATCTGCATAATATTTAGCATCATTATCTGGTCTAAGTGCTGGTTTAGACCCGCTTTTTATTTCATCAATTCTTTGATTTGCTTTATTAACTAGACCCTGAAGAACAGATTTTTCATTATCCATTCCCTTTTCAATCATGATTTGGATTCTATCTTTAGCAATTTCTAGGGATTCAACTAATGTTTCATTTTCAGAAATACAAATTGATGCTTTAGCTTTCATCTCTGCAGTCCAATCCGTAAACGTAAAAGCTTGATCTGAATTAAGTGTGCCTAAATGAACTTCAATTATTCTTCCTTGGAAAACATTTTCACCATCAAATTTTTGAAGCATCTGAGATTGAGTTGCATGAACTACGTCACGAAAGTCCATAAAACTTCTCATTTTACCTTTAAAAGTAACTTTTACAGATTCTGGGATTGGCATAGAAGCCTCTCCTGTGGCAAGTGCAAGAGCAACTGTTCCAGAGTCAGCACCAAACGCAACACCCTTAGACATTCTTGTATGGGAATCACCACCAATAATAATTGCCCAATCATCAATTGTTAAATCATTTAATACTTTATGAATTACATCTGTCATTGGTTGGAATTGACCAAGCGGATCACGGGCAGTAATTAGTCCAAAATCGTTCATAAATTTCATAAGCTTAGGAATATTTTCCTGTGCTTTTTTGTCCCATACTGACGCAGTATGACATCCAGACTGGTAAGCACCATCTACAATTGGCGAAATAATCGTTGCGGCCATAGACTCCAACTCTTGAGAAGTCATAAGTCCAGTAGTGTCTTGTGAGCCAATTATATTAACTTTTACACGAACATCAGAACCAGCATATAATACTTTTCCTGGTGTTGTTCCAACAGCATTTTTATTAAAAATTTTTTCTACAGCTGTTAATCCTAGACCTGAAAAAGAAATTTCTTTAGATGGGGCAAATACAGATGGGATACTAATCCCTAAAGTCTTGGCTGCAAATGTTTGTAATTTTTTTCCAAATACAATTGAATATGAACCTCCTGCTCTCATAAATTCCATTTTTTGCGGAGTAAATGCAGCAGAGATATCACTTAATTCAGTTTGTCCATTATAAAGTTTTTTAGTTTTTGTATTTATGGTAAGAACTGTTCCAGTTTTAACAGAATAAACTTCTTCTAATACTGGCTCACCATCTGAGTCTGTAATAGTATTTCCATCTGAGTCTTTTTTCTTAACCCAATTTTTTAGATCCAGTCCAATTCCACCAGTTACACCAACTGTAGTAAGAAAAATTGGAGAAATTCCATTTGTTCCTGCAACTACAGGAGCAATATTTACAAATGGAACAAAAGGACTTGCTTGTTTTCCAATCCATAGTGCAACATTATTTACACCTGACATTCTTGAAGATCCAACACCCATAGTTCCCTTATCTGCTATCAACATAATAGTTTTATCAGGATGTTTCTCTTTTAAAGCTAGAAGTTCATTTTGACGTTCAATATTATGCTCAAACATGCACTTGCCGTGTAACTCTCTGTCTGACCTAGAATGGGCATCACTACCTGGTGATAATAAGTCTGTAGATATATCACCAACTCCAGCAACATAAGTAACCACTTTTATCTCTTCATCTAATGGTGGAAGTTTGGTGAAAAATTCAGCATTTACATAACTTTCAAGAATTTCTTTGGCTAATAAATTTCCATTTTTATATGCATCTTCCAATTTAGACATGTCAGCTTCGTAAAGAAAAACTTGGGTTTTTAAGACAGAAGCTGCTTGTTTGGCATTAGAAGAATCACTACCTAAAGCTAAATCAAGAAGTACGTCAATAGAAGGACCACCTTTCATATGAGATAATAGTTCAAAAGCAAAAGCTGGTGAAATTTCTTTTAAGGAGAAATTTTTAAGAATTATTTCTTTTAAAAATTTAGCTTTAACTGCTGCGGCACTTGTTGTTCCTGGGGTAACATTGTATGTAAAGAAATTAATTGAATCGTCTCGATATTGATGAGTTACATCTTTAATTTGATTTAAAATTTCGCTAAGTAATTCTCCATCTTCAATTGGCTTGGGGTTAAGTCCATCTTCTTTTCGCAGATCAATTTCTTTTAAGTACTCTAGGTATAAACTCATATTTTAAAGACTTTAAATTTTAAAAAAAAATTGGAGATTACTAACTTCTTAACTGAATACAATCCAAAAATTTCAGCTTCAAATTTACTGAATTTGAACGAAGTAACAAAGATAGTTTACTCAATATTAAAGAAAAAAACCTGTATTAAAAGAGGCGATTTATAGAAGAATATTTTTAATTTCTTTTAAGCTCGTAACTTCTTTCCATGCATTTGAATTATTTGACTTTTGATTAGGATTAAAATAAATAGCCTTCATTCCCACCTTTAAAGCACCTTTAATATCTGTATTTAAATCGTCACCAATCATTACAGAATTCTCTAGACATGCACCGGCTTTTTCTAAAGCATAATTAAATATTAAAGAATTAGGCTTCTTTGATCCTGCCATTTCAGATGTGACAACTATTTTAAAAAATTTAGATAAACCAGACTGTTCAATTTTAATATGTTGAACTTCTTGAAAACCATTTGTAATTATATGCAATTGATAATTGTTCTGTAATTCAGTTAATAACTCTAAAGTATTTGGAATTAGAATTGTTCTGTATGGTGAATTTTTTACATAATCATTCCCAATTTTAATTGAAAGCTCTAAATTATAAATGCCAAAATATTCAAGGGTTTCTTTAAATCTTTCGAATCTTAAATTTTCTTTACTAAGTTGATTTAACCTATATCTTTTCCAACATTTTTTATTAATTTTTTTATAAACTTTTACAAATTCTTCTGCTAAGGAAATTCCCTTTTGCTGCAAATTGTGAAAATGGTATAAATTAATTAATTCATTAAAAGAATTGGTTTCAAAGTCCCACAAAGTTCTGTCTAAATCAAAGAACAAATGTTTAATTTTCATTAATTAAAAATAAAGTGATTTATAAAGGTTAAAATAAAAGATATTGAAGCAAGAGATATAAATACTAACCAGTAAGTTAATTTCCTGTTTCCATAAAATTTGAGAACCACAAAAGTGCCTATTGGAATTGTTAAAAAAACTGGGGCAAGTGAGCACAAGATTATATACCCCATTTTTGAATTTTTTATATTAATTATTATTCTATTCCTTTTCTTGAAGTTTTTTTTGCTCTTTTTTAAAAAAACCTTGTCTTTAGTAGAATTATTTTTAAAAAATATAAATCGTCCAACCAAATAGGAAACATTGTAACAAAACAATGCACCGAGAGTTGATGATAATAAAATTTCTAGAAAATTTAAGTCTGTTGTAGCTTCTGCAATTGATGCTGCAAATAAAAACTTAACATGTGATAAAAAAAATACATAGAAATAGACATCCCAACTCATTCATCGTCTTTTTTTCCAAACGCTAAATCTCCTGCATCTCCTAAACCTGGTACAATGTAAGCCTCACTAGTCATTTTAGAATCAATTCCACCTATCCAAAGAGTAGTATTTTCAGGAAGATTTTTGAAAATATATTCAACCCCTTGTTCACTTCCAATAACACAAACAATATGAATTTTTGAAGGAATACCTTTTTTTAAAAGCGCCTTATAAGCTAAAACCATAGATCTTCCAGTAGCCAACATTGGATCTGAAAGCACAACAATCTTATCGTTTAAGTTAGGACTTGCCAAATATTGAATCTCCACCTCAAATTCTCCTTTACTTGTGGGTTTCCGGTATGCTGAAATAAAACAATTTTCAGCGTTGTCATAATAATTTAATAATCCCTTGTGAAGAGGTAACCCAGCTCTCAAAACAGTGGCTAGAACTAAGTTTTCGGATGGAATAGTTGTTTTGGAATTACCAAGAGGAGTTTTAGTCACCAGAATATTCTCCTTTAAAGTTTTACTAATTTCATAGGCAGATATTTCCCCTAAACGCTCTAGATTCTTTCTAAACCTCATACTGTCTTTTTGAATATTTTCATCTCTAAGTTCAGATAAAAATTTATTGTAAAGAGATGAATTCTCACTAAAATTAAAAACTTTCATAGTATAAATTTAACGAACAAAAGTGGATTAATCTAACCAAGTTGTCTCAAAGACTGATCTCCATCCTTTCCACCTGTCCTGATTACTTAAGGATTCATTATGCCAAACAGCATTAAATGAACCGTTAACTTTTCTCACTTGGTGCTTTATTTTTGAAATTAATTTAGATGAATGTTCGGGAGTGAATTTTAATTTGTCATTTAAAACACCATCCATATATGCAAATGGAAATATTTTCAAATCCGTTTTAAATTCGTTCTCTAAATCATAAAAATAAAATGGTGTACAGGTTCCAGCTCTAAAGCCTATTCTATCTGAAAAACCCATGCTGTAATCCTGCTTAATTCCAGCTTTCAATAAAATCTGATAGGATTTTGGAAGGTTGAATTTAAGATAATGAAATCTAGAAATACTTGTTTTACTGGTAATTTTATTTAATCTAGAAATTTCCATCTTTAATGTCTCTAAATTATTAAATGACATATAAGATGGGTGAATTCCGGTTAAATGATTCTTGGATATAGAATGTATTAAATTTATTAAATAAGGATTGTTGTGTTCGATGTTCTTGTCCATCTTCGAATAATCTCCTAATAAAAAGAAAAAAATTGATTTTAATTGATTTGTTTTTAAAAATTTAAGAATGTAATCATAGTTATCATATGGGTCTTTGATTTTTCCTAAAAGAAATTCAAGTCTTTGGTTTAACTTATAAAATCTAAAACTCATTAAATCTTTAAAAAAAGACCCTAAAGATCTCGGAAAACTCTTATACTTAAAAGCATAAGCATTGTCAATATCAAAAGTAGCATACTGATGGAATTTTCTTGGCGAAGTTAATTCTACATTAAATTTTGCATTTAATTGACTTAATAGTGAAAAACACCACTGATCAACTATAGGGTTATGCTCTAAATTTAATTTTACAAGGGTAGAGTTGCCAGAATTAAATCTCTGGTGCTCATCATAATCCTTAGTATGGTACTCTTCCATTCTTGATATTATAAAAAAAATAGAACTTAAAATATCAAAATGGTGATCGCCTTTTTCTAAAGGGAAAAAATAGTTTGACTTATTTTCTAAAAAAATATACTTTTTAAAATCCCAATTGCCATCTACTAGAAATCCCGATGGCTGTATTTGATAATTTTGACATGGAAGTATTTGATCTGAATAATTAAGTATAACTCCGTCTAAATTTTTGGAATCTTGAGTCCATTTAAATTCAATTTCTAATAAATCTTGAAAAATAAAATTGAGTATATATTCCAACCTAGAACTTTTAAAAGAAGAATATACTGTAATCATGAAAATTGATTAAGCATTTCTTGAGCTATGAATGAAGCTGCCTTTCCATTACCAAAAACTTCAGGAAACTCTAAATCAGGATTTGATAGGAATCTTTCTGTAGCTTCCAAAATTATCTTTGAGTTGGTATCTGAAATAACTGCACTTTTAGTTTCAACTATTTCTATCCACTCTGTTTGGGGTCTTAAAATAATACATGGTTTTTTAAAAAAATAAGCCTCTTTTTGAACTCCTCCGCTATCTGTAATTATTAATTCAGAATTTTTCTCTAGAACAATCATATCTAGAAAACCAGCCGGATCAATAATAGTCAGTAAATTTGATTCTTGGATTTTCTTTAAAAGTTTAGAATCTAGAAGCAGATCCATCATTTTAGAAGTCCTTGGGTGTAAGGGAAGAATAATTTTTAGCTGGTGTATTTCAGTAATCTCTAAAAAAGTAGAAAATAAATCTGTTAATTTAATTTTAGAATCGGTATTATCATTTCTATGAACTGTTGCTAAAATGAATTTTTCATTTCGTAATTTTAATTTTTCTAAAATATCTGAATTTTCGTCGCTAAGCTTAGAAAAGTACAGACTATTATCATACATAACATCACCGCAATGATAAATGTTTGGGTGGTCTGCAGATGCTTTATTTGAATTTTCATTTGAAAAACCTTCATTTAGAAGGTTGTTAAACCCGCTTTTAGTTGGCGAAAAAAGTAAAGTGGAAACATGATCACACAAAATTCTATTTACTTCCTCTGGCATTTTCTTATTAAAAGATCTAAGACCAGATTCTATGTGGACAATAGGTATATGAAGCTTTGAAGCAGCTATAGCAGTAGCTAAGGTAGAATTGGTATCTCCATAAACAACCACAGCATCTGGCAAGTACTCTTGCATTACTTTTTCAATTTTCTCAATCATTAATGCTGTTTGAGCTCCATGAGATGAAGAACCTACTTTTAAATTAATCTGAGGTTTGGGAATTTCTAATTCTGTAAAGAAAACATCAGACATGTTTTTATCATAATGCTGACCTGTATGAACAATAATTTCTTGAATTTCTGGAAAGTCGTATGATATAACTCTAGATAAGGCAGCAGCTTTAATAATTTGAGGTCTTGCACCTACTATTGTTACGATTTTCATTTCTTAAATAATTATTTATACTATATCTAAATATAATAAACTTCTTTTTATTGTAATTGATATGGTAAATTTCAATAAATTAATTCTCAATTAAAAAAACAGAAATACCAATATCAATTTTATTAAATAACTCAATTACATCCTTGTTAAGCATCCTTATGCAACCATGAGAAGAAGGATAGCCAATAGAATTTTCGTCAGCAGTACCATGAATATAAATTCCCCTTTTAAATGTATCAAAACTCGATCCTTTATTAAAATTAGATTGTTTACCACTTAATGACATAATTCTAGTAGTTATTTCATCACCATTCGACCCTTTGGATGATTCAATTGATACGACCTTACCAGTGTTTTTTTTATTTATAAATAATGTTCCAATTTCTGCACCCTCTCCGATTTTTTCAGAAATAAAATGTAGACCAATAGGAGTTTTGTAAGAAGATAATTCATTTCCATTACCCCATTTAGAGGTTGAAATATTAAAAACTTGGGAGATGTTTTTGGATTCGAATAAAAAAAGTTTTTGACGATTAATCCCTATGTAAATAAATTTATCTAAAACTTCATTTGGATATTTAACCGAAATATAATCTTTAATAAGGTCTCCCAGATGTTCATTTTGATATTTCTGAGAATAAAGGGAAAAAGAAATAAATATAAAACCAAATAAAATATACAGAAATTTCATAATTTATTTCCAAAAAAAAGAGCCATTACAGCTCCTTTAAATATTTTATCAAAGACTAAATTTATAAAGCGTTAACTTTTTTAGTAAGTTTTGATTTTAAGTTGGAAGCTTTATTTTTATGAATAATATTTTTTTTCACTAGCTTGTCTATCACAGAAGATACAAATACTAAAAGAGAACTAGCTTCTTTTTTATCCGTAGTTTCTCTAAGCTTTTGAATAGCTGTTCGAGCAGACTTATGCTGGTATTTATTTCTAATGGTCTTATCTTTATTAGACCTAATTCTTTTTATTGCAGATTTATGGTTTGCCATATTATTTTATTTTGTAGCCCGTAGGGGAATCGAACCCCTGTTTCCAGGATGAAAACCTGGCGTCCTAACCCCTAGACGAACGGGCCATTTTTATCAAATGGAGCGCAAATTTAGTTTTTTTTTTAGTTAGGCAAAAAAAAATTAAATTAAATAAAATTAAATTTCATCATTATTGCTCTCAAACACAAAGCCCAATCTCTTAGCGGTTCTTAATTTATGATGGTCTCCGACTTGTTTTACCTCGTTTACAGAAACTTTATTTACAAGGTCATAATTAGGTACCAAAAGGTCAAAGTCCAGGGAATATAATATAGCAGACTGGACAATAGATTTTAACTTATCTTTATCAATAGTCGCATTAATAAAGTCGTTGTACAAAAAACCCAATTGTCTTTTGCCTTGAACCATAAAATGGTTTTCATGATTGATAAATAATCTTCCAATTAAATATCCTAAATCATTGGATCTATTATATTTAAAAGAATCGTTTAAGAAATTATAAATGTTAATTAAACCGCAATAGCCTCTATTTATGTTTTCAGAAATATAGCTTGTCTTCCAAAGACTGTTTTCTGGATCAAATTTGAAAACGTTGGAATGCATTTGAAAAACCAATAAATCACCCGAAACTCTTAATTGAGCTTCAAACTCTCCAGAATCTTTATATTCAATTATAATTCTTTCGTCAATATCTGAAAGCTTATTGTTTAAATCATCTCCTATTTCCTTTAAGACTCCTTTGAGAACTTTAAAATTTAAAATAATATTGCTAAAAACATCCTGCTTAAGTACACTCTTGTCCTTAATTAAATTGAAAAGTAATTCTTGGTTTTTTTTATAATCCATTGAGAGTTTTAATATGCTCTAGCAAATATAACTTTCTTAGAACTTGATTCCCCAGTGAGGACACAATTTCCTTTTTCAGAATTCTCTAAAGGAATACATCTGATAGTAGCTTTTGTTAAATCTTTAATTTTTTGTTCTGATTTAGAATCTCCATTCCAAAAAGCTTCGACAAAACCACCTTTAGTATTTAGAATTTGATTCATTTGATCAATTGAATCTACTTGATTAGTATGTTCATTTAAAAACGAGCTAGCTTTTGAAAATAATTCTTCTTGAATCTTATCCAGAGTCTCTAACAATAACTTAGGTAAACCTTCTTGTGGAACTGAAAATTTAGTTAAATCATCTCTTCTTGCTAGTTCTACAGTTTTGTTCTCCATATCTCTTGGGCCAACAGTAACTCTAAGGGGAATTCCTTTCATTTCATATTCTGCAAACTTCCACCCAGGTTTTTTATTATCATCGTTGTCAAATTTTACTGAAATATTAAGTTCTGAAAGTTCTTTTTTTAGTTTAAAAGCATAATCGGAAATAATATTAAGTTGATCTTGATTTTTATAAATAGGAACTATTACTATTTGAATTGGTGACAATTTAGGTGGCAAAACAAGACCTTTATCATCTGAATGGGTCATAATTAAAGCTCCCATAAGTCTAGTAGAAACACCCCAAGAAGTAGCCCAAACATGATTCTTTTTTCCTTCTTTATCTGCAAAAGTAACATCAAATGCTTTTGCAAAGTTTTGACCTAAAAAATGGGAGGTACCTGCTTGTAAAGCTTTACCATCTTGCATAAGAGCTTCAATACAATAGGTTTCTTCAGCACCAGCAAATCTTTCATTTTCAGATTTAACCCCTTTTATAACTGGTACTGCCATGAAATCTTCAACAAATTTTGCATAAACATCTAGCATTTGCTCGGTTTCTTCGATAGCTTCTAGTTTAGTAGCATGAGCTGTGTGTCCTTCCTGCCATAAAAACTCTGAAGTTCTAAGAAAAAGTCTTGTCCTCATTTCCCATCTAACCACATTGGCCCACTGGTTCACTAAAATTGGCAAATCTCTATAGGATTGAATCCATTTTTTATACGTATTCCAAATAATTGTTTCTGAAGTTGGTCTTATGATTAATTCTTCTTCTAACTTGGCTTCTGGATCTACTACAACTCCAGAACCGTCTTCAGAGTTTTTTAGTCTGTAGTGGGTAACTACCGCACATTCTTTGGCAAAACCTTCAACATGAGCAGCTTCTTTACTTAAATAAGACTTAGGAATAAGTAATGGAAAGTAAGCATTTTGATGTCCAGTTTTTTTGAACATTACATCTAATTGATCTTTGATTTTTTCCCAAATAGCATATCCATAGGGTTTAATAATCATACATCCTCTGACATCGGAGTGCTCTGCTAGTTCAGCTTTTAAAACTAACTCATTATACCATTTTGAAAAATCTTCACTTCTTTTAACAATACCCTTTGACGACATATAAATATATTTGACAGTCTAAATTACCAATTTGAAGGGATATGTGAGAAGATATAGTAAATAAATACCTTATTTGGCACTTAAAACCTTATTTATTTTCCTGTTCATCTTCTTACTTTGCTCATCCGCAAGTAAAGCATCTACTAATATTCTTCCACTATGTTCGTCAACTATAATTTTCTTTCTTGCTGCAATGTCTAATTGAACTTGAGGTGGAATTTTTATGAAAGAACCTCCTGATGCTCCTCTTTCGACAGGGACAACTGCCAAGCCATTTTTGGAAGCTCCTCTTATTCTATTGTAAGCCCTTAGAAATCTATCATCAATGGATTTAGAAGCTTTTGAGGATTCTTCTATTAATAGCTTCTCTTCTCTTTCTGTTTCTGAAACTATTTCTTCTAATTCTTTTTTCTTAGCTTCTAAAGCTTCTTCTTTAGCCTTGTAGAGGTTTTGAATCTCATCCAAAATTTCTTTTTTGCTATCAATTCTAGCAGAATTCTCTTTGATTCTCTTTTCTGCAAGCTGAGCTTCCAATTCTTGGTACTCAATTTCCTTACTTAAGGAATCAAATTCTCTATTATTTCTAACATTTTTTTGTTTCTCTAAATATTTTTTAATTGAGGACTTAGATTCCTCAATAATATTTTTCTTTTCAAGAATTAACTGATTGAGACCTTCAGTTTCTTCTTCGACTTTTTCTAACCTTTTGCTAAGACCAACCATTTCATCCTCTAAATCTTTGACTTCCATAGGCAATTCTCCTCTTACTTCCCTCATATTATCTATTCTAGAATCAATAAATTGAAGATTAAAAAGCGATCTTAAGGTTTCTTCTGGTGTGTATTTTTTTGTTCTGGCCATTTTTATAAATAATTAATTGGATTCGTATCAACTGTTGTTAAACGGATTGCAAAATTAATAAATTTTTTCATTAAAAAATCACTTATTAAATCTATTGTGAATTGTTCTGACTCATAATGCCCAATATCAGCAATTAAAATCCTATTTTCAGCTTCAAAAAATTGATGGTATTTAAAATCAGAAGTAATAAAAATATCCGCATTTTCATTTATTGCATTTTTCAATAAAAAACTTCCAGAACCACCGCATATGGCAACCTTTTTAATAGGCTTATTAATTAATTTAGTATGTCTAACACCTGCAGCGTGAAACTTTTTCTTAATTAAATTTAAAAATTCTAGCTCATCTATTGGCTTTTTTAACTCTCCAATCATTCCTGAGCCTGTATTAGAATTATTTTGAAGTTTTAAAATATCATAAGCAACTTCTTCATAAGGGTGAGCGCTATTCATAGATTGAATTATGTCAGAAAGAAGATAATCTGGGAAAATAACTTCTAATTTTTCTTCTTTTACTTTTTCTAACCTACCTTCTTTCCCCTTGTAAGGGTTTGAACCTGAGACTGGAAGAAAACTTCCTTCTCCAGATGAAGAAAAAATACAATTCTTATAATTACCTATATTTCCTGCTCCTGTACTAAAAAGAGCTTTAGAAACTTTTTCTGAATGAGATTCTGGAACAAAAACTACCAATTTTAAAAGATTTTGCTTTGGCAAAAGAATTTTTTTTCTTTTTAAACCAATAACCTCTGCAATTTTAGAATTTACTCCATTTGGAACATTATCCAAATTAGTGTGGATAGCATAAATATTGATGTGATTTTTAATAGCTTTAAAAATAATAGAACCTGTTAATGAACTATTATTTACATTTTTAATTTCTCCAAAAATAATTGGATGATGTGCAACTATTAAATTACATTTTTGATGAATAGCATCGTCAATAACTTCCAATGTTACATCTAAAGATACCAATACGCCTTTTAGCTCACTATTGTAATCCCCAACTTGTAGTCCAGAATTGTCGTAACTCTCTTGTAAATGCAGAGGAGCTATTTTTTCTAAATATTTTGTTACATCTTTGACTTTCATAATTTGAAAAATGAGTTCAAATATAAAACAATGAAATGGTACAATTGGACATTATTGCCAATATCATTGGTGTATTGGATAATTACGAGTACTAGAAATTTATTATTTGAGATTGGAATATTCAAGCAGAATAAATTTAATATTGCAATTGTTGGAGTAGGAAATATAACAGTTGGAGGTACAGGAAAAACACCTCATTCACAATATATTTCAAAATTATTACAAAAAAATTTTAAGATTGCTGTTTTATCCAAAGGATATGGAAGAAAAACAAAAGAATTTAAATATGTAAATATAGATAGCAATTGTTATGACGTTGGAGACGAACCTCTTCAAATGAAAAAAAATTTACCAAAAGAAATTGTTGCAGTAGACCATAAAAGGGCAAATGGAATAAATAGAATTATGAAGGAGCATCCAGAAGTAAACTGTATTATTCTTGATGATGCATTTCAGCACAGAACCGTTAAAATTGGCTACAATATTTTACTTTACGACTACAATAACCCTATTTACAAAGATTGGATGATGCCAGTTGGCCTTCTTAGAGAATCTAAATTTGGGATTAAAAGAGCAGATTGTATAGTAATTTCTAAGTGTCCTGAAAATTTAACCTTGGAAGAATCTAATAGAATAGAGAAAAAACTAAAATTCACAAAAGAGGTTTTTTTTAGTAAAATAATTTATGATAAAATAGTTTCATTAAACGGAAATAAAACCATTGAAAAATCTTACCTAAAGAAGGTGTTATTGGTTACTGGAATTGCAAATTCTAGTCCTATTATTGAATATTTAGAAAATTTAAATATTCAATTTAAACACCTCAAGTATAATGACCACTTTCAATACCAAAAAAAGGATATAAATAAAATTATTGATAATTACAAAAGAGAAAAAAACGAATTAATAATTTTGACAACGGAGAAAGATGCACAGAAAATGAAAGAATTTGAAGAATTATCTAAGTTTCCTGTATACTATTTGAAGGTTAGTATTGATTTTATAAGGAATAAAGATAAATTTGAAGAAAAAATTATAAAGTATGTTAAAGCTCATTCATAACAGCGCTGAGTATTTAAAAAAAGCAACTGACTTTCTTCCGGAAATTGGCATTGTTTTAGGGACTGGTCTTGGTGGTTTAGTTAATGAAATTAAAGCAGAAAAATCTATCTCCTACAAAGAGATTCCCAACTTTCCTGTTTCAACAGTTGAAGGACACCAAGGGGAATTAATATTTGGTTTATTGGGGAATAAAAAAGTAATTGCAATGCAAGGTAGATTTCATTTTTATGAGGGCTACACAATGAGTCAAATTGTATTCCCTATAAGAGTTATGAAGTTTTTGGGAATCAATAAATTAATTGTAAGTAATGCCTCAGGAGGTGTTAATCCAGATTTTGAAATTGGAGATATTATGATCATAAATGACCACATAAACCTTTTTCCAACAAATCCTTTAATTGGCCCTAATATAGAAGAACTAGGAACTAGATTTCCAGATATGAGTGATGCATATGATCCAAAGTTAATAGCTCTCGCTCAATCTCTCTCTGAAAATTTGAATTTTAAAACGGTAAATGGTATTTATGCAGGTCTAACAGGCCCTACTCTTGAGACTCCAGCAGAATACACCTACATTAGAAAAATAGGAGCAGATGCGGTTGGAATGAGCACAGTACCAGAAGTTATAGCAGCAAGACATATGCAAATTCCCTGTTTTGGATTATCTATAATAACCGATTTAGGAGTTCCAGGAAAAATTGTAAAAGTAACCCACCAGGATGTTCAAAATGTTGCTTCTAAAGCAGAACATAACTTGACAAGACTTATTAAAAAACTCTTAGAATCTATTTAGAAATGGAGCTAGAAAATGCATTATCAAAATACAAACCTATAATAGGAATTGAAATCCATGCTCAGCTTAAAACCAATTCAAAAGCGTATTGTGGCGACAAAAATGAATTTGGAGCCTCTCCTAACACCCTAACTTCTCCTATATCATTGGGCCACCCAGGGACATTACCAAAATTTAATAAAGAATTAGTAAAGCATGCTTTAAAATTAGGCCTGGCTCTAGATTGTGATATTACAAGAGAAATGCATTTTGATAGGAAAAATTATTTCTATGCAGATTTACCAAAAGGATACCAGATAACTCAAGATAAAAAACCAATTTGCAAAAACGGTAAAATTTTAATTCGATTAGAAAATAACAAAACCAAGAATATTGAACTAACTAGGATTCATATGGAAGAAGATTCTGGTAAAAGCATACACGATTTAGACCCATTTAATACACTTATTGACTTAAACAGAGCAGGTGTTCCACTTTTGGAAATAGTTACTGAACCAGTAATTAAAACTTCCAACGAAGCCTATCAATATGTTTCTGAAATAAGAAAACTTCTAAGATATTTAGATATATGTGATGGAAATATGGAAGAGGGGAGCATGAGATGTGATGTAAATATTTCAATTATGCCCATAGAAAACGATAAATTTGGAGATCGAGTAGAAATTAAAAATCTAAATTCGATTAGAAATGTTCAAAGATCTATTGATTATGAAATAGTGAGACAAGCAAAATTGTTAGATGAAAACAAAAAAGTAAATGTAGAGACAAGAACATTTGATGCGCCAAGTGGAAAAACTAGCGCTATGCGAAAAAAAGAAGCAGCACACGATTATAGATATTTTCCAGAACCAGATTTGAATCCAATAAAAATTGAAGAAAAACTGCTCATGGATATTCAATCCTCTATGCCTAATCTTCCAAATGATTTATTTGAAAAATTTACATCCAAATATCGATTATCTAATTATGATGCCTTAGTAATTATTGAGCAAAAAGAAATTGCTTTTTATTACGAAAGCATTTTAGAGTTCACCAAAAACTATAAAGGAGCAACCAATTGGCTAATGGGAAGTATAAAATCCTACTTAAATCAAAAAGCAATTGAAATAACAAATTTTCCAATTAAGGCTGAAAACATTGGCATTCTTATAAATATGATTGATGATGGAATAATTACTCACTCCTTGGCCAGCCAAAAATTATTTCCAGAGATGTTAAAATATCCACATGAAAATCCAAATTCAATAGCTAAAAAAAACCAGTGGACCAATCAACAAAACAAAAATAATTTGGAAGTCTTGATTAGAGAAATATTTGATGAAAATCCCGAAGAAAAAGAAAGATTTAAAAAGGGAGAAAAAAAACTTATTGGTTTTTTTATTGGTAAAATAATGAAGGCCTCTAAAGGTACAGCAGATCCAAAAAAAATAAATCAATTACTTAATCAATTAAAAAAATGAAGAAAATTATTTCAATTCTACTGATTTTAGTTATTATAAGCTGCAAAGGTGAAAAAGCAACTATTAATAATGAGAACAATTATTTTTTAGAATTTATTCAACAAAATGATCAATATATTTATTTATATAAAATTGATCGAAATAATCCTTCAAAAATTGACTCTTCTAAATCCAATAATGGAATTCATCAATTTAACATTAATTTGCAGAAGTCTGATATTTTTTTAGTTGGAACTTCCCCTGAAAAAAGTGTTTTATTTATTGGAAGTCCTAATGAAAGTAATAAATTTCTTTTTACTAACGGAGAATATGAGGAATTAGTTGTTACAGGTGATTCCACCAACATATTATTACAAAAATACTTTAAGTTTAGAAATAATATTATTAATCAGATACAGAGTATAAAAACTACCAACGAGGAAGAAAAAATAATAGCTAGAAATAGTATCCTAATGAACTATCAATCTTATATAAAAAAGTTTATTAATGAAAATAAAAACTCACCATGCCTATTGATGCTTCTTGGTGAAATTCAGAACCCAATAGATTTCAAAAATGAATTAATGATTATTAAAAATGTAGTTCAGGAAAAATTTGAAAAACAAAAATATTTGAAGGAAGTAGTTAAGCTAATAGAACAAGCCAAGCAGCAAGAAAATTATATATTACAACAAAAAAATAGAGCTAACGAAGAGAAAAATTTAAGAAAACAATTAGGAATAAATATTGGAGCAGTTGCACCTGAAATAAATCTTAAAAGTCCGGATGGGAAGTTTATAGCTTTAAGCTCGCTAAAAGGTAAAGTAGTACTTTTAGACTTTTGGGCTTCGTGGTGTAGACCTTGTAGAGCTGAAAATCCTAATGTAGTTAGGCTGTACAATAAATACAAAGACAAAGGCTTTACAGTCTACAGTGTATCTCTAGACCAAAACAAAGACAAATGGATGGCTGCAATAAATCAGGACCAATTGACTTGGTCGAGTCATGTTAGTGAGCTAACTGGCTGGAAATCTTCAGCTGGAAATAAATATGGAGTATCTAGTATTCCTAAAACATTTTTAATTGATGCAAAAGGAAAAATAATAGCCTATGATTTAAGAGGAAATGATTTAGAAAAAAAACTTTCTGAAATACTGTAATTTTTGACAATGAAGCGTCTAATTATAACAATATCTTACTGTTTTGTTGTGATAATTTCTAATAGTCAAGAATACTTTCAACAAAAGGTAGATACTTATATAGACGTAGAATTGGATGATGAAAATCATATTTTACGAGGTTTTGAAAAAATGGTGTATTATAACAACTCCTCTTTAACTTTAGATAAGATAATTATTCATCTTTGGCCAAATGCTTATAAGAATAATAACACCAATCTCGCTAAACAAAAATATTCGGATGGTAGTATGTCTTTTAAATATGCCGACTCCATAGATTTAGGCTACATAGACTCTCTTGATTTTAAAGTAAATGGTGAAAAAGTTAAGTGGCAATTTTTAAATGAACAAATAGACATTTCTGAACTTGATCTTACAAAACCTTTAAATCCAGGAGATTCAATAACTATTACAACGCCATTTAGAGTTAAGATTCCTTCGGGAAAGTTTTCAAGACTTGGACATATTGGTCAGTCTTATCAAATTACTCAGTGGTTTGCCAAGCCTGCAGTATTTGATAAAAATGGATGGCATCCTATGTCTTATTTAGATCAAGGAGAATTTTACTCAGAATTTGGAAATTACGATGTGAGTATCACGGTTCCAAAAAATTACATACTTATGGCTACTGGAGATTTACAGAACGAAGAAGAGCTCGAGTTTCTCAATAAAAAGGCAGAATTAACCTCTCAACTTATTGAAGAAAACAAACTACCAGTTAAAGATTCTTTTGGCAGAAAAGACATGAGTTTTCCAAAAAGTAGCGTAGAGAAAAAAACATTAAGATTCGTTCAAAAAAACGTTCATGATTTTGCATGGTTCACAGATAAAAGGTACCATGTCCTTAAAGGAGAAGTAGATGTAAATAATAGAAAAATAACATCTTGGGCATTATTCACCAATAACGAGGCCAAGCTATGGAAAAGATCTATAGAGTATATCAATGATGCAACTAAATATTTCTCAAAATGGATTGGAGAATATCCCTACAACCATGTAACGGCAGTTGATGGAACTATTAGTGCAGGAGGAGGAATGGAATATCCAAATATAACGGTAATAGGCAGTTCTGGTGATAGTAAATCGCTAGAAACAGTAATTGTTCATGAAGTTGGACACAACTGGTATTATGGTATTCTAGGAAGTAATGAAAGAGATAATGCTTGGATGGATGAAGGTCTCAATACATATATTGAAATAAGATACATGGAAGAAAAATATCCAAATGGATATTTCAGAAAAAAGGACTCCACTCAAAATAAATCAAGAGGAATCTCACTAAATATTTCATTGGAAGAAAAAGAATTGCAACATATTGCCTATCAATTTAATGCCTCTAGAAATTACGACCAACCACTTAAAATGGGATCTAAAGATTTTACCCAAATGAATTATGGAGCAATGGTTTATAGTAAAACTGGTATAGGGTTTCATTACTTAAAAGCATATTTAGGTGAAGAGCTTTTTGACAATTGTATGAACGAGTATTACAACCAATGGAAATTTAAACATCCAAATCCAAATGATATTAAAGCAGTATTTGAAACTGTTAGTAAAGAAAATTTGGATTGGTTTTTTGAGGATTATATTAAAACCACTAAGAAAACAGACTATTTCTTAAAAAAGGTATCAAAAATAAATGACCTAGAATATTTAATTAAATTAAAAAATGTGACAGGCTATAAATCTCCTATCCCTATCCAGATGATTAATGATTCTAATGAAATAATTTCTGAAAAATGGATCAATGGATTTAAAAAAGACACAACATTTGTATATAAAACAAGGGTAAATCCAACAAAAATTGCTTTAGATTATGATGTGATAACCACAGATTATAATTACAAGAACCATATGTCAAGAGTAAGCGGAATATTTAAATTTTACAAACCAATAAAATTCAAATTTCTGCCAATAAGTATCAATAATAATAAAGAAAATATAATTTACTACTCCCCTATTATAGCTGGGAATGCTTATGATAAAACAATGGCTGGACTAGCACTTTATAATTCTAGCATAAACGATAAAAAAGTAGAATGGTTGGTAAATCCTCTTTATGGTTTTGGTTCTAAGAAATTGATTGGATCAGGAAAAATTCAAACCAATATTAATACAAATGGACTTTTCCCAAGAATTGAATTGGGCTATAAAATTAGAAGTTATAATAACGAGCATGATTTTTTAAATAAAGAACAAAGATGGACCAAACAAGAAATATTTACAGACTTAAGATTTAAATCTAAAAATTTAAGAAGCTCTCCATTTCAAAATATTACAATTAGAACTGTAAGAGTGGATGACTTTTGGCCAGATGGAACATTTATTAGTCCACCAGAACCAAGAAGAAAGACCGCTTATTATGGTGAAATAGAATACAATTTAAAAAGTAGACAAATTCTAAAACCTAAAGAATTAAAATTAAATTATATATATGGTTTTAACGAGAAAAGCAACCTAGTAAATTGTTTACAATTAGATTCTAAAATAGAAAAATCTTACAACAATAACTCGGATAAAATTAGATGGAGATTTTTTGCTGGCTACCATTTCAACAAAGACATTACCAAACAGTACTCATTTTATCTTAGTGGGAAAAATGGACGAACAGATTATTTATATGACAATATTTATTTAGCGAGAAATTCTTCAAATCAAAAATATCTATTATCAAGACAAAATGATAATTCTTATGCTGGATTTAAGGTAATGGATACCACTTTAAGAAGTAACAACTGGATGATTTCTAATAATTTTAAAATTGATATTCCAAAACTTCCTTTTGGTGTATTTACCGATCTTGGAGTTTTCAGTTCTATTGCAGGAAATAATAAAATTAAATGGGGATATAATGTTGGAATTTACGCCAGTGTCGTTGTAAATGAAGAAATAATAGGAATTTATCTTCCTGTATTGTATTCAGAAAATATTGGGGAATCTTTAAATGATATTAAAGTTTTGCAGAGAATAAATTTTATATTTAATCTTAAGGGTATTAATCCATTTACCATTAAAAAAACTATAAAGCCATAAAAAATAGAACTAAAATATTTTTTGCATCAGATTTTCATTTAGGGAGACATAATGAAAATAAAGACAGAGAAAATGTAATTATTCAATGGCTGTCTTCGATTGAAAACAATGCTAAAGAAATTTTTTTAGTTGGTGATATTTTTGATTTTTGGTTTGAACACAAGTACACAGTACCCAAAGGGAACACTAGGTTTCTAGGTAAGCTTGCAGCCTTAAAAGATAATGGAATTGATATTCATATTTTTACAGGAAACCATGACCTGTGGATGTTTGGTTACTTAGAAAAAGAAATTGGATTAATAGTACATAAGAAGCCTATTTTAAGAGAAATAGATGGTATTGTTTTTTTTATTGGACATGGAGATGGACTTGGTCCAGGTGACTACAAATATAAGTTCTTAAAAAAGTTTTTTACCAATCCATTATGTCAATGGTTATTTTCTCAAATTCATCCTAATTTAAGTTTTTCATTAGCAAGGTATTGGTCGAGGAAAAGCCGAGAAAATGAAAAAGGGGGAAGTCCTTCATTTCTTGGCGAGGAAAAGGAATGGTTAATTCAGTTTAGTAAAGAAGAATATCAAAAAAATAAAGAAATTAATTACTTTATTTTTGGACATAGGCATTTTCCTATAGAACACAAATTAGATAAAGATTGTACGTATATTAATCTAGGTGATTGGATAAATCATTTCACTTACGCAGTTTATGATGGAAAAACTACCGAACTTAAGAAGTTTTAATAGCAGTGAATTACATACTGCTTATAAGAGCAGAAAGATCAATCAGTTTATTTGAATAGCCAGCTTCATTGTCGTACCAGCTAATAATTTTATAGAAAGATTCATTAAGTTGGATACCCGCTTTTGCATCTACTATTGAAGTTCTGGAATCTCCAATAAAATCTTGTGAAACAACTAGCTCTTCTGTATATCCTAAAATTCCATTTAGCTCATTTTCAGAAGCCTTTTTTAATGTCTCCATAACATGATCATAAGACGTATTTTTACTTAGCTTAACTGTAAGGTCAACCACAGACACATTTGCAGTTGGTACTCTAAAAGCCATTCCTGTTATTTTACCTACAAGACTTGGAATAACCTTAGTTACAGCTTTAGCAGCTCCTGTAGACGCTGGTATAATATTAACCAAGGAACTTCTTCCTCCTCTATAGTCTTTTTTTGATGGACCATCTACAACAAATTGAGTAGCAGTTGCCGCATGAACTGTAGTCATTAAAGCTTCGTCTATACCATATGAATCATTTAAAACTTTAGCGAGTGGAGCTAAGCAATTTGTCGTACAAGATGCATTAGAAACAATTAAATCAGATGACTTAATATCATTATGGTTAACACCCATTACAAACATAGGAGCATCTTTTGAAGGTGCAGAGATAGCTACTTTTCTTGCTCCTCCATCAATATGGTACTGAGCAAGTTCCAAAGTTGTAAATATACCAGTACACTCTACAGCTACATCTACGTCAACTTCATTCCATTCAAGCAATTTAGGATCACGTTCTGCAGTTATTCTAATATGCCTTCCATTCACATACAATTGGTTATTTTTTACATAAATTTCTGCATCGCAAATACCATGCACAGAATCGTATTTAAGTAAATATGCTAAATGCTCTATATCTAGTAAATCATTAATCGCAACAACTTCAACATTATCTCTTTTCAGGCATGATCTAAAAACCATTCTACCTATTCTTCCAAAACCGTTTATTCCAATTTTAACTTTGCTCATTTTATTTTTTTTGTAAATGTAAAAAGACCCTGATAAATCAGGGTCTTTTTTTAAATAAAATTTAGATAAATTTTAGTACTTTATAAATTTGACTACTTCTTGTTCTTCATCAGCTTTCACAACAACTATATAAGTTCCCATTGATAGTTCGGAAGCATTTATTTGGGAAATATTATTTCCTTTATTCATTCTGACATTGTCATATAATGTCTTTACTAAACTTCCATTCAAATTATAAATTGAAATATTTACAAAGCAAGAACGATTTAGTTCAAATGAAAGATTCGTGTTTTGAACTACAGGGTTAGGATAAATTTTAGTAGAAGATATTTTACTAGAAACTTCATCTTGAACAATTGGTTCGGACAATGAAAGTAAGTTGTCTGCTCTCCAAACACCTCTTCCATAAGTACAAGCATAAATTGCCCCAGGGTTATTGACTTGTCTGAATCCACCTTCCATAGGATCTTCCCAATCTCTCCATTGCTGACAAATATCATAAACTGGGATAGTCCCAATCTCGGTATTATTAGATACCCAATTTGTACTAGATCCAGCAATATTGTCGGTTGAAAAAACACCATATGTAGTTCCAATTATAATAACATCTGTAGCAGGATCTCTCTCAATAATACATCCAAAAACTGGCATATCTGGTAAATCACCATCAATAGAATTAAATGAGGGATTTGAGGATGTTGCATTTGTTGAATAATATACATGATTGGTTGATGTTCCAGAAGTAACTACGCATACATTGTCTGGGTTGTTAGGATCTACAGAAATGTCAGTTATAGTTCCTGGAAAATTAGATACACTTTCGTAATGAACTTTATATGAAATTTCTGAACCATTTTGATTTGTATAAAGATTTCCGTCCTGAGCAAAATTAATTTGATTGACTAAAGAACCAGTTACTATACTACCAGTAGCAATTTCTATCAAAGTATCAGTTGCTGATGGTCTATATGCAATATCAGCTTCTTGTTTGGAATATGCATTTCCAAGACCTGTTATCCTAACGAGGCTTCCATTGTAAGAACCACACCAAGCATAGTTCATATCATGTGAAATTTCAAAGCTTCTTATTGAACTTGATATATTATAAATTCTCCACCATTCAGGAACAGTAGTAAATCTCATCATATCTCTTGTAACGTAAACTGAAGCGTCATTTTGAGTTATAAAATAAGATTGAACATAATCTGGCAAAGTCAATGTATCTGCACCAGTAACAGTAACAAATGTATCTGTACCAACAATATTCATGGTATCGTATACATTTAAATTTTGACTAAGTACATGTTTGATAGGAATACCAAAGGATTTACTGTAATAAGTGATAGTATCACCAATTGATTTATCTTCATTAGGAATATATACTACAGAATCTTTAGTATTTAAATCTTCAGGATCTTCCATAAGTGCAATGGCATTATAAAAAGGACCACAGTTCTCACCGACAATACCAGTGCAAGGTGCAGGAACGGATTGACTAGTAGTACCTTTATCACTAGATCTAGAGATAGAACCATTGTAAACTGTAGTTACAAATGCATTACTATTTAAGTAAGAAATCTCACATTCGAAACCATCTCCTCCAGAAACTTCTGCAAACTCCTTAGACCACGGCATAGAGTTATCTTTATACTGTGTTCCATTGTCCTGAGCACCAGCAATTACCGAACCATTTCCTCCAAAAGCCATAGAGTAAAATTGAGTAACATTGTAACCTTTGTTAATTACAGATCCAAATTGATTGGTTCCTGAAGCACCTGTTCTTACCTGAATACCACCATCATTACCAACAATTAACGTATAATCGTTTTTCCATAAAAGACGATGGTTATCTGCATGAATATAAATAGGAACAGATGGATCTACATACCAAGCTGAAACAGCATACCACTGACCATTTTCAGGATCTGCAGAATTTGGGGTATGAACCCAAGACCATAAATCAATTCCACCAATTATACATTCTTCACCATTTGGTGTAGAAGTTACTACCAAATCATAATTACCTTGACCACTTCTAGATGTTAAAGGAGTGAAATTTCCGGTAGCACCTGGAGCTATTTGATACCATGTAGTTCCATTATCAACTGACCTGTAAACACCTCCAAGGGTGCCAGCTGAAGATGCAAACAATGCATATAGAGTATAAAAATTAGCATCGTTTTTATTCTTAGAAATTGCATACTCTCCTCTTATAAATCCAAAACCTGATAATTCTCCGTTAGAATGTAAATCTGTCCAATTAGCACCTCCATCTTGACTAATCCATGATCTTATTCCACCCTGATCTAATCCCAAAATCATAACTTGACCATCTTCAGAAATCTTCAAGTCTCCAATAGTAGCATTATTAGGTATACCTGAAATTGATACAGCTTGAGGAACAACTGTCATTCCTTGTTCAATTTTATTTAATCCAATACCAATGCCAACAAAATATGCACCGTTTGAATCATTGGGGTTGGGTATCACTTTCAAAATATCTTTATTGTCTGTTCCTTGAATTTGATCAAAAGTTGGTGAATTTGAATTTATATTAGAACTTACCCAAACACCATCACCATCAATAAGACCTTCGCCAAACCTTGAACCACCAGTTGCAACGTATAGCTTATTTCCGTTTGCAGAAAAAGCAATTGATGAAATCCCTAGAGATCCTACGCCAACTGCACTATTAGTCATTGTGTTGTCAAACTCTTGAACTCTAGACCAACTAGAACCACCATTGACTGATTTGAAAAGACCTCCAGAAACAGAACCTGAATACATTACATTGTCGTCATTTGGATCAATAGCAATTCCCCTTGTTCTTCCACCTACATTGTCTGGCCCTTCTTCAACAAAACTAAAATTGGTTGATTTAGACTGCATTCTTTGAAGAACCTGATCTTTAGCTACAGCTAATTTAGATAATTCAATTTTACCAGTTACAACATCTTTGTAAACTAATTCTGTATATTCTTGTGCACCTTTAGCACCAGAAAAAGCCTTTGAATCAAAAATTTCGTTAAAAAAATATTTTCTAGAAATATTATTATCCTTTTTTGAAAGAGTGTAGAGTAATAATACAACTCCTAAAGACATTAATGGAAATAAAACTATTTTTTTCATTTTTATAAGATTATTATCTCGAAAATACAAATTATTAAATTATTCAAGCAGTTGTTGAATAAATTTTATTAAAAAATAAATTAAACAAATTAAAATAAGTGTTTTTCAGCATGATAGCTGGACCTTACCAAAGGACCACTTTCAACAAACCTAAATCCTGCTTTTAGACCAAATACTTTATATTTAGCAAACTGATCTGGAGTTATAAATTCTTTAACCGGAGCATGTTTTGGGGTTGGTTGTAAATACTGACCAATAGTCACTATATCAACTTTAACAGATCTTAAATCTTCAAGTGTTTCAAATACTTCTTCTTCCGTCTCTCCTAACCCAAGCATTAACCCAGACTTTGTTTTCATGCCCCCTTGTTTAAGTCGTAGTAAAAGCTCTAAACTTCTATTGTATTTTGCTTGGACTCTAATTGTTTTTGTAAGTCTTCTAACAGTTTCAATATTATGAGAAACAATTTCTGGAGCAACTTCAATAATGTTATTCAAATTTTCCCAAATCCCGGCAAAATCTGGTATTAAAGTCTCTAATGTAGTAGTGGGAGATTGTCTTCGAATGGCTTTAACAGTGCTGACCCAAATGTTGGAGCCCCCATCAGACAAGTCGTCACGGTCAACAGAGGTAATCACTGCATGCTTAACTTTCATCAATTTAACCGAATTAGCCACTCTTCCAGGCTCAAAAACATCTACAGCTTCGGGTTTACCAGTTGCAACTGCACAAAAGCCACAAGATCTCGTACAAACATTACCCAAAATCATAAAAGTAGCTGTACCAGCTCCCCAACATTCGCCCATATTAGGGCAATTGCCACTTTCACATATTGTGTGAAGTTTATGCTCCGTGACAAGGTTTCTTACATTTTTATAAGATTCCCCGGTTGGTAATTTTACTTTAAGCCATTTGGGCTTTTTAGTTTTTGAAGCAGTATTAATACTCATTAGTAAAATTTATTTCCAATAGAATAATTAATATATACACTAGGATAAAACCTGTAATTGTTATTTTCCACCATTAAAATTACAGGTTTAGAAAAAATATCAACAGAAACCCCAAGCTCCAAAGAATTTATAATTTCTCTGTTTCTTGAATAATCAAAATCAAGACCCAATTTAAAAAACATACCAGGATTGATTTTTGTATCCATTAAACCAGCTGTCCAAGAGGCCCTTCCATAAATAGTATAAAAATTATGTAATTCTGGATCATATCTTTCGGAAGCAATTCCTGCAATTCTACCTGAAAAATCGTACTTAAATACTTCTAAAAAAACTGGCTTTACCAAGCCTAAGGATGGTCCTACTGTATAATTCATTGTAATTTGCAAACCATTTTCTCTTAATTTTTCGTAAAGAATTTTCCTATTTCCAAAACCTACTCTTACAGAATAAAGAGAATTTAATTTACCAAAAACAAATTTCTTAGCATTTTCATCAAAAGATCCAAATATTTTATACTCTTTATCGTGATTTATGTTTACTAAATCTACATTAATTAAAGATTTTTTCTTAAAGGTCTTAAACTTAGACATTCCATAATTCAATGCCAAACCACTTGAGTGAACAGTTCCTCCCACCCAAATTTCTTTAGATATTCTCACCATTAGTTTCTCATTGACAGGAACCTGTGAAAAAAAATAAACAGAGAACGACTGAAATAAAATCAATAAAAAAATAATTGCTATTCTAAACATCAATAACAAAAATACAGAAAATGTAGAATAAATAGAATTGTTTAAAGGAAAGTTTAGAACAAATAAAATACTTTAATTAAAAGTTAACTTTTTTAGTTTTTTTATCTTGCGAAGTAATTAACTCTTTATGGTTGTCCTCTTGAAAATTTAAACTGTAAGCTGGACATGTTTTCTGTGGAGGTTGTAATAAAAAACAAGAAGTCAAAGAGGATAAAAATATAATTGCAAATGTGTAAGTCAATAATTTTTTCATGATTTTTTGTAATATCTATTAACAAAATTATTAAAAAAGACATACCAACAATAAAATCAAATGATTTTTATTTAATTGAATGATAATTAGTAATAAATTGAATACAAAACAATTACATAGAGAATGGGTAACAATATTTAAAAAAGAGTTTGCAAAAAAATATTTTCAAAAAATAAATAGCGAAGTTAAAAATTGCAGCATTAATGAGTTATTATGCCCAAAAAGAGAAAATATCTTTAAAGCTTTTGAAAAAACTACCTTAACAGATTTAAAAATTGTGATTTTGGGCCAAGATCCCTACCATGGAAAAAATCAAGCAAACGGACTTGCATTTGCAGTCAACGAAAATCATAAGACGCCACCATCATTAAGAAACATATTTAAAGAAATTAAAAATGACTTAAATTATAATACCCAAACTGAAAAAACCCTTGAGCCTTGGGCAAATCAAGGGGTTCTTTTATTGAACTCTTCATTGACTGTAAGTTTAGGAAATGCAAACTCTCATGGTAATTTGGGATGGGATTTATTTACAAATAATATATTGAAAGAAATTTCGTTATTAAAAAATAAAGTAGTTTTTATTTTATGGGGAAATTACGCTCAGAAAAAGGAAGTTTTAATAGATTTTAAAAAGCATTTTATTTTAAAAGCACCTCACCCATCCCCTCTTTCAGCACACAGAGGTTTTTTTGGTTGTAAACATTTTTCTAAAGCAAATAAGTTTTTAAAATCAAACAATTTAAAAGAAATTATTTGGTGAAAATGGGTTTAAAGAAAATAATAGTATTGATCTTTTTTTTTCCAATATTATTTTTTGGACAACAAGTAAAATTCATAGAGATTTATAAGAATCTTGAGCTTTATAAAGCTGAAAAAATAAATTCTAACAAAGTCAGAGAACTAGTAAATAATATTTTACTTTTAGAAATCGAAAGTGGATATTTTACTTGTAATGTAGATTCTATAAATCTAAAAAACCAAAAATTAAAAATCTATTTAAAGACTGGAAATCTAATTTCTTTAAATAGTATAAAAGTAAATTTACCAAATTCTTTAGCACTTAAACTAAGAGAAGATTTTAATACCGATAAAACTTACTTTAATGCCAATGAGTTTTCTGAGAAAATAAAAAAATGGATAATTCTAATGAACAACAATGGATTTCCATTTGCGGAATTCGAATTCCAAAAAAGTGAAATTATAAACTCAAAAATTAATTTAATATGTAATTTAAAGTCAGGTCCTTTGGTTAAAATTGATTCTATTATAAATCCAGAAATCACTAAAAAAGAACTACAACTTATATATAAATTTTCAGATATTAGAAATGGAGATATATTCGAACTGAATAAAATTTACAGAATTAGTGAAAACATTAAAAACGCAGGGTTTATTCAAGAAATAAGACCTCCAGCATATGAGTTTATTGACAACAAAGCATCAATATACACTTATTTTAAACCACAATCCAAAAACAGTATAAATGGTCTTGTTGGTATTCAACCTGGAGAAAATGAAACTGTACAATTTACTGGAAATGTAGCTCTAAATTTTCAAAATGCGTTTAGCTATGGTGAAATACTTAAAGTTAATTGGAGAAGAATGTTCAACTCTACTCAAAACCTTATTGCTGAATTTGGATATCCATTTCTATTTAATACAAATTTCGAGATTCAAGGCGGACTAGATATGATTAAGAAAGACAGTTCGTTTTTTAATTTTAATTCAAAGCTCATAATTAATTATAAATCCAACTCCAATTTTTCTAACGGCTTTTTATTTACTAATAATAACTCCACCAATCTTTTAGAAGATGATTATAGTTCCACTTCTGTTAATAGCTTTGGTTTTGTAACCAATTTTAAAAAACTAGACAATCCATTGAACCCTCGAGGAGGATTTAAAATTCAAAGTGAACTAGCTTACGGTTGGAAAGAAACTTATGCAATAGGCACAGTTACCAATAATATCCTAAAATCTCCAAATTTTATTGGGAATTTATCTTTTTCAAGTTATCTAAGCTTAATTAAAAGAACTACGTTTAAAATTAAACTTTCTGGATCTACCATTCAAAATAATATTCTTTACGATAATGAATTAACTAGGATTGGCGGCTATAAAACTGTCAGAGGGTTTGATGATGAATCTATATGGGTAAGTTCGTTTATTTTAGGGAATTTTGAATTTAGATATCTTATAGATGAGAAATCTAATTTTTTTCTTTTTTCAGATTTTGCTTGGACTGAAAGTATAACCAATAGTTTTATGAGAGCTGATTATTTTCAAAGTTTTGGATTTGGAACAAATATTTCCATGCAAAATGGT
Organism: uncultured Flavobacteriales bacterium; assembly: GCA_938075455.1. Taxonomy (GTDB): domain Bacteria; phylum Bacteroidota; class Bacteroidia; order Flavobacteriales_D; family Parvicellaceae; genus MED-G20. The sequence goes on from CALJHN010000002.1 coordinate 101,189, forward strand.
CTTCTAACCTTGATTTATGGTTTAGGGAGAAAAATTGACAATCCATTTCTAATTAGAACAGGTAAAATTCACCTTGGATTCACAAGTTATTTCTAATTTAAGTCAACAAACCTTAGACAAAGTAATATCCTCTTGTTTTTTATAAGTCTAAAAACTACATTTGCCAAAAAATTAAACATGAGTAATTTAGTAAAAGAAAATTTCAAGGTTAAAGATATTAGTCTTTCTGATTGGGGAAGAAAGGAAATTAGATTAGCAGAAGCAGAAATGCCAGGATTAATTTCTTTAAGAGAAGAATATAAAGGGGAATTTCCTCTAAAAGGAGCTAGGATAGCTGGATGTCTTCACATGACTATTCAAACTGCAGTTCTTATAGAAACTTTAATTGATTTAGGTGCAGAAGTTACTTGGTCTTCTTGTAATATATTTTCAACACAAGATCATGCAGCAGCAGCTATTGCCAAAGAAGGTATTCCAGTATTTGCATGGAAAGGAATGAACGACCAAGAATTTGATTGGTGTATTGAACAAACACTATTTGCTTTTCAAGACAACAAACCATTGAATATGATTTTAGATGATGGAGGAGATTTAACAAACATGGTTTTAGACAACTACCCGGAACTGGTAAAAGACATCAAAGGGCTTTCAGAAGAAACAACTACTGGTGTTCACAGACTTTACGAAAGAATGAAGAACGGAACACTTCCAATACCTGCAATTAATATTAATGACTCTGTAACAAAATCGAAATTTGACAATAAATATGGTTGCAAAGAATCATTAGTAGATGCTATAAGAAGATCAACAGATGTTATGATGGCTGGCAAAGTAGCAATAGTTGCAGGTTATGGTGATGTTGGTAAAGGATCTGCAGCCTCTCTACAAGGTGCTGGTGCAAGAGTAATTGTAACAGAAATTGATCCGATTTGCGCTCTTCAAGCTGCAATGGATGGTTTTGAAGTAAAGAAAATGGAAAATGCAATTGCTGAAGCTGATATAGTTGTTACAGCAACTGGAAATAAAGACATCATTAATGGAAAACACTTTGAAATGATGAAAGATAAAACTATAGTTTGTAATATCGGACATTTTGACAACGAGATAGATGTTGCTTGGCTAGACAACAATTATGGATCTACCAAAACCACTATTAAACCACAAGTAGATATGTACACCATCAATGGTAAAGATGTTATATTGTTAGCAGAGGGAAGACTGGTTAACTTGGGATGCGCTACAGGACACCCATCTTTTGTAATGAGTAACTCATTTACCAATCAAACTCTAGCACAACTCGAGCTTTGGAAAAATAGTGAGAATTATAAAAATGAAGTTTATATGTTGCCAAAACACCTTGATGAAAAAGTTGCCCTTTTACATCTTGCAAAAATTGGTGTTGAGCTAGAGACTTTAAGAGAAGATCAGGCTGAATACATTGGTGTTAAAGTTGAAGGTCCATTCAAGCCAGAATATTACAGATATTAATAAGCCCATCGGGGGTGTTCTAATGAACTTTCTAAATAGACTTAAATTTTACCTTTTAGGTTTTATTTTAGGCCTGTTTCTAGTTTATTCTCTTTTCAATGACAGAGAATGGGACTGGCTTCCAGAAAATAAAATAAAAAAATTTCTTTTAACCAATCCAATTAAAATTAATATTGAAAAATCAGAAATTCTTAATATTAATGAGAATTTTTCTAAAAAAGTTTTCGACGTTATAATAAACGGTAACATTATTTTTACTAAAAGTAAAACCAAAACCAATACCAAAAACTATTTTTTGGAGAACAGTAATGATTCTATTTCTATAGATATCTCATTTGATGATTCTACTTGTAGAATTACTTCAATTAATAAACAAAACTTTTCAAGAAATAAATCTACATCCCAAGTAGACACCAATATATATATGGATAATTTCAATTTTTATAAAGTTTTAGAAAAATTTGAAAAAAAGTATAGCAAAGAATTTATTAGAGACTTAGAGAATTACCAATTAAATGAAATAGATATTGAAAAAAACTTAAATACAATTAATATAAATTGGGTTAAATCCAATGGATTTGTGATTGCAAATCCATTTTACAGAGGAAAAATAAATATTCAAGAATTAGATTATGAAATCTATATTGAGAAGGGCAATAAAAAAATAAGATTTAAAAGATTGAAAAAAATAATTCATCAAGAGATTATTCTTTTGTAGAATAAAAAGATAGCCACTATAGAAAAGAAAATATTTGGAAACCAAACTGCCAATATTGTATTCCAACCGATATTAACTGCTGCAACGGTCGTCATTTTCATGAAAAACACATAGACCAGCCCACAACAAAGTCCTATAACTAAATTCTTTCCAACACCTTCTCTTGATTTTCGAGATGCTACTGATATTCCTATAACGGTTAAAATATATGCAGCAAATGGATAAGCTGTTCTCTCATATCTGCTTATGTCAATTTGAGCAATAGAGTTCCCCTTATTTTCTTCTTTTGCTCTATATATAATAAGTTCTGGAGTTGTCATAGCATAGGTTGTCTCAGATCTTTGTCCAAGATCAATAATATTAAATGACAAAACTGTATCTATTATTTTTTTTGTTATTAACTCGTCATTAATCTTTCCAATTTTTCTTATAAATGTATTTTTAAGCTTCCAATTATATGAAATACTGTCTCCTTCTGCGCGTTCAACTTGCATATCACTTTCTAGCTCCCATTGTCCATTTTCATTTTCTTTCCAATTCTCAACCCAAAGCCTTCTAACTGTAGTAGCATTGCCAATAAATTGCCTATAACTAACAATAGTTCCTTCATTAAGTTCTAAATGAACATCTTTAAAATTAACATTATATTTAGTGAATTTATTTTCAAAATCTAGCCTGTTCTTATTTGCATAAGGAGCAATATAGTGGTTCATTAAAACTGAGATAATTAATAAAAAAGAAGAAGCAATAATATATGGTCTAGAAAATCTCCAAAAACTAACGCCATTAGTTAAAATCGCAACAATTTCTAGCCTTTGCGCCATAAAGCTTGTAAACCAAAGTACCGAAAGAAAAATAATTAGAGACGAAAATAAATTTGCGTAATGAATAAAGAAATAGGGATAGTATTCAGTAATAATTTTATAAAATGTAAGGTTGTTTTCAGGGTTAATAAAGTTTTTCAATTTTTCTGAAACATCGAAAATCATTGAAATACTCATAACGATACCTATCATAAATACATAAGTTCCAAGAAATTTTTTTACGATAAACCAATCTAATTTTTTCATTTTAAACTTTACAATCTTTCATTTAGTTTAATAACCATTTTATTTTTCCATTCAGTAAAAGTTCCCTCGTTAATTTTGATTCTAGACTCGTTTACTAACCACAAATAAAAAGAAAGATTATGGATACTAGCAATTTGAGGGCCGAGCATTTCTTTTGAAAGGAATAAATGTCTAAGATAAGATCTGGAATAACGATTGTCAACGCTAGAGAAACCATTGGGGTCAATTGTATTAAAATTATTTTCCCACTTTTTATTTTTTATGTTAATAATTCCTTCTGAAGTAAATAACATTCCATTTCTTGCATTTCTAGATGGCATAACACAATCAAACATATCAATACCTAAAGCAATACATTCCAATAAATTAGATGGAGTTCCTACACCCATTAAATATCTTGGTCTGTCAGTAGGTAATATAGCACAAACTTCCTCAGTATGCTTGTACATTAAATCATGTGGTTCACCCACTGAAAGACCGCCAATTGCATTGCCTGGCATATCAAAAGAAGCAATTACTTCTGCACTTTTTTTTCTAAGTTCTGAATAAGTGCTTCCTTGAACTATTGGAAAAAGAACTTGTGAATAATCATATTTAACAGGGGTTGTATTAAATCCGTCTACACATCTTTTTAACCAACGATGGGTCATTTCCATAGAATCTTTGGCATAAGAATAATCGCAAGGATATGGTGTACATTCATCAAAAGCCATGATAATATCCGCTCCAATTGATTTTTGTATTTTGATTACATTTTCAGGTGTAAAAAAATGGGAAGATCCATCTATATGGGATTTAAATTTAACACCTTGTTCAGTAATTTTTCTTCTTCCGGAAAGACTATAAACTTGATATCCTCCAGAATCTGTTAAAATAGGTCTGTCCCATGAAATAAATTTATGTAATCCTCCTATGCTTTCTAGAGTTTTAACACCCGGTCTTAAATATAAATGATAAGTATTGCCTAAAATTATTTGTGCGTTAATTTGATCTTCTAAATCTCTTTGGGAAACTGATTTTACCGTTCCTGCAGTTCCAACAGGCATAAATATTGGTGTTTTTATTTCACCATGGTCAGTTTTTAAAATACCTGACCTTGCATTTGAATTCTTATCTTTTTTTGATAAAGTAAAGTTCATAAAACTGTGGATAAACTGATGCAGAACAAATATAGAACATCTTAATTAAGCAATACTTTTAATTTTTAAATGTTTTAATATAAATGACTTATTCAGAAATTGGATTTATTTTTCTTATTGCAAGTTTTTTAATTCAATGTTTTTATTTGTTTTATTTCAGCGCTAGAGTAGCCTTTATCAAAGAAAACAAAATTGTAGATAAAAAAGGAATAACTGTAATTATTTGCGCAAGAAATGAAAATGAAAACCTTAAAAATAATCTTCCATTAATACTTAATCAAAAATACGATGACTTTGAGGTTGTGGTTGTTAATGACAGATCTTGGGACGATAGTATTGAAATATTGAACAATTTTAAAGCTAAATACCCAAACCTTAAAATAGTAGATATTCCGGATAATAAAACCGATAATTTTGGAAAAAAACTAGCAATTACTATTGGTATAAAGGCGGCCAAAAACAACTATTTATTGTTTACAGATGCGGATTGTAAACCATTATCAGAACATTGGATAAATGAAATGAGTAAAGGCTTTGAGGGTGAAAAACAAATTGTAATTGGTGTAGGTATATATGAGAAAGAGTTAGGTTTTTTAAATAAAATTATAAGATTTGATACAGTTCAAATTGCGATTAACTCGTTAGGATATGCAAAAGCAAAATTAGCTTATATGGGGGTTGGCAGAAATTTAGCTTACCATCAAGATATTTATTACTTAAACGATGGGTTTAAATCCCATTACCATATTGAATCTGGGGATGATGATTTATTTGTTAATCAGGCATCCAATAAAAGAAACACCCAAGTCATATTCTCTTCAAAAGGTATGACAATATCTAAACCCAAGAAAGAATTGAGAAAATGGATTTACCAAAAAAGAAGACACCATACTACAAACTTTAAATACAAGAAAAAGCACAAATTTTTATTAGGTCTGCAATATTTAAGTGCGTTAGCTTTTTATTTTTTACTTATATTTTCGTTCCTCTCGGATAATTATATAAAGGTAGGTCTAATTCTCTTTACATTAAGGTATTTATTAATTATAGCGATAAATTACAAAGCTTTCAAGATTATGATGTGCAAAGATCTTCTTTGGGTATTCCCAATTTATGAAATCATCTTACTATTTTGTCAACCTATTTTTCTAATAAATAGAACAATTAAACTCTAAATGGAGAAAGAAAAATCGATGCCACACCTTTCTGAAAAAGCTCAAAAAGATTATGAATTAGTCCAAAGAGCTACTAAGGGCAAGGACCAACAAGCGTTTTCTGATTTAATGGAAAAGTATAAAGATCCTATTTACTATATGTTGCTTAAAATGGTGAATAATAATGATGATGCTGAAGATTTAACATTGGAAGCATTTGGAAAAGCATTCAATAAACTTAATCAATATACGCCAAATTTTGCTTTTAGTACTTGGCTATTTAAAATAGCAACTAATAATTGTATTGATTTTCTAAGAAAAAAAAAGAAAAATGTAATGTCTATTGATAACCGTGTATCGAATAATGATGGTGATGAATTTATGTTTGAGATAAAAAGTGATGGAATGACACCTGAAGAAATCACAGTAAATGAACAAAAAATTCAATTAATAAGAAAGTATGTGAAAAAATTAAAACCCAGATACCAAATCTTGGTTGAAATGAGATATTTTAAAGAGATGAGCTATGAGGAAATATCCATAGAATTAAATCTGCCACTAGGAACAGTTAAAGCTCAACTATTTAGAGCAAGGGAGTTTCTATACAACATAATGAAACACAGTTTTGAAACAATTTGATTCAGCAAAAATAATTCAAAATTATTTTCCAAACTTAGATCAAAATCAAATACATCAATTTGAAATTCTTAAAGATCTTTACCTAGACTGGAATTCTAAAATTAATGTTATTAGCAGAAAAGATACAGAGAATTTTTATACAAGACATGTACTACATTCATTGTCCATAGCAAAATTTATTGATTTTAAAGAAAGCACAAAAATATTAGACGTAGGAACTGGTGGAGGTTTTCCTGGCATTCCATTAGCTATATATTTTAAAAACATTTCATTTACATTGGTAGACTCAATCGGGAAAAAAATAAAAGTTGTTGATCAAATTGTAGATGAATTAGAAATAAAAAATGTTAAATCAAAAATTGAAAGAGTTGAAAATATTTCTCAAAAATTTGATTTTATTATTAGCAGAGCAGTAACGCAGCTTGAAAAATTTTGTCCTTGGATAGAAAAAAATATTGCAAAAACTAATAAAAACAAATTACAAAATGGAATTATTTATTTAAAAGGAGGAGATTTAAATGAAGAAATACAAAAAGTCTCGAAAAAGTATAATTTCAAAATCGAGAAAATTATTAATTATTTTGAAGATTCTTTTTTTGAGAGTAAATCAATTTTATACCTATACAAAAAATAAATTTTAACATTGACCTTTTTTTAGTTGAATTAAGCTAATTTAACGGAACAGAAATTATAACTCACAAAGAAATTGCCTATTAAACATATTATATTATTCATAGTAACCTTTATAACTTTTAATATTCTTGGTCAGGATCTAGAATCTAGATCTACTGATGTTAAGATTCAGAGGTTATTGTTTCTAATTGAACAAATGTATGTTGAAGAAGTAGATGAAAAAAAATTACAAAGCGATTTAGTTCTAGGAATGTATAATTACCTAAAACCAATGGCACTTTACCAAACCGATTCAGTATTTGAAATGCTTGGAATTATTCCATCTGAAAAAACCTCATTAGGTTTTTCAATTAAATTTATGAAAGGAAAAATTCTTGTAGATAGTGTATTTAATGGTAGTGGTGCAGATTTATCTAACATCCAAAAAAATGATCAAATCTTAGAAATTAATAACAATAATTTAAAAGATATTTACTATTACTCTGACTTTAATAAGGTGTTATGTGGTGAAATAAATTCCCAATGTGAGGTTAAAATAGTTAGAGAAAAAGATACTTTAGAACTTGTCGTTATTAGAAAAAAAATACCAAATTATAGTATCATACCGATTCCTAACAATAATTCGAATTTTAAAAATAACCTCGAAAAATATTCTCAAGGAATTAAATTTTTCGATCTAATGTACCCTGACTCTGTTGATAATTCACTAATAACAGAACATGCTATAAGATACATGCTAGAGCAATTAGACCCTCACTCTACTTACATTTCATTAAAAGATATTCATGATATGAATGCTCCATTAAAAGGATCTTTTACTGGTGTTGGGATTAGATTTCAAATATTTAAAGATACTATACTAATTGTTCAAGCAATACCTGGTGGACCATCTGAAAAAGTAGGTCTAATGGCAGGGGATAAAATCATAAAAATAAAAAATAAATTAGTTGCTGGCAATGGAATTAAGAATAAGGGAGTTAGAGAAAGACTTCTTGGACCAAAAGGAACTAAAGTTATAATAGGAGTTTTAAGAGGAAAAAATAAAGAGATTTTGGATTTTGAAATTATTAGAGATAAAATCCCAATTTATAGCGTAGATGCTTCTTATATGGTCAATGATAATACAGGATATATTAAGCTTAATAATTTTTCATCGACAAGTATAAAAGAAATTAAAACTGCTGTATTTAACTTAAAAAGTAAGGGAATGGAAAATCTTGTTCTAGATTTACAAAACAATGGAGGAGGATATCTAAAGACAGCTGTTGATCTTTCTGATGAAATTTTACCAGGGTATAGAAAAATTGTTTCTACCAAAGGAAGAAAGTTTCCAGAAAAAATATATGCTGGAAATAAAAAAGGGTTACTGGAAAATGAGAAGGTTATAGTTCTTGTTAATGAAAGTAGTGCAAGTGCAAGTGAAATTGTCAGTGGTGCAATACAAGACTGGGATAGAGGACTAATTGTTGGAAGAAGAACTTTTGGCAAAGGACTTGTTCAAAAGCCAATTCAGTTACCGGATGGAACACAAGTAAGAATCACAACGTCTAAATATTACACTCCGAGTGGAAGATGTATACAAAAACCTTACAATAAAGGATCTTTGGCCTACAGAAAAGAAAAATATAGTAGATATAAATCCGGTGAGTCTTTTAACAAAGACAGCATAAAAAATAATAATAGTGAAGAATTCTCTACTCTTTTAAAAAATAGAATAGTCTATGGAGGAGGTGGTATTGTTCCAGATTATTTTGTCCCTCTTGACACATTAGGGACAAGTGATTATTTCAGTAAACTAATTAGAAAAGGAGTATTCAATCAATTTGCTTTGTATTGGGTAAATAAAAATAGAGCTTCTCTAGAAAAAAAATATACAAATTTTGAAAAGTATAAGAAAGATTTTAACAGCAAAAATATAACTAGTGAATTAATAAATTTTGCTGAAAAAGAAGGAGTAGAATTTAACAAACCTCAATTTGAAGACTCTAAAAATACTATTGAGATTCGATTAAAAGCAAATATTGCTCAAGACTTATTTGATTACAAAAGATTTTATGAAATAATCAATGAATTAAATGCTCCATTACAAAAATCACTTGAAATTTTGAAAGATAACAAAGGGTTTTATAATTTAGCTAATTAAAATTTAAATTATGAACGACAAGTCTAATATTGCAATTGTAATTTCTTTAGTAGCATTTTTTATTTCTCTTTACAGTCTAACATCAAAAAGTGGGAATGAAGATTTTTTTACTAAATCACCAAATAAAACATACATATCTCCTGACCCTGCAGCCAAAAGAAATATAGGTGATATTGAAAAAAATATGCGAGAGAATCCATTTACTCCAACAATGGATGGTTCTTCTAAATTACCCAAAACAAATATTAAATTCGCAAGCGATCTTCACGAATTTGGAAATGTGGATGTTAATTCTGAAAATAAATATTCTTTCACCTTTAAAAATTCTGGAAACGAACCTCTTAAAATCTCAAATGCAAAGGGATCGTGTGGATGCACTGTCCCTAACTGGCCAAAAGAACCAATCCTGCCTGGTGAAAGTGGTGAAATTGAAGTTGTTTTTAGACCATCAAAAGGTCAAGCTGGTAGCAAGCAGACCAAAACTGTTACAGTTTCTGCAAATACATCCCCTGAAAATACAATACTTAAGATAACTGCTTTTGTTAATAAAACAGCTGAATAGTTTATTTAAATTTTTATTTTTTTTATTGGTCTTTGATTTTTCTGCCCAAACAGATTGTATATCAAATAATCTACCTTTCATTGCTGGCGAAGAAGTTATATATGACATTGAATATTTAATGAGTAAAACATGGATCTCTGCTGGAAAAGTAAGATTCAAAGTAGAAGATTCGATATATAAAAATCAGCCATGTTTATATTTGGAGGGTAAAGGAAGAACCTTAAAAAATTATGATTGGGTTTTTAAAGTTAGAGATAAATATGCATCTTTTATTTCAAAAAAAACTTCTCTACCCATTCACTTTACAAGAAGAGTAAGAGAAGGTGATTTTAAGCTAAACTATGAGTATGATTTTGACTATAATAGAGGTCTAGCTTATATTATAGATTTTAAAAATAAAAAATCTATAAAAGATACTATAGATATAATAAATTGCAGTTTTGACATTATTAGCTCTGTATATTTTTCTAGAGGTATAAACTTTAATAAATACCAAAAAGACGATACAATTCCATTAAATATAATTTTAGATAAACAAGTATATGAAAACATAAATATTGTTTACAAAGGAAAAAATAAGGTGACAAATCAAAATAATAAATCTATTAATTGTATCCATTTTCAAATTAACCTAATTGAAGGGACTATTTTCAAAGCCAATGAAACTATGGATGTTTTTGTGAGTGACGATTTGAATAGAATCCCAATTTATGTAGAAGCTGAGATTCTTGTAGGTTCTATTAGAGTTTACTCTAAAATTATAAAAGGAACCAAAGTACCAATGACTTACTTAGACTAATTCCTTCTTTCTAATTCAATTTTAATCAAAGAAAGTTCTCTACCTGTTTGTCCGGAAACTGAAGTGTTTTCCTCAGCTCTTCTAATAAGGTAAGGCAAAACTTCTTTAATAGGTCCATAAGGAACATATTTAGCAACATTGTATCCTTCTTTTGAAAGATTAAAACTTATATGGTCACTCATGCCAAGAAGTTGGGCAAACCAAATTCTAGAATCGTTTTTTTTAAAAGCCCTTTTTTTCATGAGATCAGTTAAGTGTAAAACACTTTTTTCATTGTGGGTTCCTAGACAAAGACTTACAGTCTCAATATTTTCAATACAAAATTCTACAGCCTTATTAAAATCGTTATCGGTTGCTTGTTTATCTTTTTGAATTGGATCTGGATAATTCTTTTTACTTGCTTGCTCTCGTTCTTTTTCCATGTAGGCACCACGAACTAATTTTAGACCTAGCTTCTTTCCATTTGAATTACATCTTGAAATTAAACCTCTCATATATTGGAGTCTGTCGTGTCGGTAAAGCTGAATAGTATTAAAAACAATGGAAGATTCATTATTGTACTTAAAAATCATACTTTCAACCAATTGATCAATATAATCTTGGTACCAACTGTCTTCAGCATCTACAAAAACGGAAACTTGATTTTCAGTTGCAGCTTTACAAATCTCATCTACTCTCATAGCAACTAAGTTTAGTTCTACAAGCTCATTATCTTCTAAACTTTGAAAATCTAGACTTGCTTTTTCAATTAAAGATGATTTTCCTAATCCTGTAATTTTAAAAACAGTAAATGGAATTTTACTGTTCTTTGCTGAAAAATAAATAGTTTGAATTATTTCTTCTTTTGTTTTCTCAAAATCAGACTCATTTTCTTTCCCCTCCACTGAATAATCTAAAATTGTTCCTATTCCAAACTGAAAAAGTTCATTAATTTTCTTTGTACAGTCTTGTATACTCTCTCCTCCACAAAATTGATTAAAAATTGTCATTTTTATAAGTTTATTAAAAGGTATCCTTAAAAAAAAGGAAATTTTTAGTAATAAACTTCCAATTTTAACTAAAAAAGAGTGTTGGAGTATTGAAAAAAGATAGTATGACTTTCTTAGTTCCCAGTTGGACTTATGGGTAAATACAGGTTTAGTATCTTCAAAATTTATCATTATAGCTTTTCATTATTTAAATGATTATCTAAAACTATTGACAGACTTTTAGTTAGATTTTTTCTAGAATATTTTTCAAAATTCGGATTAAAAATTAACTTATTATTAAATAAATCAAGAATTATCTCTTTTAGTTTAACTTCATTATCATAACCACAAACAACTCCACTTTTCGTAGCACTAATAATTTTTGCTAGGTCACCATCTTCAGGGCCAATAACTAAAATTGGTCTATTGGAAGCCATATATTCAAAAATTTTACCAGTAATTATTCCTTTTGAATTTGGAGTATTATTTACCAGTAACAATAGAACTTTTGATGATTTTTGCTGAGATATAACTTGATTATGAGGGAGATAACTAAACATCTTAACATATTTTTCAAGATTAAAGTCCTTAATTGAATTATTAACAGAATAATCTACATTACCGATTAATTTAATTTGTAGTTTATTTGAAAAATCATTATTTTCAATTACAATTTCTTTTAAAACTTTCCATAAAATATGATGATTTCTACTAGGTGAAAATGATCCTATATGTGCTATTGTAAATTTGGAATCTAAAGAATTTGAATCTTTAATTTTGAAGTCTTCTTCATCAAACCCATTTTCTATAACTTTCACATTTTTCGCTCCTAATTCTTGAAGCTCATCTTTTAATTGATTGCCAATTGTTAATACAATATCAGCTTTGGATAAAACATTTTTCTCAAGCTTTTTATGTTTTATATCCGCCCACTTTGATAATTTTAAATCCTTGTAAAAATCAATATTTGTCCAAGGATCACGAAAGTCTGCAAGCCAAGGAATTTTATTAAGTTTTTTTATTCCTAGTGCAATTAAATGTGTAGAATGAGGTGGACCAGATGAAATTATAAAATCAACTGGATTATTCTTAACGTAATTATCTAAAAATTTAATAGATGGCTTTATCCAAAACTTTCTAGCATCTGGGATAAACAAGTTTCCTCTTATCCAAACACTTATACTTTCTAAAATTTTATTTTGCTTTTTATCATTTAAAAAACTACTATTTATTTTTTCATTTCTTTTTCTACCACTAAATCTCTTGTATAAGTTATAAGGCTCCCATACTTTTGTCTTTAAAACTTTAATATTTGGAGGCAAATCATTAACCAATGAATCATCAAGGACTGGATATTCACCATTTTCAACAGTATAAATTATTGGCTCCCAGTCTAAACTTGGTAAATATTTTACAAATTTCAACCACCTTTGAACTCCTGCTCCACCGCTAGGTGGCCAATAGTAAGTGATGACCAAAACCTTTTTCATATTTCTGGGAATTGTCTTTTCTTTAATTTAAAAAACAGGATTAGTAGAAATAAAAGAATTACAATAATTGAACTTGAAAATGAAATTGTTGAAGCGTACTTAAAAATTGGCAAATCGTACTTAAATGAAATTTGATGAGTTCCAGAACTAACTTTCAATCCTCTTAAAATATAATTTATTCGTACATGAGGTGTTTCAACTCCATCTACAAAAGCTTTCCATCCCTTATCATAAAAAACTTCCGAAAAAACAATTAACTCTTCAGACTGGGATTGTGTCTCATATTCTAACTGATTTGCTCTATAACTTAAAAGATTAACTTCAGAAGTTCCTGACATGGAAACATCTCCAATTATATCCTTATACCTTTCATCAATTACAGCAATATTGGATGGTTCAAAAGAGGAATCGTTTAAAAAAGAAATTTCTGCATCAGCATTAGGAACCCATTTTATTTCTTTTACTGTCCAAGCATTTCCTAAAGCATATGGGTTTTTTAAAACTCCCGGTGTGTTGTCCCTATTTGGATTCATAAAATCTACAACAGCATTGCCTTCTGAATTAAAAATATAATACTTTGTATTCAGCATATTAAAGAAGTGATTTGATTTTAGTAAATCAAACTGATTACTCTTTAAAGAATTATTCAAATTATTATACTCTTTTTGAAAATAGAAATCAATAAGCTCTTGGACTCTCTTAACTTTAACTGCTGAATACCCTCCAATAGATTTATGAAGAAAAGAGGTTCTTGCACTATTCAAAGGGTTACCCATTTCTAAAACACGGTAATTGGTATTTTGGTTGAGTGCTTTAAAAGATTGAGTATTGGCAATTCTATTTCTATAGTCACTATCCTCAAATTCATTTAAAACATCTCTCATTGTGTTTTGAACAACTATTCTTAAATCGTTATTTTGAGAAATTTCATAATCTCTAATTGCCAAATCAGCAGCTTTGGGAGAATGTGGATAAAACTTAAGCTCATAATCTTGCCAATGCTTTAATCCACTTTGTCTAGTTAACTGAGTTTCAAGATCTGAATGGTCATTATTATTCAAATATCTTTTACTAACACCCCACATATCGAACATAACTGTCAACCCTATAGAAACAATTAAAATATGCTTTGATATTTTATTTTTTATAAATAAGAATAGAAAGACTAAAACAATGGAAACTAGAATTAAAGAACGTAAAGCATCTTGAGAAAGAATACCAATTCTGAAATCAATTAACTCACTTACATAAGATCCAGTTTGAGGATCTATCACAGACAATTGATTAATTATTTGTTGTTCATTTTGAGATATAAAATTTAGAAATAAATCAGGACTAATTACTAAACTCAAAAAGAATAAGATTGTAATTGAGCTAATGATATAAAATAAATTTAAGTTTCCAATTTTTGTAAATTTTAAATCCACTTCTTTATTCAAAAAATCTGATTTTTTCTCAACAAACTGAAACAACCATAATATTCCTATTAGAGGAAGGATTAGTTCAGCTATGACTAAAATCATAGTAACTGATCTAAATTTTGAATAACCAGGGAAAAAATCAGCAAATAATTTGGTTAGAAACATCCAGTTGTGGCCCCAGGATAGAAAGATTGAAATTAATAGTATAAGAAATAGAGGCCACTTAATCCTATCCCTTAAAAAGAAAAGACCAAGAAAAAATAAAACAAAAATAGTAGCACCAATATAAACCGGACCAGCAGTTGAAGGCTGGTTACCCCAATAAGAACTTATAGTCCATCCTTTTTGATAAGCATCTTTAACAAAATTCTTTAGTCTAGTACTGACATTATTATTTTCCATTATATTTTCATCCAACAAGTAAGGCCCTGATCCACCTCCCTTAACATTAGGGATTATTAGATTTAAGCTTTCTCCTAATCCATAGCTCCAATTGGTCATATAATTGATATCTAAACCACCTGTTTTAGCTTTATCATCACCAAGAGTATTTAAAGTTAGTTCGGAAGGACCTCTTTGAGAATCAGGTAAATAGTCATAGGTCATAAATAAATTTCCAGAATTACACATAACTGCTAATAAACCAGCAACAACTAACAAACCTGTAGTTTTAAAAAATGAAGGCATTCTTTTGGCTTTATAAAATCTAATTAGCTCACTAAGTCCTAGAGGAATCAAAATCATAAAGGTGTAATAGGTAATCTGAATATGATTAGACATCAACTCAAGACCAAGAAATAAAGCCATTAAAATGGAGCCTAAAATAGCTTTTTTCCTGTAGGTATATATAAATGCCCCTACAATCATAGGCATGAAAGACATTGCCATTATTTTTGAATTATGACCAACAGAAAGACTTATAAAAAAGAATGAGCTTAAACCAAACATAATAGACCCTACAATGGATAACCAAGGTTTTATACTCATACAAACACAAAGTATGTAGAAACCTAATAAGTATAAAAAAAGAACACTAATTGGATGTGGCAAACCAAGAGAAATGATTTTTTTGGCGTAACTCAATAAATTTGAATCATGTTTTACAGAAACTTGTGTAGCAGGCATTCCTCCAAACATAGAATTGGTCCATAAAGGCTCTTCATTATATTCTTGTCTATGGTCTCTTATTTCTTTAGCTACTCCTTTATGATTGTCAATATCGTCTTGCTTTAAAGCAAGACCATTTAAAACAGGAGACAAATAGGTAACAGAGATAATTAAGAAAAATAAAACTGCTACTAAATGAGGGTAGATTTCTTTTAAATTATAATTCATAAATAGAGTTTACATATTCAAATATAACAAGCTTATTTATAAAAAATAACTTATTATTAATTAAGACTTACTTACTTAAGTATAAGTTTCTTTCAGAATATATCTTTCTAAAGAAGGGATCCTTCAAGTCTTTGATAAATCTTATTGCTTCTCCAGTTGATTTCATTTCAGGACCTAATTCTTTATTTACATTTGGGAATTTGTCGAATGAAAAAACTGGAATTTTTATAGCATAACCATTTTTTTCTGGTTTAAAATCAAAGTCTTTTATTTTCTTTTTACCCAGCATTACTTTGGTAGCATAATTTACATATGGTTCTTTATATGCTTTTGCAATAAATGGAACTGTTCTTGAAGCTCTAGGATTAGCTTCAATAATAAAAACAGTATCATTTTTAATAGCAAACTGTATATTTATTAATCCAACTGTTTTTAATGCTCTTGCTATTGTATGGGTATATTCCTCAATTTGTTGAATAATAAAATCACCTAAATTATAAGGTGGTAAAAGAGCATAAGAGTCGCCTGAATGTATCCCGGCAGGCTCAATATGTTGCATGATACCAATAATTTTAACATCTTCACCATCACAAATAGCATCTGCTTCTGCCTCAATAGCTCCATCTAAAAAATGATCTAGTAGAATTTGATTGTCTGGCATATCCTTGAGTATGTCGACCACATGATGCTCTAAGTCTTCTTCGTTAATGACAATCTTCATCTTCATTCCACCTAAAACATAACTAGGTCTAACAAGCAAAGGAAAGCCCAAATCTTTGGAGAGCTCTATGGCTTGTTCAGCAGACTCAACAACTCCAAATTTTGGATAAGGAATATTATTTTCTTTTAAAAGGTTAGAAAAACTCCCTCTATCTTCGGCCAAATCAAGTGCTTCGAAAGAAGTTCCAAGAACTTTTATCCCATACCTAGATAATTTTTCAGCAAGTTTTAAAGCTGTTTGTCCACCTAGTTGAACAATAACCCCAACTGGTTTTTCATGAAGAATTATATCGTAAATATGTTCCCAAAAAACAGGTTCAAAATAAAGTTTATCAGCAGTATCGAAATCTGTCGAAACAGTTTCTGGATTACAATTTATCATAATAGTCTCATAGCCGCATTCTTTTGCAGCTAATACACCATGAACACAACAATAATCAAATTCTATTCCTTGACCAATTCTATTAGGACCAGATCCAAGAACTATTACTTTAGGTTTATTGGAAATGATAGATTCGTTTTCTTGTTCAAAAGTTGAATAAAAATATGGTGTTTCAGCTCTGAATTCGGCAGCACAAGTATCTACTAATTTGTAAACTCTTTTAATACCTAAATCATGTCTTTTCTTAAAAACTTCACTTTCTAAACACCCTAGTAAATGACCTAATTGTCTATCTGCATAACCTTTCTGTTTCGCTTCAAATAATAATTCTTTAGGTAAATTATTAATGTCAAATGCTTCTATCTTATCTTCAATATCTAATAATTCTTGAATTTGTCTTAAAAACCAATCATCAATTCTTGTTTTTTCTTGAATCTTTTTAAAGGGTATTCCTAACTTAATTGCATCATAAATATGAAATAACCTGTTCCAACTTGGAAACTCTAAGCTTTTCAATATTTCATTTTGATTTTTTATTTCTTTTCCATCTGCACCAAGACCATTTCTATTTATTTCTAAAGATTGACAAGCTTTTTGTAAAGCTTCTTGAAAAGACCTTCCTATACCCATCACTTCCCCAACAGATTTCATTTGAAGACCTAACTTCCTATCAGAGCCCTTAAACTTATTAAAGTTCCATCTTGGAATTTTAACAATTACATAATCCAAAGTAGGCTCAAAAAAAGCAGATGTTGATTTAGTAATTTGATTATCTAGTTCATCTAATGAATATCCAATGGCAAGTTTTGCAGCTATTTTTGCAATTGGATATCCTGTAGCCTTAGAAGCTAATGCAGATGATCGACTAACTCTAGGGTTTATTTCAATAGCAATAATATCTTCATTCTCATCATCACTAACAGCAAATTGAACATTACATCCACCAGCAAAATCTCCAATAGCTCTCATCATTTTAATAGCCATATCTCTCATTTTCTGATACGTTTTATCGCTTAATGTCATAGCTGGTGCAACGGTTATAGAATCACCAGTATGAATTCCCATAGGATCCATATTTTCAATGGAACAAATTATTGTTACATTGTCATTTTTGTCTCTTAATAATTCTAACTCAAACTCTTTCCATCCTATTACTGCCTTGTCAATCATTACTTCATGAATTGGTGAAGCATGAAGTCCTCTATTCAATAAAGAGTCAAAATCTTTTTCACTATGAACAAATGAAGCTCCAGAACCACCAAGTGTGTAGGAAGGTCTAATACATAAAGGAAATCCAAATTTTTGAGCAATTTCTTTCCCTTGTAAAAATGATTTGGCAATTAATTGTGGAGCCATGGAAACATTGATGTCATTCATCAATTTTCTAAAAGCTTGTCTATTTTCAGTTATTTCAATTGCATCAATATCAACTCCAATTATTTTTACATTGTATTCGTCCCACAAACCAACTTCGTCACATTTAATACATAAATTTAAAGCAGTTTGACCACCCATTGTAGGTAGAACAGCATCTATATTATGAGAATTAAGAATTTTTTCTATTGATTCTATTTCAAGTGGAAGTAAATAGATATTATCTGCAACTACTTTATCAGTCATTATTGTAGCAGGATTAGAATTTATTAAGGTAACCTCAATACCTTCTTCTCTTAATGACCTAGAAGCTTGAGAACCAGAATAATCGAACTCACATGCTTGACCAATTACTATAGGTCCACTACCAATGATAAGAACAGATCTAATCGATTTATCTTTTGACATATTTAAAACTTTGAGGACGAAAATAAGTAAAAGAAGGTCAAAATATTCATGTTGTTGAAAAAAAGACAAAAAAAAACCTCCAGAAGGAGGTTTTAAAAAGTGGCGACTACATACTCTTCCAGGTGTTACCCTAGTACCATCTGCGCAATTAGGCTTAACTTCTCTGTTCGGAATGGGAAGAGGTGGACCCTAACGCAATAGTCACCGTAGCATTAAATATTTTAGTATTTCTAAATAATAATCATAAAGTACAAAACAAATTGTAATTATTAAAAGCTTACAGGTAATTAGTACTACTCGGCTTTGCCATCACTGACTTTACACCTGTAGCCTATCAACGTTATCGTCTTTAACGACCTTTAAAAGAGATCTCATCTTGAGATGTGTTTCGCGCTTAGATGCTTTCAGCGCTTATCACATCCGAACATAGCTACCCTGCGATGCAGCTAGCGCCACAACAGGTACACTAGAGGTTCGTCCAACCCGGTCCTCTCGTACTAGGGTCAGGTTCCCTCAAATCTCTAACGCCCACAACAGATAGGGACCGAACTGTCTCGCGACGTTCTGAACCCAGCTCGCGTGCCACTTTAATGGGCGAACAGCCCAACCCTTGGGACCTTCTCCAGCCCCAGGATGTGACGAGCCGACATCGAGGTGCCAAACCACTCCGTCGATGTGAGCT
>CALJHN010000003.1 GCA_938075455.1 uncultured Flavobacteriales bacterium
TTACTGTATTTGGGCCATAGTCATCTCCTGCATCTAATGCCCATGGGGTAGAAGAACTGGAATTAGTCCAACAAGTTAAATCTTCAAATCCATGAGAATATGGGAAGGTAGAAATTGTTAAACATGAAGTTGTAAAAGAAAATGGGCCGGCCCAGTCGCTTAAATCAGTTGACCCTGTTGCAAATCCACAATCTGCTTTTACATAATAATCATAGGCAGTGTTGGCTGAAAGACCTGTTAAGGTGTAAGGGTTGGTTGATACCATAGGAACTAAAGTTCCTGAACCAGGTGTAAAATTTGGAGCTCCCCAAGTAAGTTCCCATACTGTTTCTGAACCACCGGCAGTCCACCCTAAGTCTGCAGATGTTGCTGTCAAATTTGTTGCTGTAAGTGCTGTAGGATCCGGACAAGAAGGTGGCGCACAGGATGCATCTGACGCACCTTGCCAAATTATTCCTGCAGTTGCAGATGGTCCATAAGAACCTAAATCTACACCTGCTGGACTTGAAATGCTAAAAGAATTTTCACCAAAATAATCAGAACCAACAAGAGTAATTACTACAGCGTCACCACTAAAAGTTGAAATATCATAAGAATTAGTAGATGCAGTACAATAATAGTTGGTAGTTACACCATTAACAGACACTTCCAAATATTGATCTACACCAAAATAATCATACCAACCATCTCCATAAGAATCATTCATTACAATAGTGTATTTGCAGTCATTAGTTGAGGGTGCAGAGTAGTCTGTAACAGAAAAATCATCAATAAATAAATGAGCATTTTGATCATCACTAAGAATTCTAACGAAAACCGTACTGGATGCACTATTCACATCATAAGAATAATCTACGTAATTTTGGTCCGCAGATGCGCCCAAAGTATGGGTTTCTAAAGTAGTATAATTTGTACCATCAGTAGAAACTTGAAGTAGAAAAACATTCGTTGAACTCCCATTAACATATGCGTATTTAAAAGAAACAGTTCCACAAGTATTCAATGAAGGTGTTGTGATATGTGCATTTGCTTTATCATCATTGATAGTAAAAGCTCGGGTATTTGTAATTGAATTAGCATAACTAAAATTACCTGCATCTGAACGAGTCCAATCTCTACTGTTTATTGTTATTGTAGTTGAACCATACGAGTTAGAAGTTTGAGACTCGAAATCTTCTGTCCAATTATCTGCAAAACTTATATTAGAATTTAATAAAAAGCAAATAAAGAATACTTTACTTAATATATTTGAATGAAGATTATAGGAAATAAGAGAGTAAAATTTATTCATTTTGTATAATTTTTAAGTTTAAAATAATGAGTGTCAAATAACAAAAACAACAAGTTAAAACACTAAGTTATTATCAATTTAATGTTAAATTCATTTTAAACTAATTTAAAAAAAAATGTTATCAAATGTTAAAAAAAAACAATTTTTTTAATTTTAATTGAACAAAATGAAAAATTGTTAATTCAAAACAATAAATAGTACTTAAAGAGTACTTGATAGTAAAATCAATTATTTTATTAAATATCTAAATTTTACTAAAAAATTCTTATAAAATGATTTATATAGAATTTAGTAAATACTAAAGACAAATAATATAGTTATATGTTTAGTTTTGTAAAAAAAATCTAGGATGAACAAACAAATAAAAATTTTTATAGCAGGTGGCATATTATTAGTTATTGGCATTTTAATATTTTCTAACTGGGGCAAGCCAGAAAGTGAACTGGAAAAAACGAAAGTTGAAGAAGTAAAAGCTCAAGATTTATCTTCTATTTTAGGTACCACTTGGAGCAATAACAAAACAGATCCTACCAGCGCAGAAATAAGTTTTGATATTGAAGGCTTGAAAGATACCAAAGGATTTTTCAAAGATTTTGATATTGTTTTTAAAGTTTCAAAAAAAGATCCTCAAAAGGCAAAACTAAAAGTATCTATCAATGTTAATAGTATTGATACAGATAACGACATAAGAGATAAAGAACTAATGGGAAGCGATTTTTTCAATACTGAAAAATATCCTATCATAGATTTTTATTCTAAAGAAATTATAAATGTGGAAAACAACTTTACTACCAATGGCATATTAAACATGATGGGGAAAAAACATCCTCTTTCATTTGATTTTAATTATTCTGGAGTTGCAAATAATAAAATGGGAACTAAAGTTGCTATATTTGAAGGGAAAATGGAAATAGATAGAACAAAATTTGGAATGAAGCCAATTACATCTGTTGGAGATGAAGTTCAAATTAAATTTTATTGTGAATTAATCAAAAATTAAAAAAAATGAAAAAGTCAATTATTGCAGTTATCATAGTAGTTGTTTTTGGTGCCATTGTATTATTTCAATACAGTAGTATCTATAACGAAGCTGTAAACAACCAAGAAACTGTAGACCAGTCCTGGAATGATGTTAGTGCTGCATATCAGAGAAGAGCTGACCTAGTTCCTCAATTATTTGAAACAGTTAAAGGCGCTGCAAAAAATGAAAAAGAAATATTAACTGCGGTTACACAAGCAAGAGCAGGAATAGTAAATGCACAAACACCAGAAGACATGCAAATGTTTGGAAAAAAAATAAATACTGCTATAAATTTGGCATTTGAAGCTTATCCTCAGATTAGATCTACCGAAAGATTTGCAGATTTACAAGCACAACTGGAAGGAACTGAAAATAGAATTAACAAAGCTAGAACCGACTACAATGCTACTATTAAAATTTACAATACCCACATAAGAGGATTTTTCACTAAAATGATACTTAATGAGGAAGAATTTCCTAAAAAAGAGGGTTTTCAAGCTAGTCAAGGAGCAGAGAAAGCACCTGAAATTAAATTTTAATCTTTTATGCTGTCTAAATCTGAAACCTCTAAAATAGAAGAAGCTATAGTTGAAGCTGAAAAAAACACATCAGGAGAAATAAGAGTACATGTAGTAAAAAAATGTAATGGTGATCCATACAAAGAAGCAGTAAAAATATTTGAAAAATTAAAAATGCATGAAACAGCTCTAAGAAATGGTGTGTTATTATTGCTTTCTTTTAACGACAAAAAACTAGCAATTTTAGGAGATAAAGGTATTAATGAAAAAGTGCCTAAAGATTTTTGGGAAGATATTAAAAATGAAATGATTTCTCATTTTAAGAATGAAAACTTTGTAAGCGGCATTGCAGAAGGAATTTTAAAAAGTGGAGAACAGTTAAAAAAATATTTTCCATACAAAGATGACGATATTAACGAGTTGAGTAACGATGTAACCTTTGAAGAATGAAAATTTTAAAATTTATTTTTTTTATTTCTCTATTTCTAGGGTCTTTACCCTCAGGAATTTCTCAATCAGAAATACCAAGTGCTCCAAACCCTGCAAAACTATACAATAATTTATCAAAAGTTTATCCAAGTTTTCTAACTCCTAAAGAAGCTATTTTTCTAGAAAAAAAGTTATCTGATTTTGCAATAAACACCTCCAATCAAATTGTTATTTTAATTGTGGATACTTTAAATGGGTATGAACCATGGGACTACGCAACTAGAATTGGTGAAAAATGGCAAATAGGGCAACAAAAAGAAGATAACGGAATTGTAATCCTAATAAAACCTACTGGTGGAAAAGGCCAAAGAAAAACCTTTATATCTCCAGGCAGAGGATTAGAATCCGTTATTCCAGATGCTGTATGTAACCAAATTGTTAAAAATGAGATACTTCCCTATTTTAAGAATCAACAATTTTTTGAGGGATTAGATGTAACTACTGATATTCTTATGGAACTTTCAAAAAATGAATATTCTGCTAATGAATATTTAAATAAAAATGAAGATTCACCCATTTTGGGATTCATATTTTTCTTGTTGTTTGTACTAATTTTTGGCTATTCCTTTATAAGATCTGTTAGAAGAATTGGATTATTTAGAACCATACTATTGTTTACAATTCTCTCCAAAAGCTCTAACATTTCAAGCGGAAGATCAAGAAGTAGATTCCAAGGTTCTTCAGGAAGTAGCTCAGGATTTGGTGGATTTGGTGGAGGAAGCTTTGGCGGTGGAGGTGCTGGAGGAAGTTGGTAGGTTTTGAAACATAAAAATGCTGAAAATAGCTTTTTCCCCAATTTACATGCATCAATTACCAGGAAACCATCGTTTTCCAATGGTAAAATACGAACTTATTCCACAACAACTCCTACACGAAGGATTGGTGGAAAAGGAAAACTTCTTCTCTCCTACACCAGCAAAAGACTATTGGATTGAAAAAGCCCATGACAAAGAATATATATCCAAACTAAAACATCTGACTCTAACAAAAAGTGAAATTAGAAAAACTGGCTTTCCTTTATCTAAAGAATTAGTAAATAGAGAATATATAATTACCCAAGGGACATTAGATTGCGTAGATTTTGCTATTGAATATGGAGCATCTGCAAATATTGCTGGCGGAACACACCACGCATTTAGAGATCGTGGAGAGGGATTCTGTTTATTTAACGATGTAGCAATTGGATCCTATTATGCAATAGAAAAACACCAAATGCAATCTATTTTAATAATAGATTTAGACGTTCACCAAGGAAATGGTACTGCCTCTATTTTAAAAGATAATAATAAGGTATTTACTTTTAGTATGCATGGAGAAAAAAACTATCCATTTCACAAAGAAAAATCAAATTTAGACATCCCCGCAAAAGATGGAATTAAGGGAAATGAATATCTAAAGAAACTTAAAGAAAATCTAGACTTTTTAAGTAATGAACTATCTCCTAATATTATATTTTATATTTCTGGGGTTGATATTTTAGATACCGATAAACTTGGAAGATTGGCAGTAAAAAGAGACGATTGTAAAAAAAGAGATGATATGGTTTTTGAATTTTCTAAGAAATGTAAAGCTCCAATTGTTACAGTTATGGGAGGTGGTTACTCTGAAAAAATATACGATATTGTAGAAGCCCATTGCAATACCTTTAAAAGTATGCTTTCTCTATTTTAATAATAATTACCATCTTCTAAATAAAATTTATTGTACTTGATTAGTAATAATTTATAACCTAATAGAATATAATTATTATTGATTCTCTCCCAATATTTAATTAAACAAGTCGGTAGAAAACGAATCATAAATTTTAATTTGCAATGTGAAAAATTTATACAGCAAATTAATCCAAAAAGTAAATAAATTAAATCTTATTAAATACGCATCTAATAGAAATTTTATAAATGGCGATGTAAGTAAGTTGTCTCCCTATATTTCTAGAGGATTAATCAGTACCAAAACAATATTCAATACATTACTAGATTCTGGTTATGACTTTAATCAAATTCAAAAATTTCTTCAAGAATTGGCTTGGAGAGATTATTGGCAAAAAAAATGGCAAATAACTGGAAATATAGATGTTGATTTAAAAACCAAACAAAATCCTGTTTTAAAGAATAAAATTCCCACTTCAATTATTGAACATTGCTCTACAATAACTGCTATTGATAAAGGAATTAAAGAATTGTACGAAACTGGCTACATGCACAACCATTTAAGGATGTATACTGCTGCAATTTGTTGTAACATAGGTCAGTATCATTGGCTACAACCTGCAAAATGGATGTACTATCACCTTCTTGATGGAGATTGGGGGAGCAATGCATTGAGCTGGCAATGGGTAGCTGGAACAAACAGTCACAAAAAATATATAGCAAATCAAGAAAATATTAATAAATATTGTTTTACTAAAGATGAGAACACTTTTTTAGATAGATCTTATGCTGAACTATCGGCTTTTGAAAATATACCACCGGAAATTAAAGATGAAATGAATTATTCCTTCAATATTGATCTTCCAAAAAAAGAGACCATTTATATTAACAATGATTTACCAACATTTATTTACTCCGCTTATAATTTGGATTCCAATTGGAAAAAAGATGAAAAAGCCAACAGAATTTTGCTCTTGGAACCCACACACTATAAAAAGTATCCTGTTTCTAAAAAAGTAATGGATTTCTACATTTTACTTTCTAATGAGATTGAAGATTTACAAATTGCTGTCATGGAGTTTGGTGAATTTGAAACATATGTAGATAACCATGCAAAAATTCATTATAAAGAGCATCCTTTTTCTAATCATTTTAAAGGAAATAAAGAAGAAAGAGATTGGATATTTAAAGACTTAGAAGCAAATGGATCTTTCTTTAATTATTGGAACAAAGGAATTAAAAATTTAAAATTAAAATGAAACATTTTTCAAAGCAAAATATCTTAGATCTAGAAAAAGTCAAAAGACTAAACATTATGAATAGTATAACTGGAATAAAACCAGGAAATTTAATTGGGAGTATTGACGATAATAATGAAAATACCAATCTTGCAATTTTTAGCAGTGTGGTTCATTTAGGAAGCCATCCTGCACTACTTGGTTTTATTCTAAGACCACAAATTAATGTAAGAAGAGATACCTATAACAATATTATGAGTAATGGCTACTACACCATCAATCATTTACCAAATGACAGCACATTAAATGGCCATTATACTTCTGCTAAATTTGAAAATGACGAATCAGAATTTAAACACTGTAATTTCACAGAATGGTACCATAGTGACTTTAAAGCACCATTTGTAAAAGAAAGTCCACTTAAAATTGGGTTAAAATTTCAAGAAAGCATTCCAATAAAAATAAATAATACTATTATGATAGTTGGGAGTGTAGAACATGTATTTGTTGAAGAACAATCTATAAGCGCAGAAGGATATATAGATTTAGAAAAATTAAATACCACAGGAATTGGAGGGTTAAATAGCTATTACAATCTTCAAAAAATTGATACCTATCCTTATGTTAGAAGAAAAGATGTTCCAAACTTCGGGTAATGAAGGGACATAAAGAAAAACTAGCCTATAAAATTTGTAAACGTTGTAATAGACCATTTTCCTGGAGAAAAAAATGGGAAAGGAATTGGAATGATATTATTTACTGCAGTAAACGCTGTAAAAATTAATTTTGTTTAAATATTTTGATTATAAGTTAAACAAATTTATAAATTTGAACTGTGGAAAGTAAAAAAATTTTATCTGTTAAGAATTTAAATAAATCCTTTGGCGATTTTAAAGCTGTAAATAACATTAGCCTACATGTAAATAAAGGGGATATTTATGGTTTTTTAGGTCCTAACGGTGCTGGAAAAAGTACAACCCTAAGAATGGTTTTGGGGTTGATTAAACCTAATAGTGGAGAAATTTTAATTAACGGACAAAATATTTCTGGACCGAATAGAAATTTTTTAAGCTCAATTGGTGCTTTGATAGAGAAGCCCGACTTTTACAAAAATTTATCTGCTTACGACAATCTTAAGATTTTATTTAAAATGTCTAGACTTAAAGACACCAACAGAATAAGTGAGGTTTTAAAAGAAGTGGATCTATGGGATAAAAAAAATCAAAAAGTAGGTGGTTTTTCTCAAGGAATGAAACAAAGGCTTGGTATAGCACAAACTCTTATGCACCAACCTTCCTTAATTATATTAGATGAGCCATCTAACGGCTTAGATCCTCAAGGGCAAAGCGATATGAGATCTTTAATATTAAGAATCAACCAAGATATGGGCATTACAGTAATAATATCTAGTCACATATTAAGTGAAATTGAAAAGATTTCTAATAGAATGGTTGTGATAAACAATGGCGAAAAAATTGTGGAGGGAAATGTTCAAGAATTAATGCAAAATGAATTACTAAAAGTTAGTTTTAAATCTGAAAACTTAGAAAGCATTAGTTCATTTTTAAAAAAACAATCTATAGATTTTGAGATTTCAAATGGTTCTATTGTAGCAAATATTAACGAAGAAAATATTCCATTAATTCTTAAAAAAATGATAAAAGAAAATATTTCAATTACTGAAATGAAACAAATGAGAACACTTGAAGAACTTTTTTTAGGACTAACAAAATGATACAACTTACATTAATAGAGCTTTTTAAAATTGTCAAAAGACCAAGAACCTATATAGGTTTTTTGGCTATATTTCTTACCGTTGGAGCAATGCAACTAGCCATGTTTAACGAAGGAGAAGAATTAATTTCCATCGCCATTCAAAATCTTGAAAATGATTTTAGACTAGAAGGAAAAATTATTAACACAAATTTAATGACCTATATTCTATTAAATAGTCTAATAATTCATATTCCAATTCTTATATGTTTGGTAACTGGAGATGCGATTGCTGGCGAAGCTAGTTCTGGTACTTTGAGGCTTATACTACAAAGACCCTACACAAGAAACCAAATATATCTAGCAAAAGCTCTAAGCGGATACTTATATACCATTTCATTGGTCTTTTTTTTAGCACTGATGACCTATGTTTTAGGCTATTTCTTATTTGGTTCTGGTGATTTGATAGTTTTAAGACGTGGAGTTACCGTTATAAGTAGCAACGATGTAGGATGGCGTTTCTTTTTTGCTTTTTGTTCCGGTACTCTCTCTATGATTGTGGTTGCTTCACTTTCTATGATGATTTCTTCATTTGTAAATAATGCAATAGGACCAATTGTTGGAACAATATCAATTATTATTGGCTTGAATATTATTTTCACTCTTGGTGCCCCACTATTTAAAGATATTATTCCTTACATATTTACAAGCCATTTTATAAAGTGGCAATACTTTTTTGATTTTGAAATTGAGACAGAGAAACTAAAGTTATCCTTCTTAGTTCAGTTGGGTTACATAATTGTTTTTAATGCCATTGGAATGTATAATTTTAACAGAAAAGATATCTTAACATGAAGTACTATATAATTATTCTATTTTCTATTTTTTCTTTAAATATTTTCAGCCAGTCAGAAGATGCAAAGAATAAGATTATGATTGTAAAAAAAAAACTAGAAAATGTACCGCCTTACAGCTGTGATATTAAAGTTAAAATTGATGTGAGTTTTATTAAAATCAAAGAAAGAACCGGAAAAATGGTTTTTAAAAATCCAGAAGAAATTGATTATAAAATAAAAGGATTTGCCTTTTTACCCAAAAATGAAATGGGTGCAACAACTACAGACTTATTCAATTCAGAATTTATTGCAATTTCTCTTGGCTATGAAAATGAAAATGAAATTATTAAAGTAATACCCATGGATATAAATTCCGAAATAGTAACAGGGCAATTTTGGATAAATTCTAAGAATCTTATTAGTGAAATGATTCTTATCACAAAAGATAAAGGAAGTTATTCTGCAAAACTTAGCTATGATGGAGAGAAATTTGATTTACCCTCAAACATAAAAATAACATTTGATGTAAAAAACCAAAAGATGCCTGCTTTACTAACTGGAGATTTAGAAAGTTATAGTGAGGAAATACCTGATGTAAATAAAGTTTCTAAAGGAAATATTTCTATTAATTATTTCAACCATCAATTTGATTAATTAAAATGAATTCAAAAGAAATCATTAAAATTCTAAATTTAAGTGCGCATCCTGAGGGAGGTTATTTCAAGGAAAATTATAGAAGCGAAGGCTTGATTAATTCTAAAAATCTTTGGAAAGATGCTGAAGGAAACAGAAATTACTCTACTGCAATTTATTTTCTTTTAGAAAAGGAGCAGTTCTCAGCATTTCATAAAATTAAGCAAGATGAAATGTGGCATTATTACATGGGTTCTACCCTACTGCTTCATATGATAGATAAAGAAGGAAATTATAAAACTATTAAAATTGGAAAAAATCTTGAAAAGGGAGAGTTTCTTCAGTATGTAGTTCCTGCAAATAC
Source organism: uncultured Flavobacteriales bacterium (assembly GCA_938075455.1). Taxonomy (GTDB): domain Bacteria; phylum Bacteroidota; class Bacteroidia; order Flavobacteriales_D; family Parvicellaceae; genus MED-G20. The sequence continues at coordinate 9,753 of CALJHN010000003.1, forward strand.
ATGGTTTGCATCTGAATTAATGGATAAAGATGATTTTGTTCTATGTGGATGTACGGTAAGTCCTGGTTTTGATTTCAACGACTTTGAGATGCCATCCAGAGAAGAATTAATAAGCCTTTACCCAAAACATGCTAAAGCTATAAATTCATTAACTCACCATTAATATTTATAAATTAGCAACCAATTAATTTTTTAAAGTGAGTATGAAAAAATATTTTTCTATAACATTTATATTTGTTTGCAGTTTCAGTTTCTCTCAATCCATAGCTACAGATAGACCTAGTGCACAAACTGATAATTCTTATACTCTTTACCATAAGGCATTTCAATTAGAATCTGGGTTAATGTATTCATATAGTAATGGTGAGGTTAATTCCTCAAGTATTCCTAATTTATTATTAAGATATGGTGCATTTGATAAAATTGAATTTAGATTTTCAAGTGACTTATTAATATCTCCTATAGAAAATAAAATATCTATAAGTCCAATACAGCTTGGTAGTAAAATCCAACTTATAGGAAACGAAAGTTTTCAATTGGCATTTTTATCAATGGTTACTTTTGATTCAGTCAATCAAAATACCTTAACAAAATTAGTAGGTGGAAATTCTATTACGGACAATTTTGGTATTGGATATACTTTAGGTCATAATTTAGCAAAATCAAACACTAACAATTCGTTTAATTATTCTATTTTTTTTAGCAATAGTTTTAATTCAAAAATCACAGGTTTTTTAGAATTTTATGGTGATTGGAATTACAACTTACTTTCTAAAACAAGTACAATAAATTTTGATTTTGGGGGTTCTTATTTATTAAATGATAAAATGCAGTTAGATGCTTATTTTGGGAAAGGTTTAAACAACGATTTGTATTTTGGATCTATTGGGTTTAGTTATCTATTTATAAATTAATTAAAGTTTGAAAAGAAAATACATAGTTTATATAATCTGTTTCTTTTTAGTTTCTTGTAATAAAGATTCAAAGCAAATAAATTCTATCAGTTTTCAAGATGGGAACGGTGTAACAGATATTGATGGCAATTTTTATCCTAGTGTTATGCTTGGAAATGGACAAGAGTGGACCACTTTAAATCTAAAAACAACCAAATACTCTGATGGAAGTCCTATAAATAATATTCTTTCGGATGTCTCCTGGGCTAACTCTACTATTGGTTCCTGGTGTTATTACAACAATGATATACTCAATAATGACATTTATGGAAAACTATACAATTACCATGCGTTAGTTGGAGATACAATTCCGGTAGAAAGATATATTAGAAATGATCAGAATATTATACTAGATACTCTTTATTACGATTCATTCCCCTGTAAAATCTGTCCTGCTGGATGGAAAATTCCATATGAAGAAGATTGGATTGATTTGATAAATTATTTAGGAAATGCAAACACTGCAGGTGGAAAGATGAAAGACACTAGTTTAGTCTACTGGAAAATTCCAAATTTGAATGCAACTAATGAAAGTGGATTTAGTGGTCTTCCTGGTGGTTTAAGAACTAGTAATGGAAATTTTGAATACATCACGGAAATGGGCAGATGGTGGTGTTTTGAAGATGCATATCAAGACTATGGTCATACAAGACCTCTTCTTTATGACCAAGAAAGAACCATGAACCATTATGTATTCGAAAAAAATGGTGGACTATCTATAAGACTTCTTAAGATCAACTAATCCTTTATTAAAAGGAAATTTAATTTTTTTTGTATATTGAAATTAAAAAATATTATGAAAAAAACACTTTATTTTACCGGTTTACTTTCGACGACATTTACCTTTTTGGGATCGTTTTTTAAAATAATGCACTGGCCAGGTGCTTCTGTAATGATTATAATGGGTGCTTTTTCATTTGCTTTTATTTTTATTCCTCTTTTAATTTTCATAAAGTTCAAAGAAGTTAGTTTTCTTTTTGATAAATTCATTTATTCAATTGGTGTATTGCTTGGAACCATACTTATGGTTGGATTTATATTTAAATTAATGCATTGGCCTTGGGCAACAATTTTAATGCTTTCTTCAATAGTGATTTTTAACTTTGTATATATTCCATTGTATTTTATATCAAGATTTAAGAGGGAAGAATTAAAGTTCAATACTGTTGTTAACTCAGTTGTAATGTTTTCTTTTGGAAGTATTTTACTTGCATTATTTGATTTTACCTTATAAAAAAAGACGGAGATAAACCCCGTCTTTAGAAACGATAAACTTTCTATATAATTAAGAAATCTTAATTGACTTAACCGGCAATGGTATAGCCTCTTTTGTTTTTGGAATTTGAATTGTTAATATACCATTGACATAAGAAGCATCAATTTTCTTGATATCTGAATATTTGGCCAATTTAAATGACCTTTTAAAAGAAGAATAATTGTACTCTCTTTTGATGTATTGAATAGATTCATTCATTTTATTATCTATGTCTAAACTTACCGAAAGATTGAAATTATCTAGTTCTATTTTAAAATCATCTTTATCAAATCCAGGTGCAGATAATTCTATAGTAAAAGATTCTTTACTTTCAATTAAATTTACTGGAGGTAATGTTTTAATTGAGTGATCTATACTTGGTATTCCAATAAATTCATCATTTAACCAATTGTTAAGTATTCCCTCAAATGGTGTTTCATTTTTTTTTAATAGTTTCATTTTTATGTTTTTAGTAATTAATACATAATGAACATATCAATTGGTATACCTTTTAAAAAAATATGCTAAAAAGTCCTTTGAAACAGAGTTGAAAAATAAAAAAGTAGACTTTTTGTCATTTATAATAAAATAAGAGTGACAAAATGTCACTTAGTTGTTTCAAATGTCAAATCTTCAAGATTAATAAAACCAACATGGGAAGAGATTTTTTTACTTTCTTTAAAAAATAATAAAGTTGGAACAGATTTAACTTCATATTTCTTAGCTAAATCCTTATTGGTGTCCATATTAATTTTCACAACTTCCCAGTTAGGTTTATTTTTAGAAAATGAATCTAAAACAGCATCTAATTTTTTACAAGGCAAACACCAAGGAGTCTTAAATACTAAAACAACATTTTGGTTAGATTTAAAAATACCATCTACCTCCTCTATACTGAAAAATTTAGAATTATTTGCTTTAATATTATTTAAACCCTTTTCAACTCGATAGCCGTCTTCTACCCATTTACTGTAACCACCAACTAGATTGTAAACCTCTTTAAAACCTAATTCTATTAATATTTCAGAAGCTTTAAAACTTCTACCTCCTGCATGGCAATAAACATATATTGGTTGATTTTTTTTTATCCAACTAGCTTTTTGTAAAAAACTTTCATCGTAAAAGTTAATAAAACTAGCGTTTGTCAAAAAACCTTTACCTACCTCCTCAGGTGTTCTGACATCCAATAAAACACCAGGGTTATCTTCCAAAAGTTTTACCATCTGATGGTTTTCAACATCTAAAACATTTACAGGTACGGAAACTGGATCAAAGACACTAGAATTATCACAAGAGTATAAAGTGAAAATAATTATAGGTATGAAAAAATTAAATTTCATTTTAACTATTTATTATTTTTTCTACTTCTTGCCAAGAACCTCCGTTATAAACCTTATCTAATCCATTAATTTTAAGATACTCCATGGCTTGACCACTTCTTACTCCTGCTGCACAACAGAGTATTAAAGGCTGCATTTTCTTTAATGATTCAATATTATCAGGAACTAAATTTAAAGGGATATTTATAGAGCCTTCAACTCTAGAATTTTCAAATTCTTCGGTAGTTCTTACATCAACAATGGAGGTTTTAGTATTTCTAAATAATTCTGACAAATTCATATTTTGTTATTATTTAGTAAATTAAAGCATTTATGATAAATATTCATGGATTTTAGAGACATAAACCAAAAAATCATACTACAAACTAGTCTTTTTGGCGTATTTATGGGTGTTTTCTCCGTTTTAGGATGGAGTCAAAATAGTCAACCATTTATTTGGTTATTTACCGCAGGAGTGACTTCATTTTATCTTTATAATAATTTAAAGAGTTTTATTTTCATTCATTGTTTAATAATAGCGATTTCTTGGGGATTTGATTGCGCACTTATAATGGTACTATTTTTTAAGACTTATCAATTAAATAACCCTTTATTTGCCAACGAAATACTCAACATAAGCTCTTATTTCCCAAGATTAATTATAATTGCTTTAGGTCTATTTGCAGGAATTATTACTGTTTTTATAATGTATATTCCTATTTATTTTCTAAAAAAAAATAAAACATAAATTATCTTTTAATACATTAGTTATGTACAGAAACATTACCAAATAATTTAACTTAAACATTATGAAAAGAATTTCTATTTATCTAATCCTCACAATTATATTCGTTAATTCTTTTCATTCACAATACTTTTATACTCCAAGCATATCAAACGGTAACCCCGGTGGATTGAATATGGATAATGAATATCCTTTTGGATCAGGCTTAGACACCTCATGGAAAGTGCTTTTACCTGCAGGCAGTAACTCTCCTGTTTGGTCAGCAATAGATAGCATCCCTTTTTCATTTACTTTTAACAATAATTTTGTAGATCAATTCAAAGTTTCATCTTCGGGAGTTTTAACTTTTGACATTAACTCTACCATAATTCCTGGATTTGGCAATGTAACAATTCCTGACCCTGCAATTCCTAATAATTCTGTTATGGTCTGGGGTCTTGAAGGCACAGGAAGTAACGATAATATAGTTACTAAAACTTTTGGTAATCCCGGTGGGCAACAATTTTGGGTGTTTTTCTCTTCCTACACTGCAGGTAGCTGGACTTACTGGTCCATAGTTTTAGAAGAAGGAAGTAATAAAATATATATTGTAGATCAAAGACATAGTAGTAGTGCAGCACCAGCAATAACTGCAGGAATTCAAATCGACAGTGCTAATGCTGTCATGGTCACAGGTTCTCCATCATTATCTAATTTGGCAGGGACTGACCCATCTCCTAGTGATAACCATTATTATGAATTTACTTATGGAGCTCAAAACTATTTAGATGTAAGTGGAGTAGATTTTGTGAATGATCCATATTTACATTTAAATGATGCTCCCTATTCTATTAATGGAGTGTTTAGAAATTTGGGATTAGACACCATTATTAACATGAAAATAAACTACTCTGTAAACGGAGGAAACACAATATCAGAATATATATCAAATTTAAATATTGGATCTTACCAAGACGATACAGCTTCTTTTAATACATTATGGAGTCCTACAATTGCAGGAACCTACGATATTGCAATATGGGCAGACTCTTTAAATGGTGGATTTGATATGGACAACTCAAATGACACACTATACAAAAATCTTCATGTATTTGATATATCTACCCAGAGAATACCATTGCTAGAAACATTTGCCAGTTCGACAAGCCAATTTTCTGTAACTGGAAATATAGACTTACACAATATTTTATCCACTAATCAAAATGATTATACTCTTGTAAAATACCCAATGAGCTGGCCTTCACCCGGCGATCCTTATTATACTCTTGAGGGTAGACAAAGAAGACTGTATTACTCAATAAATACAGTACCAAGAATTGTAAACAATGGAATTGTTCAATTTAATCCTATTGGCTTCACTCAACAAGAATTTGATGATGCAAAAGGCTTGTATTCCTTCATGGATCTATCTACTGAATACTCTGTTGGAGGGCAAACAATTGATATTTCTGTAAACATTGATCCCCTTTGCAATACAGCCGGAATATGGGACAATCTAGTACTACATACAGCAGTTTATGAAAAAACGACCTACAACAATTCATCTGTTAATGGAGAAATTGAATTTTATAATATTATGAAAAAATTGATACCGGATGCTAATGGTACATCTCTATCAAATTTATCAGGTCCTAACAACCCAACAACGGTTAACTTAACTTACACATTCAATGGATTATATAATTTACCTCCAGATTCAGATACGCCAATTGATCATACTTTTGAAAACAGTGTTGAAGATTTTCAAAATCTTGGAGTAGCAGTTTGGATTCAAGATGTAGAAACAAAATATGTATTACAATCTTCAGAAGGATCTATAGTCACAAGCAGCTTTGAACTTGATAAAAAAGAAATAAAAGTATTTCCTAACCCCTCTAGTGAAATTGTAAATATTCTTCTACCATTAAATCATAGCGCATCTACAGTAGTAATCTATGACGTAATTGGGAATTTGGTTTTTTCTGAAAAAATTATTGAAAGTAAAAATAATTATAAAATAAATTTAGCTGATTTTAGAAGTGGTATATATCAAATAGTAATAAGTTCAAAGGATAAAATAATTACGGAAAAGTTAGAAGTTTATAAATAATCCTAATACTTACAAAGCATAGCTACTTGCTTTTCGCCAAAAGGAACTTTTTCAAGAGTCTGAAAACCAAACTTATTATGAAAATCTAAGGACTGTTTATTTAATGGAATAGTATTTACCTCACAACATAATGGAGAGCCTAAATTATTTGCAATTTTATAAATTTCATTATAAAGCTCAGTTCCATAACCTTTTCTTTGAAATTCTTCTAAAAAAGCAACTCTATCAACATATAAAAAGTTCTCAAAACTATTTTTAAAAAACTTATAATTAAGTGATTTATAATCACTTTTACAGTCCATTATAAATGCAAATCCAACGAATTTTTCTTTTATAGTAACTAGAGAAGCAAACAAGGATTGATTGTAAATATCCTGAACATGTTTTAAATTATTTAATGAACCTAGAGCAGGAATATTATTCTGATTAAGATCAAAAATAAATTGCAATATTTTGTCTGATAATTTATCTTTTTGACTGTATATAATTTCAATTCTACAATTCATTTAAATAGGTTGTTTCATCTATATTAAATAATTAAAATCTTATTTTAAGGCATTTTTTTAAATAATCTTACTGATTCGATTATAAAGCTTTGAGGATAAGAAGAAGTATCCACACCTAATCTACCACCCCAGTCTCCCCCTACTGCTAGATTTAGTATTAAATGAAAAGATTTGTCAAATGGCCACTGCTCTTGCTGATCATTGGGTAATCGTTTAATACTATTGTAAACTTCAGAATCTACATACCACTCTAAAATAGAATCTGTCCAGTTAATAGCATAGGTGTGAAAATCTTGATGGGCTGTATTGATTAATATACTGTCTGACTTTTGAGTATTTATTGTGTGATTGTAAGACTTTGTATGAATTGTACCAAGGATTTTACAAGAGTCATATCCTACATTTTCCATAATATCGATTTCACCATCTAACGGCCAATTTAAGGGTCTATCTAAGGTTGGGAGCATCCAAATTGCTGGCCAAGAACCAATAGCATTAGGCAATTTTGCAACGACTTCTAAATATCCTTTTTGAAAATCAACTTTGTTTTTGGTGGTAATTTTAGCAGACGTAAATAAGGTAGAAACTGTATCGTAATATGCAGAAATAGTGAGCTTACCATTTTCAACTTTAAGATTCGAAGACTCATTGGTATAATATTGTAATTCATGATTCCCAAATCCACATAGTTCTGGACAACCATTTCCTATATAAATATTCCAAAAATTAGTGTCTAAACTAGAGCCTTTAAAGTTATCCTCCCAAACTAAATTAATAGGATTTTCTTTAGGTTTAACACTAGTACAAGAAACGACAATAAAAACAAATATTGGGATAAATAAATGCTTCATTAATTTACCTTACAAAAAAGTTCAAAGAAGTAAAGTCTTTAGAATTTCCACCAACATGCACAGTAAAGTCACCACTTTCAAGAACATATTTATTTTCTAGATTGACAAAAGAAAAATCTTTAACAGGGATAGAAAAAGAAACTTTTTTGTTTTCTCCAGACTTAATGAAAACTTTATCAAAAGCTCTCAGTCTTTTATTATCTGGTGTGATGGAAGCAAATAAGTCTGAAACATAGACTTGAACAACCTCATGACCGTCAACCTTACCAGAATTATAAACTGTTAGAGATATATTTAACGAATCGTCAGCACTAATAGAATCATTCTCTATGATAATGTCTTTATATTCAAAATTGGTATAACTTAACCCATAACCAAACTCATATAAATTATTTAATTTTCCTACATAGTTATAAGCTCCTTGAGAATTATTTTGAATTTCAGAAGGCTTGTAATAATAAGTATTAAGAGAATTAGGAAAAGCTGGATAAGTATATGGAAGTTTACCAGATGGATTAACTTTCCCGTTGACTATATCTACTAAAGCATTTGCACCCAGGTTTCCAGGCAAATAAATATTTAAAACTGCTGACATAAAAGGTTCAATTTCAGAAATTAATCTTGGCCTTCCTATATTAAGAACCAAAATTATTGGTTTTCCACATTTGGAAAGTTTGTTGGCAAGCTTAAGCTGTAATTTATGAAGATTTAAGTCATTTAAATCACCTGGTTTTTCTGTATAACAGTTTTCACCTAAACATAATAAAACATAATCATGGTATTTAGCTGCATCCACTACTTGTTGTATATCATCTTCAGTCATATCATAGAATGATCCATTTTTTTTGTAAGAAACTCCAGGAATAAAAGAAACATTTTCTTTTCCATAATACTTAGAAAATGCTTCATAAATAGTATTATATGGTTTAGGACTTAGATTGTCTTTTACTAATTCACTATTCATATTTCCTTCTTTTTCTACTTTAGCCACCAAATTTGCAGGAACACCGTCTACATACATATCTGTATATTTTCCTTGCCAGTTGTAGGTCCATGCTCCGTTTAGAGAGTTCATAGTATTTCCATTAGGACCAGTAACCAATATTTTAGATCCATTTTTTAATGGAAGTATTGAATTATTATTTTTTAATAAAGTAATAGATTCTGATGCAGATTCATAAGCTAATTTATTAAACTCTTCGCTACCAAATTTTGGATAATCTTGGTAATTAGTAACTGGGTTTTCAAATAAATCTAGTTCAAATTTTAATTTTAAAATTTTTCTAGTTGCATCATCAATTCTTGACATCTTTACCTTACCTTCTACTACCAATTCAAAAAGATATTCTGTAAACTCTTCGTATTCATAAGGAACCATAGACATGTCAATGCCAGCATTAATAGCTATTTCAATTGCTTGTTTTCTATCTACAGCTACTTTATCTCTATCACATAACTTATTTATATCTTCCCAATCAGTTAGAATAACCCCTTCAAATCCCAATTGGTTTCTTAAAATTTCGGTAAGTAGTTTATAACTTGCATGAACAGACTCTCCATTTATAATTCCAGAATTTATCATTACAGTTTTTGCTCCTGCATCTATAGCAGCTTTGAATGATTTAATATGGTATTCAAATAGGACATTATCTGGAATGTAAGCAGGTGTTCTGTCTTTTCCACTTATAGTTGCTTGATATCCTGTAAAATGCTTCATACAGGCAGCAACTTTAGTTTTATTACCAACTTTATTATCCTCCCCCTGGTAACCAGAAATCATTGCCTTACCAAATTCTGTTACCAACAATGGATCTTCTCCAAAAGTTTCAAATTGTCTTGGAAATCTTGGATCAATACCCAAATCAAGTACAGGAGAAAAGTTCCATGGAATTCCAGATGCTCTTGTTTCATATGCACAAACAAATGCCATATTATAGGCATGTTGAGTATTCCAAGTAGCAGCAGTAGATATTTGCTGTGGAAACATAGTAGCTCCATCTGTATAAGTAGCTCCATGAATTGCATCGATCCCATAAATAACAGGTATTTTAATATTGGTACTATCCATTGAAATCTTTTGTATGTCGGATATGTTGGAATACCAGGTTGCTGGGGTTTGGGCAAGATTATTTACAGTATTTAAAACAGAACCAACATGATATTCAACAATTGCTTTTTTTGCTTTTTCTAAGTCAATAACCATGGTGTCATCTGATGCCCACTTATTTGGACCCTTTGCAATTACAGTTAAATTTATTTGAGTCATCTGACCAATTTTTTCTTTTAAAGTCATTAATGACAATACTGAATCAATTTTTTTATCAATTGGACTTAGCTCAGAAAAGTTTTTCACATTACTTTCTTCACAGGATGAAGCCATCAATAAAACAGCTAAAAATAGAACTAATAATTTATTTTGTTTCATATATATTATTGAAAAACTCTTATGTAATCTACAATCATAGTTTGTGGGAATACTGTGGTTCCATCTGGACTACCTGGCCAATTACCACCAACAGCAACATTGAAAATAAAGAAGAAATTATTGTGAAATGCTGTTAAATTATTTATATCTACCGTATGGTATTGAATATCGTCTCTTAACCAACTAATAGAACTTTGATTCCATATAATGGAGAAAACATGAAATTCATCAGCAAGTCTTCCAGAGCTTAAAGAATTGTGTCCTCCATAGGATGCATGACCATTATCTTCCCAATGAATGGTACCATGACAAGTACGATCGTTGTAACCATTGCCACCAATCATCTCCATTATATCAATTTCACCACAACTTGGCCAACCAACACTAGAAATGTTTTCTCCAAGCATCCATAAAGCTGGCCACAATCCTTGGCCATAAGGAAGTTTTGCTCTAACATCAATTCTTCCATATTTAAAAGAGAAGTTACCTTGAGATTTAATTCTTGAAGAAGTATAATTAAAACCTCCATAATACTCTTGTTTAGCCCTTATTGTTAAATAACCATTTTCAATTGATGTATTTTGTGGTCTGTGATACTGCAACTCATTATTTCCCCAACCCCAAGAACCATTTCCAATTTCGTGTGTCCAATCCGAAGATAAACTACTTCCATTAAACTCATCTTGCCATGTTAAGCTATAATTTGGATAGTTTAAAGGAGAGGTATAGCCAACATTATTAACACCTCCAGAATTAAATGAAACAGTAACACTATCAGTAACTTCGATAAATTGGGAAGTACTTAAATTTGCTCTTATCTTAATTATATAGGTGCCAGAATTAAAATAAGAGTAGCTTGCTTCGCCATCAACAGTAGTTACAATAGTAGAATCAGTACCATCTATAAAAACAAAAGTGAAAAAATTTTCATTAGCAGCAGTTGCTGATACTTCAACCAATCCACTATTAGCCTCATTGGTTATGGAATAATTTAGATTTGAGGGTAGATTAATATAATAACATGATCCATTTTCTTTCTTAGCATCTGGATTGTAATTTTCAGCTGTAGGATCGGTACATCCCTTCTCGCACTGCAAAAAAGAGAAGCTTAGAGAAAAAAGAAGAATTGAAAAAAGAATTCTGGTCATTAATAATGATTTATGGACAATTAGTTACGAATCCTTCAGGAACGTACCTAGCAAACCAAGTCAATGTCCCATCGTGATGACCATATTTTACAATCAATGAAGTATCGTTTAATTGTGTGATTTGAAACTCACTAACTCCAGAATAAAAACCCATTGGTGCTGCATTAGATAGTGTTAAAACAGAATCAGTAGTTAAATCCCAATTTTCATTGAGCATATCATCAAAAGGAGCTGTCCAATCATAAAGGTTTTCAAATGCACCTGCAAAATTAGGTCCAAGGGTATTGTGTACATAGATATCTCCATTAGTAACTAAATCGTATTGAAAACCAACTAAATGAAAAGTGAATCTATCGTCGTATAAACCTACTCCAGACTTAGAATTAGCAGTTGCATGCCAATAATCTGGTGTACTTCCATTTGGTGGTCCAACACCAAAATGATAATCGCATGCAGAATCTAAATGCCAAGTTCTATAACCGGGACCCGAAATACCACCTGTTAACATTAAATGTAAAGGGTTATCAAATAAACTAATATCATTCGAATCTATTGTTATTGGTTGAGAACTAGATGCATCTCCTTGAGAATTAAATATTGATAAAGTCACATTAAAATCACCTGCAAAAGGATATTCTGCAGTATCTACAGTTCCACTTCCTACCGTTCCATTCCCAAAGTCCCAAGAACACTCAACATTTGGATTGTCAGCTTTAAAAATAATAACATTTGGATTATTAGTAGAGTTAAAAGTAAAAGATGCTGATGACTCATTTAGGCCATAAAAACATTTGCCATCATCTTTTGTTGCAGAAGGATCAAAATTATGAGCAATTGGATCTGTGCATCCTTCTTTACCACAATTTATCAGAATTAAAAAAGGAGAGGTAAATAATATTATTTTGATAAAAGATTTATATTTCATTATTTGTAAATTTTAATATCCAGGGTTTTGAGGCCAATTTCCGCCTGCTAGGTCAATTTCATCTTGAGGAATAGGAAAAAGTTCATGTTTTCCAACTACAAAACCATTAATTTCATTAGCAGCTTTTCCAGTTCTTACTAAATCAAAAAATCTATGACCTTCACAAGACAATTCGGATCTTCTTTCCTTTAAAATATCTTCATACAATAAATTTCCAGAAGAGGTTTTTTCAAATAATCCAACACGCTGTCTTACCATATTTAAATATATCAAAGATTTCACATCATCACCAACTTTGTTTAATGCTTCTGCTGCCATTAATAATACATCTGCATAGCGAATAACTCTATAATTTACACCACTTGTGAGATCATTATCCGGAATTCCATTCAACATTTCTTCTCTTGATTTGATATATTTATTATTATAAAATCCTGTATGACCTCCAGCTCCAACTCCATAGGTTGTACCAGGTGAATTGTTAGTAATAAATTGGTCAATGTTTAAACATGTAGCTTCTCTTCTAGGATCTTGATATTCAAAAAATTCGTATAAATTTTGAGTAGGTAAATTATAACTATTTCCATCTCCATATTGCTCACCATCGTATTGCCTTATACCTTGATATCCTACTGTTAAATTTCCCTCTAAACATATTAAACAACCATAACTACCACCTTCTTGGTCAGAGTATTCGACATCAAAAACAGTTTCGCTATTATTTTCATTTTCTTTTAAAAATAAAGTGCTGTAATCACTAGCAAGTGAATAATATCCAGTATTTATTAAAATATCAAAAGTTTGATTTGCCAATGACCAATTTTCCTGATATAAATAGACCTTTCCTAGAAGAGCTAATGCTGCACCTTTATCAACTCTCCCTTTGATTCCAGAATGAGAAGATTCAGATTTATAAGATAAAACAGCAATAGCATCATTTAAATCTTTTTCAATTTGAGCATAAACTTCACTAACTGGTGTTCTTTCTAAGTCTTTGATTTGCTGAACTCCTAATCTTTGGTCAACTATTAAAGGAATATCACCAAAAAATTTTACTAATTCAAAATAATAAAAAGCACGTAAAAATTTAGCCTCTGCAAGGATAGTTGCCTTAGATGGAAAATCAACTTCAACTTCTTTAGGTTCTAAAATAAAATTACATCTTCCAATACCACAGTAGTTAAACCTCATGACACTTCTTAACTCATTGTTAAATGCTCCATGTGTCATGTTTTCAATCTGGTGTAATCCTTCAGTATCTGTAACACTTTCTCCACCTGCAATACAATTATCAGATGCAATATCTCCTATCCAATAAGAAACAAACATTCCCTGGAGTAAATCATAAGCACCAGTCAGGGCTCTTAAGTAATCTTGTTCGTTTTGAAAGAAATTCTCTGCATCTTGAGTATAAGGTGGATCAAGATCTAAAAACTTACTACATCCTACTAAAAGTGATGTAGAAATAATAATTGCTGTAAATAATTTATATGTCTTTTTCATGATTTTAAAATTTGATATTAACACCACCCATGATTGTCCTTGCCTGTGGATAGAAGCCATAATCCATTCCACCAGAGAGAGTTCCTTGTGTTGCTCCTATATCAGGATCATAACCCATGTAATTAGTAATTGTAAATAAGTTATTTGCAGCCAGATAGAATCTAATAAAATCTGTTCCAAATTTTTCGCTCAATTTTTTTGGTAAAACATAGCCAACTTGAATATTTCTTAATCTTAAATAAGAACCGTCTTCAACATAGAAATCTGAAAAAACTCCGTTTCTATTAATTGAAGTTGTAACTACTGGAACATCGTTAGAAGGGTTATCTATCGTCCATCTATCTAATACGTAATCCAATTGATTTGCGTAGGGTTGTTGTCTTTCGTAGTTTCTTACAATTTTGTGTCCTAATGAAGCATATAAATTTGCTGAAATATCAAGACCAAATACATTAAAACCTAAGACTGAACCTAACATAAATTTTGGAATTGGAGAACCAATATTTGTTTTATCGGTATTATTACTAAAATTTATTTCACCATCTCCATCAATATCTACAAATTTTAAGTCGCCAATTTGTGCACCTGGTTGAGAAACTAAAGAATTATCAATTTCTTCTTGAGTTTGAAAAATACCATCCGTTTGGTAGCCAATGAAATAACCTATAGGAAAACCAGCTTCAAATCTAGTAGCTGTATTACCACCAACTCCAAAACTTGCTCCTGGTAGAAAATCAACACCAGATGGAACAGATGTTACCTCGTTATCTATATAAGTGAAATTAAAGTTCACATTCATACCTATATTTTTCTTTAAATCTGTTGCGTAAGCAAATTCGAATTCAAATCCTTTATTGCTGACATTACCTGCATTAATAATTGGTGGGTAGCCTCCAGGACCATAAGAACCTATGATTGCCGAAACGTCTGGACTAAATAATAAATCATTGGTATTTTTGATGAAATAATTTGCGCTAACGTCAAATAAATTAAATAATTGAAGATCTAGACCTAGATTGAATTGTCTAGTTGTCTCCCATTTTAAATCTGGATTTGCAGCAGTTCCAATAGCTACTCCTGGTGTAATTATATCATTAAATACATAAACACCTTCTCCATTAAGTAATGCCCTGTAAGCAAAATTGGATATTTGATCATTTCCAGAAATTCCATAACTGGTTCTAACTTTAAAAAAGCTGATGGCACCTACATTAAAGAAATCTTCATCAGAAACAATCCATGCTCCAGAAAATGACGGAAAATAACCAAACCTACTATTTGGACCAAATTTGCTTGATCCATCTCTTCTTAAGATAGCAGAGAAAATATATTTATACTTAAAACCATATTCAGCTCTTAAAAAATTGGACAACAATCTTTCCTCAAATTCATAAGAACCAGTATTATTTAAATAACCATTCTGAGCCATATTTGCAGAAATATCTGCAAAATCAATTGAGTTATTTGGTATATTAAATGCAGTTCCATTTAAAACATCCCCTTTTCTACTAAAAACGGATGTTCCCAAGGTAGCTTTAATATTGTGATCCTCAATTGTCTTAGAATAGTTTAAAAAACTTTCAAAATTCAAATCTAAATAAGTAGCTCTTTGCTCATAAACACTAGCTCCTCTTTCTATAAAAACATCTTCAGCAATTTCTACCTGTACTGGATCAAGATTTGCGTTGATAGCTGAATTGGCGTATTTACCAGCTCCATACCATGCTAGTGGAGAAAATGTTTTATTATCAACAGAAGCATAGTTGTAACTTAACCTATTGGTAAAAGACAAGTTCTTATTGATTTTGTACTCAAACTCTTGTTTACCAACCAATTTATTTACAGCTGAATTATTATGTGTATTTGCAATTTGTGCAACTGGATTTATAATATCGCTTACTTCCAATAAATATTCATAATTACCATCTGCAGTAAAAACAGATCTAGTTGGAAAAGCATTAATAGTATTGTAAAGTACAGAACCTATTCCATTTTCAGGAAGTGCTTTTCTCTCTTCGTGGGTAAATAACAAAACACTGCTTAATGTGAGTTTATTAGTAAGAGAATTTACAAGATTTACTCTTGCATTGTATCTATCAAAACTTGATTTGTCTCCTCCTACAATACCATCCTGTGAAAAATAGTTTCCTCCGATAGAGAAAGAAGAATTCTCACCACCTCCAGTTACGCCAAAATTATAACTTTGAATTGGAGCAGATTGAAAAATAGTATCCTGCCAATTGGTTCCCATCTTAAGATCGGTATTATTAAAAATAGGAGAACCAGTTCCTCTTATAAACATTTCATTTTTTATCAGAGCATACTCTGCAGCATTTAATAAGTCTAAGCTTTTAGTAGTTTGTTGCATTCCATAATAGGTTCCAAATTCAAACTTTGGCTTTGCTCCTTTTCTACCTTTTTTTGTTTCTATAATTATAACACCATTGGCTGCTCTCACACCATAAATACCAGCAGTTGCATCCTTTAAAACATTTATAGATTCAATGTCTCCTGGATTTAAAGCATTCAAACCTTCGGAATCGTAAACTACTCCGTCTACCAATATAAGAGGATCGTTATCTCCAAATGTAGAAAGACCTCTGATTCTAATACTTGAAGATCCACCTGGAGAACCAGAATTTGTATTTATGGTAACTCCAGAAACTTGACCTTGCAAAGCTTGGTCCATTCTTGGAATATTTAATCTTTCGATGCTTTCTCCTTTGACTTGTACTGTGGCACCAGTTAACTCCTTTACTGTTGTTTTACCATAGCCAACTACAACTACTTCGTCTAAAGATTTTGTAGAAAGTTGTAATTGTACGTCAATTTTATTTCTTCCATTAAGTTCAGTAGTGAAATTCCTATAACCTATAAATGAGAAAATTAATTTAACACTATCAGAATCAACACCTATTACATATTTACCATTAAAATCAGTAGTTGTTCCACCATCTTTACCAAAAACCTTTACGTTAACTCCAGGCATGGTTTCTTTATTTTCATCTACAACTATTCCCGTGATAATTGAAGACTGTGCGGTAAAATAAAAAGAAAAAAGGGTTAGGAAGGATAACAAAAATAGTCTAGAAAATTTCTGATTTGAATTCATAAAGCAAACATTTGTGATAAAAGTACAAAATAGTGTTAAAACGACACTAAGATAGGTCTAATAAACAACTAATTTTTTAACATATGTTAATAATTCGGTGAATTTATACATTTAAAGAAAACTATATTTATGATATTACGAATAATTAACAAAACTATTAATAAATTTAACTAAGTTTTTATTTTAAATGACGTTAAATTATATATGGGTTGGATTTTTTATTGCAGCCTTTCTTGTAGCAATCTTTAAGACATTAACTGGAAATCCTGAAATATTTTCACTTATTGTTAATTCTATTTTTGAAAGAGCTGAACTAGGATTCAAACTTTCTATAGGATTAACAGGTATAATGGCCTTGTGGTTGGGAATTATGAGAATTGGAGAAAAAGGTGGAGCAATTAATATATTATCTAAACTTTTTACTCCATTATTTGGAAAACTTTTTCCTGAAATTCCAACCAACTCAAAAGCTCATGGAGCTATAATTATGAATATTTCAGCAAATATGTTAGGATTAGACAATGCAGCTACGCCTCTTGGTTTAAAAGCAATGAAAGAACTTCAAGAAGAAAATGCTGATAAAAACAAAGCTTCCAATGCTCAAATCTTATTTCTAGTTTTAAATACGTCTGGATTGACACTAATTCCAACAAGCATAATAGCATTAAGAGCAAGTGCAATGGCAGAAAATAATATTACTGGAAATCCAGCAGATGTATTTCTTCCAATATTGATTGCAACTTATTGTTCTACAATAGCTGGATTAATATTTGTATCCATTTTACAAAAAATCAATCTATTTCAAAAAACAATTCTAGCGTATTTAGGTTCTGCTACAATGGCAATTGGACTGTTAATTTGGTATTTATTTAATCATAAAAATCAAATTGAAATTATTTCTTCAGTAGCTTCTGGATCTATTATATTTTCCTTCATAATAAGCTTCATATTAATAGGTTTAAGAAAAAAGATAAATATTTATGAGGAATTTATTCAAGGTGCTAAAGAAGGATTTAATGTTTCCATAAGAATTATACCCTACCTAATTGCAATGTTATGTGCCATTGGTGCTTTTACTACATCTGGAGCAATGGAGTTTATTACTAAAGCAATGGGAAATTTTTTTGGATTATTTTTAGAAAACACCAAATTTGTTGATGCTTTACCTACAGCTATAATGAAACCTCTTTCAGGAGGAGGAGCAAGAGGAATGATGGTGGAATCTTGGGGACAAAATGCTTCTAAAATAAATTCTTTTGTAGGTAAATTAACTTCTACTCTTCAAGGATCTACAGAAACCACTTTTTATGTCCTTGCTGTTTATTTTGGCTCTGTAGGGATTAGAAATACTAGATATGCTATAATAGCTGGATTATTTGCTGATTTTATTGGCGTAGTTTCAGCTATTGCTATTGCTTATGTATTTTGGGGATAAAACGGCTTAGTCTTTAGTTGACTTCCTTAATTTTTTTATAACTTTTATTACCTCCAACTTTAAATGTCCCAAGGAAGAATTATTCTCTATTATATAGTCTGCATATTTAATTTTTTCATTGTCTGTCAATTGAAGATTTATTCTTTTTTCTATGGACTCTAAATCGGAATTATCTCTTTTGGAAACTCTATTAATTCGAGTAGACTTTTCAGAAACTATAAGAATTATTTTATCCATGTTTAGATAAGCTCTACTTTCAATCAAAATTGCAGCTTCCTTAACTAAAATTGGTTGGTTATTATTTTTACCAATCCATTGGTTAAAATTATCTGCCACTTTGGGATGGACTAAATTATTTAATTGTTCAATTTTTTTAGGATCTTTAAATACTATACTAGAGAGTAAATTTGTGTTTAAAATACCATTGTCGTATACACTTTCTCCAAATAGGGATATGATGTCATTCTTTAACTCTAAGTTGGTATTCATTAAAGTTTTTCCTTGGTTATCAGAATTGTAGACTGGAATCCCGTAATCTAAAAGAAAATTAGAAACAGTTGTTTTGCCTGATCCAATTCCACCAGTTAAACCAACTTTAATCATTAATTTACTGTTTATTTTCTTCAGTTAACTTAGTTGCCTCGTCCATTGAAATAGAAGATTTATCCACTTTAATTTTGGTGTTGGCATCTACAGAAAGAACAATTGTAGTTTCTTTAACTTCTACCACCTTCCCATGAATTCCACCAATTGTAACCACATTATCACCTTTCTTAAGAGACTCTCTCATGTTTTGTAATTCTTTTCTTTTTTTATTCTGTGGTCTAATCATAAAGAAATAGAAAATAACAAAAATTGCTACTAAAAATGCAATGTTTAGCATTCCACTTGTGTCTTCACCATTTGTAACTTGGAGGAAAAATATATTGTTCATTTAAATGTTTTAAAGTTAAATTCCGGCTACGAATCCTTGTAAATATAATCGATTTGTCGCAGGTTTAGTATTTGCTAAAATTGAAATATACTTTTTAATGAATCCAGTTCTTGAAGTACTTAAAACAACTGGTATTTTACCAGTTTCCCCTGGCAAAATAGGTGTTTTTGGCCAACCTTTAAGAACAGTACAACCACAAGCAGCTTTCACTGAATTTAGTAACAACGGTGATTTTCCAGTATTTTTAAAAATGAAAGTATACTCAACTTTAGAACCGAGTGCTACAGTGTCAAAATCAAAAGTTTCTTTCTGAAACTTTAAAATTGGGGGATTTTCTGGATTTATTAATTCAGCCGTTATTTGTTGAGAATTATTAATCTCATCACTAAAACAACCCACAATTGTTATTAGAACTAAAAATATTAAAAAATAATTTCTCATTTTAACCAATTAAACCTCTACCTAATTTTTTTAATTTACCATCTTTTTTGAAATCTTCAAAAATTTTGTCTAAAATACCATTAATAAAACTATTGCTTTTTGGAGTACTATAAAATTTAGATATTTCAATGTATTCATTTAAAGTTACTTTCAATGGAATTGAAGAAAATTCTATTGCCTCCGTAATGGCTAAATTCATTAGTAGTGAATCCATTTTTGCCAATCTCTCACTTTCCCAATTTTTTGAATATTTCTGCAAAATACCATCATTGGAAGATTTATTTAAAATGGCTTGTCTGAAGAGATTTAAAGCAAATTCTTTCTCATCTTCTTTCCATAACAGCATGACTTTAAAATTTAAATCA
This sequence comes from uncultured Flavobacteriales bacterium, assembly GCA_938075455.1. Lineage (GTDB taxonomy): Bacteria > Bacteroidota > Bacteroidia > Flavobacteriales_D > Parvicellaceae > MED-G20. The sequence continues at coordinate 29,759 of CALJHN010000003.1, forward strand.
TCATCGATAGATTTTAGGGTTTTTATAACCATTGAGGATACATGATCCAAATCATCTTGCCAATAAATACTTTTTTCATCAAAAAAGTGATGCATTAATTCAAAATTGCAAATCTCTTCTTTGAAAAGATTAATTAAATGAAATTTTTGATCGTCAAAATTAGAAGATTCTGAATTTAAAATATCCTGAAATGAAGAAGAAGTATAAATGGATTTATAGAGTTTTTTTATCAACTCATTCTCTTCTACTCCTTCCCAATTAATTTTTAAATCTGCTACAATTTTATTGAGTTGACTTGAAGATTCTAAAGACTTAATAATTTTATTGGAAACAAATGATTTATTAAAAACATGTTTGTCTTTTTCTAAAAAAGATCTCTTTGCTTCTTCAATTTTAATATTGGCAATTCTTTTAAGAGGAATGTATATTTGTATCAAATAGATATATAGATCATAAATTTTTTTCATGCTGTGCATGAATTCTTTTTCTCCACTTACCAAATCGTCATTATTGGATTGTGAAAAAGCATAAAATGCTTGAAGTACTTTGATTCTAATATGTCTTCTATTCAACATTTATTTAAGCTTTTCAGATTCATCGTTTATTCTCTTTTCAGCTAATCTATTGGCAGCAAGAGAGGGAGAAATATTTTCATTTCTTGAAGTTGTTAAAATATCTGTTGTAGTTTGGTAAATATTTCCAGCCATGTCCATCACCTTAGCATTGCTAATACCGTGAATTTCAGCATAACAATTCATTACACCACCAGCATTAATTAAGTAATCTGGAGCATATACAATCCCCTTTTGAAACAATATTTGACCATGTAATTTTTCATCCAGTAATTGGTTATTTGCTGCCCCAGCAATAACAGAACATTTCAATTGATTAATTGTAGTATCGTTTATGGTAGCTCCTAAAGCGCATGGAGAATAAATGTCCATATCTACATCATAAACCTTGTCAGGGTGTACATAACTACAACCATATTTTGCTACAGTATTTTGAACTAGATCATAATTAATATCAGATACTGTAATTTCTGCACCTTCCTTATTTAAGTAGTCAACTATATAGAGACCCACATGACCAATTCCTTGAACAAGAATTTTTTTACCAACTAAATTATCTGAACCAGTTTGGAATTTTAAAGCTGCTTTCATACCCATATAAACTCCATAGGCAGTAATTGGAGAAGGATCTCCTTTTTTTCCTGGCAACCCAGTGACATGATTGGTTTTTTCATATACATGAAGCATATCTTGAGGATTTATTCCTACGTCTTCCGCAGTGATGTAAGAGCCTCCAAGAGAATCTACAAATTCACCAAACTTCTTAAATAATTCTGGAGATTTTTGTGTTTTTGAATCCCCTACAATAACTGCCTTTCCTCCTCCCAAATTTAGACCAGAAATAGCATTTTTATAAGTCATTCCTCTTGAAAGTCTCATTACATCAGTTAATGCAGCTTGATCATTCACATAATTCCACATTCTAGTACCACCTAGCGCTGGACCACAAACGGTGCTATGAACAGCAATAATTGCCTTAAGACCGGTCTTTTTGTCCTGAGAAAATAAAATTTTCTCATGATTCATTCCAAAAAAATCATTTGAACTAGTATTAGGTGAAGTTGATTTATTATTATTTTCTTTCATTTTTTAATTGGTGAAATATTCCACAAAAATAATATTTTGAGGATATAAAATTGAAAAAAAAAAATTGCTCGTTTTAAGTGATTATATTTGTAATCCATTGAAATCACTTTTTCACCTTAATAAATATTTTTTAAAATATAAATGGCATCTAATTCTAGGGTTTATATTTATAGTGTTTTCAAATTATTTTGGGGTATATATGCCAAAAATAATAGACCAAGCAGCTGACGAACTTCTAAAACACGTGGCGAAAAAAAATGAGAATTCCAATAATTTAGTTTTATGGGATTTAGGTATTAGGCTTGTTCTAATGTATATGCTATTTGCTATTTTAAAAGGAATCTTTTTGTTTTTCACAAGACAAACCATTATTGTGATGTCGAGAAATATTGAATTTGACTTTAAAAATGAAATTTTTTCTAAATACCAACAACTGACAATTTCGTTTTACAAAAACAATAAAACAGGAGATTTGATGAATAGAATTAGTGAAGACGTCACCAAAGTAAGAATGTACTTGGGACCTGCAATAATGTACTCCATAAATGTTTTGGTTTTATTTGTGATGGTAATAACTTTTATGATTTATAAAAATGCAACTCTTACTATGTATGTTTTATTTCCATTGCCAGTTCTTTCTGTAATTATCTATTTTGTAAGTAGTATTATTAATAAAAAAAGTGAAATAACCCAAAAGAAACAATCAAAAATCACCTCCTTTGTACAAGAAGCATTTTCTGGGATTAGAGTTCTAAAAGCATACAACAGAAATAAACATTTTTCTAATCTTTACGAAAAGGAAACAGAAGATTATAAAAGAGCATCACTAAATCTTGCAGTAGTAAATTCCTTATTCCTTCCATCTATCATTTTTCTAATTGGTTTAAGCACTGTAATAACGATCTATTTAGGTGGAATGAAAACTATAAATAATGAATTAGACTATGGAGATATTCTCCAGTTTATTTTTTATATAAATATGCTTACATGGCCATTTGCTTCTGTAGGATGGGTAAGTTCATTAATTCAAAGAGCAGCAGCTTCTCAAAAAAGAATTAATGAGTTTATAAATATTCAAGAAAAAGTAATAAACGATGGAAATAAAAAAATAAAGAAAATTGTTGATTTAGAATTTAAAAACGTATCCTTTAAATATCCTAATAACAACGATTATGCTTTGAAAAATATAAATTTCAAATTAGAGCAAGGAATGAGTCTTGGAATATTTGGTAAAACTGGTTCTGGCAAATCTTCACTTGCTCAAATTTTATGTCGACTTTACGAGCCCAGCAAAGGAGAAATATTAATTAACAACTCATCAATTAAAGAAATTGAATTAAATAATTTTAGAAAAAAAATTGGCTATGTTCCTCAGGATGTATTTTTATTTTCAGACACTATTGAAAATAATATTGCATTTGGACTTAGTAATGAAGATTTCACTAATGAAGAAATTATAATTGCTTCAAAAAGAGCTGGTATATATAATGAAATAGAAAAATTTAGTAATTCATATCAAACTAAAATTGGCGAAAGAGGAGTAACACTTTCTGGTGGACAGAAACAAAGGATTGCTATAGCAAGAGCACTAATTAGAAATCCTGAATTATTAGTTTTTGATGATTGTTTATCAGCCGTAGATGCTAAAACATCTCAAAAAATTCAAAATTCACTTTACAATCAAAAAAATAAAATATTATCCATCCATATAAGTCATAAAATAAGCAACCTAAGTCAGTGTTCACACATAATAGTTTTAGAAAAGGGAGAAATTATAGAACAAGGCGACCATAATCTACTTTTAAAAAATAAGGGTTTTTACTTCAAAATTTTCAAAAAACAACAACTTAATAATAATTAATATCCTTTAAATCTTTAGAAAAAATAAAATCTTATTTATATTGCATCAATAAATAACAAACATTTACAATGGAAAATAGGAATGATCAAGAAAATTACAGAAATGAAATTTACTCTAAATCTGTAAGAGCTGGAAGAAGAACGTATTTTTTTGATGTAAAATCAACCAGGTCAGGAGATCACTATTTAACCATTACTGAAAGCAAAAAAAAGTTCGACCAAGATGGAAACTTTCAATTTGAGAAACATAAAATATTTCTTTACAAAGAAGATTTTGAAAAATTTAAAGATGGATTAATTGAAGTTGTTGATAAAGCAGTCTCTTTTAACGAATCCAACCCTGTTATTAAAGGAGATTCTTTAGAAAGTAAATCGTTTAAAAATGTTGACTGATAGATTTTAATTATTAATTTATTTTTTTCAACATCCATTATTCTTATCTTAATTTTACAACATTTTGATTTTCAAGTAATTGTTATTTGAAAAAAATAAAATTTTATTTCATATTGTTGACAAACAGTCATAAAATTATTGTTTAAACACATTTTTGTTTAAAAATGAATTTGCTTTTGTAATTTGGAAAAGGTTATAATTCTAACTTTAAAATAATTCTATAAATTCAAATTTAATTGATGGGTAAAATTATTACAATAGCAAATCAAAAAGGCGGAGTCGGAAAAACTACCACTGCTATAAATCTAGCTGCCTGTCTTGGTGTTCTTGATAAGAAAACATTATTAATTGATGCAGATCCTCAGGCAAATGCCACTTCAGGAGTTGGTTTTGAGACTAGAAAAATCAAAAGTGGTATTTATGACTGTATTATTAATGGTGAAAATCCAAAAGATTTAATTCTCAGAACTAAAAGTCCAAATTTAGATATTCTACCATCCCATATTGATTTAGTTGGAGCTGAAATAGAAATGATCAATTTAGAAGACAGAGAATTTGTTTTTCAAAATATGTTTAAGCATTTGTCTGATCAATACGATTATATTTTAATAGACTGCTCCCCTTCATTAGGATTACTTACTTTAAATTCACTAACCCTTTCAGATAGTGTTATCATCCCTGTACAATGTGAATATTTTGCCCTTGAAGGTCTAGGTAAACTTTTAAATACCATTAAAATAGTTCAAAGCAGGTTAAATAAATTTTTAGATATCGAAGGAATTCTATTAACTATGTACGATACTAGATTAAGACTTTCCAACCAAGTTGTTGAAGAAGTTAAAATTCATTTTCAACAATTGGTTTTCGATACTATTATCCATAGAAATACTAGACTTGGAGAAGCACCTAGCCATGGAGAAACCATAATAATGCATGATGCAAGTAGTAAAGGAGCTATAAATTATTTAAATCTTGCAAAAGAGCTTATCCAGAAGAACCAATCACAAAGTTCAGTTAATAAAATTGAAAATAATATAGAAGTTAATGGTTTCTAAAAAAAATGCTCTTGGAAAAGGTTTAGGTGCATTATTAGAAAACGCAAAGACAGATATTACCTCAAAACCAGATAGTAAAACAAATGCACAAGCTGGATTAATTTCAAGAATTAATATTGCTAGTATAACTCCTAACCCATTCCAACCAAGAATAGATTTTGAGAAAGAGTCATTATTAGAATTAACAGATTCTATAAAAGAGCATGGAGTTATACAACCAATTACTGTAAGAAAGATAGGAAGAGATAATTTTCAAATTATATCTGGAGAAAGAAGATACCAAGCTTGCAAAATTGCCAAAATAAATGATGTACCGTGTTATGTACGTATTGCAAACGATCAGGAAATGCTCGAGATGGCAATTGTTGAAAATATTCAAAGAAAAAATTTAAATGCAATAGAAATTGGATTGAGTTACCAAAGATTAATTGATGAATGTAGTTTAACTCACGAACAACTTAGCATAAAATTAAGTAAAAATAGATCTACAATTTCAAACTTTTTAAGATTATTAAAGCTTCCGATAGAGGTTCAAAAAGCACTTAGAGATTCTAAAATTACTATGGGGCACGCAAGAGCATTGTTAACATTTGATAATGAAACTGAAATATTAACTGCTTTTAAAAAAATTGTTTCTAAAAATCTCACTGTTAGAGATACAGAAAAAATGAATCAAAAAAAGAAGTTAAGTAAAAAAGAAAATGTAATTTTAAGTAGATATGAATTAAGAATGCAAAATAATATTTCTTTTCAATTGAAATCAGATGTAAAGATTAAGAAAAACAATAATGGAAAGGGTCAATTAGTTATCTCCTTTAAAAGTCAAGATCAATTGAATGAAATACTTGACAATTTTGATCAATGATTAGAATCTGTCTATACCTGTTAATTTTTTCAAATGCTAATTATTTTGCACAATCAAATGATAGTCTAAATAATGGTAAATTTACTTATCGTTCTACCATCTTGTCTAGTATTCTTCCGGGAAGTGGCCAAATAAATAATAACAAAATAAAACCAGTAAATTTACATAATAGATTATGGTGGAAATTACCAATAATCTACGGTGGTTTAGCTACATCTAGTTACCTTATTAAATTTAACCACCAAGAATTCCTATCAATAAAAGATGAAAGACTAAGTAGACAGAATGGTAATTCAGCATTAAATTATATTTCTTATTCAAGTGACCAACTTAAACTAATTCAAAATGAATATAGAAGATTAAGAGATTTTTCAATAATATCATTATTAGGTGTATACTTACTACAAATTATAGATGCGAACGTGGAAGCTCAACTATTTTTATTTGACATAAGTGACAACTTAAGCTTTAAATTCAAACATTTAAATCAAAATAATTTAGTTTCAAACTATTTGATTCCACAATTTTCTTTAAATTTTAAACTATAAAAATCTGATATTATTTGAAAATTTTTTTTTTAATTAATTAGTTACATGGAAAAATATGATTTGTGTATAATAGGTGCAGGACCATCTGGATATGCTGCAGCAATGAGATCGGTTGATTTTGGAAAGAAAACTCTTTTAATTGAAAAAGATAAAGTTGGTGGAGCAGGACTTTACAATGGAGCTCTTTCTTCTAAAACTATGTGGGAATTATCAGAAAAACTAAGAACGGTTAATGAACGTATTAAATCTGTCGGTGGAAAAACCATTGATATGAGTTGGGAAGAGACTCAAAAGACATTGATGGACGCAACCTTTGATAGAAAATTTCAATACTCGTGTCATTTAAAACTTCTACAATCAAAAGCGCTTAATAATATTTTTAAATACGAGCGCGGACTTGGAACTTTCATAGATAACCACCATGTTAAAATCCAAAAATCAAACGAAGAAAATAAAACTATTTATGCTGAAAATATTATAATTGCAACAGGAAGTAAACCAAGAACCATTCCAAATATTGATGTCGATGAAAAAATCATTATGACTAGCGATGGTGTAGATCATATGAAAAGCTTTCCAAAATCGATGGTAATTGTAGGAGCTGGAGTTATAGGTTGTGAATATGCTACCATATTTTCAAACTTTGGTAAGACAAAAGTATATTTAATAGATAGATCGGATAGAATACTACCATTTGAAGATTCTGATATCTCAGAAATGATTAGTAAAAATCTTAAAGAAAAAGGAGTTACTATTCACAATAAGGCACAATTAGAAAGACTAGAAGTAAAAGATGGAGAAGTAGAATATGAACTTTCCTACAAAGATGGAAAAAAAGAAGTTATAAGAGTAGAAAAAGCCCTATTATCTGTTGGAAGAAAATTGTGTATTGATGGGTTGAAAATGGAAAATGCTGGTGTAACTCTTAGTAAAAGAGGGATTCATATAGGTGATATAAATACTCAAACTAATATTCCAAACATATATGTTGTAGGAGATGCAAGTGGACATATTTCTTTAGTAAATGTTGGAGAATTGGAAGGTAGATATGCCGTGGAGAGGATGTTTTCTAAAAAGTATTATCCATTAAACTATAAAAATATCTGCACTATCATGTTTCTTCAGCCTGAAGTTGCTTCTGTTGGAATTAATGAGAAAACATGTATTGAAGAAAATATACCTGTGAAAGTAGTAAAGTTAGATTACTCATGTATTGCAAGAGCAATTGCAATGAGGAAGACCGAAGGTTTTTTTAAAATAATTGTAACAGACGATAAAAAAATGAAAATTTTAGGAATGAGAGCCGTCGGAGAACATGCTTCAAGTGCAATTCAAGGCGTGGGACTTCTAATGAAAATGGATAGAAATATTCATGAACTTGCAGAGATGGTACATCCTCACCCTTCCATAATTGAAGGAATTCAAGAATGTGTAAGAATGCTGTTAAACAAGTCTATTTTTAAAGCTTCAATTTTTGAAGATAAACTTTCTTGTTACAGAAGAATTGGAGAACATGTAGAAGATCTTCAAAGACTTTAATTTTCAATTAATCATTTATTTCTAATTTTCAATTTTGAAGAATATTTCATTCCTTATTATTATTTTTTCTTTAAATTTCTTCTCTTGCAAGAACAACAAAAAAAGTGTTTATATTCAGGACATAAAGTCCGAAATTATTGATTCATTAAAAATAAATTTCAAAGTTTTAGAAAATGACAAAAGAATAAAAAAAATCAATTCTTTTTTCCAAAGAAAATTTTCAAGCAATCAATTCAATGGAAATATTTTATTTGCAGAAAATGGTAATATAATTACTCAGAAAAGTTATGGATATTCTAATTTTAGAAAAAAAGAACTTCTTACTAAAGAACATACTTTTCAGTTAGCCTCTGTTTCTAAGCCATTTACTTCTATAGCTATTTTACAACTTATAGAAAACAAAAAAATCAATTTAAAAGATACTATTCAAAAATTCTTTCCAGAGTTTCCATACCATGGAATAACAATTCATCAGCTACTGTGTCATAGGTCTGGAATGAGTCAATACACACATTTTTGTGACGCTCCTGATAGTATTTGGCCAGATAAAAGTGTTACGATAAACAACAAAGATGTTTTAGATATTATTTCAAGAATTGTTCCACTAGTAAATTACAAACCAAATCATAAATATTATTACTGTAATACCAATTATTTATTACTTGCTTCAATAGTAGAACAAGTATCTGGACTAAGTTTTAAGCATTATGTAAAGAAATATATTTTTAATCCCTCAGGAATGTTTAGCAGCAATATTTACGATCGTACAAATTTTGAGGATCTTGTTTTACCTTGTCAAGGTTATGAAAATAAAACTCCATGGGAGGATGTCTATTTAAATGGTGTGGTTGGCGATAAGGGAGTCTACTCTACTACAGAAGATCTACTTAAATTTGATAGGGCTCTAGAAAAAAATATTTTTATTACAGATTCTTTAAAGAAATTAGCTTTTAGCAAGATGAATATAGATAAAAATGGCAATAAAAATTACGGATATGGATTTAGATTAAAAGAACATGAAAAATATGGAAAAATTGTTTACCATACTGGATGGTGGAAAGGATTTAGATCTTATTTTATAAAAGTAAAAGATAAAAACCAAACGATTATAGTACTTAACAATGTTAAAAAAGGAAAATTTCTAAAGATTGATAGACTAATTGAACTAATTAATTAGTCTAAAGAGTTAAGAGCTTTTAGAGAAGGACTGTAATTATTGTCAATTTCAATAGCTTTATTATAAAAACTCTTGGCTTTGACTAAATCATTTTTAATCTCATAGCAGATTCCAATATTATGAATTGCTTGAATATAAAAGAAATTTAAAGAATTAGCTTTCTTATAATACTTAAGAGCTGAATCTAAAATTGAATTATTTTTTGAAACATTGTATTCTCCCAAAAAGGTATTTCCTATATTAAAATAAGTTTCTTCAAAATTTGAATCTATTTGAACAATTAATTTAAATGCTTTTCGTGCTTCTGTATAATCCTCATTGAAGTGGTAATAAAGACCTTTATTTCTATGGGCTTCTATACTTGAGGAATTAATTTCAATTGCAGAGTTATAATAATCAATAGCAATGTCATTTCCTGCACTTTCGGATAACATTCCCATATGAATGTAAGCATCGAAATAATTAGGATCCACTTCAATAGCAGTTTGATAGGAGGAAGAAGCTAAATTTGAATTGCCTAAAAAATGGTAAATCATACCTTTGATGAAATAGGCTTCTGCAATTCTTTTATCAATTTTCAAAACCTGATTTACCAGTTTCATAGCTTCTTCTGTTTTTTTCTCAAAAAGAAAAATTTTAGCTCTTAATAATCTAGCTGGTATAATTTCAGGATCTTCTTTTATACAATTATCTAAATATATTTTTGATTCATCAATCAAGCTAATATCTTGATTAAAAACTGCAAGTTCGTATAGAATAGATGCTTTATGGTATTTTAAAAATGAAAGATCTGGAGTTATACTTAATGCTCTATTTATATCTTCTAAGGCAGAGGTGAAATTTCTTTTATGTTGGTGATAAAGAGCTCTTTTTAGATATACATTAGGACTCTTAGGATTGTTAATTATTTCTTTATCAATTTCATAAAGTTCATTATTCAAATTGGAATTGACTTTGGCTGGTTCATTTTCAATCACTGGGGTCTTTAAGTTGCTGTTAGAGCTACAACCAATTATAAAAAAAGATATGAAAAGTAATTTTTTCATGTTTAAAAAAGGGCCTAAAGGCCCTTAAATATAAATTGAATCAACTATTTAATTGATCTATAATCTTATTTTCTAGCTCTTCAGAAAGTTCTGGATTATCTAAAAGTATTTCTTTAACTGCATCTCTTCCTTGTCCTAGCTTCGTATCTCCATAAGAATACCAGGAGCCAGATTTATTAATGATATTCATTTCTACACCAAGGTCAATAATCTCCCCAGTTTTGGAAATTCCCTCTCCATACATTATATCAAATTCTGCTTGCTGGAAAGGAGGAGCAACTTTATTTTTAACCACTTTTACTCTAGTTCTATTTCCAATAATTTTATCAGCATTTTTAATTGCGCTTGATCTTCTAATATCAATTCTTACAGAGGAATAAAATTTTAGTGCATTTCCACCAGTAGTTGTTTCTGGATTACCAAACATAACACCAATTTTTTCTCTTAGCTGGTTGATAAATATACAACAAGTATTGGCCTTACTTATAGAACCGGTTAACTTCCTTAAGGCCTTCGACATTAATCTTGCTTGGAGTCCCATTTGATTGTCTCCCATCTCCCCTTCAATCTCTGCTTTTGGAGTTAAAGCAGCAACTGAATCGATTACTAAAATATCTATAGCTCCAGATCTAATTAAATTATCTGCTATTTCTAAAGCTTGCTCTCCGTTATCTGGCTGAGAAATAAGAAGATTATCAATATCTACCCCTAGATTTTTTGCATAGAACTGATCAAAGGCATGTTCAGCATCAATAATAGCTGCAATTCCACCATTTTTTTGAGCTTCAGCAACAGCGTGAATAGCTAAAGTCGTTTTACCAGATGATTCAGGTCCGTAAATTTCTACAACTCTTCCTTTTGGAAAACCACCCACTCCTAAAGCTCTATTTAAGGTAACAGAACCAGTTTTTATTACTTCTAATTTTTCTACAGGTTCATCCCCCATTCTCATTACAGATCCCTTGCCATAAGACTTATCTAAACGGTCTAGAGTAACTTGTAATGCTTTTAGTTTTTCTTTATTTATTTCTTCCATTTTGATTTATTTTAGACTAATTTCACAATTAACTACATAAACATTTTACGTACTAAACTAGAGCCTCCATAATTTGTTGAAAATGATCGTTAGTTTTAACTTTTTCAAATATTTTAACTATTTCATTATTCTCAATAACAAAGGTTTTTCTTAAGATACCATCATATTCTCTTCCCATAAACTTTTTGAGTCCCCAACATTGATATGCATTAATAACCGACTTATCAGTATCTGCGATTAATGAAAAAGGCAAATCATATTTATCAATAAATTTTAAATGCTTGGCTGAATTATCTGCACTTACACCAATAACTTCAAAATCATTGTTTTTTAATTCCTGGTAATTGTCTCTTAAATTACAAGCTTCTTTTGTACAACCTGGAGTATCGTCTTTTGGATAAAAATAAAGAATAAGCTTTTTACCTGAAAAATCGCTTAATTTTATTTGGTTCCCATTCTGATCTATTCCTGAAAAATCTGGAGCTGAATCGCCTTCTTTTAATGAATTCATATTAAATTATAATTTTTCAACAAATTAGCAAATAAGGATAGATAATAGCAATAATTGTATAACTTAATTTTTCAACAAATAAATTCTTATTTAAACAATTATGGATTTTAAAAAAATAACTGAAGCAAATTCTTTGCATGAGCATCTTGAAGAAAGTTCAGTAATTGAAATTTTAAATAAAATTAATTTAGAAGATCAAAAAGTTGCTTCAGCAGTAAAACAAGTAATTGAACCAATTAAAAATTTGGTTGAGGCAATTGTCCCTAAAATGAAATTGGGCGGAAGATTGTTCTATATAGGTGCAGGAACAAGCGGAAGATTAGGAGTTGTAGATGCGAGTGAATGTCCTCCTACATTTGGTGTTTCTTTTGACCTTGTTGTAGGAATTATAGCTGGAGGAGATTCTGCAATAAGAAAGGCAGTAGAGTTTGCCGAAGATGATGAAAACCAAGGATGGAAAGACTTAAAGAAATTAAATATTAAAAACAAGGATAGTGTAATTGGAATTGCTGCTTCAGGAACTACTCCCTATGTTATAGGGACTCTTAAAAAATGTAACGAGAAGGGCATTATTACAGGTGGAATAACTTGTAATCCAGGAAGTCCCTTAGATGAAATTGCTAAACATTCTATAGTACCAATTGTTGGTCCTGAATTTATTACCGGAAGTACTAGAATGAAATCTGGAACTGCTCAAAAACTAATATTAAATATGATTTCCACTTCAATTATGGTGAAGCTTGGGAAAGTAAAAGGAAATAAAATGGTTGATATGCAACTATCCAATAATAAACTAGTTTCCAGAGCGGAGAAAATGCTGATGGAGGAATTGAATATTGGACATGAAAAAGCTAAAAATTTAATAGAAAAATATGGAAATGTTAGAAAAGCTATTGCTTCTTATAAATAATTATCTAAAGTTTTATTTTCCAGAATAGCTTCTAAAATAACTTGAATTGAATTTTTATCTTTTTGTTTTAAGCCAAACTCAACATGAAACCCATCTTTATAAGAAGTTAAGATTATATTAGATAAAGTCTGACGTAGATTTTTCTTCTCATCTATATTTTCTAAAATAGTTTTTGGGAAATAGGCCATAAGAATAGATTGAAAATCTAACTCCATATAAACTGGATTTTGAAAGTGGGATTCTTTAATTTTCAAAGAAGGTTTAGCTTCGTCTTTATGGAAAGACTCTAATAATTGTAAATTATTTGATAAGTGCAAAACATCCTTTTTATAGATTAAAAATGTATTTTTAATCTTTAAAAATTCATCTTCTTTTAGCTCCAAATTATTTTTTCGAAAGACATCATGTAAAATTTGTTTTTCTTCAATCCCCAAACTAATACTATATGGCATTGAAATATTTGAGTTTTCGGTAACTTCTTCTTGTTGAAAAAAATCATCGTCGTCCCAATTATCCTCACTATCCTCTACGCTTTCATTTGATGAAGGATTTTGTGTGGAATAATTTTTTTTATCCTTCTTGAAGAAGGTTGAATCTGTAGAAATTAAGGAATTTAAGGGCTTATTTAATGAGAAAGACATACTTCCGTCTAGTGCTGGAATAAGCTCTCTTAAATCCAACCTGCTTTGTTTATTTCCCATATCCCAAGTGGACTTTATTATTTGATTTAAATATTTTTCGAGATTGTTTGGTGGTATATTTGCAAAGCCAAAGGACAATAAAGAGTCTTTATCGGATAAAAAGTTTTTATACTTCCTATTTACAGGACTAAGATTATTTTTTTTGGAGGAACTTGAGGAATATAGAGTATTGGCAACAATTTTTCCGTTTAAAAAATTAAGATCTAAAATAAAATCTTCTGTTAATAGATTTTTATTTAAATATTTAGTGATTTTAGATTTTATAAATGGAATTTTTATAGAGTTAATAAATTCCACCACATTTGAGTTGGATATATAAAATGAATAGTCGTCGGTTTTATTTATAAACTCAGACAAAAGTTGGTTATTGCTTTTTACGGGGTTGGATTGGAAATAAGAATTTATTTTTTCCAGGGTAAAATTCTTATCAAGTGAAAAACCTACCAAAAAATGGGAACTATTAAAGCCAATTGTGAGATTGTACTTTTCAGAAAAACAAATTGTTGGATTTTCACCAGAAAAATCATCTACTGCTAAATAACTTTTAATACTTTCTTTAAAAATATACTTGTTGGTTATCTCTCCAATTAAAAAAACAGCTGCATTAAATTTATTTTCCTGAGAAACAATAAACAATTTTTGTGGAGAATCAATATCAAAACCTAAATAATGGCTAATAAATGAGGATTTAATAGTATTAAAAATTATTTTTTGCTCATCAGTAAGATTTTCAATTTTATCAAATTCGGATTTCTCTAATATACTTTTGACATTTATTGAACTTGCTACCAATAATTTTTTTTCAGATAAAATAGTGTTATTGACCCAGTTTTTTTTAGCGTCATCACAAGCAGTAAAAAATAAAAGTAGGAATAGGACAAATAAAACTCTCAAAATCAATTATTAATTGCCTTTATTCCAGGAAGTTGTTTTCCTTCAAGATATTCAAGCATTGCTCCACCTCCGGTAGAAACATGACTAACTTTATTACCGAGATTAAAAAGGTTAATCGCAGCAACACTATCTCCACCACCAATTAAAGAAAATGCATTATTTTCTGTAGCCTTAACAATAGAATGGGCTATTGAACCTGTTCCATTTTGGAAATTAGACATTTCAAAAACACCCATTGGACCATTCCAAAGGATTATAGAAGAATTTACTATCACCTCATTAAATGCCTTGATAGAGTCTGGACCAATATCTAATCCCATTTCATTTTCAGGAATTTGGTTGATCTGTCTAACTTTGATAGGCAAATCATTACTAAAATCATTACAGCATAAAGAGTCTGATGGAAGATGGATGTGAACTCCTTTATCTTTGGCCTCTTGCAATATTTCCAAAGCAAGATCTAAATAATGATCTTCAACTAGAGATTTTCCAATAGAACCATTTTGAGCTTTAATAAATGTGTAAGCCATTCCACCACCAATTATAAGATGGTCTACTTTGTCTAGTAACTTAGAAATAATAGTGATTTTGGAAGATACTTTAGCACCCCCAACAATGGCAGTAAGAGGGTGAGAATTACTATTTAAAACTTTATCTACAGAACGAATTTCATTTTCTACAAGAATGCCAAACATCTTATCGTTAGGAAAATAATCTGCAATTACAGATGTTGAAGCATGTGCTCTGTGTACGGTACCAAAAGCATCGTTGACATATACATCTGCGTGATTGGCCAATTTCGATGCAAAATCTTTGTCCCCAAGTTTCTCCTCTTTATAAAATCTTAAATTTTCTAGTAAAACAACCGATCTATTTTCAAGGTTTTTGGTAGTCTCCAAAGAACTGTCACTAATACAATCAGAAATAAAAATTATTTTTCTTTCTAAAAGAGATTCTAAAGATCCTACTATTTGCTTTAAGGAAAAGTCTGGACTTGGTGCATCTTTTGGTCTGCCTAAATGGGACATTAAAACAACACTTCCTCCATCGTTAATTATTTTTTTAATAGTAGGGATAGCCATTTTTATTCTAGTATCATCTGTAACCACCCCCTGACTATCAATAGGAACATTGAAATCTACTCTTACTAGAGCTCTCTTATTATTAAAATTGTATTCTTTAAATTTCATATAAATAAATTAATAGGCGACAAAAATACCTGATTAAAAAAAGAATTTATACTTTCATGACACATATTTTTTAAAAAAATTAAAATGAAATTAGTTTCTTGGAATTTAAACGGAATTAGAGCAGTAGAAAAAAAAGGTCTTTCTAAAATATTAGAGTATATAAATGCAGATATTATCGGTTTTCAAGAAACAAAAGCTCAAGATGATCAAGTAAAAGAAGCTTTAAAAAATGTAACAGGTTACCACATTTACTCCTACAGTGCAGTCAAAAAAGGATATAGCGGAACAGCAATTTTATCCAAAAAAAAACCAATCGATGTTACTTATGGATTAGGAATTGAAGAACACGACCAAGAAGGAAGATTAATCTGTGCTGAGTATGAACATTTTTTCTATATAACTACCTATGTTCCAAATAGTGGAAGTGGTTTGCACCGTTTAGAATATAGATCGAGATGGGATGCTGATCTTTTAAATTTTATTAAAAATAAGGAAAAAGAAAAACCAGTTTTTTTGTGTGGTGATTTAAATGTAGCCCATCAACCTATTGATTTAAAAAACCCAAAATCAAATTTCAATAAAACTCCTGGATATACACAAACTGAAATTGATGGAATGAGTAATTTTATTAGCAATGGATACACAGATACTTTTCGTCACTTTTATCCAGAAGAAGTAAAATATTCGTGGTGGAGTTATAGATTTAATTCAAGAGCAAAAAACGTTGGTTGGAGACTAGATTATTTTTTATCTTCTGAAAATGGATTAGAAATAATTAAAGATGCTTTTATACTTAACGATGTTATGGGTTCGGACCACTGTCCAGTTGGGATTGAATTAAAATAAATTAGATTTGTTTTATCCAGCCATCTAATAAATATTTTTCTCTCGCAATTTTGGCATCATTTTTATCTTTATATAAATCTATGGTTACCCAATATTTTTTTAAATTGTTATCTGCTATAATTCTACAATCTTTAAAACCTTTTTTTTTCATTTCTGTTTCAAGATTAACAGCATTGTATTTTTTTTTGTAAGTGCCGATAATTAAGGCAAATTGATTTTCAGAAAATTTAGTATTATTAAGAGCGCTAATAGGGGAAGAAACAATATTAGTATTTGATTTTTCTGTATCAAGAATACTTAAAGAATTATCTAATACTTCTAAGGGTGTTTTTGAATTATTGAGTAAAACAAACGAATAATCATTTTTCGAAGCTTCTACAGGTTTATAAGACACAAAGGAAAGAGATCCAAAAACGATAGAACAGGTTAGAAAAAAAAATAACTTTCTATTCAAAATTTTGGAATTTTTAGAAGTCTCTAAATTTTTAGTATTTATAAAACTTAAATTCATTTAATACATCAAAACTTTAAATAACTATACTGTAAATTAAAAAAAAAGTTACAATTATTTCAAAAATTAAGATTACAAATCTAATCCAGAACCTCAATAGAAAGATAAATATTTTTCAATGGACGGTTTTTACCATTGGTTATTTGCTTACTGATCTTGTCTACCACTGAAAGTCCAGAAATAACTTCTCCAAAAACAGTATACTCGTTATCTAAATGAGGACTCCCTCCTATTTTTCGATAAATCTTTCGATTACTTTCAGGAATAGTAATATTGTATTTTATCTCAATCTTGTCCATATAGCTGTTTGTTAAAGGTCCTTTTTGGATAATATAGAAATTATAAGGGCTGGAAGATAAATTTATTTTGTCAGGATCTTTATAATACTGTTCTTGAACAGCCATAGCAATGGCACCTCGTTTGTGAATATTTTTTGGATTAATTTCTGGTGGGACTCTATACAGTCCGATTTTAGCCATTTTTTGTAGCATGTTGTTTTTATCGCTATTTCCACCTTGAATCATAAAATTTCTAATTACTCTGTAAAAAATTGTTGAATCAAAAAAATTTCTTTTTGCTAATAAAATGAAATTTGCTCTGTGTAAAGGAGTGTTTTTGTAAAGTCTAATTTTAATATCACCAAATTTTGTTCTAATTAATATCTTTTCTTCCTTGTTTTTAGTTCCAAAGTCTATTAACCTTTGCTTAACATTCTGGTTGGTCAAAAGGTTAGTTTTTTTTAAAACTTTTTTATTTACTTTTTTGGTAATTGTATCTATCTTAAATTGGGAGTTTGATTTGTTTAAGTAATAGCTATTAGGTGGTTTATTCTGGCAAGAAAAAAGAAAAAATAAGGATGAAAAAAAGAAGGTGTATTTCATAAAACAAGGGTGAGAAAAAGAAATATAATTCCTATTGTAGCAATGCTAGAAACTACATAACTTGATAATATATGCACCGTATTTGGTCCTTTAGAAAAAATAGTAATTAATGGTAACAAGAGAATGGTGAAATAGAAATAAAAAATCTTGTAAACACAATAGTGATTTTCTATAGTAACTATCTCATTGTCAATACTTAATAGCATATTGATGTTTTGTTTTAAAACCATGCTTTTTTGGGTAGAATACATATTAATTTTTGCAGCATTGATGTACTTAATATCGTCTAGTGATACACCAAAATTAAATTCGTTATTGTCCCTGTCCTTAAATTTTAAAACAAATTTGCCAGAACCTGTATCCATGTAATTTGTTATAAGTTCTACATAAAAGGGGTTAGTTGGAAGAATTTTAAAATCCATTAAAATTAAAAATGCGAAACTAATACTTAACAAATTAATTAAAGTAATAATTTTTTTACGACTAGAATTGTGAATTTTATAATATTCTAGTTCCATTACCCTTTCTTCTTTAACTTTTTTATACTTAGCATATTTCCTAGCCCACTCCATTCTTTTTTTTAGTTCATCTTCAGAATATTTAGATCTTTTACTTGTGTTAGTTTTTACTACTTTTTTAGTTTGAAAAGAAGAACTTTCGTTGGATAAATATGCGTATGCCTCATTTACTTCAATAAATAATTGGCTAGCCTGATTAGATTTATTTTTATCGGGATGGTATTTTTTAGCCAGCTTTCGATAAGCAACTTTTATTTCAGCTTTAGTAGCAGAACTAGAAAGACCTAAAGTTTTGTAATAATTCTTAACCATTGTGAATATCTAAACTACAGTATTTCAAAGATGTAGGAAAATTTATTAATGTATATTTCTATATTTGAATAAAAACAAATTTTATATGTCTCATAATTTACTAAAAGGAAAAAAAGGAATTATTTTCGGAGCTTTAAACGATATGTCTATTGCATGGAAAGTTGCAGAAAGAGCACATGAGGAAGGTGCTACATTTACCCTCACTAATGCACCAATAGCAATGAGAATGGGTGCTTTGAATGAATTGGCAGAAAAAACGAATTCACAGATTATACCGGCAGATGCTACTTCTGTTGAAGATCTTAAAAATTTATTTATTCAATCTCAAGAAATTCTTGGTGGTAAAATTGATTTTGTTCTACATTCTATTGGTATGTCTCCCAATGTTAGAAAGAAAAAGGACTATACAGATTTAAATTACGAATGGTATAAAAAGACACTAGATGTTTCGGCAATGTCCTTGCACAAAGTTTTAAAAGTAGCTTCTGAGACAGATGCCATCAACGAATGGGGGTCTGTAGTTGCCCTAACTTACATAGCTGCACAAAGAATATTCCCAGACTACAACGATATGGCCGATGCTAAATCTTTGTTAGAATCTATTACAAGAAGTTTTGGTTACCACTACGGAACTTCTAAAAAAGTAAGAGTTAATACCATTTCTCAGTCTCCTACCGTTACTACGGCTGGTAGCGGAGTAAGTGGATTTGATAAGTTTATAGATTTTAGTGAGAACATGAGTCCTTTGGGAAATGCAGGTTCTTTAGACTGCGCCAATTACTGTATTTCTATGTTTAGTGATTTGACTAAATATGTAACCATGCAAAATCTATTTCACGATGGAGGATTTTCTTCTACTGGAGTTACTAATGCGGTAATGGATAGATTTGGAGAATAATGGTTGAACAAGTTTACAATGCTTTTTTAGGTTGCGACCAAAAGGTAACAACCGACACGAGAAACATTGCTAAAAACGATCTATTTTTCGCTTTAAAAGGACCTAACTTTAACGGTAATAAATTTGCAGAAAAAGCTTTAGAGCTAGGTGCAAAATATGCGGTAATAGACGAAAAAGAATATTTTATTGAAGGAAAGACATTTTTAGTTGAAAACGTACTAGAGACTTTACAGAATCTCGCTAGACATCATAGAGAAAAGATAAATATTCCAGTAGTTGCTATTACAGGAACCAATGGAAAGACTACTACCAAAGAACTATTGGGAGCAGTATTAACTAGCCAATACAATATTGCTATTACTGAGGGAAATCTCAACAATCATATAGGAGTTCCACTAACCCTTCTTCAGCTAAATAAGAAGCATGAAATAGCGGTAATAGAAATGGGTGCTAGTAAGATTGGAGATATTAAAGAATTGGTGGAAATAGCACTTCCCAATTATGGAATTATTACCAATATAGGAAAAGCGCACTTGGAAGGATTTGGTGATGTGGAGACTATTAAGAGAACAAAATTTGAATTGTACGATTTTATAATTAAAAACAAAGGAGGAGTTGTAATAAATAACGAAGATGAATTACTTACAAGCTATATCCCAAAAGAAATAGATAAGTTTACCTACGGATTTTCTAAAGCTGATGTAACTGGAAAAGTAGTAAAACAAACACCTACTTTAGAAATGGAGCTAACTATTGAAGAAAACGCTACTAAAATGGTGAAAACAAATTTGCTAGGTGCTTACAATCAAAACAATATACTAGCTGCTGCTTGTGTGGGAAAAATATTTAAGGTCTCTAAAGAAAATATTGAACGGTCTATTGCCCACTACTCACCTACCAACAACCGATCTCAGTTGGTAAAAACATCTAAAAATACGGTTATAGCAGATTGTTACAATGCCAATCCTACTTCTACTATGGAATCGCTAATAAGTTTTAATCAAATAGAAAGTTCTCAAAAATTAGTAATTTTAGGAGACATGCTAGAGCTTGGGGCTTCTTCTGAAGTAGAGCATCAGGCGATAGTAGACTACTTAGAGAGTAAATCTTTAAAGGCCATTTTGGTTGGCAAGTGCTATCAAAAAACCAAAAGTGGTTTTATTACCTTTAAAGATACTTTGCAACTAATACCATATTTAAAACAGGATGGTTTGGAAAATAGTTTGGTACTGTTAAAGGGTTCTCGAGGAATAAAGTTAGAAATGCTATTGGAAGAAAATATTTTTTAGATGAGTCCAGGAGATTTTTTTATCACATTTTTTGTAGCTGCAATATTTATTGGTGGTATTACCATTGGCTACAAACTCTATAAGTGGAATATGCAAGATTTTAAGGAAAAGAAGGAAAGAAATAGTAAAATAAATAACAGCAATAAGAAAGAATAATGTTTGGAAATCAAAATATGAAAGACATGATGTCCAAGTTGCAGGACATGAAAGGCGCGGTAGAAGATTCTAAAAAAAGACTGGAAAATATATATGTCAAGGGCGATGCACTGGATGGAAAGGTAAGGTTTGTGCTAGATGGAAATAGAAAGTTGAAAGAACTTTTTATAGATGAAGAAGTTTTTGAAAATATGGAGAGGGAAGAATTAATAGAGTCTATGATTGAAGGGTTTAACAAAGCTATTGAAGATGCAGACCATGTCAATGAAAACGAAATGAAGAGTACTGCCTTCAATGTATTTCCTGGAATGGGTAAATAAATATGATTCATTGAAACAAGTAAAATTATTTATATATCTATTTTTAGCTGTTTTAATGGTTGCTACTTGCAATAAAAACGAGGCTGTAACCATGCGATGGGATTTAACAGGGTGTTCCAACCCGTGGGACAGTCAAATTAGCTTAGATACATTTAATATAGAAGCCTACCATCAAGGGATATACGATTACCTAATGGCAGAAAATATTCAAGTAAATTATATTTCTTCAGAATTTGACTCTTCTAAAGTAGAGGTATGTCTTGCTTGCCATTGTAAAACTGGAGAAATAATACTTATTAATATCCCCAAAAGAGATAAAAGCAAATTAAAGAGACTGGAAGGCAACAACCAATTTAATCTAGAATTTTATTAAAAAAATAGTTTTTGAACTTTTTGCAACATTTTTTGGCCTTTTTTCGAAACAATAGATAGATAATTATGATTTAAGTTTACACTGTATTTATTACAATTATAAAAGTAATAAAATGAATAATAGATTTACTAAATATTTTCTCATAAAATTTAGATTTTACGAACAATATTTTATAATGTTAATAATTAAGTACGTAAGATATTTACGTTTAGAAATGAATTTAAATTCCCTCTTTATTAATTGAAACCCTAAACCAAATTAGATTTTTTGAAGCTGAACTGGTTGGGAGTTACCATTTGCTCCTTTACCGCATACATTACAATACCAGCAGTATTATTAACACCCAATTTTTTCATGATGTTTTTCCGATGGGTATTTACCGTATGGTTGCTTAAATAGACAATGGCAGCAATCTGAGAATTGGTATAGCCCTCGGCAATAAACCGAATTATCTGTAGCTCTCTATCGCTCAAACTCACCGGATTGGGATCCAGTGACTTAAAAGAAATATTTTCAGGATTTATATTTTCCTTTCTCATCTGAGCCACTATATCGTTACAAAAAAACTTAGTACCCCCACTAGTAGCAGTAAACGCATCTTTTATCTCCTGCACCGAACATTCTTTCTTTATATGGCTCTCTATCCCCGCCTCTACTGCCTGAACAATAGTCTGCGCATTGGTATAAGGCGTAAGTGCCATTACCAACATTTTTGGATACTTGTTTTTCAACTCTACTACCTTATTCAAAGAAAAACCCTTGGAAGTATAGTCTATAATCAATAATATATTTTTAGCAGCTTTTAAATACTCTTTTAAAGGAGCAAATTTGGAAAAAGATACTATGCTCTCTCCCACCAGTGGCTGTAAGATAGACCTTAACCCATTTAGAATAAGTTCCGAGTGGTCTGCTATTACAATATTTCTTTTCAAGCCTTATTAAGAATGATTATAAATAAGGACAAATATATCAATATGTGCCAATAAAAAAGCAATTGTTAAAAAAGAAATAAAATATTTATAAAATAATGTATAGCAAAGAACACAAACGAGAAATAAAAACACTTTTTTACACCAGTTTTGGCAAGTATATGTCCAAAAATAATGCCTCTACTGGCAAAATAAAATGGCTCAATTATCCAACCCAAGTAAAAGACATTTATTTTAGAATTTCTCTACAATCCAAATATGCAGAAGTATACATAGACCTACAACACCAAGACCAAGGCTTAAGAAATTTGTTTTACGATCAGTTTCTAGAACTGAAAACAGTTTTTAAAAATACCCTTGGCCCAGACTGGCAGTGGAATAGAGAAAAGGAAAACGAATATGGTAAGAAATGTGCAAGAATTACCACCACACTAACTGGGGTAAACCTATACAACAAAGATACCTGGGCTGAGACTTTTCAGTTTTTTGAAAAATACCTTCTACTACTAGATGTCTTTTGGTCGGAATTTAAAGACCTATTTAAAGACCTAGAAAATTAAATATTAAACTAAATATTCTCGTTAAATATTTTTTGAATCTCTTCATTCAATTGTAACTCCCCTTCCTTATAAACAGCTGGTCTTGGAGCCATAGGATCCATTAAATTGCCGTCTTTGTCTATTAGAACAAATCTTGGAATACCCTCTATTACATAATCGGTAACAAACTTGGATCGCCATGCCTTGTCGGCAATAATTTGAATTCCCTCTAGTTCTTTATCTACAATCATATCTTTCCACTTAGAGATGTTTTTAAGCTGGTCTATAGACAAACTTACAAAGGCAATGTCTTCTTCTCTATACTTTTCTTCCAACTGCTTTAAAAATGGTATCTGCGCCCTACAAGGACCGCACCAAGTAGCCCATACATCTACATACACCAATTTTCCCTTCAACGATTCTAAGGAGATATTTTTTCCACTAGTATCTGGATAGTTAAACGATGGAGAAGGACTTCCCTTTTTAAGATTATTTATTCTATCGTATTTTTCCTTGATTCTATTTATACCCTTGTCATTAGCAGCTAACTTTACATAGGTTTGGTAATAAATATCTAGCTTATCCATATTGTAAAAAGAAATGCCTCTTTTTAAGTCAGTTACAATAGATTTTTTTTGCATTTCCAATAACTCTTCATTGTAAAGCTCCAAGGTCTTTAAGTCTCCACTAGTAAGGCCAGACACAAAATAAGAACTTAAGAAATATCTATAACTATTATTAGAGGCAAACATTACAGAATCTTTAAAATCTATTTTATTTATTTCTGTATCTAAATACTGGGTAATAATAGCCTTGGTTTTTCCAGCAAAATAATCTCCTCCCAACTTAGTAATTAGATTATTTAGCATCTGAAAACGAAACTTGTCTGCTTGTCTATTTAGAAATTGCTCGTTTTCTATTTCAGACTCGTTGAGCAATTTCATAATAGAAGCATTCGTTTTTAATTGGTAATCAAAATACTCTTGATTCTCTATCTTTTTATAAGTTTCGTAGTCTAATTCGTTCTTTTCATTGAATAGAAAATAACTGGCATTAAAATTATTAGGTTTCTCTCCTATTCCACTATATTTTAAAGTCTCGTCAAACTCCTTTCCATCGAAAGAAATATCAAGACGATATCCCGGAGCCAAATACATGGCAGTACTTTCCTTAGTATCATAGAAAGTGTAATCTCCTTCTTTAATAACCAATGTATCGTCAAAAGTACCATTGGTATTTACATCAATCACTTTTATATATCCATTGCCTCTAATGGTAATCTTATCGCTATTTGGATTGGTAATCTCCCCCGACAATCTAACATAACTACTTAAATCTTGAGAATAGATTACATTCAAAGAATAAGTTAAGGCCAAAGTTGTTAATATTGTGAAAAATTTATGGAAGTTTATCTTAGAAGTCATATTCAAAATTTAAGTTATTTATTCAAATATAATTTTAATTAAATGATAAAAAAAGGAGAAATTATAAAACTTGAAATTGTAGATTATGCTTTTGTAGGAAAAGGAATTGCCAAACTAAATATAGAAGAAAAAGACTACATCGTTTTTGTACAACATGGTATAAAAGGGCAAATAGCAAACGTAAAAATTACCAAGAAAAAACCCAACTATGCCAAAGGAACTATTACCGAAATAATCCAACATTCTCCACTAGAAAAATCTACCAAATACCAACCTATTTCAGGAGCACCTTACATAAACCTTCCAATAGAAGAACAAAAAAAGATGAAACTTCAAGTAACCAAAGAAGTTTTTACTAAAATTGGAAAAATTAAAGACATAGATTCTCTTTTCGATCAGTGGATTTCTTCCCCATCTAATTACCATTACAGAAATAAAATGGAATATTCTTTTTCTTCCATTGGCTTCAACCTAGAAAAACAAGTGGTAGAAGACAATGTATTTAATCTTGGCTTTAAAAGAAAAGGCACCTGGTGGATGGTGGAAAACCTAGATGCAGATTCTGGTCTTTTTGACCAAGAACTAGATACTAAACTTTCTCTAATAAGAAACCATCTACACCGAACGGGGCTACCTGCTTGGCATCCTCCAAAAAAAGAAGGTTTTTTCAGGCATTTGGTAGTTAGAAAAAGCTTTTCCAACAACCAGCTATTATTCAACTTAGTAACTTCTTCCAAATACTTAAACAAATTTGACCTTCCAGCTTTTGGAAACTATCTCCAAGAAATTCTTGGAGAGCGTTTGGCAGGACTGATCCATACTACCAACGACGATGTAGCCGACAGAGAGAAACTAGACAAAGGCTCTAGTAAACTTATTACTGGGAATTCTACCATAAAAGAAACCATCAATGGACTGAATTTTGAAATTAGTATGCAAAGCTTTTTTCAAACCAATCCCTTATGTGCAGAAAAATTATATCAAAAAGTAATAGACTATCTACTAGAAGCTGAAATACCTAATGACCAAATAATAATGGATTTGTTTTGTGGTACTGGTACCATTGGACAACTCATTGCAAAACATACCAATAACAAAGTAGTAGGTGTAGATATTATTGCTTCCTCTATTGAAAATGCCAAAAAAAATGTTTTAGAAAACAGTCAAAAAAACAACTTGTCCGAACTTACTTTTATTTGTGCAGACGTAGGTAAGTTCTTATTGAACAATCCCGAATACCAAAATAAAATACATTCTATAGTCATTGACCCTCCAAGAGCTGGAATAGCTCCTAAGACCTTAAGAAAAGTAATTAGACTAAATGCAAAAGTGATAATTTATGTAAGTTGCAACCCCGGCACTCAAGCAAGAGACTTAATAACACTTCACGAAATGGGCTATGAATTACAAAAATTCTCTTTAGTAGATCAGTTTCCCCATACTTCTCACATAGAAAGCATCATGCTCTTTAAAAAATCATTGGTAGAAACGGTTTAAGATAGATTTAAACAAATCGTTGCTTTGATCTAAATCGAGACTGCTCTTTAAATCATAAATCAATCTTTTTTTGGAATTCTTACTCCCTGTAGAAGCAACCACTGCTTTTTTTAGGCTCTTATAGCCTAGCGACTTAACAGCATTTACAGACAAATTATCCCCAACTTTTGACAACTTGTTTTTAATTGTAGAAGTATTTAATTTTTCTATAATCTCCTCCATATCCTCTACCAATTCCTTAGCTGCTCCGTCTGCATGAATTTGTGAAACTACCAAATGTATGCCCGGAGGATTTTGAAGCCTTCCTATATACCAGCCCTTTTCACTTAACAAATCTGCAATTTGATAGATATCGTGCTTTTCGCTATTAAAAGCCAATAAACTCATAATAGGAGTTCCTATTAGATTTAAGTCTTTGCTCTTTTGAATATAATCGCTTATAACTTTGGTAGCATCCATTGTTTTGTGGGTAAGCTTTACATAACCATCTTCGCCAATATGGTTGAGAGCCATCCATGTAGAGGCTACAATCCCCCCTGGTTTGGTTCCCAAAAAAGTAGTAGAACCGTAAATACCACCTTCCCAATTTGGATAAACACTAAATTGTTCTTTTCTAAGTTCTTCTTTTCTATACAGTAAAATAGAAGATCCTTTTGGCGCATATGCATACTTATGCAAATCAACTGACAAAGAAGTTACTCCACTTAGCTTAAAATCAAATAATGGAACATCCTTACCTGTTTTTTTAAGATAAGCCAATAAAAAACCACCTATACAAGCATCTACATGCAATAGTAATTCATTGTCTACAGCCAACTTGGAAAGAGATTCTATTGGATCCATCATACCCGTTGGGTAATTGGGAGCAGAACCAATTAATAAAATAGTATTAGCGTTTATTGCTTTTTCAAAAGATTCTAAGTCAAATGAAAAGTCTTTTTTAGTAGGAATTACTACTGGTTTTACATTTAAAAAATGCATTGCTTTTAAAAATGCAGGATGGGCACTGGAAGAAAGAACAACTTCTGGATTTTCTATTCCCTTATTATTTTTGGCCCAGTTTCTAGCAGATAAGATAGACAAGAATATGCTTTCTGTACCTCCACTGGTTACATTACCAAATAAACTATCTTTTTCGCAGGAAAATAAAGATGCTGTTTGTTCTACAACTTCATTTTCCATAGTAAGAATACTACTAAATAGTTGTGGATCAAAAGCATTTTCATGCATGAATCTTACGTATGCTTTGGAAATAACTTTTGAATATTCTTCTCCTGGATAATAAACAGCACCAAATGTTTTACCAGATTTCCAATCGATGTCTGAGTGCATAGAGCTATTCATTTCGTTAAATAACTCTTCTTGGGAAAGTCCCAATTTGGGAATATTTTTTTTAGCCATTAATAAAGTAAATGCTTCTTAGAATTTTCTCTCCATCCTGCTCTAGACTCATAGTCCACAAAGAATATTTTAAGATCTGCTCTAGACTCATAATCTACAAAAAATATTTTTTTATCTGCTAAAGATTCATAATCTACAAAAAACCATTTGCCTTCATTTTTATCTGCCATGCTTTGGTATTTTACTTTATAGACCAACAAATCTGCTCTACTTTCATAGTCTACCACAAAGACTTTTACATCTGCCCTACTTTCGTACTTAACAGAGAAAATTTTTTGCCCTTTGGCCATAAAAGAAAAAAACAATAAAAATAGAAATAGTAGATTTTTCATCGTTAAATTAAGATTAGGCACTTAAATTAATAAAAAGATATGGAAAATAGAATTTATCAAAATAGATTATTAAAATCCCACAAAGCAAAAAAAAAGCCCATCCTAGAATGAGCTAATTTATTTCGGTCGGGGTGGCAAGATTCGAACTTGCGACCTCCTCGTCCCAAACGAGGCGCGATAACCGGGCTACGCTACACCCCGAAACAACAGGTCTGCAAATGAAAGAATTAAAAAAGAATCTTCAAAATAATTATCATAAAATTTTACACAAATCTCCTAAGAACTATATATTTGTGCAAAATTAATAGAGAGGTGGCCGAGTGGCTTAAGGCGCACGCTTGGAAAGCGTGTTAACACCAAAAGTGTTACGAGGGTTCGAATCCCTTCCTCTCTGCATCTAATATCCGTAGCTTTCTATTAGATAAGTTACGGATATTAATTTCTAAATATCCATCCTATTAACCTCATTATTAACAATCTAAATACAATTGTTTAAATAATTTTTCAATCAAAACTTGCTTAGTGTTAATTTTACACTATTTTAGTGATAAATAAATTATTATGCCTAAAAGTAGAACTCTTAACATGTATCGACAAACCAAAGACTGCCACTATGAAGTAGCTGAATTTGAAAAAAAAGATTATTCCTCTAAAATTTTTGATTCCTATTTCGAATCAAAAGAAGATATAAATAAAGAAAATTATTCGGATTTTATTGATTATTTGAAATCCAAGGGATACAAAATCGTAAAATAACATGTTTGAAGGATTTGGCAGAAGATTAAATTTTCTAGTTCTAGGGTTAATTGTTTTAGTAATATTAATTGGAAACAATAGCTACGATTATATTGCTGACTCTATTCTACTAATTGACAGCGGAGATACTGCTTGGATGATTGTTTCTTGCGCTCTAGTATTATTAATGACGCCTGGATTGGCTTTCTTTTATGGGGGAATGGTGAATATTAAAAGTATAATTTCTACCATGTTTCAAAGTTTTGTTGCCCTTGGTGTGGTAAGTGTAGTATGGGTATTTATTGGTTTTAGTTTGGCTTTTGGAGACAGTTTATTTGGTATTATTGGAAATCCATTTACCTACATGAACTTTAAAAATGTAACCTTAAATCCCAATGTCAATTTTGGATCTACTATTCCATTTTTATTATTTGCCTTATTTCAATTAAAATTTGCAATTATAACTCCAGCAATTATTTCTGGAAGTTTCGCAGAAAGAATAAGATTTAGGAGCTACATATTATTTATGTTGCTATTCACTATTTTTATTTACTCTCCACTAGCGCATATGACTTGGCATCCAAACGGATTGTTTCGAAGTTGGGGAGTATTAGATTTTGCAGGAGGAACCGTAGTTCATATGTCTGCTGGACTGGCTGCTTTTATAGGAGCGATTTTTCTTGGTCAAAGAAAGAAAATAATTGAAAAACCCGCCAACATCCCATTTGTAATTTTAGGTACTGGAATGCTTTGGTTTGGGTGGTTTGGATTTAATGCTGGATCGGCACTTGGAGCCAACTTTGATGCGGTGGTTGCTTTTGCAAATACAAGTCTAGCTTCTGCAACAAGTATGATAACATGGATTTTTTACGATCGATTTTCTAATAGAAAAATGAGCTCTATTGGTGCATGTATTGGCGCAATAGTTGGTTTAGTTGCTATTACCCCCGCTGCTGGTTTTGTAACCCTTGGCCAAAGTATTTTTATTGGATTCATAGCGGCTATAGTAAGTAATGTTGCTGTAAAAATCAATAAGAAAAGTAAAGTTGACGATACTTTAGATGTATTTGCAACCCATGGAATTGGTGGAATAGTTGGTATGATTTTAACTGCAGTATTTGCCAATGAAGTTGGTCTAATATATGGGCAAACAACTACTTTTATGTACCATATTATTACCATAATAATTACTGTTGTATTCACCCTGTTAATGAGTTATTTATTATTCAAATTAGTAGACTTAGTGATTCCTCTAAGGGTCAGAGAAGACCAAGAAGAAAGAGGACTAGATGCATCTCAGCATGGAGAGTTATACAACTAGATTATGTGCGGAATTGTAGCTGCTTTTGGCATAAGTCAATCAGAGAAATTAAGAAACCAAGTATTAGAAATGTCTGGGAAAATAAGGCATAGAGGTCCAGATTGGTCTGGAATATATTCCTCTAAAAATGCCATTTTAGCCCACGAAAGACTTTCTATTGTAGATCCTAAATCTGGAAAACAACCACTTTACTCAAAAGATAAAAATTTAATTCTTGCCGCTAATGGTGAAATCTACAACCATCAAGAAATTAAGTCAAAACTAAAAACCAATTATGAGTTTTTAACCAACTCTGATTGTGAAGTTATTTTAGCCCTTTACAATGAAAAAGGAAGTGAATTTTTAGAAGATTTGAATGGAATTTTTTCGTTTGCTCTTTACGATGAAAAAAGAGATGTTTACTTAATAGCTAGAGATCATATGGGAATAATTCCCCTCTATATGGGATGGGATAAAGAAGGTAATTTTTTTGTAGCATCAGAATTGAAAGCTTTGGAAGGCTATTGTCAGGAAATAAAATTGTTTCCACCAGGTCATTATTTTTCAAGTGAAGATGGTCAATTGACCAAATGGTACCTAAGAGACTGGGATAATTATGAGAATGTAAAAGATAACACTACCAATATTTCACACATAAGAGAAAGCTTGTCTAAAGCCGTAAAAAGACAATTAATGTCTGACGTACCCTACGGAGTATTACTTTCTGGTGGATTGGATTCCTCTATAACAACTGCCATCGCCAAAACCTATTGTCAAAATAGAATCGAAACCAAAGACCAAAAAAAAGCATGGTGGCCCTCACTACATTCATTTTCTGTAGGGCTTAAAGATTCTCCAGACTTACTAGCAGCAAAAAAAGCTTCTGAATATATTGGCACCATTCACCATGAAATTGTTTTCACTGTTCAAGAAGGCTTAGATGCTATTAAAGATGTTATTTACCATTTAGAAACTTACGATGTTACTACCATAAGAGCTTCTACCCCCATGTATTTAATGGCTAGAGTAATAAAATCTATGGGTATTAAAATGGTAATTTCTGGAGAAGGAGCAGATGAAATTTTTGGAGGTTATTTGTATTTCCACAAAGCGCCAGATGCAGAAGAATTCCACAAAGAAACTGTTAGAAAATTAAATAAACTACATCAGTACGATTGTTTAAGAGCCAATAAATCTCTTGCTGCATGGGGAATTGAAGGAAGAGTGCCATTTTTAGACAAAGAATTTTTAGATGTTGCTATGTCTGTAAACCCAAGTGATAAAATGATATCTGAAGATAAAATGGAAAAATGGATTCTAAGAAAAGCTTTTGAAGATCTTCTTCCCGATGAAATTGCTTGGAGACAAAAAGAACAGTTTTCAGACGGAGTTGGTTATAATTGGATAGATAAGCTGAAAGAATTGGTAAATGAAAAAGTAAGCGATGATTTGTTTGAGAAAACAGAAGAAAAATTTCCAATAAACCCACCGTTAAATAAAGAAGAATTTTACTACAGAAGTATTTTTAAATCTCTTTTTCCCTCAGATACAGCAGCATTATCTGTTCCTTCTGAACCATCTATTGCGTGTAGTAGTAAAGCAGCCTTAGATTGGGACGCTTCTTTTTTAGGGAAAAATGATCCTTCTGGAAGAGCGATTAATAATCATGAAAATAATTATAAAAACTAGTGAAAAAATACAGTCATATTGTTTCTAATAATCCTTCCCAACCAGCTGCAAAAGCAATGCTATACGGAATTGGTCTTTCAGAAAAAGAACTTAATCAACCATTCATTGGAATAGCCAGCACTGGATATGAAGGGAATCCGTGCAATATGCACCTAAATGATTTGTCCACAGAAATTAAAGAAAATATTGGACAAAATAATTTAACTGGATTAATTTTCAATACCATTGGGGTAAGCGATGGAATTTCTATGGGAACACCTGGAATGAGATATTCCTTGCCTTCTAGAGAGGTTATTGCAGATTCTATGGAAACTGTAGTCGAAGGTCTGAGTTACGATGGGTTGGTGACAGTAGTTGGATGTGACAAAAATATGCCTGGTGCATTAATGGCAATGCTAAGACTAAATCGTCCAAGTATTTTATCTTATGGTGGTACCATAGCTTCCGGAAAATACAAATCAAAAAAACTAGACATAGTTTCTGCATTTGAAGCTTGGGGAGAACATGTTTCTGGAAAATTAGAAAAAAATGACTTTGACTGTATTATTAAAAATGCTTGTCCTGGTGCTGGAGCTTGTGGTGGAATGTATACTGCAAATACTATGGCTTCTGCTATAGAAGTAATGGGATTTACTCTGCCAAACAATTCATCAATTCCTGCAGTTTCAAAAGAAAAATTAAAAGATATTGATAGAATTGGTGGTGCAATGAAAAACCTTATCGATTTAGATTTAAAACCTCTAGATATAATATCTAAAAAATCATTTGAAAATGCAATGGTTTTAATTACTGCTTTAGGAGGCTCTACCAATGCAGTTCTTCATTTATTAGCAATTGCACACACAGCAAAAATTGATTTTAAATTAGATGATTTTCAAAAAATAAGCGACAAAACTCCATTTTTAGCAGATTTAAAACCAAGTGGAAAATATTTAATGGAAGATTTGCATGAAGTTGGTGGCACTTCTGCAGTAATAAAATATCTTATTGAAAAAGGACTTATTGATGGGTCCTGTATTACTGTAACTGGAAAAAGTCTTTCAGAAAATCTAGAAGAATTTCCAGATTTAACTAAAGATCAAAAAATTATAAGACCTATTGAAGAGCCTATAAAAGAAAGTGGTCACATAAGAATACTCAAAGGAAATTTAGCCAAAGATGGAGCTGTAGCCAAAATTACTGGAAAAGAAGGGTTGATATTTAAAGGAAAAGCTAGAGTTTACAACAGCGAAGAAGAAGCTAACCTTGGAATTAAAAATAGACAAGTGGTAAAAGGAGATGTGGTGGTAATAAGATACGAAGGACCAATGGGAGGACCGGGAATGCCGGAGATGCTTAAGCCTACTTCTGCAATTGTAGGAGCTGGTTTAGGAAAAGATGTTGCTCTTATTACAGACGGAAGATTTTCTGGTGGTACCCATGGATTTGTAGTGGGACATATTTCTCCAGAAGCTCAAAAAGGTGGAACAATAGCCCTTATTGAAAACGGAGATGCTATTTCCATTGATGCTATAAAAAATACAATTACTCTTGAAGTAAGTGAAGACATTTTAAAGGAACGAAAATCCAAATGGATAAAGCCAAACTTGAAAGTAAGTAGTGGTAGTCTTTACAAATATGCAAAATGTGTTTCATCAGCATCTATTGGATGTATAACAGATAATATTTAAATATGAAAATTTCAGGATCTGAAGCGATTATAAAATGCTTATTAGAAGAAAATGTTGACTTGATATACGGATATCCAGGAGGTGCAATAATGCCATTTTATGACTCTTTATACCACTTTCAAGATAAAATAAATCATGTTCTTGTAAGACACGAACAAGGTGCAACACATGCAGCGCAAGGATACTCAAGATCTTCTGGAAAAGTTGGAGTTGTCATAGCTACGTCTGGTCCAGGGGCAACCAATTTGGTTACTGGAATTGCAGATGCTCAAATTGATTCTACTCCAATGGTTTGTATTACTGGCCAAGTTTCATCCAATTTATTAGGTTCTGACGCCTTTCAGGAAACCGATATTATTGGAATTACTACTCCTATTACCAAATGGAACTATCAAATTACCAAAGCTTCAGAAATAGCTAGCATATTTTCTAAAGCATTTTATATAGCTAGATCTGGTAGACCAGGACCAGTTCTAATTGACATCACTAAAGATGCGCAGTTTGAAATGACCGATTTTTTATACAAAAAGCATAAAAAATTAAGAAGTTACAATCCAAAACCTGAAATTTCAGATAATTCTATCTCCGATGCTTGTACCCTTATTAACAAAGCCAAAAAGCCTTTTATAATATTTGGTCAAGGTGTAATACTGGCAAATGCAGAAGAGGAATTTAGGGTGCTGATGGAAAAAACTGGAATTCCATCTGCTTGGACCATTCTTGGTCTATCGGCAGTAGCTACCGACCATCCTCTAAACGTAGGCATGGTTGGTATGCATGGGAATTATGGACCAAATGTATTAACCAATGAGTGTGATCTTTTAATAGCTATAGGAATGCGTTTTGACGATAGAGTTACTGGAAATCTAAATCACTATGCAAAACAGGCTAAAATAATTCATCTTGAAATTGATCCTGCTGAAATAAATAAAAACGTAAAAGTTGATGTAGCTGTACTTGGAGATTTAAAAAATACTTTACCAAAAATAATTGAAAAAGTAGAAGAAAAGAAACACGAAAAATGGTTGCAAAAATTTAGAGATTTAAACCATATAGAATACGATAAAGTAATTAAAGATGATCTTTTCCCAAAAAAAGAAAAGATTACGATGGGGGAAGTAATTCATCAAATTAATATTGCAACCAAAGGAAATGCTATTATAGTAACAGACGTAGGACAACACCAAATGGTTGCCTGTCGATATGCGAAATTTAATGAATCTAAATCCAACATTACTTCTGGAGGATTAGGGACTATGGGATTTGCACTGCCAGCTGCAATAGGTGCTAAAATGGGTGCCCCAAAAAGAGAAGTAATAGCCATTATTGGAGATGGTGGATTCCAAATGACTATTCAAGAATTAGGCACCATATTTCAAACTGGAGTTCCAGTAAAAATTGTAGTACTTAACAACGATTTTTTAGGAATGGTAAGACAATGGCAACAATTATTTTTTGACAAACGATATTCTTCTACAGAAATGGTAAATCCAGATTTTGTCGCTATTGCCAACGGATACCAAATTGAATCTGAAAGAGTTTCTAAAAGAGAAAATTTAAAGGAAAGTATACAAAAAATGATAGACTCCCCTAACCCATTTTTTATGGAGGTAGTAGTTGGAAAAGAAGACAATGTTTTTCCAATGATTCCTACTGGAGAATCTGTTTCAAATATGAGATTAAGTTAAATGGAAAAGAAAGAAAATTATACAGTTTCTATATATACAGAAAATAACATTGGATTACTAAATAGGATTTCTGCGATTTTTTTAAAGAGACACATAAATATAGATACTATAAATAGTTCTCCTTCTGAAATAGAACAAATTTACAGGTTTGTGATTGTAGTTAAAGTAAGTGAAAGCGACATCAAAAAAATTATCACACAAATAGAAAAGCAAATTGAAGTAATAGCAGCGTTTTTCCACACAGATCAAGAAACGATTTTTCAAGAGTCAGCACTTTATAAAGTAAAATCAAAATCTCTATTTGAAGAAAGGCATATCCAAAATATTATTAAAAATAGTCACGCCAAAATTGTTACAGTTTCCCCGGAATTTTTTGTGATAGAAAAAACAGGATTTAGAGAAGAAACTGAAAAACTATACAAAGACTTAGCTCCTTATGGATTACTTCAATTTGTAAGATCTGGGAGAATTTCTGTTACCAAAGAACCACTAAATATTACAGAAATATTAAACGAAAAATAAAAACTATGCAAAATTATTTTAATCAATTATCTATTAGAGAACAGCAATTAGAATTAGGAAAGTGTCGATTAATGCAGCAATCTGAATTCTCAGATGGAGTAAGTTGCTTAAAAGGAAAAAAAATTGTTATTATTGGCTGTGGAGCGCAAGGTCTAAACCAAGGTCTTAATATGAGAGATTCTGGTTTAGATATTTCCTATGCTTTGAGAGATTCCGCAATTTCAGAAAAGAGAGATTCTTATAAAAATGCAACTGGAAATAATTTTACCATTGGTAACTATGAAGAAATGATTCCAAAAGCCGATTTAGTAATTAATTTAACTCCCGATAAAAATCATACTTCTGTAGTAGAAAAAGTAATTCCATTAATGAAAAAAGATTCTATTTTTTCTTATTCTCATGGTTTTAATATTGTGGAAGAAGGAGTGAAGATTAGAGAAGATATTACTGTAATTATGGTAGCACCTAAATGTCCAGGAAGTGAAGTAAGACAAGAATATCAAAGAGGATTTGGAGTTCCAACACTTATTGCAGTTCATTCCAAAAATGATCCTTCTTCAAAAGGGCTTCAATATGCAAAAGCATACGCAGTAGCTACAGGAGGAGATAAAGCTGGCGTACTAGAATCCTCGTTTATAGCAGAAGTAAAATCAGATTTAATGGGAGAACAAACTATCTTATGTGGTATTTTACAAACGGGTTCTATACTTTGTTTTGATAAAATGATAGAGTTGGGAGTCGAATCTAGCTATGCATCCAAACTTATTCAATATGGTTGGGAAACAATTACAGAAGCATTAAAACATGGTGGAATTACCAATATGATGGATAGATTAACAAATCCAGCTAAAATTAAAGCTTTTAAAATTTCTGAAGAATTAAAACAAATTATGAAACCCTTATTTCATAAGCACATGGACGATATTTTATCTGGGAATTTTTCAACTACTATGATGGAAGATTGGAAAAATGAGGATAAAAATTTGTTATCCTGGAGAGCTAAAACTGCAGAAACCAATTTTGAAAATGCTAATCCAACCAAAAGTCATATTTCAGAACAAGAATATTTTGATCATGGACTATTATTGGTAGCAATGGTGAAAGCTGGGGTGGAATTGGCATATGAAACAATGACAGATGCAGGTATTAAAGATGCTTCTGCTTACTACGAATCACTTCATGAAACTCCATTAATTGCCAATACTATTGCTAGAAAGAAATTGTACGAAATGAATAGAATAATTTCCGATACTGCAGAGTATGGATGTTATTTATTCGACCATGCATGTAAACCACTACTGGGAGATTTTTTTAAAAAAGTTTCTAAGCAAATAATTGGAGAAAAATTTTCTGATTCTAATGAAGTAGACAATCAAGAATTAATAGAAATAAATGAAATTATAAGAGCTCATCCTATTGAAATAATTGGAAAAAAATTAAGAGATTCTATGACCAACATGAAAAAAATTATTTGATTGCTCAACTTTAAGAGTAATTTTAAATTCTCTTTTACAATATTCTATTTATCACTTTCGATTAAAAAGTTATTTAATTATGATATATTTAAGCATGATTTTAAAGAAATTCTTTTTAAAAGCAATCTTATTTTCACTTTTAATAATACCAACTAAAATAATTGGTCAAATTGTTATTAATGAAGTAAGTGCCCATAAGGGATATTTAGATGAATATGGCGAAAGTACAGATTGGATAGAGATTACCAATACTCTTAATACATCATTTAATCTAGATAATTTTTATATAAGTGATGAACTAGGAAATCTTGATAAATGGCAATTTCCAAATTATGTGATTTCCCCAAATGAAAAACTTATTATATGTGCTTCTGGAAAATCGTCTTTAAATTATCCCAATCATTGGGAATCATTAGTAAAAGCTGAGGAAGATTGGAAATACTCTCAAGGAAGTTCTAGTATTTCAGATGACTGGAATACCAATAATTTCAACGATCAATCCTGGCTAGTAGGCCAAGGAGGATTTGGGTATGGAGACAATGACGACAACACTATTATTGCCTCCAATACTATTTCAATATATTTAAGAAAAACCTTTGATATTCAAGATATAAATGACATTTCTCATCTTCTTCTTCATGCAGATTACGACGATGGATTTGTTGCTTATTTAAATGGCACTGAAATCATGAGGTCTAATAACTTCAACACCTTTTTCCCAAGTTTCAATACCATAACTAATAACGACCATGAAGCAGTTTTATATTCTGGGGGAATTCCTGAATATAAAATATTCAGTTTCGAAGACATTTCAGATCTTTTAGTCCAGGGAAATAATTTATTGGCAATTCAAGTACATAATTCTAGTTATACATCCTCAGATTTAAGTAGTAATTTCTATCTTTCTGCTGGAATTATCAGTACAAACCTTAATTATCAGAGTTTGCCAAGTTGGTTAGTACCACCTACCATCCATATGCATTCAAATTTTAAACTTTCCAATGGAGAAACAGTTGTAATAAGCAATACATCTGGAAATATTTCAGATAGTATTTCTGTCCCAAACGATTTGTTCAATGGGCTTTCTTATGGAAGATTGCCAGACATAAGCAATAATTGGTGTTATTTTAATTCTCCAACTCCTAGCTTTTCCAATAACAATAGTAACTGTTATGTAGGAATTTTAGAAAAACCGGAAATAAACCAACCATCAGGATGGTATACCAATTTGGTAAATGTCTCGCTAAACAATTCTGTAAATACTATTCGTTATACAACTAACGGAGACATACCAGATGAAAATGATCCAATTTACAACTCTTCATTATCTTTTAATTCATCCACTGTCTTTAGTGCTAGATCGTTTGCAAATTCTAATTATATTCCCAGCGAAGTAGCTGATAGAACCTTTATAATTAATGAGCTAAACCACAATTTACCTGTATTTTCTATAATAACAGATTATGATAATTTGTGGAATTGGAATACAGGAATTTATGTAATGGGGCCAAATGCAGATGTGAATAATTACCCACATTTTGGAAGTAACTTCTGGCAGCCATGGTCAAAATTTTCTAGAATAGAGTTTTTTAACAAAGACAGAGTAAAAAAATTTGAAAGTCAGGTGGATTTAGAAATCCATGGAGGATGGTCGAGAGCAGAACCACAAAAATCATTTCGGATTGACTCAAAATCAATTTACAAAGGGAGCATTGACTATCCATTAATACCCGGAAAATCTAATATTACAGAGTTTAATAACTTCAATTTAAGAAACGGAGGACAACATGGATGGAGTGACAGAGTTCAAGATGGAATAATTTCAAAAGTTGTCAAAACAACTAATATTGACCGAATGGGATACGAACCAGCTATAGTCTATCTAAATGGAGAGTATTGGGGATTGTATGGAATAAGAGAAAAAATTGACGAACATTATGTAGAAAGTAACCATGGAATAAGTAGCAATAAAGTAGATCTTTTAAACCGAGACAGTGCATTGGTTGGAACAAGTGATCATTTTTTGAAATCATACGATTTATTAATGGGAACTCCAGTAAATGACAGCTCGTTTTTGCCATTGTTTGAATCTAGATTTGACAAAGACAATTATATAGATTATTTCATTACTCAAACCTATATTCAAAATATGGACTGGATGGGAATTGCTTGGGGATTAAATAATGTAAAAATTTGGAGGCCGGATACCACTGGAGGAAAATGGAGATATGTACTTTATGATACAGATGCATCTTTTGGTTATTTTGGTCAAAACATCTACGACAATTATTTAAACTACGCTAGATTTCCAGCTTTTAGCAGCCAACATTCTCAAATTTTTAATCGAATATTATTAAATAATGAGTTCAAGTGTCAATTTGCCAATAGATACGATGATTTAATCAATACAATATTTCAACCAATTAATTTTAACCAAGTTTCTAATGGGTTGAAAAATCAAATTTCCTCTGCAATTCCAGACCATATAAATTTGTGGGCAAATCAAGGTGGTTTAAATTCGTTTTCTCAATGGAACAACGCCTTAACCAATATATCAAACTATAATACAGCTAGGATTAATACCGCTAGAATACATTTAAATCAATCTTTAAACCTTCAAGGACAAAAAAATATTCAACTAGACGTTTCCCCACCAAGCTCTGGAAAAATAAATATTAGCACTGTTACACCAGAAAATTATCCGTGGAGTGGTGTATACCATGGAGGTTGTCCAGTAAATATTATTGCAATTCCAGATTCTGGATTTACTTTTTCTCACTGGGAAAACAATCCTATTACAGCAACAAATCTTGAACAACCAGAAATCATTGGAGCAAATCTAAATGCTAACTATACTTTTAAAGCTTTTTTTACAACTTGCGACAATGCTATAGATGTTTCTATTGAAAATGAAGGTGAAAATTTAATTTCAAATATCAGTGGAGCAACAGGAGAGGTTGAATACCAATGGTATGCAAACGGACAACCTATTTCCAATGATAGTATAATTTACAATCCATCTAATGGAGTATACAAGCTTTATATAAACATTGGTTCATGTCAGGTACTTTCAGATTTGTTTATCTACCAGCAAGAAGATTATCAGCTAGAGGTATTTCCTAATCCTGCTACTAACCAATTTGAATTGGTATTTTTACTTAGTACAAGACAAGATATTGAAATGACCATGATCAATAGCTTGGGACAGGTTGTATACTTTAATGAAAGAAAAGATTTTCTGGGACAGTTTAAAGAATCTATTGATGTAAGTAACTTATCTAAAAACGTTTATTTTATTCAATTAAAAACAATTGACAAAATCTATACTGAAAAAATTGTTGTTACCAATTAAGTTTTCAGAATCAAATTAGTCTATTTATTTTTCATAAATTTAATTCATAGTATTAGCTAAGCTGGTATTTAAGTTTTCGCAATAAAACTTTGAAAATTATAAGAATGTAAAATGAGAAAAATTGAAAAATTAATTGAAGAATATGGTGAAAGTCACCAAAATAAAACCAATAAACTAATACATTGGCTATGTGTACCTTCCATATTTTTTAGTATTGTTGCTTTAGTTTGGTGTATTCCACTAGGGCCATTAGAAAATTTAACCATTGATAGCTATAAATATGTCAATTGGGCAACTATCTCCATTGTATTTGTATTTGTATATTATCTAATCTTATCGCCTAAACTAACTGTGGGAATGGCACTGTTCTCCATATTTTGTCTTTTCTTAACTAATTGGATGGAAAACCAAATTCTTATAAATAATTTAAATATTTCTTTGTGGATGATTTCTGTATCAATTTTTGTAGTTTCTTGGATTATTCAATTTATAGGACATGAAATTGAAGGAAAGAAACCTTCTTTTCTTAAAGATGTTCAGTTTTTATTAATTGGGCCAGCTTGGTTAATGCATTTTATTTACCAAAAATTAAATATCAGGTACTAATAAATCTCCATTTGATTAAATCTCTATCTATAATTATTCCTGTTTTTAATGAATCACTTACGATTTATGAGTTATTGGATACCGTTAACAATTTAATTATCAAAAACGATATTAAAAAAGAAGTTATTGTAATAAATGACTTTTCAAAAGACGACAGCAAAAAAGAAATTTTAAGATTTATAAAGGAAAAGAGTTCCTCCAAGATAACTTTTGTTGAAAATGATTTAAATCTTGGCAAAGGTGGATCAATTAAAAAAGCACTTGAAATAGTAACCGGGGATTATTGTATAATACAAGATGCAGATCTAGAACTTGATCCTCAACAAATAAATGATTTATTGGAACCTGTTTTAAAAGATGAAGCTGAAATTGTTTATGGTTCTAGATTTATAAATAGCAAAAAAAAGAAAAAAGAATCTATTTTAAATAGGATTGCCAATAAACTACTAACAGCTTTAGGAAATTTTTGTTTTGGAGTAAGACTAACAGATATGCAGACTTGTTACAAACTTATTCCTACAAAAATCTTCAAACAATTAGATTTAAAGGAAAACCGTTTTGCATTTGATCCCGAAGTAACTGCAAAACTCGCCAAAAATAAAAGTCTTAGATGGAAAGAGGTTCCTATTAACTATAACCCTAGAACTGTAGATGAAGGTAAAAAGATAAGATGGAGAGATGGGTTTAGAGCGTTATTTAGTATTTTAAGATACGGGTTGTTTTAAACCTTAGCTGCACTTCTAACAGCTTGATCTATTGCTTTTTTAGCATCTAACTCTGAAGCAAGAAAAGCACCACCAATAATTTCTGTATTATTATTTACAGACTTAGAAGACTCAAAAATTGAATTATTACTTAGTTGGCCTGCACAAATAACTACATGATCTACTTCTAAGATAAATTCTTTATTATTTCTAGTGTAGTGGAGCCCCTTATCGTCAATCTTATTATACTCCACATTATTTATCATTTTAACTTCTTTATTTCTAAGAGAAAATCTATGAATCCAACCCGTTGTTTTTCCTAATCCAGCTCCTACTTTGCCGTTCTTTCTTTGTAATAGATAAATTTTTCTTTCTGGTTTTGAGATATGAGGTTTTATTCCTTCGATTCCTCCTCTGGAGGAGAAATTCATGTCTACCCCCCACTCTTTCATAAATAAGGAAGTCTTTACCGATGTAGATTCTCCTCTATGAGATAAATATTCAGCTACATCAAAACCTATTCCACCAGCACCAATCAAAGCTACAGAAGAGCCAATATTGACTTTATTATTCAATACGTCTATATAACCTACTACTTTTGGATGGTCAATACCTTTGATTTTAGGTTTTCTAGGGATTATTCCCGTAGCTAAAATCACCTTGTCATATTTGTCAGCCATAGAAGGATCAAAAGTTGTATTTAGTTTAATATCTACTTTATACTTTTCAAGCATAACCAGAAAATATCTTAAAGTTTCATGAAATTCTTCTTTACCAGGTATTTTTTTAGCCATATTAAATTGGCCACCTATACTATTAGTTTTTTCTATCAAAGTTACTTTATGTCCTCTTTTGGCAGCAGTTGTAGCGTAGGAAAGGCCTGCTGGGCCTGCTCCAACAACTACAATAGATTTTACTTTAGATATTTTATTTAAAATTATTTCTGTTTCATGACATGCAATAGGATTTACAAGACAGCTGGCTACTTTTCCTTTAAAAGCATGGTCTAAGCATGCTTGGTTACAAGCTATGCAGGTATTGATCTCTTCAGACTTGTTTTCAATTGCTTTATTTACAAACTCTGGATCTGCTAAAAATGGTCTAGCCATAGATACCATATCTGCATGTCCATCAGCAAGTACTTTTTCTGCTATTTCTGGTGTATTTATACGATTGGTAGTGATTAGTGGAATACCTACTTCTCCCATCATTCTTTTGGTTACCCAGCTAAAAGCTCCTCTTGGAACCATAGTTGCTATGGTTGGGATTCTAGACTCGTGCCATCCAATTCCTGTATTGATAATATTAACACCTACTTTTTCTAATTCCTTTGCAAGTTGAACTACCTCCTCCCATGTGCTTCCTCCTTCTACCAAATCCAGCATAGACAATCTGAAAATTATTATAAATTCTTTACCAATCTCTTTTCTTATTCTCCTTACTATTTCTAATGGAAACTTAATTCTATTCTGGTAGCTTCCACCCCACTGATCGTTTCTTCTATTGGTTCTTTTAACAATAAATTGATTTATTAAGTATCCTTCAGAACCCATGATTTCAACTCCATCGTAACCAGCATATTTAGCAAGTTTTGAACATCTAACAAAATCATTAATAGTAGATTGAATTGCGCTTTCTGAAAGAGCTTTTGTTTTAAACTTGGAAATTGGAGATTTTATATTGCTTGCAGAAACATTAAATGGGTGATAGCCATATCTTCCAGCGTGTAAAATCTGCATGCAAATTTTAGTATCGTATTTATGAACAGCTTCGGTAATAAATCTATGTTTTCTCGCAATTCTTTTGGAAGTTAGTTTGCTTGAAAATGGAGCAACCCAACCTCTAAAATTTGGAGCAATACCTCCTGTAACAATTAATCCAACACCGCCTTTGGCTCTTAGCTCAAAATAAGCTGCCATTCTTTTATAGCCATTCTTAACTTCTTCTAAACCCGTATGCATTGACCCCATTAAAACTCTATTTCTTAAGGAGGTAAATCCTAAATCAAGTGGTTTTAATAAATTTGGAAAGTTTGAATTCATTCAATTTTATGAGCAATAAAGATAAATTTAATTTAACAAAAAAATCAATGTTAGGACAAAAGATGAATTCTATTTACTTTTGATAAATGAAAACAGTTGTTGTAGGACTTTCTGGAGGTGTTGATTCAAGTGTAGCTGCCTATATCCTAAAAAATCAAGGATATAATGTCATTGGACTATTTATGAGAAATTGGAACGATGAGTCTGTGATTATTGACGATGATTGCCCATGGATAGAAGATAGCAACGACGCTCTACAAGTAGCTGAAATATTAGGAATACCGTTTCAAGTAATTGATTTTAGTAAGGAATATAAAGAGAGAATAGTAGATTATATGTTTTTAGAATATCAAAATGGGAGAACACCTAATCCAGATATTCTTTGTAATAGAGAAATAAAATTTGATTTGTTTTTAAAAAAAGCCATTGAAATTGGAGCAGATTTTGTTGCAACTGGACATTATTGCAGAAAAGAAGAGGTAATAATTAACGGGGAAAAAATTCAAAGACTTTTGGCGGGAAAAGATACCACAAAAGACCAAAGCTATTTTTTATGTCAGGTAAATCAATTTCAATTAAGCAAAACTCTTTTTCCAGTTGGAGATATGCAAAAAAAGGACGTTAGAAAATTAGCTAAAGAAATTGGATTAAATACCGCAGAAAAAAAAGATTCTCAAGGACTTTGCTTTATTGGAAAAGTAAAACTACCGATTTTTTTACAACAATTTTTAAAACCAAAAAATGGAAGAATTATTGAAATTGATTCAAATAATTCAATTTATAACAAAGAAAATATTACCAATAAATTTGAAGGTTTTAAATACACTAGTTCTATGGGCAAAGTAATAGGAGAACATAATGGTGCCCATTATTATACCATTGGACAAAGAAAGGGTTTAAATATTGGAGGATTTCCTCTACCCCTTTTTATTATTGGAACAGATGTAAAAGAGAATATCATATATGTGGGCCAAGGAGAAGATCATCCAGGATTATATAGAAATGGATTAACTGTGTATAAAGAAAATATTCATTGGGTAAGAGAAGATTTAAAAATAGACATGGACACTCCTACTGTTTATGACTCTAGAATTAGGTATCGTCAAAAATTAACCCCATGTTCAATTACCTCAAATGAGTTTGGTTTAAAAGTTTTCTTTAAAGAAATTCAAAGAGGAATAAGTCCAGGACAATTTATAAGTTGGTATAAAAATGATGAACTAATTGGCTCAGGAATAATAAATTAACTACCTTAGTGTTTTAATTACACTATTATAATGGATAATTTAAATGACTTTAGTAAGATTAGAGTTTCTGTAAGTATAAGTTTGTTTTGTTACGATGGTGGTGAAAAAAAAATTTTAACCGTTGTAAATAAAAAACAACCATTTAAAAATGCGCTGATACTACCAAATAAATTAATGAAATCTAATGAATCATTAGAAGAGGTTTGTTCAGAAATTCTTAAAGAAAATATAGGAAACGATAAAATTTACGTAGAGCAGCTAAATGCATTTGGAAAAGTTTATAGACATCCT
This sequence comes from uncultured Flavobacteriales bacterium, assembly GCA_938075455.1. Classification (GTDB taxonomy): domain Bacteria; phylum Bacteroidota; class Bacteroidia; order Flavobacteriales_D; family Parvicellaceae; genus MED-G20. The sequence continues at coordinate 74,689 of CALJHN010000003.1, forward strand.
GAAGGTAGAATTATCGATATATCATTTTATGGCCTAATAAATTTGAAAAAGGATAGTGTTGTATTAAATGTTGAAAACAAAGCCAAATTTATAAATCTAGAAAGCAATCCTGAACTAGCCTTTGACCATAACGAAATGATCGATTTGGGGCTTAAAAGAATCAAAAGGAGAATGAAATACAGACCCTTGGGAAAAAACTTATTGCCAGATCAATTTACTATGAAAGAATTAGAAGGATTATATGGGTCGTTTTTATCTAAGAAGTTTGACAAAAGAAATTTTAGAAGAAGAATTTTAGAAATGGATTTCTTAAGAGAGGTTAAAAAAGTACAAAGAAATTCCAGAGGGAGAAAAGCAATATTGTACGAATTTGATCCAAAGAAATACAACAATTATTCTAAAACTGGTTTTTAATTATTCTTTTTTCCAATTTAAGATTAATCCTCTTCCAGGTGTAAAAGGAACTTCATTCTTTTCTAAATAGTTTTCGATTTCTTTAATAGAATTATCTAAGTTTTGAATTTCAGTAATGAGTTTTTCAAAATCTGAGGAAGCTATTTGGTATAGCTTTTTATTGGTCTTTGTAGGGTTAGATCTGCTTCTCCACATATTCCAAATAATTATACCAACTTTCGAAGCAATAGATTCTTTTTGTTCAATATCTCTACTACTTAAGGAAGGATCTCCATAGAGCAATACATTAATACCTTCAATTGTATCTTCTAAGCTAGAGATAGTTTCTAGTAACGTTATATCTAAGTTTGGATAAGATTTAATCGCAGCTTTAATAAAATTTAACCTTTTCTTATCTTTATCTATTACTTCGCCAGAAGCATCAATAGCTTTTCTTAATCTATCTACTTTTACTTGAAACGCCAATAGTCCTTCTTTATTTTCTGTAGGAGTAGATAAATCATTTAACCAAGTACATTCAAAAGGCGTCTTTTCAACCATCAAAGTAGATTTACCATTAACTACTTTATGCATAGAAATAAAATATTTTCCAGGAAGAGCCAGTGGGCCATTTCTAGCTTCAGAATATCTACCAGGTTGAGAAGTTTTTAGCGAAATATTTGTTTGTGGTGTAAGACGAAAATTCCAAACCAATTCATTAAGTCCTAATTTTGGAGACTCTATCATCTTCCTAATTTCATTTCCCTCAGAATCGTATATGGTGAAAAGTAAATATGGTTTTTCTTCCTTATCTTCAATCTTTAGTTGTTTCAGTGTTGGATATTCAATATCCTCTTTAGACTTAATTTTCTTCTTTTCTAATGCTTGTCTTATTTGCTTTTGAGTTTTTAAAGTGTCGTTAAAAAAGTATTTAATAACCGCACCTACAGGGGGATTTTTAGCAGTAAAATAGGATTCTCCTTGAGAACCTTTACCTCTATTTCCTAATGGTCTAGAATCTATGTACATGAGAGATTTCTTTACAGGGAAAATATGAGCTTTTACATTCATGTAGTTTTTTAATTGCCTTAAAGAAGAATAATTATCTAGAACATAAAAACTTCTACCAAAAGTTGCTAAAACTAAATCGTTCTCACGTTCTTGAATTTCTATATCTCTAACTGCAACTGTGGGTAAACCGTTTTTTAATTGTTTCCATTCTTTTCCAGAGTTGTAAGTAAAGAAAACACCAAATTCTGTGCCTACAAATAATAAATTTTCATCCTGATGATCTTCTGCAATATCATAAACAGAACCTCTCTTTGGAAGATTTGAAACAATAGATATCCAAGTTTTTCCTCTATCGTCAGATACCATTACATATGGATTAAAATCCCCTTTTTTATGGTTGTTAAAAACTGCATACACTCTATCTACGTTATGCTTAGAAGCAACTAAAGAATTGACATAGGTATTTTGTGGAATTCCTTTAAAATTATCGTATTTATTCCATGTTCCACCTGCATTATCACTAACATGAATTAATCCATCATCGGTTCCAACGTAAAGTAAATCTTCTTTTAAAATAGACTCGTCAAGAGCAACAATATTACCATACATAGTGGTGGATTTGTTTTTCATAACAGCATCTGAGCTTTGGATTCTACCCATTACTTTTAGTTGGTTTCTATCTATTCCTCTTGACATGTCTGGGCTGATACATTTCCATTCATCACCCATATTGTCGCTTCTAAAAAGTTGGTTTGCAGCAAAATATAATCTCTTATGATTGTGAGGGCTTATAATCAAAGGTGCATCCCAATTCCAACGAAGTGCTTTCATATTCTTATCCGCCATTGGTTTTATTCCAACTTTCTCGCCAGATAAGCGGTCGTATCTAACCAGCCAACCGTACTGAGATTGAGCGTAAACAATGTTCGGATTTTCAGGGTCTACAGCACTCTCAAAGCCATCTCCTCCATTTGTTATATACCAATCTGAATTCATTATACCGTGATTGGTAATTGTTCTTGAGGGACCTCCCAAACTATTGTTATCTTGAGTTCCTCCATAAATATTATAAAATGGAAAGTCGTTATCTACAGCCACTTTATAAAACTGTGTAATAGGAAGATTGGGTTTATAGTGCCAGTTATTTGCATGGTCCCAAGTTTCATACAATCCACCGTCGCATCCTACTATCCAATGGTCCGTATCATTTGGATTGATCCAAATACAATGATTGTCTACATGTTTGCTTTTTTCTCCAGTCTTCACCACTGTTTTACCGCCATCGGATGTGTGGTGCAACCACGTATCCATGAAAAAAACTTTTTTAGGATCTTTTGGATCACAGAAAACCTCTTGGTAATAGTTTCCACTAGTGACATATTTATTTACTTTTTTCCAGCTTTCCCCTCTGTTATTAGAAAAATAAAGACCTTGTTGATTATTTTCAGCTTCTAACAAGGCATATAAAAAATCTGGATTGGAAGGTGAAATATCCATTCCAATTCTTCCTTTTATTGCAGAAGGCAATCCAATTTTTAATTCTCTCCAATTCTTTCCACCATCTTCTGATTTATAAATTTTAGACCCAGCTCCTCCTCCAACGTATGTAAATACATGTCTTCTTCGTTGATGTGCTGTAGCATAAAGAATTTCTGAATTTCTAGGATCTATATGCACTTCGTTAATTCCTGTATGTTCATCTGTTTTTAAAATTAAGTTCCAATCTTTTCCTGCGTTCTCAGAGCAGTACAAACCTCTTTGGCCACCCTCTTTCCATAAAGGACCATATGCTGCAACAAATATTTTATTAGAGTTTTCTGGATCTACCTTTACCATACCAATATGCTCAGATTCTTTAAGCCCCATATTTTTCCAACTTTTACCACCGTCTAAACTTTTATAAACTCCATCTCCGTAAGCGACACTTCTTTGGTTGTTATTTTCACCAGTTCCTACCCATATTGTATTATGATTATTTGGATCTATAGAAACACAGCCAATACTGTAGGAAGATTGATTGTCAAAAATAGGCTCAAAGGTATTTCCACTATTCATAGTCTTCCATACACCACCTGAAGCTACTGCAACATAATAAGTTTTTGGATTTTCTGAATCCACAGCAATATCTGCTATTCTTCCCGCAGTTAAAGCTGGTCCAACAGATCTAAATTTCAATCCAGATAAGTTAACTTTTGCTAAATCAGATTCGGGTTCTTTTCCCTTTTTTTGTGAGAAGGTAGAGATTGAAACACAAATAGTTAATAATAATATTGATACTTTTTTCATTGGAATTATTTTTGGTTATGCTAACTTATTTTTACAAAGTAAGGAATTATTTAAATACTAAGTTTAAAGAGAAAATCATTTACTTATATTTGACGTCTGTAAATTGCAGAAATGATAAAAGTAAAATTACCAGACGGGACTATTAAAGAAGTTACTAAAGGAACAAACTCTTTAGATATTGCAAAATCCATAAGTGAAGGATTGGCAAGAAAAGTTCTGGCTGCAGAAATAAATGGAGAAGTTTGGGATTTAAATAGGTCTTTAAATGAAGATGTAAATTTAAAATTATTAACCTTTGAAGATAAAGGTGGAAAATCTACGCTTTGGCATAGTAGTGCTCATATTTTAGCCGAAGCTCTTGAATATTTTTATCCTGGAATTAATTTGGCTATTGGTCCTCCAATAGAAAATGGCTTTTATTACGATATTGACTTTCAAGACTACAATATTTCAGAAAAAGATTTAGAAAAAATCGAAAAAAAAATAATTGAACTTGCTAGAGAAAAAAATCCCTTTGTAAGAAAAGAAATCACTAAAAAAGATGCCTTAGACTATTTCAAAGAAAAAAACGACCCTTATAAGGTCGATCTTTTAAATGATTTAGAGGATGGTACCATTACCTTTTATACTCAAGGAAAATTCACAGATTTGTGTAGAGGGCCCCATTTACCAAATACAGGTTTTATCAAAGCAGTGAAACTTCTTAATATTGCTGGTGCCTACTGGAGAGGAGATGAAAATAACAAACAACTCACAAGAATTTATGGTGTAACTTTTGAAAAACAAAAAGATCTTAATTTATATCTTGAACTGTTAGAAAAAGCGAAACAAAGAGACCATAGAAAACTTGGAAAAGAACTAGAATTATTTACTTTTTCAGAAAAAGTTGGGCAAGGATTACCGCTATGGCTTCCTAAGGGAACAGATCTTAAAGAACGATTAATGAACTTTCTTAAAAAGGCCCAAACAGATTCGGGATACTTACCAGTTTCTACACCTCATATTGGACATAAAGATCTTTACGTTTGTTCTGGTCATTATGAAAAATATGGAGAAGATTCATTTCAATCTATAAAAACTCCAAATGAAGGAGAGGAATTTTTACTAAAACCCATGAATTGTCCACATCATTGTGAGATATTCAAGGCATCTCCTAAATCTTATAAAGATCTTCCTTTAAGACTGGCCGAGTTCGGAACTGTCTATCGTTACGAACAAAGCGGAGAACTACATGGACTGACAAGAGTTAGAGGTTTTACCCAAGACGATGCACATATATTTTGTAGACCTGATCAATTAGAAGAAGAATTTAAAAAGGTTATTGATTTGGTACTTTATGTATTTAAAGCTTTAAAATTCGAAGATTTTGTTGCTCAAGTATCATTGAGGGATCCAGACGACGATAAAAAATATATTGGAACTAAGGGAAATTGGGACAAAGCAGAGAAAGCAATTATAAAAGCTTCTGACGAAAAAGGATTAAAAACTGTTGTTGAATATGGTGAGGCTGCATTCTACGGACCAAAATTAGACTTCATGGTTAAGGATGCTTTAAATAGATCTTGGCAGCTAGGTACCATACAAGTAGACTACAATCTTCCTGAAAGGTTCGAATTAGAATATACTGGATCAGACAATCAAAAACATAGACCAGTAATGATACACAGAGCTCCTTTTGGTTCTATGGAAAGATTTGTTGCTTTACTAATTGAGCATACAGCAGGGAAGTTTCCTCTTTGGTTAAATCCAGAACAATTTATTATCCTACCACTTAGTGAACAATTTAACGATTATGCTCTAGAAGTTTTAAAACTTCTAAAAAATTACGATATTCGCGGTCTTGTTGATCAAAGAGCTGAGAAAATAGGTAGAAAAATCAGAGACGCAGAGTTAAACAAAATACCGTTTATGCTTATCGTCGGTGAAAAAGAAACGAAAGAAAATCTACTCTCTGTAAGAGAACAAGGAAAAGGAGATTTGGGTCAATTTAAAACTAATGATTTTGTAAAACTCATTAATGACAAAATTAACTCAGATTTTAAAGAATTAATTATTTAACAAAAAAGGAGGATTATCAGACCTAGAAGACCCAATAGAGGAAGAATTATCAAGGAAGATCCACATAGGATTAACGAGAGAATAAGAGTCCCAGAAGTAAGAGTTGTAGGAGAAGGTATAGAACAAGGTGTACATTCTACATCCAAGGCTATAAAAATGGCAGAAGATATGGATTTAGATCTTGTAGAAATTTCTCCTAATGCAAGCCCTCCCGTATGTAAAATAATTGATTATAAGAAATTTTTATACGAGCAAAAAAGGAAACAAAAAGAAATGAAATCAAAACAAGTAAAAGTTGTTTTGAAAGAAATAAGATTTGGACCAAATACAGACGAACATGATTTTCAGTTTAAATTAAAACATGCTATCAAGTTCTTAAGTGAAGGAGCTAAACTTAAAGCTTTTGTTTTTTTTAAAGGTAGATCGATTATTTATAAAGACAGAGGTGAAATTTTATTATTAAAATTTGCTCAAGAGTTAGAAGAATATGGTGTTTTAGAAAAAATGCCAGAATTAATGGGAAAGAAAATGACTATTATCATTAATCCAAAAAAGAAATAACAATACAACAATAAAGTTATGCCTAAAATGAAAACCAATTCCAGTGCCAAGAAAAGATTTAAATTCACAGGCAGTGGGAAAATTAAAAGAAAACATGCCTTCAAAAGTCATATTTTGACCAAGAAGTCTACAAAAAGAAAGAGAAACCTTACAAAAGCTACTTTAGTAAGTAAATCAGATGTGAAAAATATAAAGTTGCAACTTTGTGCTTAATATAATCACGGTTATTAAATGTTGAACCAGGCTTTAAGTCAAAAAAAAGATAAGTACGCAAGTCGCTTTGAGCCAAAAATTTAAATTATGCCAAGATCAGTAAATAGTGTAGCCGCTAAAGCAAGAAGAAAAAAAATATTAAAACTTGCAAAAGGCTATTTCGGAAGAAGAAAAAATGTACACACTGTAGCTAAGAATGCAGTGGAAAAAGGTCTTCAGTATGCTTACAGAGATAGAAGACAGAAAAAAAGAAACTTTAGAGCATTGTGGATACAACGTATCAATGCCGGAGCGAGACTTCATGGAATGAGTTACTCAGAATTCATGGGAAAAGTAAATGCTAAAGGAATTGAGTTAAATAGAAAAACTCTTGCTGATTTAGCTATGAATAATCCCGAAGCATTCAAAGCAGTAGTTGATTCTGTAAAATAAGATTGTTTAATATAAATTACTTAAGGGGCTTTTGCCCCTTTTTTTTATCTAATTTCCTAAAAAATTCTAGTTGACTGGTAACATTACCCATTGTTGGATAACCAATTTTCACTAAAAGTGTGTTGGTATTTTCTAATAAACTAGTATTTGGATAATAATTATCTCTTAAAAAATGGATGAATTTTAACATCCAAAAAGCATCAAATATATTGTAGAATAACTTTAGGTAACTCTTATGAGAATTGGTATTATTAAGCATCATGGTATGGTGCTTAATCCATTTTTCATAATCCATATAAGCTTTTAATGTTGTTGGAAAATTCTCGTAGTTGAAATCTTTATTTTCAATACTATTTATCCATGAATTAATAATTTCAAAACATTGAAAATCATAGCTAAGAGACAAATCTTTTTGGGAATTTAATCCTTCTAGGATTGCTCTTCCAGTTCCAAAAGGAACTCTATCAGAAATTCTAGGGGAAGGAATGACTTTAGTATCGTTAATTTCTCCAAAAATTTCGCCTTTTATTAGTTTATTAATGAAATAGAAGTCTTCTCCAGCTTTTCTTCTATTCATTCCACCTTGTCTAGCATAGGCAGAAGCTGTTAAAGCAAAAGCACTCCCTATTGTGTGAAATGAGTAAGGTAAATTTGAGTACTTCATAGAATTCTTATAATATCTTAAATGGAGTTCGTAATATATAATTTGGTTCAACTGAACTTCACTAAAGGAATCTACACTTATAGGATGTTCAAAATGAATAGAAGCAGCATTAAAATTGTTATTTAAAAAGAAAGAATAGATTGAATTAAAATAATTGGATTCTACTATTGTATCTGCATCTAAACCAACAATTATTCCGTTAAAATTAATTGTTCTAAATCTTTGAGTTGCAAGATCCATTCCCAATTTTCTAGCCCATCCAACACCAGCATTTTTGGAATCTAAATCTCCAATTAAAACTGGAATTAAGTGGATATTACTTTTGTTATAAGTTTTTGAAAGATTTTGTAATTTCTTTAGTGTCAACAGATTTTGTTTTTTTATCTGGTTTATTTCAGACTCAGAATTATTTATTAAAACAATTACTTCAACATCAAAAGAAAAATCATCTTGTTTTAAAAAAAGTGAATCTATAGTAGGTTGAATATATTTCTCGTTATAACATGGAATTACAACAATTATTTTTAAATCTTTAGAAGGTTCTAAGGCAGTGTTGATTTTTCTAAAAGGAAATCTATTAAAATATTGATTAACTATGGAGATAAACGGCTTTTTGCCCATTGGTTATTCTCTTTTATATAAACAATTCTGTCGTGTAGCCTGCTTGGTCTTCCTTGCCAGAACTCTATTTTTTTTGGATTTAAACAATATCCTCCCCAGTTATCTGGTCTTGGAACTTCTTGAGACTTAAATTTTTCTTCATAAAACTTAATTTTGTCCTCTAACTCAGTTCTGTCTTTAATTATTTGACTTTGATTGGAAGCCCAAGCACCAATCTTACTTGCTCTTGGCCTAGCATTGAAATATTTATCAGAAATTGAATCGTCTACCTTACTAATTTTTCCTTGAATCCTAATTTGTCGTTCCAATTCTCCCCAAAAAACATTTAAAGCAGCATAATTATTTTCTAGTAGGTCCGATCCTTTCTTAGAATCGTAATTGGTATAAAAAACAAAACCATTAGAATTAAAATCTCTTATATACAATATTCTTGAAGAAGGCTCATTATTACTATTTACGGTAGAGAGACATGCTGAGTAAGGGTCTAATATTTTACATTTAATAGCTTCTTCAAACCAAGCTCCATATTGATCTATTGGATTATCCGCTGACATTTTCTCTGTGAATGGTTGATCGGCGAAATCTCTTCGATTGGTATTTATATAATTTTTAACTTTTTTTATAGACACAAATAAAATTTTTAAAATTAAAATTCAGTACAATATATTTATAATATTACGTAAAATTTCAAGTTATCATTTAAGATTATATATTTTAGGACAATGAAATTAAATTCGTCAGATTTTTTAGGAGTTATTCCAGCAAGATTTAATTCTACCAGACTTAAGGGGAAACCTCTAATGAAAATTGGTGAAAAAACCATGATTGAACACGTTTATTCAAGAGCTAGTGAAGTATTGGAAAACTTAGTAGTAGCTACAGATGATAAAAATATATTCGATACAGTTAATAACTTTGGAGGTAATGTTGTTTTAACCAAAAAAGACCATTTAAATGGAACTAGTAGGTGTTTAGAAGCGGTAGATATTTGGTCTAAAGAATATGGAAAAAGCTTTAATTATGTTATTAATATTCAAGGGGATGAGCCATTATTACACAAAGATCACATAGCCAAATTAATAGATTGTTTTAACGATTCTAAAACTGAATTTGCAACCATTGCTCAAAAGTTAAATTTTTCTGACAACTTACCAAAAGACAAAGTATTTTTGGTAAAAGACACTTTTAATTATGCACTTTATTTTTCAAGACATGCCATACCATTTGTTAGAGAAGGTGAAAGAAAAAAAAATACTCATGAATTTCATCAACATATTGGAATATATGGATACACAATTAATGCACTAGAAAAATTTCAGCAATTAAAACCATCAAAACTCGAGATTAATGAAAAGTTAGAACAACTTAGATGGCTTGAAAATGGAGGTAAAATAAAAGTTGGAACAACTATTTATCCATCTTTTCCGGTAGATACGTTAGAAGATCTAATTTCCGTTAGAAAAGTTTATGCAAGTAAAGGTCATTTATAATTATTACTTTTGAAATTGTGAAAGAGTCCATAAAAAAATACATTGAACTAGAAGTCCAAGCAATAAAAAATATTCCTGTTGATGGAGTGTTAGACAATGTTTTAGACATTATTTTTGAAAGAGTTCACCGAATGGATGGAAAAGTTATTGTGAGTGGAATGGGAAAAGCTGGGCAGATAGGAATGAATATTTCTACTACTCTTTCCTCCACAGGAACCCCTTCTGTTTTTATTCACCCTAGTGAAGCGCAACACGGCGACTTAGGTATTATTCAAAAAAACGATATTCTATTGCTAATTTCTAATTCTGGAAAAACTAGAGAAATTTTAGAGTTTAAGAAACTTTCGGATAATCTTTACAATGGTCTTCCATTAATATCTCTTACTGGGAACAACAATAGTCCACTTTCTAAGATGTCAGATGAATGTTTATTTACAGGTAATCCAAAAGAAATTGGTCCATTTGGACTAACTCCTACAACTTCCACAACAGTTATGACCGTTGTTGGTGATCTACTGGTAGTTGGTATGATGGAAAAAATCAAATTCACAAAAGAGGAATATGCCAAAAGACACCATAGTGGCTATTTAGGAAAAAAAGCAAAAGAATGAAAAATTTCACATTAATAGCTGGTCCATGTGCAATTGAAGACCAACATATGGGTTTGAAAATTGCTAGAGAAGTAAAAGCAATTTGTGATGAACTGTCTGTTGATTATATATTTAAATCCAGTTATAAAAAAGCAAATAGGTCTAAAAACAATAGTTTCACTGGAATTGGAGATGATAATGCACTACAAATTATACAATCTATTGGAAGTGAATTAAATGTAAATACCATCACTGATGTACACGAAAGTCACGAACCTAAAAAAGTTGCCAAATATGTCAATCATCTACAAATTCCGGCATTTCTTTGTAGGCAAACAGATTTATTGATAGAAGCTGGCAAAACTGGTCTTCCGGTAAATATTAAAAAAGGTCAATTTATGTCTCATGACTCTATGGGATTTGCAATAGAAAAAGTACAGTCTACTGGAAATCAAAATGTTTGGCTTTGTGAAAGAGGGAATAGTTTTGGGTATAATGATTTAATTGTAGATGCTACAGCGGTAACAAAACTAAAAAAACATGGTTTTCCGGTGATTATGGATTGCACCCACGCAGTTCAAAAACCCAATCAAACTAGCGGAATAACAGGTGGTGATCCTTCTTTAATATCCTCCATCGTATATAGTGCAGTTGCTAATGGGGTTAATGGTTTATTTATTGAAACACATCCTGATCCTAAAAGTGCAAAAAGTGATCCTCACACTATGCTAAAACTAGACCATTTATTTCCAATTTTAGAAAAAGCTCTAAAAATTAGACAAGCAATTTTATAATTATTTCACTTCAATAACCAGAAACTTACTATTTCTCCAAAAATCATCTTGATTAATGATTATCAGAGAGTCTATGATTTCATTTACATTAGATATCCTGTAAGAATTGCTAGGGTGTGAAGTCATTAATCTTACGGTCTTATATCCTAAAGGAATATTTAATAGATTATATTTTGAAACATAAGTAAAATATTCTGTGTTTAAATCCGAATTCAATTTTCTAGTCTTGCCTATTCCAATTAATCCTCCACTCTTAGTCAAAACACCATTATCTAAAAGCTCGGATTTGGATCCAATAACATAAGCCACTTCGTTGAGCTTTTGGTTTAAATCACTTATTTTTTTATTCTGAAAGTTGTATTTTTTAAAAATGGCCTCAAAAGAAGCATTCATACTGTTTAATTCCTCTTTTAGGTAATAGACTTCCCTATTACTTTGAGCAATTTCTTCTTTTAGGTCTGTAACTTTGGAGGCAAATTGAGAATTTTTATTTTTTTCCTGTTTTACTGCATTATTTAATGCTGTAATCATCGATTCATTTTCCTGTAATTTTTTAGAAAGAATTTTAATAGATTTTATTATATCGTTGGTATCCTTGTTGATAAAATCAGGATTATTTTTTTTGTTGTTAATGATGAGCTCTTGCTTATTTATTTCATTTATATTATCCTTTATTTTCTGAATGTATAGTGCATATAAATTTACTATAGAATCATCATTTAATTTTTGAAATTCTAATGAGTTAATTGCCTGATCTTTAGAACTAAGTACGGATTGTAAACTATCAATCCTTCTAGATTCTTCTGAAACTGATTCTGAGTTAGAAGCACATGAGAATATAGTTAATGACAAAAAGAAATATTTAAAATTTTGCATGTTTTAATATAAATAAAATAAGTTGTTGGTTCCTATTGGTCTTTCAGTGTTAAATCCTTCTCCAAAACTTTTACCAATAGATCTGCCCATTAAGTTTGCTTTAGAAAAGATAGAATCCATAAATTCTTTACTTGAAATTGGAGTTATAGGTTCCTTACTTTTTGGATCGTAAAATTGACTTTTAAAAGCTTTAACAGCTTTAATCTTTTGATCCATTTCTTCTGAAATATCAATTATAAAATCAGGGTCAATCCACTCATCTTGAATATAATGATATACGTTTTGAGGTCTATGAGGCATTTGGTCTTCACCATCCAGAGAGGTTTCGTACTTTCTTAATCCAGAAATAAAACATGCTTTAGATACTAGTTTGGATGCAACACCATGCTCTGGATGTCTATCTTTAACGGCATTACAAAAGACAATTTTTGGCTGATATTTTCTAATTGCTATCACTACTTTTTCTATAGATTCTCTAGATAAATCGATAAAAGAATCAGGCATTTTTAGATTTTCACGAAACTTTGCACCAATAATTTTCATTGCTTGTTCTGCCTCTAATGCTCTAACTCTGGGAGTGCCACGAGTTCCCATCTCCCCCATGGTTAAATCAATAATACCAACTGAAAAACCCATATTAATATGTTTAATTAAAGTACCGGATGCACTTAATTCCACATCATCAGGATGGGCACCAAAAGCTAAAATATCTACCATTTTTATTATTTTTTAATTGATTCACTTTCTGGCAAACCATATTTATCAATCAAATATACAATAGAACTAATTGCCGAAGCACCTAGCTCCAATTCTCTTTTATGAACGTTTTCAAATACATCTGCCTTTGAGTGGTGATAATCAAAATATCTTTGTGAATCTGGCACCAAACCTACCAAACATAATTTTCCATTTTTCAATGGCCCTATATCCACTCCACTGTACCCTTTATTGAATAAATGTATTTGATAGGGTTCAAATAATTTTTTAAAACTTTGAAGATATTCTAATTGTAATTTGGTGCCATCTATACTAAATCCTCTTGGGGTAAACCCTCCTCTGTCAGACTCCAATGCAAATAAGTGTTTTTCTCCAGATTTTTTAACCATTTCTGCATAGTGCTTTCCTCCTCTATTTCCATTTTCTTCGTTCATATACATCACACATCGTAAAGTTCTTTTAGGTAGAATTTCTAATTTTTTAAAAGTTTCTAAAACCTGAAGACTTTGGACTACTCCAGCTCCATCATCGTGCGCACCTTCACCAATATCCCAAGAATCTAGGTGTCCCCCAACTAAAATAATTTCTTCTGGAAACTCTGTCCCCTTTATTTCTCCAATAACATTGTAAGAAATTACATCGTCATGTTGTTGACAAGAAAGTTCTATTGTTAGCTCTACAAGCTCATTTTTTTTTAACGCTAAACTTAATTCGTGTGCATCTTTAGTACTAATTGCTGCTGCTGGAATTCTATTATTCGTATCTAAATAGGTCATAGAACCTGTATGAGGGTTTTTATCGTACTTAAGACTCATTGACCTTACAACAACTCCAATAGCTCCAAATTCAGCAGCTCTAGAAGCTCCTAAGTGTCTTTGGTCGACACAACTTCCATAAGCATTTCCAGTACTAATAAAAGTAGGATTCATAACTCGATTGAAAAACACAATTTTACCTTCTATTTCACTTCTTCCAAAATCTTTCAATTGCGCCCAATTAGTAATTTCTACCACTTCCCCTTTTAAAATTCCGTTGGTACCTACAGAACCTCCTAATGCAGAACAGTTAAGAAAACTTATTTGACCCTTATTATTTTTCCAGTATACTTTCTCTAAGTTTCCTCTTTCCCAGTACGGTACCATTACTTGCTGTAAATAAACAGTATCCAAATTGGTATTATTCATAAGTATTTCCGCCCATTTTACTGCATTTGCAGCTGAATTACTACCACTTAATCTATGGCCAATATCTTTGCATAATGATCTTAAATTTTCATAACATTTCCCTTCAGTTAAATTGAAATCATACAATGCTCTAATTTGGACTGAATCATTGATTTGACACTTTAGATAAAAAGGTAATAGAAAGAGACAAAAAATAAAAAGTTTTTTCATATGCTTTTTTAGATGTAAAGGTTATCTTTAAATAAAATCAAATTTAATTAAAATGGCAAGAACATTAACCAATCAAATTCCACTTGGATTTAAAGCAATTGATTTTAAATTAACAGATGTAGTCACAGATAAAAAAGTTAGTCTAAAAGATGTTACTAAGAAAAATGGACTAGTAGTAATGTTTATTTGCAATCACTGTCCATATGTTGTACATGTTATAGATCAAATTGTAGAATTAGCAAATGATTATTTAAAAAAAGATATTGGCTTTGTTGCCATTAGCAGTAACGATATTGTGAATTATCCAGATGATGATCCTAAAAAAATGAAGCTATTTGCAAAAGAAAGAAAATTCAAATTCCCCTATTTATACGACGAATCTCAAGAAGTTGCCAAAGTATACGATGCAGCTTGTACTCCAGATTTTAATGTTTTTAATGAAAATCTAAAATGTGTATATCGAGGTCAATTAGACGATTCAAGACCTGGAAATGAATCTAAGGTAGATGGAAAAGACCTAAGACTTGCTTTAGATTACGTGTTAGATTTAAAAGAAATTGATTTCATACAAAAACCATCTATTGGCTGCAATATCAAGTGGAAATAAAAATAGGTTACGAAAAAGTGCCCTTACTGAAAGACTAAATCTTAATAAGGAATTTATTGAAAGTAATTCAATTAAAATTTCAAATCATTTATTTAAAAATTTCAGTTTATTAAAAAAAAATATCCATTTGTTCTATCCTATTACTAAAAATAAAGAAGTAAATACGTGGCATATTCACAAAACTATAAATTCCAATTCTGCTATTTTCACATCATTTTACGAAAAATCTAAAGATAAATGGGAATGTATTTCTTTTAATCCCTCAGTGAAATTCACTATTGGCAAACTGAATATTCCAAAACCAATGGATTACAAAATAGAAACATTGGACAAAATTGAGGTAATTTTAGTTCCGCTTTTGGTTTTTGATAGATTTGGAAATAGAGTTGGCTATGGCAAAGGGATATACGACAAAATATTAAATCAGTTGAATAAAGACTGTTTAAAGATTGGTCTTTCTTTTTTTGAAGTTTCTAAAGAAGATATACAAGTTGATTTTCATGATCAGAGCTTGGACTATTGTCAAACTCCGAATAAACTTTATAAGTTTAAATAATACCCTAAAAAATAATTTACTAATTTTATACTTGTACGATGGTTTGTTTTGTACAAAATGAAAAAATATTTATACATATTAATATTTATAATAAGCTCTTTATTTTCAGACTTTTATAGCTTAACACCAAAACCTTTAGTTAAATATAGAACACATCTTGCTATTTCAATAAATCCCAATTGTAATTCTCAATATGTTAACTATGCAATTATTACTGAATCTAATGGGAGAATCATAAAAAAAAGATTTATTTCTGGAAGTGAATTTATTAGAATTGGTATGGGAAAACAACTATCTAAAGCTAATAATACGGGTGAAAATATGTTCAAGAAATTTAACATTAAAGATTGCTTATATAAATACGATTCTTCACAATGTCTAAAAACACCTGATCTTAAACTATTTGATCTCTGGGCATTAAGATACAACAGAAATCCATATTGTCCACCCGACTGCACGCCTGCTAAAAATATGCTTGTAAATGGATTTGGACAACATAAATACAGACCAAGTTGGCCTCAAATCCAAATACTTCAAAAGTATGGGATTACCTATATTAATGATTTTTTTTATGGGGAAAACTTATTTCAATTACTTGCAGATTTTCAAAAACCTGAGTGGAGAACTGAATATCTCAATGCCAAAGAATAAGTTTTATATTTAAGACAACCGAAAAATAATTATTGATACCAGAAAATACAAATAGAATAAGAAGGTTTGCTGTAAAATCCTTTTACTTTAGAAGTTATCTTTTTTGGAAGTTACCAATGGGATTTCTTAGTGGCATGAGAATTAAAAAACTCAATGAAGATCAATGTATTGTCACCGTTCCGTTCAAATGGATTAATAAAAACCCATTTAAATCAACTTTTTGGGCAGTTTTGGGAATGGCTGGAGAAATGAGTACTGCTGCTTTGATTTTACAATATACTTACAACCAAAAACCATCATTTTCTACTCTACCCCTAAAATGTGAAGCAGATTTTAATAAAAAAGCAGTTGGCATTACAAGTTTTGTTTGTAATGATGGTAAAATGATAAAAGATAAACTAAAGGAAGCAATGGAAACAAAAAAACCTGTTGTTATTAAAACATCTACTCAAGGGATAGATGAAATATCAAATTTAATCTGTCAGTTCAACTTTACTTGGTCTGTAAAAGCAAGAGACTATTAAAAATGGTTGTAATAAAGAAAACTACCATTTTATTATTTTTATTGGGGATTTCCAATGCTTTTTTAGCAGGATGGGGTTTTTTTGGTCACAAAAAGATAAATCGTGTAGCGGTTTTTACAATTCCTGACTCTGAACTTTTCCAATTTTATAAAAAGAATATAGATTATTTAACAGAACATGCTGTTGACCCAGACAAAAGAAGATACGCTGTAAAAGGAGAAGCTGAAAAGCACTATATAGACATAGACCACTATGTAGGAAAAGGAGAAAATCCATTTGATGTAATGCCAAGAAGATGGAACGATGCAATAGAAAAATTTTCGGAAGACACTATCAAAACTTACGGAATATCTCCTTGGAATATACAGCTAATGCTTTATAAATTAACTACTGCATTTAAGGAAAAAAATCTATCTAGAATTCTTAAATACTCTGCCGAAATAGGACATTACATTTCTGATGCCCATGTACCACTTCATGCTACAGAAAACTACAATGGACAATTTACCAACCAAAAAGGTATCCATGGCTTTTGGGAATCTAGAGTACCAGAACTTTTTTTTCAAGAATACGATTTAATTACTGGAAAAGCAGAATATATTAACAAGCCTTTGGAGACAACTTGGGAATTCATTCAAGAAAGTTATTTTGCTGTAGACTCTGTTTTGTCAATTGAAAAAGAAATTACCAAACAATGGCCAGATGATAGAAAATATTCTTTTGAAAAAAGAGGACGGGTAACAATGAAAGTATACAGTAGAGATTTTAGCAAAGAATATAGCAACAGACTAAATAATATGCAAGAACGAAGATTAAAAGCTTCAATAAAAGCAGTTGGTTCTTTTTGGTATACAGCATGGATTAATGCAGGACAGCCTGATTTAAATAATTTAGCTATTGATAACACTACTATTTCTAAAGAAACTGAGTTTAAAATTGATGAAAATTTGAAAAACAAAAGACAACACAGCAATTAAATTATTTCTTTTCCTTTCTTTTTTTTTCTCTTCTATTTTGTTTTAATGATTTTCTAGCTTCATCTGTCAAAGGAACTCTTTTATAATAAGTCATTTTTCCAGAATCTATTAGACCAATGGCTCTTTCCATTAGTAAATCTTCATTTTCGGAATCGTATTCACGTTTTAAATCTTGACCATTGACCAAACATAATGCTTGAAACCAAAAAGCTGTCCCTCCTCCACGATACTTTTGAATAATTTCATAGGTTGTCAAACCTGTAGATCTATAAATCATCTTCATTAGATAAATCCCTCTATTAATAGACATTTCCTTAATCTCATTTCCAAATTCTTTCTTTAGGGTTTTATTGCAACTAGACAAATATTTTTTCCTAGAATATTTTCCTTCAATTTTACTCAAGGAATCCTCAAAAGTAGTCAACATCGCAGAGCAAATTTTAGCATAGTCGTAGACACTTTTCACATAAAATTTAGTTCTGTTCCATTTTTTAACAAAAGCAGCACTTGAAGCTGTAATTTCCAAATCAGGAAGATATTGACCGAATAGAACAGAATCTTTATTTTCTAAATCTAAATTCTGAGAGGTTACAGTCAAATTGAGCAAAGAAAAAATTAAAAGAATATAAATTTTCATTACTCCAATTTATTAATTGTAATTGATTATGAAATTAAGTTTTAATAAATTTTAACTTATTAAAGCTTAAATTTGTATCAATGAAAACAGTATTTGCAATTATTACATTATTTTTAGTTAGCCCACTACATTCTCAAATTGAGGCTCTTTTTGATTTAAAGAAATTTCATTCTTCAGAGAGTAACTATATAGAAACCTATTTATTTATCTACGGAAATACACTTGTTGAAAATCAAGACTCTAATTTCAATGACAAAGGAGTTGAAGTACTGCAATATATTGAAAACGAAAAAAAACAAATAATTGCTCATGAAAAGTATATTATTAAAGAACAATCTGATTATGTGGAAAAGCAAGGGATTATCGACTTACAAAGATTTCCAGTTTCAAATGGCAGATTTACCGTCTACTTAGAAATAAAGGACATTAATGACACTAATAACACTGAAAGATACCAAGAAGAATTCTCAATTGTTGATTCTAACGAACCTTTTTTTTCAGATTTAGAACTATTGGATAGTTATTGGAAAGAAGCGGAAGGTGAAAATAATAAAAGTGAACTTACTAAGTCTGGTTACCACATGATTCCATTAGTAACCGATTATTTTGGAGATGAATTTGAAAAATTAGCATATTATTTAGAAATATACAATATGAATAATGTGGACAGCTCTGCATCTTTATTACTAAAGCAATTTATAAGAATTAAAGGAACTGATAAAATAGCGGGTCAATACAATAAAATTAAAAAAGTACCAACTCTTGATATTTATCCTGTTTTAAATGTTTTTGATATAAATAATTTACCTACAGGGAATTATGAGTTATGTATTCAGCTAAAAGATAGAAAAAACAAGCTTCTCTGCGAAAGAATAATAGATTTTCAAAGAACAAATCTTATAAACAGCATGAGGCTAGACAGATTGAATGCAGTTCAAATCCATAATACCTTCGTTTCTAGAATACCTGTAGATTCTCTTACAGAATCCATTAATTGTTTGTCCCCAATTGCTACTAGATTAGAATTAAATATAATTGACAAAAAAAATAATAATATTAGCGACACCTTAAAAAGACAGTTTTTATATAGTTTTTGGTTAAATAGACAACCAGAAAATCCAGAACTAGGATGGCTTAAATACAAAGGAGAAGTGAGAAAAAGCGATCAACTTTTTGCAACCAAGGTGAGAAGAGGTTACGAAACCGATATGGGAAGAACTTTCCTTAAGTACGGTCCACCAAATACGATTACAGATAGACCAAACGAACCAAGTGCCTACCCCTACCAGATATGGCATTATTATAAAATTGGAAAGTTTAATAATAAAAGGTTTATTTTTTATATGCCTGATTTAGGATCTAACGAATATACAACACTTCATTCCACACTTCAAGGAGAATATTTTAATAGAAATTGGAAAACAGATTTACACAGAAGAAACACCCCTGGAAGAAGTGTTGATAATATGCAAAATCCCAACGATAGCCAATGGGGAAGCAATAGCAACGCTTTCTTTGTAAATCCTTAAGAGATAGAAACTGCAGTTGTCATATTGAACTATAATGGAAAAAATTGGCTTGAAAAGTTTATTCCAACATTCATTACTCATTCAGAAAAAGATGCAGATATTTATGTTATAGACAATGGGTCCAAAGATGGTTCTCTAGCCTATCTAGAAAGCAATTTTCCATCAATAAAAACCATCTATTTAAAAAATAATCTTGGATTTGCAGGTGGATATAATGAAGGGTTGAAAAGAATCAATGCAGAATTTTTTATAATAGTAAATTCAGATATCGAAGTTACTAAAAACTGGATTACTCCTTTAATAAAAGTTCTAAAGAACAATACAAACATATCGGCTGTTCAACCAAAGATTAAATCTTACAACAATAAAGATTATTTTGAGTACGCTGGAGCTGCTGGAGGCTTTATAGACATACTTGCTTACCCTTTTTGTAGAGGGAGAGTTTTCGACTATGCAGAATTAGATAAAAAACAGTACGATACATATTCAGAAATATTCTGGTCGTCAGGAGCCTGTATGGCAATCAAATCCAAAGATTTTAAAGAGGTAGGTGGTTTTGATAAAGATTTTTTTGCTCATATGGAAGAAATTGATCTTTGTTGGCGATTAAAAAATTTAGGAAAAAACATATTTTATACTAGTGAATCTACTGTTTATCATTTTGGAGGAGGAACTTTAAAATATAGCTCACCAAAAAAAACATACTTGAATTACAGAAACAATTTATGGATGATTCATAAAAATTTTAAAGGAGAAATACCATTATTTTTATTTATTCTGATAAGACTTTTACTAGATCAAATTTCTGGAATCAAATTAGTATTGTCAGGAAACTTAAAAGGTTATTTATCCATTATTAAAGCCCATTATAGTTATCTTATTAGCATTGGTAAAATGAATATTAAAAGGAGACAATTTTCAAAATTAAATTTCCATGATCTTAACGGATACTCTAGAAAATCTACAATTTGGAATTATTTTATACTTAAAAGGAAAACTTTTTCTGAAATAATAAAGCAATAATTATAATTGTTTAGAAATAAATTCTTCAGATTTTTGCATAAGCGAATACATTACTTGGTCTTTTTCAATGAAGGGAACTTTAGATCTGAAATCTGAAAGCATCAGCTCTAGTTCTGGAGAAGTCTTTCTAGGTCTTCTAAATTCCATCGCTTGAGCTGCAGTCATTAATTCAATACTTAATATTCTCTTAACATTTTCAACAACCTCCACCAACTTAACTCCCGCAATGGAGCCCATACTAACATGGTCTTCTTGTCCATTTGAAGATTCTATACTATCTACAGAAGCAGGATGAGAGAAAATTTTATTTTTGCTTACTAAACTAGCTGCAGTATATTGAGAAATCATAAATCCAGAATTAAGACCAGGATTTTCAATAAGAAAAGCAGGTAGGCCTCTTGTCCCCGAAATTAGTTTGTAAATCCTTCTTTCTGAAATACTACCCAGCTCTGCCGCTGCAATTGCCATAAAGTCCATAGCCATTGCAATAGGTTGGCCATGAAAATTACCTGCTGAAATTATCTCATTTTCTTGATTAAAAACTAAAGGATTATCGGTAACAGCATTAATTTCAATAGTTAATTTAGTTTTAAAATCGTGTAGTACATCCAAACTTGCACCATGAACTTGAGGAATACAGCGAAAAGAATAAGGATCCTGAACGGACTTTCCATGAATTTGGTGTAAATCACTTTTATCCAATATTTCTAAAATTTGTTGAGCACATTGGCTTTGTCCTTTGAAACCTCTTAAAAGATGTGGTTTTGAATCGAACGGAGACAATCTACAATTAAAGACATCTATGGAAAGTGCAGAAATTTTATGAATCCAATTAAACAAAGAATCGAGTTTTAAATATGCATAGGTAGCATGTGCACTCATGAACTGAGTACCATTTAAAAGAGCCAACCCTTCCTTAGAATCTAGTTCTAGAGTAGATTCTCCAAAAGATTCAAAAACGTCTTTAGAAGCACTCTTAGACCCTTTAAAATTAACTTCACCTTCGCCAATAAGTGCTAACGATAAATGAGCTAAAGGTACAAGGTCACCAGAAGCGCCTAGAGAACCAGATTCAAAAACTACAGGCAAAATATCATTATTGAAAAGAAAAATTAATTTCTCCACTGTCTTTAAATGAACTCCTGAATAGCCTAATGAAAGTGCATTAATTTTTATTAAAATCATTAATTTAACGATCTTAGAATCTATTTCTTTTCCTGAACCACAGGCATGTGACCTAACTAAATTTACTTGTAATTTCTTGAGATCGTTTTCAGGGATTCTAGTATCACATAAAGAACCAAAGCCTGTATTAATACCATAAAAAACTTGGTCTTTTCTATTTAGTTTTCTGTCTAAATAATTTCGGTTTGTACTAATTCTTTCTATGGACTTATTGGATAATTTTAATTTAAGATTTTTAGAAAGAATATTTTTAACATCAGTTAGGGCAAGTTTATCTGGGGATATAATAAATTCTAATTCCTTCATTATTTAATTATAAATCACTTAACAAATAATCTTTTTGCTCCCCAGTATCCATATTTTTTAATTCAACTTTCATTTCTGAGGAAAAATCTTTCTTAATAAAAACAACCAAAGGTATTTTATTGGAATGTGCATATTTAAGTTGTTTTTTTAATTTAGTATTGTCTGGATAAAGAATACATGGAATATTCTTGGTCCTTAAAAAATGTAATAATTTGAGTCCATTAATTGAAGACTGTGACTTATCTACAATCATATATTTGGAAGGCGTGTTAAGATTGTTTGGAAAAAGATTTAAATCATTCATTAAATCATAGATGCGCTCTGCCCCAAAAGAAACTCCTACACCAGATAGATTTTTTTGACCAAAAACTTCAGTTAAATTATCGTAACGACCTCCCCCAATAATACTTCCCATCGAATTATTGTTCAATACAACTTCAAAAATTGAACCTGTATAGTAATCCAGACCTCTCGCTAAGGAAAGGTTTATTTTAAGATTGTTCACCCCCAATAAATTACAACTTTCTATCACGTAATTAAGTTCTTGAATTCCTTTTTGGCCTAATTCGCTTTCCTTTAGTTTATTTTCTAACCAATTAAGAATGCTTTTTGAAGAATCTGGAAGATTAAATAGTTCTTCGAACAATTCTGCGATATTTTGATTTGGAATATGGTTTATTAAATCTTGAATAACTTTTTCAGCACCAATTTTATCTACTTTATCAATTATTACTGTGATTTTAGAAAAATACTCCGTTGAATCACAAGAATCTATAAGAGAAGCTAGAATTTTTCTATTGTTAATCATTATTGTGTGATCTCTAAGACTTAAGTCATTAAGCACCTCTTGTATTAAGGAAACCAATTCAATCTCACAAACCAAAGAATCAGAACCAACAATATCTGCATCGCATTGATAAAACTCACGATATCTACCCTTTTGTGGTCTATCTGCTCTCCAAACAGGTTGAATTTGGTATCTTTTAAATGGGAAAACTATGTCGTTTTGATGTTGAACAATATATCTAGCAAATGGTACCGTAAGATCGTACCTTAATGCTTCTTCTGAAAAATCATTGTCTTTTAAATTTTTAATATTTGATTCTCCTAAAACTTTATCAAACTTTGCACCTCTTTTTAAAACTTTAAAAAGTAATTGATCTCCATCACTTCCATATTTACCAGTTAGAGTAGATAGTTTCTCCATAGATGGTGTTTCGATTGGAGAAAATCCAAATTTTTCAAACTTTAATTTTACAATATTAAATATATAGTTTCTCCTTCTTATTTCAGATGGTGAAAAATCTCTAGTTCCTTTTGGTATAGAAGGTTTTTGCATGTTTGTAAAAGTATGAAATTATACAAATAAGTTGCAATTAGCTTCGCACAATGCTAGTAATTAAACTTTAATTACTCTTTTTTCTAAGTATTGCTCTATTTCTGAAAATGAAGTTTTAGATAGAACAACATTTCCATTAGGATCAATTAAAAATTTAGAAGGAATTTCAAAAACTCCATATTTATTAGCAATAGGAGAATTTAAAACTAATTGATGGAACTGGACAACCTGCAATTCCCAATTAAAACCAAACTTATTGACAACCTTTTTCCATTTTTTACCTTTTTTTTCTAGTGCAACCGAAAGAATTTCCAGCTTGGAATCCTTGTCAAAAAATTTGGATGAATAATTATCGCTAATGGCAACTATTTCAGGAGCATTTCTAATACATGGTCCGCACCAAGAACCCCAAAAATACAACAAAACGTAATTTCCTTTAGAATTGGATAGTGAATAGTTTTCTCCATTTACCAGCTGGGTGGTAAATTCGGGGGCTTTCTCACCTATTTTAACATTTTCTGAAAAAGAATAAATTATATATAAAATTGTAAATACAGAAAAAATTACAATAGAAATTCTAAATAAAAAATTTCTCTTTTTCATAAATAAATATTATTTTTTTTGAATGGATAATAATAAAAATACCCAAAAAATTTATGTAAAAAAAAACCTCGATTAACGAGGTTTATTTTTAAAAAGCGGAGAGTGAGGGATTCGAACCCCCGGTACATTGCTGCACAATAGTTTTCAAGACTACCGCATTCGACCACTCTGCCAACTCTCCGTAAGATGGGCAAAAATAGAAAAAACATTTTTATACCAAGAATTATTTGAAAATAAATTATAGAAATTATTATAACTATTTTTGTGTAATGTCTTGGAACGTTTATATAAGGGGTTACAAAAATTATCTGCAAATAGAAAAATCACTTTCTAACAATACTGTAGATGCCTACTGTAGAGATATAATAAAACTCAACGACTTTTTTAATAATGATGAGGTAACCAAGAAAATAAATGAACTATCCTACCAAGACTTTCAAAATTATTTATCACATCTAAATAAGCAAAAAATTAATGCTCGTTCTCAGTCAAGAGTAATTTCAAGCATAAGATCATTTTTTAAATATTTGCTACTAGAAAAAATTGTAGAAGAAAATCCATCAGATTTATTAGAAAACCCGAAAACAGGAAAAAAACTTCCAGAGTTTTTGACGATAAAAGAAGTTGACGAGTTAGTTCAACAGATTGACCGCTCGAAAGCTGATGGGGAAAGAAACTTGGCAATTATTGAAGTTCTTTATGGATGTGGATTAAGAGTAACAGAATTAATTGAACTAAAAATTTCGGAAATTTATTGGAAAGAAGGCTTTGTAAGAGTAATTGGTAAAGGAAATAAAGAAAGACTCGTACCGTTAGGAAAAATTGCCTCCAAACATTTAAAAGTTTATCTAAATGAGGTTAGAATACATCAAAAACTAAGCAACGAGTTTATTGATCATGTTTTTTTAAATAAAAATGGGAAAAAACTCTCAAGAGTAATGGTTTTTAAAATCATAAAAAGATTAACTGAATTGGCTGGAATTAAAAAAAATGTTTCGCCACACACCCTTAGGCATTCATTTGCAACACATTTAGTGGAAGGAGGAGCAGATCTAAGATCAGTTCAAGAAATGCTTGGCCACCAATCCATTACCACAACAGAAATATATACACACCTAGATAAGAACTATCTGAAACAAAGCATACTAGATCACCATCCTTTAGAAAAAACTAAAATGGATTGGTAGCCCATACGTTTAGCTCTGGAATAAATCCTCTTTTATCCATATTTATTGTAGAAACTATTGCGTGAGATATCTCTTTAGGACTTAATTTATTTTCTTGCTCTTCCCTTTCTACTCTTTGTTTGTTGTTAAAAGCTGTAGGAACTTCACTAGGATTTACTAAAACTACTCTTATATTATCTCTTCTAAGTTCGTGTCTCCAACATTCTGTCAATCCCCTTAAAGCAAATTTTGAAGCACAATAAACAGATCCTGAAGGAAATCCGCTTGTAGCTGCACTTGATCCAATATTTATAATCATACCATATTGCTGGGTTTTAAAAAACTTGACTACTTCTTGCGTTAACATAGTTAGCCCAAAAACGTTAGTGGCAAAAATACTTTCGAAGTGATTTACTTTAATGTCTTCTAATTTTGCAAATTCACCAATACCAGCATTATTTATTAAAACATCTATTCCTCCCATTGAATGAAATGCATCTAAAGTTTTAACTGCAATACTGTTGTACTTGCTTACATCAAGATGTATAGGTATCGCATTAATTTCACTAGCAATGTTCTCTAATTTAGCCTTATCTCTGCCTGTAATAGACACAATGGCACCTTTATTAACTAAATCAATTGCAGTAGCTTTTCCAATTCCAGAGCTTCCTCCAGTTATAAGTACTTTTTTTCCAGATAAATTATTCATAACCTAATATATCTAAATATTAGAAATAAGAAATTTACTTTATGTTAATTAATCTTAATATTATTATAAAAGAGAAATTATTTTATCTGAATCTGGTCTTGTAGAACTCCTAAATCTTTTGATTAATTGACCATTTTCGTCGATTAAATATTTCTCAAAATTCCAAATGATGTCTCCGACAAATGATTGATTTTCCTGTCTATTAAGCCAATTAAATAACGGATCAATACCTTTTCCCTTAACGCTTACCTTATTGGCCATTAAAAAAGAAACCCCATAGTTTTTAGAACAGAATGTTTTTATATCGCTATTTGATCCAGGTTCTTGACCACCAAAGTTATTTGCTGGAAAACCAATAATAACCAAATCGTCTCCATATTTTGTATGTACATTTTGCAATGCTTCGTATTGGGAAGTAAAACCACATTCACTAGCAGTATTTACAAAAAGCATTTTTTTACCTTTAAAAGCAGATAATGATTGAGTTTTACCATCAATGGTTTTGATATCAAATTCGTGAACGGATTTTTGTGAAGTCATAGTTAAAAAGTTAAAAATTACAAAAGTGTATACTATAAGTCTCATTTTTTTGTTTAATTATTTTTGTTAAATATTAAACAAATATATGATTTATATCCATAAATTTCCAAAAGATTATGATAAATTATCTTAAATTCGAACCATATTTGACTTGTTAATTTAAATGAATTCTAAAACTGTTTCCTTTTACACACTTGGTTGTAAACTTAATTTTTCAGAAACTGGTACGATATCTAGAGATTTAGAGGAAGATGGATATGCAAAAATTGATTTCGAATTAGGTGCTGATATATATGTAATAAATACCTGCTCAGTTACAGATCAAGCAGATAAAAAGTGTAGAAATATCGTAAGAAGAGCACTTAAATATAATTCGAATGCATTTATTATTGTAATAGGTTGTTATGCCCAGTTGAAGCCAGAAGAAATATCTAGAATTGAAGGGGTTGATTTGGTTTTAGGAGCTCAAGAAAAATTTAGTATAGGCAACTATTTAAAAGACACTAAAAAGAAAAAAAACTCAATATTTATAAACCAACCTATCAAAAATGTTAAAACATTTTATCCTGGCTACAGTATTGGAGACAGAACTAGGTCCTTTTTCAAAGTTCAAGATGGTTGTAATTATTTTTGTTCGTTTTGTACCATTCCTTTGGCAAGAGGGAAAAGCAGAAGTGGCACAATTTCTCAAACTATAGAAAAAGCAAAGGAAATAGAGAAATCAGAAGTAAAGGAAGTTGTCTTAACAGGAATTAATCTAGGAGATTTTGGATATGGAACCAAGGAGAATTTTTATCAACTAATAAATAAATTAGAAGAATTAAATGGCATTTCTAGATTTAGAATATCTTCTATTGAACCTGATTTACTTAACGAAGAAATTATTGAATTTGTTAACAGTTCTAACAAATTTGTTCCCCATTTTCATATACCTCTTCAAAGTGGATCTAATTTACTTCTCAAAAAAATGAGAAGAAGATACAATACAGACCTATATTCCTCTAGAATAAAATTAATAAAGGAATTAATGCCCCATGCATGCATAGGTGTTGACGTAATTGTAGGTTTCCCTGGTGAGACGGAAGAAGAATTCGATAAAACTATCGATTATATAAAATCACTACCAGTTTCTTATTTACATGTATTTACTTATTCCGAAAGAGCTAATACCAATGCTCCTAAAATGAATGAGATTGTTCCTATGGATGTAAGAAGAAGAAGAAGTAAACAACTTAGGATATTAAGTTTGAAGCTTAAACTAAAATTTTATAACGAAAATATTGGCTACAAGGGTAAAGTATTGTTTGAATCCAAAGAAGATAATTTCTTAGTAGGGTTTACAGAAAACTATATTAAGGTTAAAGTACCATTTAAACCCAATATGATTAATACCATCCAAGAAGTAAGATTAGAAAAAATAAGCTCTGATATCGAAGCATATGGTAGTTTTGTAAAAGAATTAGAATTAGCTAATTAAATTAATTAAATGAAAGAACATAAATTACTAAATATCAATATTTTAACTAAAATATTTTTATTATTTTTTCTTGTATTTCCATTGACTTTCACAGCTCAAAACATGACTATTTTTGGAAATGTAATTGACACCCTAAATAATTCTTCAAAGAAAGATGCAGTTGTTATGCTAGTAAGACTATCTGATTCTACCATGATTGATTTTAAAAGAACCGATGAAAATGGTGGGTTTTATTTTAACACTCCAATTGACACTGTTGAAATTATCATTTCTCATCATAAAAATGACGATAAAATAATTTTCTTTTTTCCATCTAAGGACAGATTATCTTTAAATCTCAGCAATACCATTCTTCCAGAAAAAAGTGAAATGATGAATGAGGTAACTATTTACGCTTTCAAAGACCCTGTTTATTTCCGAGGAGATACTTTGGTTTTCTTGGCTGATTCCTTTAAAACAAAAGAGAATGCTGTAGTAGAAGACTTACTAAAAAAACTACCTGGTGTTGAAGTAGATAAAAATGGATCTATTACCTCGCAGGGTAGAGAAGTAAATAAAGTATTGGTAGATGGAGATGAGTTTTTTGGAAGCGACCCTACCATAGCAACTAAAAATCTAGGGGCAAAAAGTATTGAGAGTGTTGAAATTTATGAAGAAGAGAATACAGATTCTGACGAAACTGCAGAAGAAACCATCCAAGTTATGGATTTAAGATTGAAAGAAGATGCTAAAAAAGGATATTTTGGAAGAGCTTCTGGTGGAGTAGATTTTAGCAACTTTTATGAGGGAGAATTTCTATTTAATAAGTTTAATAAAGATTTTAAACTTTCTATTTTTTCTTTAGCATCCAATACCCCAAGAGCTAATTTCGGCTATGGAGATATCAAGAAATATGGACTTAGCACAGATAACGGAAATTTTTTTAGTGACGATAATAGAGGTGGATGGTGGGGAGGATCGAATGGATATAACAACAATGGAATTCCTCAAACTCTTAAATCTGGAGTGTTTTTTTCTGACAAAATTGGAGAAAAAGTAAAAATCGGTTTCAACTACACATTTAACCAATCTTCTTTAGATGCAAGATCGGATAGGAATTTACAATACCAACTAAGAGATACTACCTTTTACGTAGAAGAAAGAAATTCTTCTAATCAAGAAAGTGTAGACCAACTTATCAATGCAAGAGTTGAAATAAAATTAGATAGTGCAACAATACTGGAAATTTTACCTAGCTACAGCACATCTAAAAATAGCAACCTAGATACTTTAATAAACACATTCATTACAGAGGATAATATTATCAATTCCAATTCAATAGTTCAACAAGATCATAAATCAGAAAGTTATAATTTTCAAACTGAGCTTAGACTTAAAAGAGAATTCAAGAAAAAAGATAGACTGTTAAAGTATGCTTTTGTTTACAATCAATCGGAGAATGATGAAGACCAATTTAATGTAACAGAAAACGAATATATTTTAAATGCTTCCTCTAACGATACCATTAATCAGAATCAACAATTTTTATCAATATCCGAAAATTATAAATCTCAATTTCTATTCAGGGAGCCAATTAGCAAAAAGTGGAGCATTGACCTAGAGCATTTATACAAAGTAAATCTCGGTAATCAAGACAGGAAGACTTATAACAAAGATTTTATTACGGAAGATTATAATATTATAGATGACCAATTTTCTAATTATTTTAACAATTTTAAATTAACCAATAGATCTGGAGTATACACGGTATATCGATATAAAAAAGACCGATTAAAAATAGGAGGATACGTTAGAAATGTGCAGTTAAGAAGCTTTGATTTAAACAATAATCCGCTTACCGATTCATTAAATTTTTGGGACCTTCTTCCTCAAATCAATTATAGACACAAATTTAGCAACTCTCAAAGGATTAGGTTTAACTATCGAACGAACTCCAGACAACCTTCTTTGAATCAATTACAACCTGTTCAAAACAATTCAAACCCTAATAAGATAGTAGAAGGAAATCCAGATTTAAGACCCGATTACTCTCACCAGTTAAACATTTCTTACAATCATTGGAAAGGATTAACAGGAAGCTATATTTGGTCTAATTTAAGTTACAGAAGAGTGGTAAATCCATTCTCTAATGAAATAACTTACGATAATTTTGGAAGAACTATTTCCAAAACTGTAAATATGGATTCTAGTGCAAATGAATTTGCTTCCTTATATGTCGGGGGGAAAATTCCAATCGGAAATACTCCTCTAGGAATAAATTTGAACAATTCTTCGAATTACAATATTACAAATAGTATAATTGATAAACTAAAAAATACTACCACTACCCTTTCTCAATCCAATGAAGTTTCTTTAGAATGGGAAACAGATTCTACTTTTTTAGAAATTGGTGCAGAAATTAGCTATTCTAAGCCCACAAACAGCCTTAATTTAAACAGCCAACCATTTATAACACAATATTATTTTTTAGACGCAGAAATCGAATTGCCATGGAAAATGACTTTCTTCACTGAAACAGGTTATACAGTGAACTCACAGCTATCAGATGGCTATGATATTAATTTTTTGATTATTAATTTCTCTTTAGAAAAAAGATTTAACAAAAGAGAAAACCTAATTCTATCAATTGAGGGAAATGACATTCTTAACCAAAATATAATTGCACAAAGATTGATTCAAAACAATATTATTATTGACAATAAAACAACCATAATATCCAGATATTTTTTAGCAAGACTGACCTATAAGTTCAATAACAACAAAACAAAATCTCAAGATGAATCATTTCATTAAATATTTAGTAAGTTTTATTTTTTTATTTAATATTCAACTAACTAATGGTCAAATAACCCATGGATTAATACTTTTTGAAAGAAAAACCAATCTTTTAAAAAAGTATGATTCTCCAGAATCTCAAAGATGGTTAAGAGGGGAGAAAGTAAAAATAGATAGATTTAATTTACATTTTTCACCTGAAAAATCTATTTTTCTACCCTTAGAATCAGCTGTTCCTTCTAAAACTGATTGGGCCACCTCCAAAAATACAGTTGTCCAAGATTTTGAAAAAGAAGAAAGAATATGTGTTTATACACTTTTTGGAGAAAGTAAAGTTGTAAAAGACAACATAGTAGAAAGAGACTGGAAGATTACTGAAAGAAAAAGAAACATTGCTGGCTACAGCTGTAGAAGAGCAATTTGGAATAAAAATGACAGTACTAGAATTTATGCCTGGTACACCGATCAACTTGTACCATCTACTGGTCCTGAAACTTTTAATGGCTTGCCAGGAACTATTCTTGGATTAGCTACAGAAGACGGCGGAGTTGTCTATTTCGCAAAATTAGTTCAAGAGAAGTATCAAAACGTAGACGAACTTGTTTCAGATATTAAAATAAAAAATTTTAGTACTGAAAAAGAGTTAAAGGATGAACTTATTAAAAAAAGCAAATCAAATCCATGGATGAGTAAAGTAGTAACCTACTTATTTGAGTGGTAATTAAAGTAAATTTTCAATAATTCCATCTACGCTCATTCCATCAGCTTCTGCAACATAATTTTTAACCACTCTATGTCTTAATATTGGTTTTGCTACAGCTTTAACATCTTCAATGTCAGGAGAGTATTTACCATTTAACAAAGCATGACACTTTGCTCCAAGGACTAAAAACTGTGAAGCTCTTGGACCTGCTCCCCAGGAAACGTATTTTTTAATATCTTCTGTTGCCATAGATTCATTTGGCCTAGTCTTTACGGCTAGTTTAACAGCATACTCAACCACATTGGCAGAAATAGGTGTTTTTTTTACCAAATCCTGAAAATAGATAATTTCCTGATCAGAAATCACTTTTTCAACTTTTTTGGAAATTGACCCAGTAGTTCCCTCGATAATCGATAATTCCTCCTTAAAACTTGGATATTTCACTAAAATATTAAACATAAACCTATCTAATTGGGCCTCTGGCAAAGGATAAGTTCCCTCCTGCTCTATTGGATTTTGAGTTGCTAAAACAAAAAAAGGATTATCTAGCTTATAATTATTTCCTGCAACAGTAACACTCCTTTCCTGCATGGCTTCTAGTAGAGCAGCTTGGGTTTTTGGAGGAGTTCTATTAATTTCATCGGCGAGGACAATATTTGCAAAAACTGGGCCTTTAAGAAATTTAAAATTTCTAGACTCGTCTAATATTTCAGCACCTATAATATCAGAAGGCATTAAATCAGGAGTAAATTGAATTCTGTTAAAAGAAAGCCCCATACACTCTGCTATAGTATTTATCATTAAAGTTTTTGCCAATCCAGGAACGCCAATTAATAAAGCATGTCCTTTGGAAAATACACTTATTAGAATTTGATCTATAACCTCTTCTTGGCCAACTATTACTTTTGAAATTTCTGTCTTAAGAGTCTTAAATTTTTCTAAAAAAGCATCGGCTGCTTCAACATCAGATTTGTACATTAATAAAATTTTATGCTAAATATATATTAATTTAAGTTTTTGAAATGTGAATTAAGTAGTATATATTTCCAATGTTTGTTAAAATTTTCAAATACTTAAGTAAAAATGAATGTTTTTAAAGTTATTAGTCCTACCAAAAAAGAAATTCCATTCATATTAAGTATTCCCCATAGTGGAACATCAATCCCAAATGAAAAATTAGCTTTTTTTAATAAAAAACAACTTAAACTAAAAGAAGATACAGATTGGTTTTTAGATAAACTTTATGATTTTGCACCTGAAATGGGTATTACAACAGTTTTAGCTAATTACCATAGATGGGTGGTAGATTTAAATAGAGACCCAGACAATGAACCTTTATACAACGATGGTAGAATTATAACCTCCATCTGTCCCAATACCAATTTTAATGGACAAAATATTTACAAGGACAACTATCAACCAGACCAAAAAGAAATTTCCTCTAGAATTGAATCCTACTTTTCTCCATACCATATTTTTCTTAGTAGCTTAATTAATAAGTTTTTAAAAAACCATTCTAAAGTGATTTTATGGGACGGTCACTCCATTAAAAGATTTGTTCCTTCCATAAATCCTACTAAATTTCCCGATTTAATCATTGGTAATAACGACCACCAGTCCTGTCAAAAAGAATTAACTAAAATAGCCTTTGACAATTTAAAAAAATCAGATTATCAAGTTCAAATGAACCATCCATTCAAGGGTGGTTATATTACAAGATTTCATGGTAATCCTAGCAAAGGAATTAACTCTATTCAATTAGAAATGTCTAAAGATTTATATATGTCAGAAAGGGAGACTATTTACGACCAAAACAAAGCAAATAAAATTCAAAAACTACTTAAATCAACATTCCAAGAACTAATTGATCAATTATAATGGGGAAATTCTACTTTAAAAAAATATTATTCCAAGAAGGCTGGAAGAAAAATGTAAAGATTTCTACAGACAATAATGGGAAAATCACAGAAATTATCGAAAGCTACCAAGGAAAAGATTACGAAACTGAAGTACAATTGGCTATTCCAGGAATTCCAAATGCTCACTCACATGCATTTCAATATGCAATGGCTGGATTAACGGAAGATCATTCTGAAAGTAGATCTTCTAACTTTTGGACTTGGAGAAATGAAATGTATAATTTAGCGCTTAACATAGAACCAGATAGCTTACAAGCAATTGCCACTATGCTTTACAGTGAAATGTTAAATAATGGATATACTAGTGTAGTAGAATTTCATTATTTACACCACGATAAAAATGGAAGTAAATATTCTAATATTTGTGAACTCGGAGAAAGGCTATTAATTGCGGCCAAAGAAGTAGGAATTCAAATTACACTTATACCAATATTTTATAATAAAGGTGGTTTTCAAAAAAAATACGATCCTGAACAAAAAAGATTTATTAGCCATAATTCGGAAGAATATATTCACCTTTTTGAAAAGACTTTAGAAACTACAGAAAAATACAAAAGCAATGTTGGAATTGGAGTACATTCTATAAGAGCTGTTAATGAAAAGATGTTGGGAGAAATAAACGATTATAACAAAGACAAATACCCTTTTCATCTTCATATAGCTGAACAAATTAAAGAAGTAGATGAATCTAAGAAATATCTTGGATGTAGGCCTGTTGAATGGCTTTACAATAATTTTAAAATTGGCAAAAATCACCATCTAGTTCATGCAACTCATTTAACAGAAAAAGAAACTAAATTGATTACTTCTAACAACTCAAATGTTGTTTTATGCCCGATTACAGAAGGAAATCTTGCAGATGGAATTTTTAATTATGATTTATATCAAGAGCAAAAAGGTAATTGGTGTATAGGTAGTGATAGCAATGTGGGCTTATCTCCGTTTGAAGAAATAAGGTTACTTGATTATACCAACAGACTAAAAAGTAATAAAAGAGATACTTTTAAAAATTCCAAATCTGCAAATTCTGGGGAAATTGCTTTACAAGCTATTTATAATAATGGTCATAAGTCAATGGGAAATATAAAATCAGATTATTTTGATATTGGAGGTTCTTTGGATTTTTTAGATATTGACCATAATCATCCTTTAATCTACAATTCTTCAGAAAAAAACTTATTAAATACTATAATTTATAGTACAGATACAAGAAACATAAATAATGCTTACACAAAAGGAAAAAAAAGAGTAAATGATAAAGGAAATATAATTGCAAATTACAATAATGCAATCAAAAATATAAAAAATTATTAGTCTCTTCCCATCGTTTTCAAATGGCTGAAATGGTGCTTTAAGGCGCTAATAAAAGTATTACTTGCATGATAAGGTAAATTATACTCCTCAGCTGTTTTTTTAACGATTTTAGCAATATCGTGGTAATGAACGTGACAGATATTAGGAAAAAGATGGTGTTCAATTTGGTAGTTTAAACCTCCAATAAACCAGGAGAAAAAAGACTTAGAATTTGAAAAATTGGCAGTAGTTTCTAATTGATGAACATACCAATTTTTCTCAACCATACCATCTTTATTTGGTGAAGGAAATTCTGTTTGATCAACTATGTGAGCACACAAAAAGACAGTTGACAAGAAAAAACCAGCAATGAACTCCATTATGAAAAAGCCAGCTAAATTAATTCCAAGGTTACCAGTAACTAAGGTTGGTAAAACTAGAATTAAAAATACATAAATGACTTTCCAAAAAAGTAGGGAAAATATTGCTTTGGTAAAAGAAATTCCTTGAGATTTTAATAGACCTTTTTTATTGTACTTAATTAGCTGGATAAAATCTTTGCTTACCAACCATGAAATTGTTAATAAGCCATATATAAACCAAGCATAAATATGTTGGAATTTATGTAAAGTTTTTTTCTCTTGATCGTGAGAAAACCTAAGTATTATACCTGCATCTACATCTTCGTCCATTCCAATAATATTGGTATAAGTGTGGTGAAGAACATTGTGTTGAATTCTCCAGTTTAAGTCATAACCTCCGCAAATATTTAAAAAGTAACCGATCCATTTATTTACAGTCATATTTTTTGAATATGCATTGTGGTTTCCATCGTGCATTACAGCCATTCCAATACCTGCCATTCCAAAACCAATAATGGCCCATAGTAATAAAATTATTGGAGAAGAAAGTTTCAGTGTCAATATAAGTATAAAAGGAACAATATAAATGGCCATCATGAAAAATGTCTTAAATAACATAGCTGCATTATGGTTTTTAGAAATATTGTTTTCCTTAAAATAAGAATTAACTCTTTTTCTTAAAACCTTTACAAATTCAGGCTTTGTTGTATCGAACTTTATGTTTTTGACTGTTGAGATAATTAAATTTTACGCAAATAAATGTAGTTTTAACTTAACTTTTTTTTTGTTCAATGTTTTATGCCATGTTACAAGAACCCAAATGTTTCAAGAATTTGTAATGACTACGAACAGCAGAAAACATGTTTTTATAAGATTTATAAGGAACATTAAATTCCTGAGCTGTAGACTGAACTATTTTACTAATTTTTTTGTAATGAATGTGGCAAATATTAGGAAAAAGATGGTGTTCGATTTGAAAATTTAAACCACCAATAAACCAAGAAAGTAGTTTAGAGTTCATAGCAAAATTACAAGTAGTATTTAATTGATGAACAAACCAATTTTTATCCACTACTCTACTCTCATTTGGAGAATTGAAATCATTAGGCTCCATTACATGTGCACATTGAAATACAACAGATAAAATAAGACCCGCAGTATAGTGCATGGTAAAATATCCTATAAGTACAAACCACCAATTATCTAAGAAAATTAGGGGCAAGACTAAAGCGTAAGTGTAGTAAATAACTTTATATAAAACAAGAAGTGCCATTTGATTGGTGAAATTTCTTTTTTGAATCTTTAAAAGACCATTCTTGTGGTATCTTATTAGCTGCAGAAAATCTTTTTCGAAAGACCATTGTATTGTCATAAGACCATATAAAAACCATGCGTATAAATGTTGGTATTTATGGTGTTTTTTTAATTTTTGATCTGGTGAAAATCTAAAGAGTAATCCTGAATCTAAATCTTCATCCATAGAAGATATATTGGTATAAGTGTGATGCAAAACATTGTGTTGTATTCTCCAATTAATATAGTTACCTCCTAAAAAAGTAATAAAAAAACCAAAGAAATTATTTATTTTTTTATTTTTTGAATAAGCTCCATGGTTAGCATCGTGCATTACTGACATTCCAATACCTGCCATTCCAAATCCCATGGCAAACCATAAAATAATAGAAAAGTAAGAAGCATTGAATATGTAAAGTAGAGAATAAGATCCAAAATAAAGTATAATTAAAAGAATTGTCTTAAGAAACATATTGAAATTAGCATGTTTAGAAATTTTATTTTCCATGAAATAATTATCAACTCTTTTTTTAAGAGTTTTAACAAAAACACTTTTTTTCCTGTCGAAGATTATAGATTTAAAACTCATAGTCCTAATTTAAAGTAAATGTAGGACATTAATTTAAAGATATATATTCATGTTTAATGTGTAATTAACATTATTATGAACATCAAAATCAATTAATGATTACTTTTCATGCTCTACAAAATCGATCCCATAATTCTTAAGTTCTTTTAAAACTGAATCATAAATTTGCTTATCTAATGGTAATACTACTCCTCTTGTTTTGATGCTTCCATTAAGCAACATTTTAGTGGCAATCCCAAGTGGCAATCCAACAGTGTCGCTCATAGCAGTAAGATTGGAGTCTTCTCCGATATAAGCCATATGAGATATTAACATCTTTTCAATTTTATCAAGTTTATAAGTAACTCTATGCCACATTACAATCATGTCTTTGTCTTGAGGACTTAACGTCCATTTATCCTGAAGTATTTTTTGTAATATTTGAGCTGGAGATGCGTCTTTAAGACCTATTTTTTTATCTTCAAAAATACCTAACCAAACTAATTTTTCCCACATGTAATCGTCTTGCTCTATTCTAAGGTAGTGACGAAGCTTTAGTTCCACAGAATCGTGAGTATTAAATTTAAGAAAAGAATTTATAAATTCTCTATTAGTCATGTTCTCTGACCCTTCAACAATGTAAGAATCATCAGTAGCTCCAAGTTGAACAAAAATATTCCAAGCCCTACAGAAACCTACTTTTCTTAAAGTGCCTCTATACATAGTAGAAGTATTATCCAATTCGTAAATAGATCTGTATTTTAATGAATCTCTATTTGGATAACCTTCGAATTTTCCATATCCTGGAACATCAATTATTTCTGTTCTTCTAAATAGCTTATGATAAGGTATGTACTTATACTTCCCCTCTTTTATAAATTTAGCACTCCCACCTTGACCTGCTAAAACAACATTTCTTGGATTCCATGTGAACTTATAATTCCAAGGGTTATTATCGCTTTCAGGTGCAACTAATCCACCGGTGTAAGATTCAAATCCACTTACTTCTCCGCCTTTAGCTTTAACCTGATCAATAAGTTTTTTTGCAGACATATGATCAATCCCTGGATCTAACCCTAGTTCATTTAATACCAAAACTTTGTTCTTTAAAGCATTCTCATTTAATGTTTTGATTTCATCTGTTATATAACTTGGTGTAATAACATGAACACCACAATCTACGGAGTCTTTCAACACCTTAAAATGCATATGCGCTGGAAGCATAGATATCACTACATCTGAAGATTTTATATATTCTTTTCTTTTGACATCGTCATTTGCATCTAGCTGATAAGAAAATCCATTTGGATGATTGCCTATCTTGCTCTCGGCCAACTTTAAATTAAAGTCTACTACGGTCACCGTCCATTTTTCTAGATCTGAATTATCTAACAAATATTTAATAAGTGAAGTAGAGGATCTTCCGGAACCAATGACCAATATTTTTTTCATATTTATTTTTTATAAATGCTAACCAATCATTTTTTGTTTTGATAGAATAGAATTTATATTTGCTCACAATATATGAAAACAGATCGGTTATTTTTATCATTTTCAATACTTGGAATAGCAATTGCTACATTATTTGGAGCATTTGGTGCTCATTCTCTAAAGGATTTATTTTCCACATATGAAATGGATGTATGGAACAAAGGAATATTCTATCAGATTTCTAATTCTTTGGGAGTAATGATTTTACTGAATTTGAGAAAAATTGAGCTAATTAAAAAAAATGATTTACCTTTTTATCTTATAATAACAGGAATTGTTTTTTTTTCTTTCTCATTATATATAATTTCTTTAACAAATGTTTTTCTTGACCCTCAACATTGGCTTAAAACATTTATGATTCCTATAACTCCTATTGGAGGAAGTTTGATAATCATAGGATGGATTTTAGTTTTTCTTGGTATTAAAAAATGAAAATTGTTGATGGATTTTTAAAAATAAAAAAAATAAAAAAAACCTTATTTAGATTTATTCTAAATAAATATATTTGCAAAAAATTTATTTATATCCATCATGATTAGAATATACACCACCTTACTATTTGCCTTCTTAATTGCTATTTCTTGTACAAACAACAATAAAATAAAAAATGCAAATGAGAAAAAGGAAATAGAATCTTTAACTCTTTACACCCACAGACATTACGATTCTGATAAATTAATTTTTAAAAAATTTGAACAAAAAACTGGTATCAAAATAAATGTTGTGAAAGCAAGTGCAGATGAATTGATTCAAAAAATGGAAACAGAAGGCAATCAATCACCAGCAGATTTATTACTAACCGTAGACGCTGGTCGTTTAGTAAGAGCTAAAAATAAGAATCTTCTTCAGTCTTCTAGTTCTGATATTTTAAATACTACCATTCCATCCCATCTCAAAGATTCTAGCAATTACTGGTTTGGTTTAACCAAAAGAGCTAGAGTAATAGTATTTAACAAAACCACTGTTAAGCCATCTGATTTATCAGATTATGAAGATTTAGTAAATGACAGATGGAATAATAAAATTTTAATTCGTTCATCAAATAATATTTACAATCAATCTCTTATGGCATCAATTATTGCCAACAATGGTGAGGATTCAGCAAGAAAATGGGCTAAAGGGATAGTAAATAATTTTGCAAGAACACCAAAAGGAAACGATAGAGACCAAGTGAAAGCAATTTTAGCAAATGAAGGAGATCTTGCAATTATCAATACATATTATTTGGGTAAACTTATTAATTCGAACGACTCCAATGAAGTAGCTGCTGGAAATGCAGTGGGTATATTTTTTCCAAATCAAGAAAACAGAGGTACACACATAAATGTTAGTGGGATTGGTGTTTCGAAAAGTTCAAAAAATAAAGAAAATGCAATTAAATTCATTGAATTTTTAATTAGTAAAGATATTCAAGAGATTTTTGCAAAAGCGAATTACGAATACCCTGTTAACAAGGACGCACAATCTTCTGAATTATTAAAATCATGGGGGGAATTTAAAGAAGATAACTTATCTTTAACAAGGCTTGGTGAATTAAATAAGAAAGCAGTAATTCTTTTCGATGAGGTTAAATGGCCTTAAGCTAAACCTTAAATAAAAAGATGTTTTTAAAAATAAAACATTTTAAAAGAGACTTTAATAAATGGACGGTTCTCATAGTAGCTGTAAGTTTATTTTTAGCAATACCTGTTTTTTCAATCTTAATAAGTCTTTTTAGAGGAAATGGCGAAATGTGGGAACATATCACCACTTATTTTCTTTTTGATTATATTAAAAATTCTATAATCTTAATTTTTGGTACTGGATTATTGACATTTACAATAGGGACTTCTTCCGCCTGGATTATCTCAAAATATACTTTTAGATATAAGAAAATTATTGAATGGTTATTATTTATGCCATTAGCAATTCCTTCTTACATAGTTGCATATACCTACGTTGGTTTAATTGGAAATGGAGGTACATTCATTGAGATTTTGAGGGATTTTGGCTTCTCTGTAATAAGAGTTGAGATGATGAATATTTATGGTTTAATTTGGGTTTTAAGTTTTTCTCTATATCCATATGTTTATGCTGGAACAAGAACTATTTTTCAAAGCTATCCTTCTCAACTTAAACATACAGCATCTTTACTTGGCGTTTCTAATAAAAAATATTTTTTCACAGTAGCTCTTCCACTAGCATCTCCAGCAATAATTGGTGGTTTGTTTTTAGTATTTATGGAAGTTTTAAATGATTATGGAGCTGCAAAATATTATGGTGTTAGTACATTCACTACTGGAATATTTAGAACATGGACAGCACTAGAGGATTTACAATCATCAATTTACTTATCAGCAATTCTGGTAATTTTAGTATTTATTTTAGTTCTCATAGTAAAATGGTTAA
Source organism: uncultured Flavobacteriales bacterium (assembly GCA_938075455.1). Taxonomy (GTDB): domain Bacteria; phylum Bacteroidota; class Bacteroidia; order Flavobacteriales_D; family Parvicellaceae; genus MED-G20. Next base: position 115,410 of record CALJHN010000003.1, read on the forward strand.
GAGGAAGAAGGTCCTACAATTTAACTCAAACCAATACCAACCAAAAGAGTACCGAAAACAGAGTAAAAATTAGTGGGTTAAAAAAAATTCTCTATTTGGGAATTCTTCTAATTCCTATACTGTTTGGTTTTATTCTGCCTTTAATTCAACTTGTAATTTGGGGAATACAAACCTTTGATTCTATGTTTAATAACGATTTGATTATTTTAGGATTAGAAAGCCTATCGTTAGGTCTTTCCACCGCTCTTCTTGTTGTTTTTCTTGCCTGTTTATTAATCTACCTTTCAAAATGGAATTATTTGAAACGATTCAATATTTTTTCAAGAATTGCAACCCTGGGTTATGTTATTCCAGGAGCAATTATTGGAGTTGGAATTATAAGGACAAGTAAATCTTTGACAGATTTATTTAGTTTCAAATTCGATTTTGAAATTGGACACCTTGTTTACAATAGTATTTTGGTGCTCATTTATGCATATCTATTTAGATTTATCGCAGTAGCTTATAACTCTATTGAGGGAAATACTCTAAAGATTGGTAATAACCTTTCAGAGTCTTCCTATTTACTAGGCTACGGAAAAATTAAAACTTTTATTAAAATAGATTTTCCTTTATTAAGAAGTGCTCTGCTAAGTTCTTTTATATTGGTACTAATAGATGTAATGAAAGAGTTGCCTCTTACTCTGATTTTAAAACCTTATAACTTAAGTACACTAGCAGTAAGAGCCTACGAATACGCAGAAGATGAAAGAGTAGCTGAAGCTGCTCTCCCAGCATTATTTTTAATATTTTTAATTGGAACTATGATTACATTATTAAATTATAAGGTGAGAGAAAATAAACAATAAGTAAAATTTGGTTAATACATTATTATTATGAAAATATTAGAAATTGAAAACCTATCTAAATCTTTTGAATCAAAATTTGAAGTGGTTTCTGATTGTACTTTTAATATTGAATCTGGTAAAATATGTGCCATTGTAGGGGAAAGTGGAAGTGGTAAAACTACATTATTTAGACTTATTGCTGGACTAGAAAGACCAGATAAAGGAACCATTAGAATAAATGGAACTTTAATGAGTAGTGATAAATTTATAAGTGATGTTAAAGACAGAAATGTAGGACTGGTATTTCAAGACTTTTCACTATTTCCACACTTAACTGTAAAAGAAAATATTGAATTTGGTCTAAAGAAAGATAAAGATAAAAAGGTTGGAGAATTATTAGAAACTATAAAAATGGAAAATTTTCCTAATAGATATCCCAACGAATTAAGTGGAGGACAACAACAAAGAGTATCCCTAGCTCGATCTCTTGCAATGGACCCAGAACTCTTATTATTGGACGAACCATTTAGCAGTTTAGATACCCAACTGAAATCAAAAATTAGACAAGAGTTAAGAGATATAATTAAAAAAATAGGTATTTCATCTGTCTTCATTACTCATGATATTATAGATGCTTTAGAAATTGCTGATGAAATTATTTTCATGGATAATGGAAAAATAATAAGACATTGTTTAATTGAAGATGTCTTTAAGGAAATTAAGGAGGAAAAAATTCAAAATAATATCGTTGAATTAAAAAGAAATGCAGAACTAATTCTAAATGCATTGAAAAAGAAATAATGAACTATTATTTCTAAAAAACTAATAAGATTTATTATAACTACTTACAACAAATATTTAAAAACTCAATTTAAAGGTTCTTATTTAGAATCATTCTAAAATACCACAAAAAAGGTATTGTCAATAATTGGTTGAATAGTAATTTTGTCTCAAAAATTATTTAAAATTCATAAAATGAACAAATTAAACTTTAGACTACTTTTCACCTGTGTTGTACTTTTAATATTTGTAAGTTGTGCCAAAAAAGGCTGTACAGATCCGCTTGCTTTAAACTACAACGCTGATGCAACAAAAGATGATGATGGTTGCGAGTATGCACCAGCTCTTGTTGTTCCTGACGATTATATATTTACAGATGCTGATGGTAATAATACTGTTTCTTACGACGGACAAACAGCAAGAATGGATATGCTTTCTGAAATGGTAACTTACTTAAAATCTGCTAACGGTAGTAACCCTACTCCATCAACATTGGATGCTACAACTTTATTATCTATGTATGACAATTCTTACACAGGGTGGTCAGATACCAATTTAATTGATAACGGAAAACAATTAAAAAGTAAAACTGCACTTAATGATGCTGGTATTCAAGCAATGTTTGAAGGTTGGATGAATGATGCAGCAGCTGCTAGTCAAGATTTAACTGGGTCTTATCTTCAAGCTGCTACAGGTATTGAATGGACTCAAATGATAGAAAAGGGTTTGATGGGTGCTTGTTTTGCAAGTCAAATGACTTCTAATTACCTAGCTGGTATCAGTGCTGATGACAATACAGTTGCAGTTGACCCTGCTGCTGGGAAATATTACACAGAAATGGAGCACCATTGGGATGAAGCCTATGGATACTTTACTGACGCTCCAGATTATCCAACCAATGGAACTAATAGATTTTGGGGAAAGTATGCTAATAAGTCTTACTTGGAAGATAATATAGGTTCTGCAACAGAAATTTCTTTAGCATTTAGAACTGGAAGAGCAGCAATTAGTGCAGGTGATACTGATGCAGCAATAGTTCAAGTAGGAATTATAGAAACTGAAGTCAAGCAAATGGTTGCAGGAATGGCTTTACATTATTTAAATGATGTAAAATCACAAATTGCATCTGGTGGTACACAATCAAGTATTAACCATAGTATGTCGGAGGCTCTAGCATTTATTTTTGGAATTCAATTTATTACTGACAATCCAGATATGTCAAGTGCTGATGTAATGGCTTTATTAAACCAAATAGCACCTGATGTTACAGGTTTTTCAATGGATATTAATGAGATTAATCAAGTGATAGATCAAGTTGCTGTAGCAGCAAGCTTAACAGATAAAAAAGATGACTTTTAGAGAAACGATATATATTTATTCTTTTATGGTTATAAAGTTAATTAATTAAAATATTGCTAATCAAAAACAAACACTCAACAAAATCTATTGGGTGTTTGTTTGGTTGGTACTTTTAACAAAAATATGAATACAAAATTTCTTAAATTTATATATGTTTTTTCAGCTCTATTAATCATTCAGAGTTGTAAAAAAAGTGGGTGTACTGACCCTGAAGCATTAAATTATAACATAGATGCGCAAAAAGATGATAATAGCTGTCTTTACGAAGATTATGACAAATTATCTTTACTTACCAACTTAGCCGACAACTATATTATCCCTTCCTTAGATGCTTACAAAAGGAAGATTATCACTTTAAACATTCATGTAGATTCATTTATAGCAAACCCAAATATTTCCAATCTAACATTAATAAGAGCAGATTGGGAAGAAGCATTACTAAACTGGCAAGATATCGGATTCTTAGACTTTGGTCCCTCTGAGTACATATTATTAAGAAAACAAACCAATACATTTCCAATTGATACTGCGGAACTGAACAATTCCATCTCTACAGCAGATTGGAATTTAGGATATGTTAGTAGTTATGACTCCAAAGGACTTCAAGCGTTAGACTACTTACTATTTAAACCTGGACATTCAGATAACGAATTAATTACTTATTTTCAAAATAATGAAAACGCTAAAAACTATTTCAAAGCTTTGACAGAAGATTTAAACCAAAATATAAATTATGTTTCGGATCAATGGGTAACATACAGAGAAGATTTTATCAATGATTTTGAGGTTACATCATCTAATTTATCTACCAATTCACAAGGTAGTTCTATTAGCAACATTATAAATGCACTTTGTTTGCACTATGAATTTTATGTTAGAAGAGGAAAAGTTGGTCTTCCATTAGGAGTATTTAATGGATTTTCACAACTAGAACTTCCCGAACTGGTTGAATGTTATTATTCAGGAAAATCAACTCAAAACTTGGTTAGATCTATAAATTCTTTAAGAAAGTATGTTACTGGTTCAAGTTATTTAAATAATGACAATGGTCTAGGATTAGACGACTACATGGATTTTGTTAATGCAGAGCAAAATAGTCAGCAGTTATCAACAGTAATAAATAATCAGTTTCTTACTATATTAGAGGAGTTAAATAATATTAATGGTCCTCTTAGCGAAGAGATTATCAATAATAAATCACATATAACTCAAACTTATCAAGAATTACAACAATTAGTTCCATATATGAAAGTAGATATGACATCTGCATTAGGTGTTTTAATTACCTATCAAGACAATGACGGGGATTAATAAGTGGATAAGCCATTTAACTAAAAATCACGTTAGCATTTTTCCACTCGTAGTATTTCGAATTATATTCGGAATATTGATGTTTTTCAGCACTTTAAGATTTATCTTAAAAGGTTGGGTGCATGATCTTTATGAAGTACCAACTTACTTTTTTACCTACTATGGATTTGATTGGGTTGGCCCCTTACCTTCCCCATTTATGTACGTACTTTTCATACTTCTTTTAATTGCTTGTATTTTCATAATATTTGGATTATTTTACAAAACAAATACTGTATTATTTTTTTTAATTTTTACCTACATAGAACTAATTGATAAAACCAATTATCTCAATCATTACTATTTCATCTCGTTAATTAGTCTGCTGCTAATTTTATTACCAGCTAATAGTTATTTTTCTCTAGATATCTACTTTGGTATTTGTAAAAGAAAAAAAATCATAAAAGCTTGGCAAATAAATATACTTAAACTTCAAATTGGTTTGGTATATTTCTTTGCTGGAATTTCTAAACTAAATTACCATTGGCTTTTTGAAGCACAACCTCTAATAAATTGGCTTAAACACCAATCAGATTTCCCAATAATTGGAAAATTATTACTTTACGATTTCACAGCTTATTTATTTAGTTGGGTAAGTGCAATATTTGACATCTTTATATTCTTTTTACTTATTAATAAAAGAAGCAGATTGATTAGCTACTTTGTAGCTTTTATTTTTCATATTATGACTGCTATTATGTTTCCTATTGGTGTTTTTCCATATGTAATGATTGCAAGTACATTAATCTTTTTTAACGATAATTTTCATAAGAAAATAATAGGCTTTATTTCTAAATTTAGTTTGCTGAAAAGCAGTGAGTTTTTTGATGATAAAAAAAATTATCAAAATAAGACTAATGGTATACTAAAAGTTTTTTTAATTGGATTCTTCACCCTTCAAATCTTTCTTCCTTTAAGATTTATACTTTACCCAGGAAAATTATTTTGGACAGAACAAGGCTACAGATTTAGTTGGAGAGTAATGCTCATTGAGAAAGCTGGTTATTCTCAATTTTATATTCACGAACCAAAAATGGATAGAAAAATGCTAATTCAAAATAGAGATTATTTGACCCCACAACAAGAAAAAATGATGTCTACTCAACCTGATATGATTCTACAATATGCTCATTTTCTTTCTAAGACTTTTAAAGATTCTTCTATTGTGGAGTCCAACGGAGAGATTATAAATATGGGGGCAAACCCAAAAGTAACTGCAGATATAACAGTTAGTCTATTTAATAAAGGTAGTAGAAAATTTATAGATTCAGAAAAGAATCTTTCTGAGATAAAAAGAGGATTTGGCAATAAAGAATGGATACTTGATTATGAAGATTAAACTACTTGGATTACTACTATTTTTGTCTTTTAAAAGCTTTTCCCAAAAAGGGAAAATATCTGGATATGTCACCCATTCAAATAACGAACCACTTGCATTTACCACAATATATCTAGAAAAAATAAATAAAGTTTTTTACACCAATAATCTTGGGTTCTTCACCATTCCAAAACTCAATTATGGAAAATATGTAATTAGTTATTATTTAACTGGTTTTACCAAAAAAAGCGATAGTATAACTTTAGATCAACCCTACCTAAATCTGTCGAAAGTTATTCTTGAAGAATTAAGTTATGATTTAGAAGAATACGAAATAAAACAAGAAGAAGAATTCAACATTAGAAAGTTACGAGCTATTGAAGGTGTAATGATTACTCAAGGTAAAAAAACTGAAGCTATTTTAGTAGAGTCTTTGGACGCTAATAAAGCAACCAACCAAAGTAGACAGATCTATTCCAAAATACCAGGAATAAATATTTGGGAGAGTGACGGAGCCGGAATCCAATTAGGATTGGGTGGAAGAGGATTAAATCCAAGTAGGAATTCAAATTACAACACTAGACAAAATGGATACGATATTAGCGCTGATGCTTTAGGATATCCCGAAAGTTATTACAGCCCTCCATCTGAAGCAATCCAAGAAATTCAATTAATAAGAGGAGCAGCTTCTTTACAATTTGGTCCTCAATTTGGTGGTTTGATAAATTTTAAATTAAAAGAAGGAAATTCGGATAAAAAATTAGAATCTATTGTAAGACATACGGTTGGTTCCTACAAATTGAATAATTCTTTTATTAGCCTTGGAGGAAGCAATAAAAAATTCAGATACTATGGTTTTATAAATATCAAATCGGGTGATGATTGGCGAGCAAACTCTAATTTTGATTTAAAAAATGGATATATACATTTTACTTATTCTCCAAATGAAAAAACAAAACTCAATTTTGATTTTACTAAAATGGATTATCTAGCTCAACAACCTGGGGGACTAACGGACCAACAATTTGAAAATAATCCAGACACCTCTTATCGGCAAAGAAATTGGTTTAAAATAGATTGGAATCTAGCAGCATTTCAATTGAATTATGAATTTAATTCTAGAACAAGACTAAATTCTAGAACCTTTGGTTTAATTGCCTCTAGAGAATCTTTGGGTTATCTAGATCAAATAAACAGAATTGACCCTCTTCTAGACAGAAATTTAATTTCTGGAAAATTTAAAAATATTGGTAACGAAACACGCTTAATTCATCTATATGATGTTAATAATTTGCCCTGGGCATTTTTGATTGGAGCTAGATTATATAGAGGTTTTAGTCAAGGAATTCAAGGAAAGGCAAATAATGATTATGGGCCAGATTTTTATTTTGTAAATAACATGAATAATATTTCTTCAGATTTTATAGAAAGTAATTATAATTTCCCAAGTTTTAATTTTTCTTTATTTGCTGAACATATATTCAACATTTCAAATAGATTAAGTATAACTCCCGGAATAAGATATGAGAATATAAATACTTCTGCTAATGGGGCTTACAGAATTAATTACCCTGATCTAGCAGGTAATATTGTATTCGATACTGTTATAAATGTTGATGATCAAAGTAATAGAGACTTACTTCTCACTGGAATTGGATTAAATTTTAAATTAACAGAAGAAATTGAAGTTTACTCTAATATTTCACAAAACTATCGAAGTGTCAACTTCACAGATATGCAAATAAGAAATCCTAATTTTAGAATTGATCCTATTCTTAAAGATGAAGTAGGATACAACAGCGATTTAGGAATAAGAGGGAAAATAAAAGATATTCTTTATTTTGATGCATCTTTATTCTATTTATTCTATAACAATAGAATTGGAAATACCATTCAAATTGACAGTAATCTATTTAATACTTACCAATACAGAACCAATATCTCTGAATCTAGAACTTATGGGTTTGAATCGGTTTTAGAGTGTGATTGGTGGAAAATTTTTTCCAAAAAGAAAGATTATAAGTGGACAACATTTTTAAATATTGCGTATAATAATGCCAAGTATATCAACTCTGACATTACTGCATTTTACGGAAAAAAGGTAGAAATGGTTCCACCTTGGATATTTAGAAGTGGAATGACTATAGGGGGAGACCATCTATCGGTTTCTTACCAATATAGTTATACAAAAGAACATTTTTCAGATGCAACCAATTCCGATTATCAAATAAACGCTGTTGTTGGACTCATTCCCTCCTACTCTGTTATGGATATATCTTTAAAATACATCTTTAAAAAATTTCAATTAGAAACTGGGATAAATAATTTAACCAATGAATCCTATTTTACTAGACGAGCTGTAGCATATCCTGGACCAGGCATTATACCATCTATGCCTAGGAATTTTTACATTTGCTTACAAATCAAACTTTAATTCTGGTTTATGGATATTTACGATATTTCTTTTATTATCTCAACCCTCTGGGTTGGTCCTTTTTGGATGGCAATGCTCTTAAACCCTAAGAAAGAAAAAACAAAAAAACTACTTGCAGGTCCTTGGTTTTTTATAGGACCAATCATTATTTGGTTTATAATCATGTGTTACAATCCTCAAGGTTTAATTGATCTTTTCTCTGGATCTTCTAATTCAATGGGATTTATTGAAGGACTGGCTGCTGGTCTTGCAACCAAGGCTGGTATTACTGCAACATGGGCCCATATGGTTGCAGGTGATATTTTTGTGACTAGATGGATGTGGAAAAAATGTTTAGAAACTAATTCGCCTAAATGGATCACCAGATTATCTATATTTTTTGGGGTAATGCTTATGCCATTGGGACTTGGGATTTTCGCTATTAGCAACTTATTGAAAAAGTGATTTTACGAACTACAATATTCTTGATAATAAATTTTACAGCTCTAGCCTTAGGTGGTTTATTCACCTCTCAAGGCGTTCCATCTGAATGGTATTTATCTCTTTTAAAAGCTCCATGGACACTTCCTGGATGGGTATTTGGTTTTGCTTGGAGTATAATTATGATTTGTTATGCGTTTTATATGGGGCTTTTATATAAGACCAGTTCTAAAACAACTACAATAATTATTTAATACTTAGTTCAACTCGTTCTCAATATTTCTTGGAACCCTATCTTTTTTAAATTTCACTATGTACTTTTAGGCTTTACAGTAATAAGCTTACTTACAATAACTGTAATTTTCAAACTGTTTTTTTTTTATAAAGCAATTAAATTAAAATCATTTTTAGTATTGCCATATATAATTTGGTTAATAATAGCAACTTCTCTAAATGGCTATATTTTAATTTATAACTAATTGGTCTTTGATATAAATATTCCTTTGTTAACTTTATGTCAATCAATTATTAAGTTAAAATGAAAAACATTAAATATTTAGTACTTTTTTTATCCACATTAATTATTTCCTGCACAAAAAGTGCTGGAACTGGTGGAAGAGCAACCATAAAAGGAAATATTGTGGTAGATAATATAAATATTCAAGGAAATATTGTAGATAGCTATGACGCACAAGACCATGAAGTGTATATTATTTATGGACAGCAAAATAATACCCATGATGACGATATTAATACAAGTTATGATGGATCATTTGAGTTCAAGTACCTTAATAAAGGTAATTATGAAATATTTGTCTATAGTGATTGTATAGATTGCCCCAAGGGACAAGATAGCTTAATAACAAAAACTATTACCATATCAGATTCAGAAGAAATTATTGAAATGGATACAATAAGAATAGCTAATTTCATTTAATGAAGGCTATTGGTATTTTTCTATTGTTAATTTTTCCTTGTTTTATTATTTCTCAGGATATGAGTCAGGATTTTGGAACATGGACTAAAATCAAGTCGGATTTCAAAATAAACAAAAAAACTTCTTTTACCAATAAGATTGAACTTAGAACATATGATAATTCATTACAAATCTCACAGTTTTACACACAATTTTCACTAAATAAAAAATTGCATAAAAAAATAACTACCAGTTTTGCATGGAGGTTGAGATTGTTAAACAAAGAGTATTCTTATCTTTTAACCAATCGATTCCATAACGATTTAAACTTCAAACATAAGATTTATGATTTATCTCTCTATTTCAGACTTAGAACACAAATAAACTTTAGTCCAGAAAGTAGTAACGAACTATATGAAAGAACTAGACTTAAATTGAAATATAAGTTAAATAAAAAAATTGCATTTTACATCTACCAAGAATTGTACTTCATATTAAATCCTTCGGAAAGATATTTTTATGATAAAACTAGATTTGGAACCGGAATTCAATACGAACTAAACAAAAACACAGATTTAGAAATTAAGTACTTAAAAATAAATGATATTAATGTTAAAAATCCAAGTTCGTTAAACATATTAGGACTCAAAATATCTCACCAATTTTAGTTGTAAATACCATTATATAGGTATTGACAAATAGTATGGAAATCAATTATTTTGTGCAAAAAAAATGAAATGATTAGTGCCTCTCATTCTCCAAAATTTATTACCAAATACAATAGAAATATTTATCACTTATTTAATCGTTACAAAATTGCTCCAGAATCGAATAAAAATTTAAATGAAATTTGTGCAAAAGAAGAAATAAATGTTGATTTATTGACCGATCTTATAAATTGTTATGATGATTTAGATTTTTTAAAAAAAATCAAGTTTGAAAATTACAGAATTCCTGTTTTAGTAGATTACCTAGAGAAATCACATAAATACTATCTTGAAAAAAGAATTCCAGAGTTGGAACAAAGTCTTTTAAAATTAACCCATCAAGAAAGTTTTACATTTAATTATGTAATTATTAATTTTTTTAAAGAGTATAAAAAAGATATAGTCTCTCATTTTAAAACTGAAGATGAGATACTATTTCCATTTTGCAAAGTTTTATATAACTATCTACAATATAAATCACAAGAAGATTTAATTTTTATACTTGAAAATCAAAAGAAGGCATTTGCCCTTATGGAACACCACAAACAAAATAAAGATGAAATTGATGATCTTCAAAAAGTATTACTAAAATATTCTCCAAACAATAAAAAGCTATCTTATCTTGAAATTTTTTTAAACCAAATGAGCATATTCCAACAAGACTTAAAAATTCATGCCGAAATTGAAGAAAATGTTTTAATGAAAAAAACAACTACAATTCTTAACTCACTAGAAATTTAAAATGTTTGATCATCACACGTAAAACGAAAGGATTTTACACCAAAATAAATTGGGAACGATAGCCCAATGTTTATCTTGTGAAAAGATATCTATAATAGTTAATAATTTAAACTATGTCTGCAATGAACAAGAGAATAACGAGCTTTTTAAAATAGTTGAAAATATAGACCATAACTTAGAGAATTACATATAAGAAATAATGGGTGTAAATTATGTTATTATTAATACACCAATAGACAAAGTAAATTTAATAATCAATCTTAATGAATTTGAAAACTTAACAGAACTTCTAAATCAATCTAAATACATGCTAGAAGTTCACAAACTATTTCATTGATATATAATAATTTTAATGGTTTTATTTTCTGGATTTGAATATGATTTTAAAGTTCTTATATAATCTTTTTCAGCTTTTACATACATAGGAATAAAACTATCTACTCTCTCTGTTAATTTATTATTGACATGCAACTGTCTAGATATCTTGTTTACTTGATTTTTCTTGAGTTCTTCCTTACTCTTTAAAGCTTTTAGAAACTTATTCTTTACTTTATTTAAATCACTCATCATTCCCTTTATTGTTCCATTTACAGAAGGTTCAAGAGTTGTTTCTATTCCTTTTGCTTTGGCTAATAAATTTTGAGACAGTTTTTCAAGCAATTCATTTTCAATTTTGAAATCAAGAGTTTCATTATTTAATCTAAGCACATAATTTTTAATTAAAGTATCTGGATTTATTATCAAATCATTGTCAGAAAAACCTAAGTTTTTCCATTGTTTGTAGCTCTTTTCAGACATCCAATTAAAATGATCTCTTAAAATGAGTAAGGGGAAATTAATCCCTACTTGATCAAATGATTTTTTTAACTGAGACCAATAAACAAGTTCAGAAGGACCTCCAACATAAACTAAATTGGGAAGTAATAGCTCTTGGTAAACAGGACGCATTAAAACATTAGGGCTGAATTTTTCTGGGGAGTTATTTAATAGACTCAAAATCTCTTTTAAATTAAGGATCATATCCCCTATTTTGAAAACATTATCTTCAAAAATTATTCGATGTCTTTTTTTGTCCGCTAAGAAAAACAAATTAAGGACTCTGGGATTAATTTTAGGTTCATAGCCTAAAGAACGAAGCTTACTATTTGTATTTTCGACAGAATTATATATAAACTGGTCTTCTAATTCCTTTTTAACAGTAGAAAGAAATAACTTTTTAAACTTTACATCATCTGCATCTATGACAATTAAGTTTTCTTTTTCAAAAACCTTAGAAATCCAATATCTACAGGCATTAGCCCAGTTTTGTTGACTCAAAGATGCTGAGAAAATAGATTCTAAGTTTTTAAATCTAAGATCGTTTTTAAATAAATCTTTTAAAGATTCCAATATTGGTGTAAATATTTCAGGATTTAATTTACCAACGCCTATCCCATCTTCTTTGACAACAGAAAGATTTTTATTAAATATATTTATGGAGCTAATTTCTTGAAAATCATGGTCTTCAGAAGCCATCCAAAAAAGCGGAATAAAATCAAAATCTTTAAACTTTAATTTTAAATTTTCTACTATTTTAAGTACTGAAATAATTTTATGAATAAAATACTGTGGCCCTCCAAAAACACAAAGTTGATGACCAGTAGTAATAGTGAAAACTCCTTTATTTTTAATAGTTTTTAAATTTTCAGGTATTTTTAAACCTGTCTTAGAATATTGATTACTTATGACTTGAAATAATACTTCTCTATTTTCAATACCAATATCTCTTTTCTCTAAAAAATCACGATCAATGTGACTTAAGTCTGTTCCATTATGGAAAGAACTCAAATTAGAGTCTTTTTTAAAAAGATCCATTAAAATTGGATTTTTATAGAATGAATCGAAAAGAGGAATCTCTACCATCAAGCAAAATTTAGGAAAAAATTAAAAAATACATTATTAATTTCTTTATCCCGAAGCTAAAAAAAATATGAATGAAAATATTAAATTAGAAAATATTATAGGAATATGAAACGTATTCAATCTTTGAAAAATACTTTGGGACCGGGAATTTTATTTGCCAGTACTGCAATTGGAGTGTCTCATTTGGTTCAAAGCACTAAAGCTGGAGCAATGTTTGGATTTGGCCTATTATGGGCTGTAATAGCAGCTAACATATTAAAATACCCATTCTTTGAATTTGGTTCACGATATGCAAATGCAACTGGTACAAGTATTATTGAAGGATACCAAAAACTTAGCAAATGGGCACTATGGACCTATTTTATAGTAACTATTTCTTCCATGTTTTTTGTGTGTGCTGCAGTTGGAAAAGTAACAACAGGATTTATGGAGAATTTATTTCATTTAGATAAAATAGGACTTAGTAGTAGTGCTTCTAGTATTTTAGTTTTTGTTGTTTGTGGAGGTATTTTGATTATTGGAAAATTTAAAATCCTAGATAAACTAATTAAAATAATTGGGATAGTTCTTCTACTTTCTACCATTACTGCCTTTGTGCTTTGTCTTTTTCATGGACCTATTAATAAAAGTATAGATTTAATTAGTGAACCATCCATAAGTAAAGAGGCATGGTTTTTTCTGATTCCTTTAATGGGTTGGATGCCAACTGCTGTTGATTTGAGTTCATGGAATAGCTTGTGGACCGTGGAAAAAATAAAAAGTTCTAACTACCATCCTGCTTTAAAAGAAACACTTTTTGAATTTAATTTTGGATATATAATTTCTGGAATTCTTTCTATTTGTTTTGTTACTCTTGGAGCATTTTTAATATACGGAACCCCTGAAATAATTGAAAAGTCTAGCGACTTGTTTGCCCATCAAATTGTAAATCTATACACAAAGATATTTGGAGGTTGGAGTTATGTAATTATTGCATCTAGTACTTTTTCAATCATGTTTGGAACCTGTATTGCTGTATTTGATGGATACGGTAGAGTACTTAATAAAACAACAGATCTTCTTTTCAAAAAGCACACAAAAGCAAAAAATAAATATAGTATATGTATTCTAATTTTAATTATAGGAACTTTCTTGATAACCTATCAATTTGACAAATCTGGCGATTTTGGAATTCTAGTAAATTTTGCAACTTCCATCTCTTTTCTAATTGCCCCTATAATTGCAATTTTTAATTATTTAGTAGTTAATAGGTATTTAGATAATAAATTTACACCTCCAAAATGGTTAAACTATTTATCTATAATTGGAGTTTTATATTTAATCCTATTTTCAATTTTGTATCTTTTTAAAAATTATCTGTTTACATGAAATATTTATTTAACTGTCTTTTACTCACAGTAATTTCATTCTCTAGCATATTTGCACAAAAATTAACTACATCTTCCTCTTATCTAAAACGTACAGTTAATTTGAAAGAAAATATAGACCATTGGAAAGCAAGTGTTCAATCCATGCAAATGACAAATCCTGGAGGTAATTCGTACAACGATTTTTTAATAACCCAAAAACAAATTCAATCGCAAAAATATCCTAGAAAAAAATCATTAAAATCTATAAGTAAATCTTTTAATATTCCATCTTTTAATATTGAAAATGGGTTTGAGGGAAATTTATATAACAACAAAGTTCCCAATGACAATACCTTGGCTATTTCTAATGATGGTATTATTCTAGCTGGAATCAACTCTTCGTATATAATTTACGATACAAATAATGACTCCCTACTATTAAGTAGTACCTTGAATTCAATGACTTTAGATTTTATGAATTTAAGATTTGTTAAAAAATACGATCCAAAGTTTATTTATGACCACAATGAAGACAGATTTATTGTCGTATTTCTTGTTGGAAACAAACCACTTAACAGTCATGTTTGCGTAGCTTTCTCCTCTTCAAATAACCCAATGGACGATTGGAATGTGTATATGTTAAAAGGCGATGCTTTATCCACTGGTCATTGGACAGATTATCCAGCTATATCAGTTACAGAAGATGATTTATTTATAACAGGCAATTTATTGTTAGATGGAGTTAGTTGGCAACTTGGGTTTAACCAATCTATCATTTGGCAAATTGATAAGGAAAATGGGTATTCAGGTTCAGATTCTCTTTCATTCAATCTATGGTCTGATATAAAAGATGACTCAATAAACATAAGAAATATTCATCCAGTAAGAGGGGCAAGAGAACTACAAGATAAAAACCAATATTTACTAAGCAACAAAAACTTTTCTTTGGAGAGTGATAGTTTGTACCTAATTAAAATTGAGAATAGCCAAAAATCTTTAAACTCCGAATTATCAATTCAGAGAATTACTTTGAAAGACCATTACTTTTTAAGTCCTAATGGAAAACAATACAATGGAAAAGAATTGGCTACTAATGATTCTAGAGTTTTAGGAGGAATTATTGACAAAGATTGGATTCAATTTGTACAACACTCTATGGATACAAATTATGGAACAGCTGGGATTTACCATGGAATAATTTACAATTACGATACTAACCCTTATGTAGAATCAAGAATCATTTCAGATTCAATTATAGATTTTGGATACCCGAATATTGCCTCTACGGGAATAAATCCTAACGAAAAAGAATGCGTAATCGGATTTAATTACACTTCTATTAGCGATACCAATGGTGTATCGTGTGTCAATATGAACAATGATGAAATCTATAGCAACTTTACCAAGCTTCATAGAGGAAATAGAGCGATAGACAGGCTTAATGGAAATATAGACAGATGGGGTGACTATAGTGGAATTCAAAGAAAATACGATGATCCATGCAGAACTTGGATTTCTGGTATGTTTGGAAAAATTGGTAGCAATGGTAGCTGGATAAGTAGTATTTCTAGTTCAGATACATGTAGAGAACCACTACCACATTTGTTTTTAGAACCAGCATATAATCAAGGTGTTTTATTTCCAAATCCAAGTAAAGACTTTGTTAATTATGATTTTAGTTTGGAAGAAAATTTAGATTTAAAAATTTCTATTTTTAGTATTGAAGGTAAATTAGTGACTGTGCTTTATAACGATTTAGTAAATAATGGACCTAACAGACTTAGTTTTAATATATCAACTCTTAAAATTGGAAGTTATCTGTTAATAATAGAAAATAATGATAATAGGTTATTTACAAAAAAACTAATTAAAAACTAAATTAATTGGTCTTTTTACAACATTTATTTTAGCTAATGAATTCTCCATTTTTAAAATAACTCTCGAAATATTTAAAATTAACTTTATTTACTAAGAACCATTATTTTCAACTACTACAATTCTAACGATAGTTAGGTAAAAAAAATTGATTTAGCAATATTCAATGACTTTTGGACTGAATCTTTATTAAGTTTTAGTTTCTCAGATTTAGATTCTAAAAATTCAATCATTTTTTCAGTAGCCATATTTCCTACTAAATCGTCATTTGCCATTGGACATCCTCCAATACCAAGAATAGAACCGTCAAATCTTTTACAACCTGCATCATAAGCAGATTGTAGTTTAACCAAATAATTTTCTGGACTTGAGTGAAGATGAGCACCAAACTCAACATCGGGAAATTCTATAATAAGCTTCTTAAAGAGCCAGGAAATAACTTCAGGTGAACTAGTTCCTATTGTATCACTTAAAGATAAAATGTCTATTCCAAACTCTTTTAATAACTTTTCAGCCCAATGAGCAACAATGTAAATGCTCCACTCATCACCATATGGATTTCCAAATGCCATAGAGAAATAAGTCACTAATTTTTTATTGTTTTTCAGACATAAATTTTGAATATTTTCTAATCTTATTAAAGAATCTTTAATACTTGAATTTATGTTTCTTTTTTGAAAAGTTTCAGAGATTGAAAAAGGAAAACCCAAATAAGTTATTTCATCAAAACTAACAGCTTCTTTAGCTCCTCTTTCATTACCTACAATAACCAGTAATTTTGTAATAGAATTATCAATTTTTATGTTTTTTATTATTTCGGAGGTATCTGCTAGTTGTGGAATTTTTTTCTTTGAAACAAAACTCCCTATATCTAAAGTATCAAAACCTACTTTTAAAAGCTCATTGAAATATTCAATTTTTTTTGCCGTTGGAATGTGTTTATTAAAACCTTGAATAGCATCTCTTGGACACTCAATTAATTTCATTTAAAATAAAAGATTATGGTACTAAAAGCTGCCTAACAGTCTTATATGAATTAATATTTGTTGAAAGAGTGTATATTCCAGACCTTAATATAAGATCGCTGAGATCAAGTTCAAGAGGCGTATAATTTGGTCCATAAAAGCCGGAATTTAAAAGCATTGACTTACTATAAATTAACTGTCCTAAAGGATTAAATATTTCAAAATAAGTTTCTTGGTCTTCTAGTAATTCGAAAATTAAAGTCAATTGACCACTAGAATTTATTGGGTTTGGTCCAAAAATAAGATCTTGTGAACTACCAGTAAAATCTTCAAGAGGACTGATTACTCTCAATTGTCCAAAATATGGGATTTTGTTGTAAGCGTTTATAACAATGCTCAAAGTGTCAATAGTTTTAATGGAATCAAAATTAAAATCAACTTGTCCATTTAACACATTACTTTTTCCAATTAAAGAATCTCCATTCCAAAGTGTGACAGAAGCATTTTCTATGTTACAAATTACAGTAGTTGATGTCAAGCCAATTTCTTCAGTTTCGCTATGTTCAACAATAATTTCACTTGGAATATCTGACCTAAATAAGGTTGATGGGTCACCAAATAAAACCCATGTTTCAATAACTTCTTTTCCTGAGTTGGGATAATCGTCCAACATTTTCATTTGCCCACTGTAAAAAAGAGCTCCAATTGATTGCATTTGATTATTTGGATAAGATTCTACTATAATATCTACAATTTCGTCCTGAGTAGACATAGGAGGTGCCCAAGACATCAAAATGGAGGATCCAGCAGCTGCTATTGCTCCAGTTGGTGAACCTAGATTACTTGCTCTTTGCCATGCTTCAGAAATACAGGTTTCTGATGTAAAGGTTCCATTGTTACAGGCCACTGAAACAACAAATGGGTATTTACCTTTGTTAGTAGCAGAGTCAATATGAGAACTTGAGAAATTTCCTGAAGAACATATATTTACATCTCCATGTCCAGTATAGTTAAATAATGAAATACCGCTATTTAATGCGTTGGAAATTGTAGTAGAATTTGGATTTCCATTTGCATCTTCACCTCCCTGACTACCATCATAAAATTCATAAACATTTTGGTAACCATAATTTAAAAGATCAGTTCTAATATTTCTTAAATGTTGCCAATCTGCCTCCCCATCGTCACCGTATCCGTATCCTTCGTTAGAGCCAAGCCCTATAGCATTTAAATAATAGTTTGTAGTATCAGGTTTGGTCTCATACTCTAAATTTCTAAGAATAATATTGTTTAATTCTGTTTGATTGGTGGGACTTAGTCTTCCAACATATATATCTGGATACCAGTCGTTTGAGTTGGAAATCAAACCGTACTTTGCATCAGACCATTTTGTTTCTGAGTCCCATCCACCCGTAGGTCCAGCATCATAGCAAGCTACTTTGTCATGGTCTCCAACAATTAATAAATATAAAAAATCTGGGTTTTGTTGATAGTAAGTTCTTACATAGTTATAAATACTGCTTTGGTCATTACCTACATCTGCTATATCAACAAGAATCACTTCTCTGCCAGATTGTTTTTTCCACTCAATAAACGGAACTAATTCGTTAAAATATTCAGAAGGAGAAATAATTAACATACTTCCTTCTTGCCCAATAGAGTTATATCTATTAGGAGTGTAATTAATATAACGTTTTTGATAAGAACTTTTTAGCTCATTTAAAATATTTTCATCATTAGATCTAAGAAATTCATTATTTCCTTTTTCAGAAACATTAAATTCAATTTTAACAACTATTTTGCTGTAAACCTTAAGTGTTTTCTGAACTGGATTGTATTGAAATGGAATAAAGTTCAAAGTTTGCCCCCTTATATCTCTCTGAATGTAGGGTTGACTGAGAGAAAATATACTAGATGGATAATCTTGGTCGAGTTCATACAGTGAACCTTTATTAAATGGAATTAAACTAGGGTCTATATTTCTATATAAATTCCCTTTTGAAGGAATTATATTGATACTTTCAATTACAGAATACTTAGAATCTATAATTGTAAAATTGCTAAATCCAGTTTCAGGAAGTTGAATGTTGGAGGTAAATTTTAATAATTCTGGTTCTCCTAGATTTAGAGTAGGTCTTCCACCTTCAACCATTAGTTTTTTATGCTGAATTGAATTTATTAATTCAGAACCTAAAATAGAGTATTTAATAAGCTGATACTCTACAATAACTGAGTTTTTATCTTGGCTTACTAATTTAATACTGTAGGAGTCATTAGCAAAATAATTTATGCTAAACAATAAAAAGATTTGAATTAAAATAAATTTCATTTCTTAAATGTATCAATAAAATGAGTTTTTTAAAATTTGTGAAGATTTTTATTTGAACAATGCAATGTTTTTTTTACAATGAAATCTTAAGTATTATATTCGCAGTCAATGAATCATGAAAAGGAAATAAATAAAAGAAGAACTTTCGGAATCATATCTCACCCAGATGCTGGAAAGACTACTCTAACCGAGAAACTTCTTCTTTTTGGTGGAGCTATACAAAGTGCTGGAGCAGTCAAAAATAACAAAATAAAAAAATCTGCTACTTCTGATTTTATGGAAATTGAAAAGCAAAGGGGAATAAGTGTTGCTACCTCAGTAATGGCTTTTAACTATAGAGACAAGCAAATAAATATTTTAGATACTCCTGGACATAAAGATTTTGCAGAAGATACCTACAGAACTCTAACTGCTGTAGATAGTGTAATTATGGTGATAGATTGTGCTAACGGTGTAGAAGCACAAACAGAGAAATTAATGGAGGTTTGCAGGATGAGAGATACACCAGTAATTGTTTTTATTAATAAAATGGATCGCGAAGGAAAAGATGCATTTGATTTGTTGGACGAAATTGAATCTAAGCTAGGCATAAAGGTAAAACCCATGAGTTGGCCAATTGGAATAGGAGCAACTTTCAAAGGAGTTTACAACATGCATAAAAAAGAACTGAATTTATTTAGTGCTAATAAAACTAGTATAGAAAAGGAAGTTTATAAACTAAATGGAATTGAAGATCCATCCCTTTCAGATTTTATTGGTGAAGAAGCAACTGAAGTTTTAAAAGAAGAAGTTGTACTAATAGACGGTGTGTATGGTGATTTTAATCAAGATAAATATTTGGAAGGAAAAGTTGCACCTGTTTTTTTTGGATCTGCATTAAATAATTTTGGAGTTCAAGAACTTTTAGATTCTTTTATAGAAATATCCCCTACTCCATTGGGTAGAAGTACTGAGTCTAGATCTGTTGAACCATATGAAGAAAAATTTAGCGGATTTGTATTTAAAATTCATGCAAATATAGATCCCAAACATAGAGACAGAATTGCTTTTTTGAGAATAGTTTCTGGTAAATTTGAAAGAAACAAATTTTACTTGCATACTAGACATCAAAAAAAAATAAAATTTCCCAATCCTACTAGTTTTATGGCTTCTTCAAAATCTGTTGTAGATCAAGCATATCCTGGAGATGTAATAGGATTATACGATTCTGGAACATTTAAAATTGGAGATTCTCTATCCGAAGGTGAAATATTAAATTTTAAAGGGATTCCTAGTTTCTCACCAGAAATTTTTAAGGAAATTCAAAATGATAATCCAATGAAAAGCAAACAGTTGGACAAAGGCCTTACACAATTAACAGATGAAGGAGTAGCCCAATTATTTGTTATGCAACCTGGAAATAGAAAAATTATTGGTACGGTAGGCGAACTTCAATTTGAAGTGATTCAATATAGACTAAAACAAGAATATGGAGCTAGTTGTAGTTTTGTGTCAAGAAACTTTTTTAAAGCTTGTTGGATCACTAGTTCAAAGAAAGATACTATTCAAGATTTTATAAAAAGAAAATCTACCAATGTTGCTTATGACAAAGATGATAACCCAGTATTTCTAGCGCCAAGCTCTTTTTTATTATCTCAAGCAGAAGGAGATTATCCAGAAATAACATTCCACAAAACATCTGAGTTTAAACTAGATGAATAAAAAGATTAAATCTTTTAATTTAAGAGTTTATGCATTAATTATCGAACGTGATTCTATTCTTGTAAGTAGAGAACTTATTATGGGAAAATATCTCTATAAGTTTCCTGGAGGAGGCCTCGAATATGGGGAAGGACTAATTGAAGGTCTTCAAAGGGAAAGTATGGAAGAAATGAATCAAAATCTTAAAAATATTGAGCACTTTTACACAACTGATTTCTTTCAACAAAGTCAATTTGATTCTAAAGATCAGTTAATTGCAATATATTATAAAGCAAAATTAACTTCGAAAATCAATAATAAATTAAAAGCCCCCATAAAAGACTTTCCAGTATTTGTTTGGAAAAAAATAACAGATTTTTCTGAGAATGACTTGCATTTCCCAACTGATAAGTTTGTATTTAATCTTTTAAAAAAATCACAATATTGACTGACCGTTTAAATCAGTTGTTAAGACATCACTAAAATAATCGTGAAATGGTAAAAGTAATTTAAAATACTCTTTAATAGTATCACTAAAATTATCTTCTAAAACCATTTCGTCTTGGAAGTTTTTTACAAAAATAAATTGCTTATATCTCAATAGGTCAATATTTGGATGATTTTTATCAAATCCTTTTGGACAGACCTTTAGTGAATTTCCATGAATAGCTCCCCATTTATTGGTGATTTTTTTATTTTCAATGACTTCTCTAAAATAATCTCCATCAGATTCAATTTCTTTTCTTATTCTAAATAAATCATCTTTATTTGGGTTCCAAAAACCACTTGCTATAAAAGTGTTTCCTGGCTGTATATGGACATAAAATCCGCCTCTGTACTTGGGTTTAGTCCTATGAAAAGCTATTGCAAAATGGGTTTTGTACGGAGTTTTATCTTTAGAAAATCGAACATCTTTATAAATTCTAAAAACTTTAAAGGATTCCCAATTAAAATGGTCTTTATTGATATCAAAAAAATTACTGAAATATTCTTTAACATTAGAATTATGGATATCAAAAAAAGACTTATTGTCTTTGAACCATGGCCTATTGTTGTTTTTTTTTAATTTTTTTAAAAATTCAAATATTTCTGGTTGTAAATTCATGCTGTTATTTTTTAAATAAATTATTTAAGTTTTTAAATGCTTTAATTTCTAGGGCATTATTTGAAGGGTCTAAGAAAAACATAGTGGCTTGTTCACCTGGAAGATTTATAAACCTAATGTAAGGTTCTATAATAAAATTTATTTTCTTAGATTTCAATTTTTCTTTAAAATCTACCCATTGTTTCATGGATAAAACTACACCAAAATGTGGTACTGGAACGCCATGACCATCTACATAATTATTTTTTGAAATTGTTTTTTGGTTGGTTTCGTGAATAACTAACTGATGACCAAAAAAATTAAAATCCACCCACTTTTCTGCTGATCTACCCTCAAGAAAACCCAAAGTTGAAGAATAAAATTCTTTTGCTATTTGCAAGTCATGAACTGGAATGGCTAAATGAAAAGGATATTGTTCAACAGAACTATTCACGCAATTTTAAAAAATTTAACAATATTTTACAACAATAACTTTTGTCTTAAGTATATTTGTAAAAATATTTAAAGTTAAAAAAAAATTATGTCAAATTTTGTAGGAAAAAAATTCCCAAGTATTGAAGTTGATGCCATGAATGAAATGGGGGATACATTTAAAGTTAACGTTTTAGAAGAAGCAGTTAAAAATAAGAAAAAGGTAGTTCTCTTTTGGTACCCAAAAGACTTTACTTATGTATGTCCTACAGAATTACATGCATTTCAAGAAGCGTTACCAGAATTTGATAAAAGAAACACTATTCTAATTGGTGCTTCATGTGATACACCGGAAGTTCACTTTGCATGGTTAAGCACTCCAAAAGACAATGGTGGTATTGAAGGAGTAACTTATCCAATTTTAGCTGATGCCAATAGGAACTTAGCTAATATTTTAAAAGTATTAGATACAACCAATGAAAGATACGACGAAGAATTAGATGCTGTTCAAACTGACGGAGATAGTACACCATATAGAGCAACATTTATTCTAGATGAAGATGGAATGGTATTTCACCAAGGAATGAATTTTTTCCCTGTAGGTAGAAACATAAATGAATTTTTAAGATTGATTGATGCTTATGCACATAACCAAAAATTTGGTGAAGTTTGTCCTGCTAACTGGGAAGAAGGTAAAGATGCAATGAAAGAAAACAGAGATGGTGTAGCAGATTACCTTGCAAAACATTAATGGTTAGCGAATTAAATACTGATACTCTTCAAGAAGAAATTCAGAACAACGAAAAAGTTATTGTTCAATATTCCGCTGGTTGGTGTGGAAACTGTAGAATAATGAAACCAAAGTTTAAGAAAATGTCTTCAGAAAATGAAAATATGCATTTTTTGATGGTAGATGCTGAGAAAAATCCTAATTCTAGAAAATTGGCAAACGTTTCTAACCTACCTACTTTTGCTTTTTTTAAAAACGGAAAATTAGTTAATGAATTACAAACGAATAAAGCAGATGTGCTTTTAAATTTTGTAGATGAGGCTGCCAATCATTAAACATCTTGTTGAATTTGTTGAACAAAACGATGCTGACTATATTGAAGAAACAATATCTGTACTTGAGCATTTATCAGAGAATTCGAATATTAAAGACGAAGAAATTGATGTTATAGGTGAACTATTATCTAACCTTTATGGCTCTATTGAAGTTGTTAAAGACATTGAAGATGGAGAAAATAAAAAAAATGCTTTAAACAAATTCATGAAAAGAGTTCAAGGCTCTATTAAATAATTCATTTTTTAATAATAAAAAAGCCTCTAAATTTAGAGGCTTTTTTTTTGCAGCGGAGAGACAGGGATTCGAACCCTGGCAACGATTGCTCGTTGACAGCTTAGCAGGCTGTTGCATTACCACTCTGCCACCTCTCCTAATAAGTATGCAAAATTAACATAGTTTTTGAATTGAACAATATTTAATTTATCAATTTCAAATAAATAATTTTTCAAATGAATTAGAATAAAAAAGAAAAAATAAAACTAAATTTAAAGATGAAAAAAGTAGTAATAGTAGCAGCTAAAAGAACTCCTATGGGTAGTTTTGGAGGTTCTCTTTCTAGTATACCCGCAACAAAATTGGGTGCAGCAGCAATCAAAGGAGCTTTTGAATCTATAAATTTAAATCCAAATCTAATTGAAGAAGTTTTTATGGGCAATGTTCTTCAGGCAAATCTTGGGCAGGCTCCAGCAAAACAAGCTGCAATATATGCAGGTGTAAATGAAAACACACCATGTACTACTGTAAATAAGGTGTGTGCATCTGGAATGAAGGCAGTTTCATTGGCGGTACAGTCTATAATGACAGGAGATGTAAATATTGTAGTAGCTGGAGGAATGGAAAATATGTCAATGGTTCCCCATTATTACAATGCAAGAAAATCAAAAAAACTTGGAGATGTCAATTTTATAGATGGATTGATCAAAGATGGTCTTACAGACGTTTATAATGAAGTTCATATGGGCAAGTGCGCCGATCAATGTGCTGAAAAATATAAGATTTCTAGAGAACAACAAGATGAATTTGCAATAGAATCTTATAACAAAGCTGCTCATGCCTCCAAAAATGGATTATTTGAAGAAGAAATTGTCCCTGTATCTGTTCCTCAACGAAAAGGAGATGCGTTAATAATTAAAGAAGATGAAGAATTTAAAAATGTAAAACTTGATAAAATACCTCAACTTAAAGCTGTTTTTTCCAAAGATGGGACAGTCACTGCTGCAAATGCATCTACTTTAAATGACGGTGCATCTGCACTTATTATTATGAGTGAAGAAAAAGCAAATGAACTAAATATTAAACCAATTGCAAGAGTCGTTAGCTATGCAGATGCTTCTCAAGAAGCAAAGTGGTTTACTACTTCCCCCACAATTGCAATCAATAAAGCGCTTTCAAAGGCTAATATATTGGTAAAAGATGTGGATTATTGGGAATTAAACGAAGCATTTTCAGTGGTAGGAATTGTTAATACTCAGTTACTTGAAATAGATCCTAAAAAAGTTGATGTAAACGGAGGTGCTGTAGCTCTTGGTCATCCTCTAGGATCTAGTGGGAGTAGAATCTTAATAACACTTATAAATATATTGAAACAAAAGAAAAGTAAAATTGGGGCTGCAGGAATTTGTAACGGAGGCGGTGGTGCTTCAGCAATGATAATAGAAAATATAAATGAATAATCTATACTTTAATTAACCAGTTAAATTTATCAGGATGCATTCCAATTTTATATTCCGAAAGATATTTTAAGACCTTTGTATGAAAATGATAATCTTTGGATTCAGGAATTAAAAAGTTTTCTCCATATATAGAAATATTTGATATTGGAGCAATTGTAGCTGCAGTACCTGCTCCAAAAGCTTCTGTTAAACTTCCATCTTTAAGTGCATCAGAAACTTCTTTAACTTCAATTTTCCTTTCTTGAACTTCCATTTCCCAATCTTTAGCAATCTCGACTACACTTTTTCTAGTAATACCATTTAGTATTGTATCACCAGCAATTGGGGTAATAAGAACATTGTCTATTACAAACAAGATATTCATAGTACCAGCTTCTTCAATATATTTATGTTCTTTAGCATCTGTCCAAATTAATTGTCTAAAGCCTTCTTTGGTAGCCAACATTGCTGGATATAAGGCAGCAGCGTAGTTTCCAGCAGCCTTTGAAAACCCAGTACCTCCTTGAACGGCTCTAGAGTAATTAGTTTCTACTTTAACAGAGACTGGTTCTTTATAATAAGAACCAACAGGACAGGTGAAAATCATAAATTTATAAGAATCTGATGGCTTTATTCCTATGTAAGGATCTGTTGCAAAAATAAAAGGTCGTATGTATAGAGAATGGTCTAAATTTTGTGGAACCCATTCTTTGTCTATTGAAATTAGTTCTAATATGGAATTAACAAAAACCTCTTCATTAATTTCTGGAATACACATTCGTTTATTAGAACTATTGAATCTTCTTGCATTTTCGTAAGGTCTAAACAAAACTATATCTCCATTCACATCTCTATGGGCTTTCATTCCTTCAAAACAACTTTGTCCATAGTGAATTGCTGAGTTGGCAGGGGATATACTAATATCTCCATAAGGTATTATTTTAGGTTTAGACCAATTACCATTTTCAAAATCCATGGTAAACATATGGTCTGAAAACAATTTTCCAAAAGGTAAATTGTCCCAGTTTACTTGTTCTAATCTGCTATTTTTTGTTAATTGGATATAAGTTTGAAAAATATCAACTTCCATTGGCGTATAACGAAATTATTATTTTGCAAAACTACTAAAATAAAAATTAACTTATGGTAATTGAGCAAAACAATAATAGAGAAGCTTTAATTAAAGTACTCAAAAAGTACTGGAGTTTTGATGAATTCAGAGATTCACAGAAAAGAATTATAGACTTTGTTCTACAAAAAAAAGACGTTATTGCTCTACTCCCAACTAGTGGAGGTAAATCATTATGCTATCAACTACCTGCAGTCCTAATGGAAGGAACTTGTTTGGTAATATCTCCTCTTATAGCATTGATGGAGGACCAAGTAACCCAGCTTCTTAAAAGAGGAATAAAAGCCGCTTACATCAATTCTTCACTTTACTTTAAGGACATTGACAGGATATTGGACAATGTTATATATGGAAATATAAAAATTCTTTACGTTTCTCCTGAAAGACTAAAAACTACTCTTTTCATAGATAGATTTAAGAAAATGAATATAAGTTTTGTAGCAGTGGATGAAGCACATTGTATTTCCGAATGGGGAAATGATTTCAGACCAGAATATAGAAATATTTCAACCTTAAGAACCTTGAATAAAGACTTGTCATTTATCGCACTTACAGCAACGGCTACTCCTAAAGTTGTAGAAGATATTGAAGAGCAACTTTCTTTTAAAGAAAGCAACAAAATAAAAAAATCTTTCATTCGAAATAATATCCATTACAGTGTAATAAACGCAATTGATAAAGAAAAGGTTCTATTGAAATTAATTACAAATGAATGTTCAATAATTTATGTTAGGAATAGGAAGAAAACAAAAGAATTATCCAAACTACTAAATAGTAAAAATTATAAAACAGATTATTACCACGCTGGATTAGATTTTAGAGAAAGATCTAAAAAACAGACCAGATGGATCAATAATGAATTTGATACAATGATAGCCACCAATGCGTTTGGAATGGGGATTGACAAATCAGATGTTAAGACAGTTATTCACTACGACTTACCTGATACTTTAGAATCTTTTTACCAAGAGTCTGGAAGAGCAGGTAGAAATGGAAAAGCTTCCTACTCTATAGTTTTAAAAGACGATCTTGATATTGAAAATTTAAAAAAAAGAATCAAAATAAATTTCCCCAATATTGAGGATATTAAGAAAGTTTTTCAAAGTATTGTCAATATTCATCAAATAAGTATTGGTTACTTATCGGATGAAAAGTTTGAACTTGACATTGACATTATTTCAAATAACAACAAGCTTTCTAGATCAACCACTTCTCAAGCTATTAAATATTTAATAAACGAAGGATATATTCAACAAACCAACAATTATCAATTTTCAATGGCTCAGATAATTATGTCCATAAATAGATTGAATCAATTCTTAAATACTTACAAGAATTTTGAAAAAATTATTGATGTACTAATTAGAAGCTATCCAAACATCAGTCAACAAATGGTTAGAATAAGCGAAGCTGTTATTTCCAAGAGACTACATATCAACAAAGAAGAAACAATAATTTTATTAAATAAACTTCACCAACATAACATACTAAATTACGTAGCAAAAACATCTAACAACACCATTAACTTTTCAACTCCAAGACCAAACATAAATCACTTAAGTCTTTCCAAAAACTTTTTGAATTTCAAAAAGGTTAAAAATGAAAAAGCCAATCATTTAATTAACTATGTAAATCAGAAAATAGAATGCAGAAATATAAACCTACTGAGTTATTTTGGAGAACATAAAAGTGAAAAATGTAAAAACTGTGACAATTGTAATATAGGCTTAAGAATTAAAAATAATTCTGAAAAAATAGTAGAAAACGCTGTTGTTTTCCTTTTAAATTACGAACCCTTATCACCAAGCTTTATATATAAACAGCTAGAAGAAGTGATTGAAAAAGATAGATTAAACTCTATTTTGAAAAAAATGATTTTAGAAGAAAGCATTCTTAGAAACAAGAACAACTTACTTTATATTAATCAATAAACCCTTTAGTTCTCCTCAGCTCTTTGATATCGCAATAATGACATTTGTTATTCTTGGATTTAAATAAGTTATTCATTTCACACAACAACTCTCCAAGAGAATCAAAACTTTGCTTGTAAAATAATCCAAAACCTTGAGTGTAGTTGGACTGATTTTGATTTGAAAGATTGTATTCGTTGGACTTGTTGTAGGCATGGACTCTAATATTGCCCTTACTATTTAGTTTATATTCGATATTCACATCTCCAATAAATGAATTTGGATTTTGAGTAATATTATTCGATTGCGACATTCCTAAATTTGTTTCTACAGTTAAACGATCGTTGAATTGCTGAGTAGACATTGCAACAGATAATTCTTCATTGGATAACTGATTGCCTAAAGTGTAGTTAAACCCTATATCAAACTCATCTGTAAATGAAGAAATCATATTTCCTAACTGGTTAGACAATACTTCACTAGTTGAAATATCGTAAGACTTCACATTATTACCTAAATTAAGATGGTTAGGAGTAATAAATTGATTTAAAATTAAAAGAGAAAATACTTGCTTATTAAGCTCTTCTGTATTGGATAAAACTCTTTTAAGTGCTGTTTTAACCGATTCGTTTCCATTAGGAACCTCAATACTGAACAGAATATCTGGGTTCATTAGATTATTTTCTAAATCAATATCAACATTCACTATGCTTTTATGCTTCCAGTTTTCCCTATCTATTTCTGGCATTATATTATATAAACTAGTTCTAAGGAGATATCTAGCACTCAAATCTATTTTGGCATTGTAAGGATCTCCGAGCCAAGTTAAGTTGCCTCCCTTTATTAAATCAAACTTTTTATTTATAAAATCTTTCAATGTGAAAACATACTCTCCTTTATTAATTGTATAATTACCATACATTGTTAAATCATAATTTTGATTAATGTTTAATTGGATGTTCCCTTGACCATTAGATTTCATTTCGTCTCCAACCAAATCGTCAAATATCAGCTTTAACTCTGCCTGGTCTGTAATTTCTAAATCAATATCAATATTCATTTTCTCTTTGGAGAAAATTTGTTTTTTAATTGTTTCAGAACTATTAGTATCTTTATTTATAAATGATATGAAATCGTGAAGAACAACTTCTGAAGAACCGTATAATGGAATATTTAAAGAGGTTCCTTCATCAGTTATTGCATTTACATAAATTGATAAATTTTCAATAGAATCGTAACTTATATCAGCTGAACCAGTCATAAATACCTTGCCATAATAATATGGATTTTCAGAAAATGTATTATTCATTACCATTACAGGTTTATCAATTTCTAAAGAAATATTTAAGGAATAATCTATAAAATTATCATGGTGATATTTACCATTTATTTTACCAACATTATTTAGTTCATCAAAAAAATTACCCTCCAAAATTTCAATTGCATCATCTTTCACCAAAATGTTACCATTTATTTTAAATTGAGTATTGTATTCTGTTAATTTTAATTCTCCTTTATTAAAATTCAAAAATCCGTTGAATTTAGGATGAAAAGGATCACCAGAAATGGATAAATCGCCAGAAATAAGGCCCTGAAGATTGGAAAGAATGGTATTTGGAAGAAAAGGACTTACGAAGTCAATATTAGTTCTATCAAATTTGATTATACCATCTAACTTTTTATCATTATTGGGATAAAAATAGCAATCAATTAATTGAATTTCCTTATGGTTGTTTTCATTAACTAATCCTCCATTAAGAATAAATTTATTAGAATTCTCTTGCCATAAAGAATGGAAATTCACATCTCCAATTGGGGTTAAATTAAATATTAAATTATCAATATTTAACTCGTTAAATAATTGTGGTTTAGAAAGCAATGATTGAAAATTAAAATGGGCATTTAAAACCCCTTCCATAGCTGTATTTTTTTTGTTGATTTCGAACAACATCGGAAGAGAACTCAGTTGTAAATCTTGAATTTTAAGTGATAAACTGTCAACAATATTTGGACCAATATTTCCATTTAAAATTATAGATTGATCAGCATTAGAAAGTAAAATTGAATCAATAGAATATTTATCTTGGATAAAATTTATAGAAGGATTCCCTTTCATATTCCAATAACCAACAGAGCTATCAAATAGATAAAACTCTTCAAGATTTGCAAAAATCGTTTCTGAACTTTCAAAATCAATAATTGAACTTACCTTACCAAAAGAAAGAGAATCGTTATTATTCCAAACTAAAGAGGTGTTTACAATGTTATTTTTTGCGTTAGAATTTATTTCAATATTTTGGAAATTAAGTATTTGGTTATTTTTAAACTCATCAATTGATAAAATAAATTTTAAATTACTATCTAAATAAATCCCTTGTTGATCTTTAATTTTAAGATTTATGTTATTTAAAACAAAG
Source organism: uncultured Flavobacteriales bacterium (assembly GCA_938075455.1). Taxonomy (GTDB): domain Bacteria; phylum Bacteroidota; class Bacteroidia; order Flavobacteriales_D; family Parvicellaceae; genus MED-G20. The sequence continues at coordinate 146,052 of CALJHN010000003.1, forward strand.
TTGTCATATTGAATTTTCTTAGAGTTTAAACTAAAATCTATTAGTTCTTTTTCTCCATTAAAGGAAAATCTAAAATTGGATGCTTTTGCAACATCTAAAGATGGGAAAAAGACTGATGATAGCTTGGAAAAATCACGAATTTCTAAATCAAAATCAACATATTGTTTGGATGGCAAATAATCTAAAGAATCTGATAAATTTGGAAAAATAGTAGCATATAAATAGTTTAAGTCTTTAAATATTTTGTCAAACTTAAAATCTCCAGAAATATTAAAAGAAACAAATTCAGAATTGAAATTTAATATATGATTGTAGTTATTTGACTGAGAATCAAAGTTAATATTTCCAAAATTATATGTTTCACCATTTTCAATAAATACAAAATCTTCAATATTAGCAAATCCTGTAAAGTCTTTCCAATTATTACCAAAACCATTTAAATAAGTTTTAAATGATGCTAATCCTTCCGGGTGATTATCTAATAAGCCAATTTTTCCAAAAAAAGCATTATTAATATGCATAGAAAAATCAAATTCAGTCTCTGGTTTATTTAAGTCTATATTTCCAATAAAGTCAAGATGAATAAATTTATCAATAAGCTCCATTTTCCCGATAAAAGATTTATTTTTAAAAGCACCTGAAATATTTAAATCCTCATATTTATAATCGTTGTATGTGAAATCAGACAAGTATCCATTTATTTTTAAATCAACATCTTCTCTATAAAGTCCTTTTCCATCAATTTCAAAATGGGCATTGAAGTTTTCAGCCTTGTTATTATCTAATAGTGAAATTCCTGAGATTTTTTTTGCATCAATATTAAAATGGTAAAATATTTCTGATGAATTATTTTTAAAGAAATGGAAATCCCCGAAAATTTCTCCGTTTGAAGAAACATATTCTATATTTGACTTTATTTCTTGACTATTACCATTTCCTGATATTTGGAAATCAAAATTATTTATTTTCTTAAGTTGTTTTAATGCTAATGGAGGGATTTTTAAATTTATATTTTCTTGAAGAGATATAAAATCATTTGCAAAAATAGTATTGGATTCTAAATTGAAAAAATAAGATACTAAATTCTCATTTGAAAAATCTGTAATTTGAAAATCACCTTCAATAGAAGAGTTTTGATAATCAATTGAAATATCTTCTAATTTAATTGAAGAAGAGGAACCTGATAAATTGGTCTTAAGATTAAATTTTAATGTAGTATCTAGTTTATTATTAAAAAATAAATTATAGTCTATAATAGATAGTTGGGACTTCATATTTTCAAATCTTATGAAATCGTTCTTAAAATCTAAATTTAGATTTATGTTGTCGGAACTAAATGTACTATTTGGTGTTTTTAATTTTAAATTAACTAGTTTTAGCTTGGTTGAATCTAAATATAAATCGGCATTTAAACTTGATATATTAAAACCTTTTTCATGTTGAAATTTAAGATCGCTTATTTTTGAAAAAAATAAATTATTGTCTAATGAAATTTTATTCAATAATAAGTTTAGGTTAATAACTTTAAAATTCTGAATATCAACATTATTAATTTCTTTATTACTATTTTTTGAAAGGTGATGAAATTGACTATTCTCAATTTTAAATTCATTTATCAAAAGCTGATAATCGTTACTTTCTCTTTGATTTTTTTCAAAACTATTTAACAAAAACTCTATTTCGTATTTTTTCTTGCCAGGGTTTTTTCTTAAAACAATTTCTGCATCTTTAAAAATCACTTGATCAATTATAAATTTCCTGTCCAGCCAGTTAATATCTTGGATATCCACTACCACTTTTGGGACAAACAAAACAGTATCTCCATTTAAATCAGGAATAAATATTTTATTTAATTGCAGATTGGAAAACCCATTTAAAGAAACTTCTTCAAGACTGAGGTCGGAATTTATCTCGTTACTTAAATAATTTGTAACCTCTTTGGAAATTTTATTTTGAAAAAATGAAAATCTAATTAAGAACAAGAATAATATTATCAAGAAAATTGAAAACTCTATTAGATTAAAAGTTAATCTAATTAAAATGGAATTGGTATTTTTGAAGTATTCTTTCAACTAACAATAATGAATGTAGACAAAGATAGCATCATTCTCGGTATAGAGTCAAGTTGTGACGACACCTCGGCAGCAATTCTTATCAATGGAGTTGTACACTCCAACGTTACAGCTAACCAATCCATACATGAAAAGTATGGAGGGGTTGTCCCAGAATTGGCTTCTAGAGCACATCAAGAAAATATTGTTCCTGTAGTTTCGGCTGCTTTAAAAGAAGCCAAAGTTTCTGTTGAAGATCTTACTAGTATTGCTTTTACTAGAGGACCTGGTCTATTAGGATCTTTATTAGTCGGTACATCTTTTGCTAAATCATTATCCTTATCGCTTGGTATTCCCCTAATTGAAGTTCACCATATGAAAGCCCATATTCATGCACATTTCATAAAAGAGAAGAAAGAAGACAATCCAGCACCTAATTTTCCTTTTATCTGCTTAACAGTTTCTGGTGGACACACCCAAATTGTATGGGTAGAAGAACCCTTAAAAATGAAAGTTATAGGAACCACCATAGATGATGCAGTTGGAGAAGCATTTGATAAAGCAGGAAAAATTATGGGTCTTGGATATCCTGCGGGTCCAATTATAGACCAACTATCTAAAGACGGGGACAGCAATAAATTTAATTTTACTTACCCAAATGCTGGAGAATTAAATTATAGTTTTAGTGGTTTGAAAACTCAATTTTTAAATTTTATTAGAAAAAACGAACAGATTAATAAGCACTTTTGCAAAGAAAACTTAAATGATATCTGTGCTTCGTATCAATCTCACTTAGTGAGTTACCTACTAAAAAACCTAGAAAAATCTATTAAAAATTATTCTTGCAAAGATCTAGCTTTAGCAGGTGGGGTTTCCGCAAATTCTCATCTTAGGAAAGAGTTTGAAAAACTAGGTAAATCTCTTGGATGTAAAACCTTTGTACCTAAAATTAGTTATTGCACAGACAATGCGGCTATGATTGCTATGAGTGGGAAATTCATGGAAGAAAAAGGTTGTTTTGCAGACTTAAGCACAAGTGCAAGTGCCAGAATACCAATGGATTAGTCAGATTTATTTAATTTTTTCTTATTGTACCAGCCTATTAAAATTAAACTGAAGATGGAGGCGATAGTAATCCAAGCCCACATTGGAAATACAGGTGTTTCTCCCCTAGCATAAGAATGAAGTCCTTTGGATAAGTAATAATTCACCCCGATAAAAGTCATTAAAACACTAGAGAAAGCCAATACGGAAGCAACATTAAACGTGAATTTACTTTTTAGACCAGGAATCAATCTAAAATGTAAAATTATAGCATAAGTCAAGACTATTACTAGTGCCCATGTTTCCTTTGCATCCCATCCCCAATATCTGCCCCAAGACTCGTTGGCCCAGATTCCCCCAAGAAAAGTTCCAATAGTAGCAAGTGCTAAACCAATAGTGAGCGTCATTTCATTTACATAGGTTAACTCTGATATAATCATTCTCAGGTTTTTATTTTTTGGTTTTAGGAATATGTAGTTAACAACATTAATAAGACCAAGAATAAAACCAAGCCCTAAGAAGCCATAACTTATTGTTATGCAAGCTACATGTATGACCAGCCAATAGGACTTAAGAACGGGCTGCAAATCGGTTAATTGTGGGTCAAAACTACTATGACCAGCAGTCATTAATACACAAAATGCCAATAATGCAGTTCCTGCTAGAGTTATTCTTGAACTTCTTATAAATAAAAAACCTGCTAAAACTCCTCCCCAGGCAATAAAGGTAAGTGCTTCATATCCATTACTCCAAGGTGCATGCTCAGTTATATACCATCTTAATCCCAATGCATAAGTATGCATGGCAAATACTACCATTAATAAAACAATTAAAACCCATAAAATATATTTCACAATTTTATTTATAAGATTTTTCTTTTTGCTCAATGCATTCCAAAAAGAAAAAATAAGAAGTAAAACTGATAAATAACCGTAGTAATTTTTTACAGTTACAAATAGATTTGAGTGATTGTAAGATATTTCTCTTTGAATCTGATTTTTATTTAATAGCAAATTAGCGGGTGCTGTTTTAATTTGATATGCTTTAATAAAGTTTAGAAGTGACTGAGCAGTTTCATAATTATCTGTTTTTTTAGCTTCAGCTAAATCCATTATATAGGATCTAAATAATCTAGAAAGAGAAATATTTGCAAGATGTTGATCTAAAGTATCTATAGGTTGTTCTGCGTAAGGATCCATCCAATCCACCCATTTGTTGTCTACATCTCCGGAAATTGGAAATATTTTTAAAAAAGCACCATTCATAGTTTGAAGAACGATATTCATTCTTTCGTTGGCCTTAATAACTTCCTTATCAAAGACATTTTTTTCTACATCTTTTTTTGCAAAGCTTATTTGAACTAGCTTTTTTAATTTTTCGGTTCCATCTGGATTGAAAAAATCTTTAACTGAAGCAAATTTCCCTTCAATACCTAAGGAATCTGCTACACCAGTACCTTTTTTAATATAAATTATTTTTTCCTCTAACCAATATGGTTTGTCTAAAATCATATCTATAAAAATCTGCATTGGATTTACAGAAATATTATCACTTGTGGTAAAGTCATTTTTTTTTGAAATCTTATGAAAAATATCATAAGCTAGTGTATGAGTAGGTTCAATTCTTCCATCATAAGTTTGAACCAATAAAATACCCATCGAATCGGCTTGTTCTTCAGGAATTGGTTGGTATTTATATACTTCTTCTAGACTATCAGAACCTATATTTTGAGAGTAAGCTGACAACATTAAAAAGGAAATCATAATGGTGAAAACAGCTTTTCTTTTGTTTCTTATTTTAATGGCTTTTTTTCTAATATCAACAAATCTAGAGTTAGGATTAAATAAAGTTCCTAATAGCCCGATTGCTAAAAGTAAATACCCTAGATATGTTACTAGTGTGCCTAAAATATCGTGATTTACTGATAAGATAGTAATGTCAGGATCTAACCCAGCACTTTTATTCTCCTCCTCAGACCAGTCGTAACTAGATTGGAAAAATCTAAATCCTCCATAATCTACAACATGATTCATAAATAAATTAAAAGAGTCATTTACAGCATTGGTTTGATCCAAAATTGTAATATCACTTTCATAGCTACTTGGACTCTCAGAACCAGGATATTTCTTCAATCTGAAGTCAGTAAGACCTACTTCAAAAGGGATATCAATTTTTTTTGAACCATATGCTATTGAGAAAAATAAATCACTGCACTTTATTGCGGTTGGAATAGGTCTTACCCCGGCTTTTCCCAATACTATTTCATTCTGAACATCTCCATTTGTAGAAATTTCAACTTTAAGCGCGTCTGGCAAATCTTCATCATCTGAGGGTACATATTCAAATTTTGATTTCTCTTCAATACTACTTATCATTATTTGCTGTCCCAAAAAAGAAATTAAATTCCTCACATCCACACTATGTAATTTATTTGGAGCTAAAGTATCCTGAGGAATTTCTCTACCGCTTTGTCTATCTTCAACTGAAAGACTTGCCATATCTATTTTACTCATTTCAAAAGGGGCAAATATTTCTAGTTGGTCATTATTGTAAAAAAAACGAACAGCGTCTTGCCTATCGTTGTTATTGAATGCAAATGGTATTCCTTGTTGAACAACTACCTCTCCTGAGGGTAAATATAAATTTTCTCTTCCTGGAAGTACAAGATGGAGATGTGTCTTTCCACCAAGAACGTCCTTTAAAAATTCTTTTTTTGCATTTTCAATCCTCTCAACAACTTTCACATTGACTTCTCCCTTTCCAGGAAATTGAAAACTAGTAGTAGGTAGCTTTGTAAAAACCTTTGAAAAATAGTGCTGTATAGATTCGTTGTACTGCATGGTATCATCGTGAACTTTGATTTGCAAGTAAGGCTCTGAAGAAAAAATTTCGCTGGATGTCTTTTTTTCTTGTACCAACATTACTCCTTCATATCCAAAGTATCTTGAAAAGAATGCACCAAGAAGAGCAATAATAAAACCAAAATGAAGTAATAAAATAGACCATTTTTTCCACTTTAAAAGTTGATAAGTTCTGATGTTATTAATGAAATTTAATAGAAGAAGAAATAAAATAAGTTCGAACCATTTTGCATTGTATACCAATTCTTTTGCCGTTATTGTATCGTATTCGTTTTCTATGAAAGTTGCAACTCCTATTGAAGCAGCCATTGCAAAAAGCAAAACAGCCATAAATCTAGTAGACAATAAGTAATTGAGTATTCTCATTTAGTGGTGAAATTAAATAAAAATATGTCCATAAATGCTTAATGTTTAGAACTAAAATTGTTAAGGATTGGTAAATTGAGCAACTTAATAAGAATTGTACCTTTATTGCTATGGAAAAGGATAATTATTTTCTTGAAAAATTCTCCTCCCACGACGGGAAGAATATTACAATTCATCACTGGCCAGTAGAAAAACCAAAGTTGTTAATTCATTTGGTGCATGGAATGAGCGAGCATGGATACAGATACCACGAGTTTGCAAAGTGGTTAAATAAGAAAGAAATATATGCATATGCTCCAGATTTGAGAGGACATGGAAAGACTGCAGGTTCAATAGAAAATATTGGTCTATTTAGCTTAAGAAATGGATGGAACAATGTGGTAAAAGATCTAAAAACAATTTCAGAGTATTTTTCTTTAAAAAATCCAAATATTCCTACCGTGGTTTTGGGGCATTCTATGGGTTCTTTTCTTACCCGGTCTCTTATAATTGATTTTCCAGAAACTGCCAACCACTATATATTCTCAGCAACTGCCTCCCACCCTGGCTTAAAAGGATACTTGGGAAGTTTTATCGCTAAATCCAATTGCTTTCTATTTGGAAAAAAAACCAAATCAAGACTTTTACAATTATTGGTAATGGGAGAATTCAATAAAAAGATTAAAAAACCAAAAACCAGAAAAGACTGGATATCTAGAGACGAAAAAGTCGTGAAAGATTATATAAATGATCCATATTGCATGCAAGTTTTTAAAAATCAGTTTTTTGTAGATCTAGCATTTGGAGTAATGTCGGTTAATGAAACTAAGAATATTCTTAAAATGAATAAAGTCAAACATTATTTATTTTTTAGTGGAAGTATGGACCCTGTGGGCAATTATGGAAAAGGAGTTCAAAAACTTTACAAGAAATTCATTGCTACTGGATTAACAAATACAGAAATAAAACTTTTTGATGAGGGAAGACATGAAATGTTGAACGAAATAAATAAGCAGGAGGTATATCAATACATTTATAATTGGATTAACAAAAAAATATTAAATGGTAAATGAAAAAATAGAAAGTATAAAAAAAGTATTACCCAAAGGAGTAGAACTTATTGCTGTTTCTAAAACCAAACCTGTAGAAATGATCCAACAAGGTTTGAAATCGGGCCATTTAGACTTTGGAGAAAATAAAGTTCAAGAAATGGTTCATAAGCATGCATCTTTACCAAAAAATATTCGCTGGCATATGATTGGACATCTACAAAGAAATAAAGTTAAATACATAGCTCCTTTTGTACATTTAATACATGGTGCAGATTCCAAAAAACTACTAGACGAAATAAATAAACAAGGTTTAAAAAATAATAAAACCATTAACTGCTTGTTACAATTTCATATTGCTAGAGAAAGCACAAAATTTGGATTTAGTATTGAAGAAATAAGAGAAATAATAGAATCCCAGCACCACTTGAATTGGGGAAATATAAATATTCAAGGTGTTATGGGAATGGCAACATTTACCACTGATAAAAACCAAATAAAAGCAGAATTTGGTTTATTAAAAGAATATTTTGAAGAGCTAAAAACAATTTTTGGAGAAAATTTCAAGACATTGTCTATGGGAATGAGTGGAGATTATCTAGAGGCGATTTCTAAAGGAAGTAATATGATAAGAATAGGAAGTGATATTTTTGGAAAAAGATAATTTGATAAAAAATAGTATACATATGTTCATATCTATTTAAACTTATAATTTTGCCGTTTTAATTTATAAAATGAATACACAACAAAAAGTTATAAATCAGATAAAAGCCGATTTGGCAAGTGAAAATAGTTCCATAGTTTCTAAAGCACTAGTAAAAACAAAAGCCAAAGGAAATGAGGAATTAATTGCACCACTAGTTGAACTTTATAAAACAACAGAAGATATTAAGCTAAAACAAGAAGTTAAAAATATTTTCTCTGAACTTAAAAACAAAGAATGTGTTGATTTTCTACTCCCCCATCTAATGGAAGATAATCAGGAGGTAAAAGAGCTTATTTTATTTTCAATGTGGAGTTCCGGTATTGATATGACAGATTATATTGTAGAATTAATAGAATATTCTTGTGATGGAGAATTTATGGTTATTTTAGAAGCACTAACTGTTCTAGAAAACTTAGAAGGACCTTTCAATGAAGAAGATTTATTTCAAGGATCGACAATTATTCAGGAAAAAATATATGAGTCTGAAGACAATAAGAAAAAAGAATTATTACAATCTATGAGTAATGTAATACAGGGATTTAGTGTTTAATTAATTTTGAAAGAAATAAAAAATATAACCATATTGGGAACTGGTAATATAGCCAATGGGTTCTTACATTTATTTTTAAAAAATCAATTCAAAATTGATTGTATTTTTGGTAATTCCTCAAAAAACATTGAAAAAAGTGTTTTGGAAAATACTTTTTTCACCAATAATATTTCAGAAATAACTTCTACAAGTGATTTATATATATTTGCTTTGAGCGATGATGCATACCAAGAAGTATTTAAAAAAATTTCTAAAAACAACCATTTAACAATTCACACTTCTGGAAGTTTGGATAGTAAAAGTCTTGGTATAATCTCTGATAGATGGGGATGTATCTACCCTTTACAAAGCATAAAAAAAGATACTAAAGTAAGTTGGGAAAAAGTTCCTTTTTTTATTGAAGCAGCTAATGAAAAAGATGAAAAATTATTGAGCATATTCTGTGCTTCCAACAACATGAATTTTTCTATTTTAAACTCTTCTAAAAGAAAAAAACTTCATCTTGCAGCTGTTGCATCTAATAATTTTACCTACCACCTACTTAGCATGGTAAAGGAGTATTGTATTAAGAATGAAGTTAATTTTAAAGATTTAAGAACTCTTTTAGAAAAAACTATAGAAACAGTCCTTAGTAAAGAGCCATATATGGATCAAACGGGTCCGGCTAACAGAGGAGATAATACACTTATAGAAAAACAGATAAAAGAACTTAAAGAGTTTAAAAACCTTCAGGAAATTTATAAGATTTTCTCAAAACAAATAATTAAACAACACCATCATGAGTTATAAACAAAAACTTTCTAAAATCAACACTTTTATTTTTGATGTCGATGGAGTACTAACAGACGGAAATGTCATTTTAGATTCTTCTGGCGAGTTGGTGAGAACCATGCACACCAAAGATGGATATGCGTTGCAATACGCTGTTAAAAAAGGATATCACATTGTAATTATTACAGGCGGAAACTCCCAAATGGTAAAGGAAAGACTTAATGGTTTAGGAGTAAAAGACATCTATTTAGCAGCACATCAAAAACTTCCTATTTTAGAAAAACATTTAAAAGAAAATAATATTGAGTTAAGCCAAGTTCTATATATGGGAGACGATTTACCAGATATTCCATGCCTCAATGTTGTGGGAGTATCTACCTGTCCAAATGACTCTGCTGTAGAAGTAAGAAAAGTATGCGATTACATTTCACATATAAACGGAGGAAAAGGTTGTGTTAGAGATGTGTTGGAACAAACTATGAGAGTTCAAAACAAATGGATCAATGACGATTCCTATTCATGGTAAAAAAATATTTTAAAGCCATAAGAATTAAAAACTTAGCATTGCTTGGTTTAATCTTTTGGGGACTAATGCTTCATAACTACTCTGAGGGTTTTTCTTTTGAAATTGACCATTTTTTACTTTTTACATCTGTTATCATCACAACAGCATCTGGTTATTTAATCAATAATTACTACGACATAAATAGCGACAAAATAAATAATAAAAATATTGAGGATTTAAGTAAAACCTTTTATGGAAATTTTTACTTATTACATTTATTTACTTCGTTATTGGTTCTTTTTATTTCGGATTTATCCCCAGGTTGGTTAAATCTTATAATAATTAGCCATATTTTGGTTTATCTATATTCTCTAAAATTTCAGCATTGGCCAGTTATAGGAAATCTACTAGTAGGATTATTATCAAGTACAGTTCTTTTGATTCCATATTGGTTGACAGGAACATTTTGGGAACTAGAAAATTTTAATCTTTCAGAAAATCTAAATCAAATATTTGTAATTTTTTGTTTTCTACTTACCATAAAAAGAGAAATAGTAAAAGATATGGAAGATATTCAAGGAGATTTAAAAACTGGGAGCTATACCCTAGCTATTGTTGCAGGACAAAAATTTTCTAAAATAATATTGAGTATTTTGGTTTTAATAAGTATTGGATTTTTAATTATTTGTGTTTTGGAAAGTATTCTAAATATTCAAAATATATTTTTCTTTCTTACGATGATTTCTTTATTGGTTGCTTTTCTTTACAAAACCTATCAATCCTTTAAAAAGTCTGATTTTAAAATCCTAAGTAATCTACTGAAAATTAATTTTCTTGCAGCTGGAATTTGGCTGTATATTTTATTATGAACTTACTAGAAGAAAAAATAAAAAATATTGATATTAAACTGGCTTCAAAATCTCCACGAAGACACCAGCTTTTAAGAAATATTATTAAAAATTTTGAAATAGTTAGTAAAGAAATAGATGAAAGTTATCCAAAGTCGTTAAAGGCCAATGAAATTGCTTTATACTTAGCAAATTTAAAAGCCAAATCATACGAAAAAGAAGCCAAAGAAAATCAACTATATATTACTGCAGATACTATTGTAGTTTATAAACAAAAAGTTTTAGGTAAACCAAAAAACATGAAAGATGCTTTTAATATGCTACAAGCACTTTCTGGAAATACCCATAGAGTATACACCGGAGTAAGTTTATTATTTAACGGGGAGATTAACTCTTTTGTAGATGCTACAGAAGTCACTTTTTACGATTTGAGTGAGGAGGAAATCAAATTTTACATCGATCATTACAAACCTATGGACAAAGCAGGTTCTTATGGAATTCAGGAATGGATGGGATATGTAGGAGTTAAAAAAATGGAAGGTGATTTTTTCAATGTAATGGGACTTCCCTTACACAGATTGTATAGAGAAATTGAAAAAATTATTTCAAAAAAGAATTAATTGCCATTTTATAAGAATCTAGTCCAAATCCTGCAATTACTCCTTTGCAATTTTTTGCCATCATAGATTGGTGTCTGTATTCTTCTCTAGCATATACATTGCTTATATGGACTTCAATAACTGGTATTTTTATTGCGGCAATTGCATCGGCAATTGCTACCGAAGTATGGGTGTATCCTCCGGCATTTAAAACAATACCATCCAAGGAAAAGCCTGTTTCTTGGATTTTATTGATAATTTCTCCCTCCACATTGCTTTGAAAATAAGTTAATTCCATTTCTGGAAAATCTGCTACTAGTTCTTTGAAATAGCTGTCAAAAGATTTATTACCATAGGTTTTTGGTTCTCTTTTACCTAATAAATTTAAGTTTGGTCCATTGATGATTATAATTTTTTTCATAGAAGAATTGTAGTTGGCTATAAATATAATTATTTAACGTAGTCTTGTTTTTTTACTAGTGCAAATTGTTCTTCTTCTAGTTCTAGATAGCCTAGTTCGTAATTAAAATAGTATTTCTTGCCCTGTTTGGTTTGGTATATATTGGTGTAATAGTAAAAATTAAAACCATTTAGTAGAAGCTGTTCTTTGGTAGCTTTTCCTTTGTCGGACCCGTTCATTAAAGAAGAAAGAATTCTTCTATTTTTTCTTAGAATAACGTTTACTTTTCTTACATATTCGTTGGCATCTTTATTGAGTAGATTGTTGTAAGAATTTCTGCACATATCGTTACAAAACTTCTTGTCTACTCTTCCAATTAGAGGAGTTTCACATTCTAGACAAAGTTTATCTGATTTTAGTCCCATAGCTGGTATTTGTTCCAATTAAAATTTATAAAAACTAAGTAAAAGTAATTATATCCGTTTAAAAACGGTAACAAATGCTTAAATACCTAGTCTAGAGAAAATGAATATAAAAGTTTGCAAGTAGGATGGAATTTAAAGAAGTTAAAAAAATATTTAGCTTCCAGAATGAAAGTTAAATAAAGCCTTTTTTTAAAATTATTAGAATCTACTATTGCTTTCTACTATTGAAATTAATAATTGAAAATAACTTCCTAAACATTTTATTAATGTCTTCTGAAACATTTGTAGCAATAATAGAGGGTACAAAAATTAAAAGTAAAATAAACGATTTAATTAACGAATCTGCAATTAAAAACTCACTTATATGTACATATTTAGCTGCTAAATAGGAAATAAGGGCAATTAAAATTACTATTATTGTTCCTTTAGAGAATGGCTGTAAATTGAATTTAATTTTTAAAAATAAAAATGAGATTATATTATAGGCTACAATAGAAATGGCAGTTGCTATAGATGCTCCCACGATTCCATATTCCGGAATAAGGGCTAAATTGGTTAAAAATGTAATAAATACTAAAATAATCATGAAAATTGTGCTGTAGTAGTAATATCTTGAGGTTAAGATAATACTTCCGTTAAGTCCTGCTGAAATGTGTATTAATTTTCCTAGTCCTACAAAAAATATTACCCACTTCGCTTCTTGAAATTTAGGATTAATTAAAAAAAGAACATCTAAGTTTATCCATATTCCTAAAAATAGAAGTGCTCCAACAATTAGTTGTGATGTTGCCGAACTTTTATATAGTTCAGCAATTTTTTTCAAGTTATCATCTTTCCAAAATTGACTTATATAAGGTAGAGCTATACTAGTGACAGCTCTTGCAGGCATTTCTATTAAAGATGCAACATATAATCCCCATGAGTATATAGCTACTGATTCTAAACCTTTGTTTTCTCCACATAATGCACAGCCTACCATTCCGGCAATCATTAAAGAATCAATTCTGTTTGTTAAGTTACCGGCTATACCACTAAGAAAATTAGCTCCTCCGTAAGTAATCATTTCTTTTGAATTATTGATTTTTTCAACATTTAAATTTGAAAACGTCAATTCATTTATACTTATTAAATAGAAGAATAAAAAAATTGAGACTATTCCATATCCACCAATGAATCCATAAAGAAATAAATCGAAATTAATAAATTTAAAAAACAACATAACTAAAAGTAATGTATGAATTAGTCTAATAGCAATGTCATTAAGAAAGTTTTGTAATACTGATTTGTATAATCCTTTGCAATAGCTACTAATCAAAGAATTAATAATAATTAGAAAAATTAGTGGAAATATTAAAAAATATTTATCACCAAAAAAAGATGCATTTTCATCATAAAATGAAAGAATAATAGATTTTGAGAATAAAAGAATTAAAAACACAACAATCATACTTATGAAACTGACTTTAAAAATGTGCAAAAGAAGTTTGCTCTTAGTAGCTTTAGTATTTTTATAAAATGGTAAAAACTTTATCAAAATTGAGGGGGTTCCAAATGCTCCAATATTAGCTGCTAAAATAGAGACAGTCACTAATATTCTTGTTAGACCAAATTCAACTTCTGAAAGAACTATTGGGTAAAGAAATATAATATTTAACGCTCCTAAAAAAACACCAAGAAAAAGAATTATAATATTTCTTAAACTTTGTTTTGCTATAATTCCCATAAGGGTTTTTTTTGTTGTTATTTGGCTCTATTAAGCAATTAATAATTAATTAAGTTTCAAATTTATTTATTCACTTCTAAGTTTTTTAAGGACTTGATTGATTAAAGTACTTGATGTCCCTTTTGTATATGGAAAATATACAATTTCTACATTCTTTTCTTTAAATTTGGCGTCAAACATTTTCCATTTAGATGATTTGTACCAATCATCACCAACAAACATTATATCGAATTTTAGCTTCTCCCATGCTTCAATTTTATCCATATTTTCTTGTGGGACGACAGCATCAACATATTTAATATTTCTTACAATTTCTATCCTCTCCTCAAATGGAATAACTGACTTTTTATTTTTGTAGCTAACTAATTCATCTGTTGTTACTCCTACTATTAATTTATCACAAAGGCCCCTTGCATTTTTTAATAAATTCAAATGACCAATATGAAATAAATCAAATACACCTGTAGTATACCCTATAATCATAATTAACTATTTAATAATTTTAAATTGTAAGTGAACCATTTATCCCAACCCTCTAAAAGAGTTTCTGTCTTAAAGATAACATTTAAAGGAACCGGAAAACCCATTTTTTTTCTATCAATAATTTCAGTAGGAATTATTTCAGAAAAAATTCTTTTTAATGGTTCTTTAAAAGAATTTCCCATTCTATAATTAAAATTTCTTCCAGACATAAATTCTACAAGACGATGATCCACGAAAGGAACCCTAGCCTCAACACTACACAACATTGAAGAATTATCTAATCTACGAAGTAAACCCTGTAAATGAGTAATTTGAAAATAATATGCTAATTTATCAATTGTAGACTTTCCCCCTAGATTCTCTAAAGCAAAATCAATAACTTCGTTATCTTCTATAGTACCATAGCAATATTTGTCATCAAAACCAGAAATTGAAAGTTCTTTCTGATTTTTAGCCCACCTAAATATTCTATCATATCCCCAAAATAATTCGTCTGCACCTTCTCCACTTAATATAACGGTATTGTATTTTTTAACTTGTTTTGTCATAGAATATAACAAAACCTCATTTGGAACACACAAAGTTTCTTTTCTTTTTAGAACCATCCACTTAGTGATATCTTTAAATTTATCGGTATTAAATGTTATGGCATGGTGATTTGTGCCTATTTTTTTTGAAACTATTTCACTCCAATCAAATTCATTAAGAATATCGAAGCCAATAGTCCAAGAATGATTTGGATTTGATACTGCTGTTAATATAGAACTGTCAAGACCTCCTGAAAGATAAGTACCAAACTCAACATCTGCTCTTTGACGAATTATAATTGAATTTTTAATTAAATCTCTCAGCTCTTCATCATCAGGATTTTCTTTTTCATTTATTTCTAAATCCCAATATCTATAGGTTTTTTGATTTAATCTGTAGTGAGCTGGTGGAAAAAATGAAATATCTTTGTATAATGTATGGTTTTTAACAGTCATTCTTAGCTTCTTATATTGCCTTATCGCAAAATCATCAAGTTCAGATTTTCTTAATGATAGAATTGGAGCAATTTCACTAGAAACTAATATTTCTTGTCCTTTTTCATAAATATAAAGGGGTTTAATCCCTAACCTATCTCTAGCTATAAAGTAATTTTTAGTTTCAGAGTTGTAAATAACAAATGAAAACATTCCATTTAATTTTTCTAGACATTTTTCACCATATTTTATATAAAGTTCTAATAATACTTCAGTATCTGAAGTGGTTTTTAAAATAAGTTTTTCTTCCGTAATTATTTCCTTGTAGTTATAAATTTCTCCATTGAAAATTATGTAGAAGCAGCCTATTTTAAATGGTTGATTTGACCTTTTTTCTAGATCAATAATTGATAATCTTTTATGACCTAAAAAAACATCATTAATTTTTAGTGTTGAGCTGAAATCTGGACCTCTATGATTCATTAAATCTAATGAATCTTCAAATTCATTGATTTTTAATTTTGTTCCTTTATAAAATAAAATACCACACATTTTCAAAAAAGTTTTTGACTTTCAGATTTGTTTTATTTAATAAACATGATAAAATTACACTTATAATTTTATTATTTTAATTAAAAATTATTTAATATAAATACATTACCAATAACAAGAAAGTTGATTA
>CALJHN010000004.1 GCA_938075455.1 uncultured Flavobacteriales bacterium
TACCCTCTGGGTTTAGCTTTACACAACTTGAGCAAATTATAAATATGACACCAAATAAAAGGAAATTAATAGATTTTTTCATTTTATTGTTTTAGGACAAATTTTCGAGTTACACTTTGGCTTTGTGTGGTTATATTAAGAAGATAAATTCCATTTTTAAAAGATTGAACATTTATATTTTGTATTTCTTCAAGGTTGTATTTATGATTTTCCTGATATATTATTTTCCCTGTTAAATCATATATTTTAGCTATAAAACCTGTTTTTTTCACACTTTTTAAATCAAAAACAATCCTACCATTTAGTACTCTAAAGTTTTCTAAAATATTGGTAGAATTTTCTAAAATAATTTTCAAAGGTCCTTGATTAATAACACCAACTGCATCTAAGTCAAATCCAGAAGATGGAAATGGGGTAGGGAATGGATCGTTAATTTTATTTAAATATTGATCGTAATTGCAGAAATTAGAATCAATGGATCCTATTACATCAATAATTTTCACATGAGATATAGAGTTTACGTCCAGATTAGGTTCGTTTATTAATTCTTCTAAATCAAAAGGAGTACCAAAATTAGCTCTGTATTTACCTGCTAAATTATTAATATTTGCAGGGTCTACTTTTCCAAAAGCATCAATTTGAATACTGTCTTGGGTAAAAGAAGTTGATGGAAATCTAAAAAAATCAGTTCCATTACTACTTACTTCCACAAACCCAAGTTCTAGAAATGTATCGCTAAATGCATTTTCAAAAATTGCAAAATCCCATCCAGGTCCATTTTCAATAAATCTTTCAAAACTTAAAATAGCTTCTCCACCATCACCTAAACTAACTATTCCATTTCCTGGAGGTCCAATAGCCATGGAACTGTCTCCGGAACTTGCTAAAACAGATAATGGATTTGAAATGTCCTCTTGACCAAGAACTACAGAGCATGAAGTCGCCCAATTTACAAAAACACTGCTATCCTTATGGACAGCAGTAGTTCCTTGAACTCCAGCTGCAGGGGCAAATTGAGCCAATACTGGAATTGTAAAAAATAACAGTAAATAAAATATTAATGAGCGCTTATATCTTAAGTATTCTTTCATTAATTACACCATCTTTAGTTTCTATTTTCATAATATATTGTCCCTTATCAAAAGAAGAAATATCTATTAGCTTCGGATTTTTTAAATAATTAATTATTTCTTTTCCAAAAATGTTAAATATAGATATTGAATATTCATCATTATTTTCAAGACTTTTTAAATTAATGAAACTAGAAGAAGGATTTGGATGTACTGAGAATTTATTTTTGGAATTCTCGACTGTAGATAATGGAAAATTTCCTACGTTATCAATACAGAAATAGGCTGGTGTATTCATTCCAAAAGCACCTACGTCACTTGAAGATAAATCAAATCTTACACTATCATACGGTCCAGGTAATAATTCAACATATTGCCAATCTGTAACAATATAATCTAATGAGCTATCAGCATGGGTGAAATCAGCAAGATAAAATTCTGTACTATCTGAGATAGAACCATTATAAAATCCATAAATATGTAACTTAAAAAAGTCCTGATCAGCATTGGTAAATTTCTTAGCAAATGAATCCCCATCTCTCATACTATTTGCAGCATATGTACTATTAGTTACGTGAACACTAAAAGATCCTGTTTGATTGAACACAATGGTAGAATTTGATTTTCCAATTGCGTAATTAGCACTTAATCCCCAACCACTTCCAGCTTTTGCACTGTATTGATTGGTTGCTCCTGATGTGGTACTGTCAGTCATGTTAGAATAAATCCATCCAGAGGACCAGTACCCATATACAGATCCATAAGTAGTGTCGTATGCATTGTGGAATTGATAATCTCCAGATGAAAAACTACTGCTAAATATATAGTTGTTATGTTGTCCAGATAAATCTGAACCATCCCAATAAGATTCTGAAGAAAGATTGAGGTTTTCAAAATCTGCCACATTTTGTTGAGCATTAAGGCTTCCAAATGCTATTGTAAGAATGATAAGTAGGTAATTTATTTTTTTCATTATTTATTTTTTAATTTTAAAATTGAGTCCTATTTCATGATTTATCAATGGCATAGGTCTATTCATAACCACTTGATAATTTGTGTTATACAAGTTGTTGATCTTGTAAAATATTTTTGCAGAATTATTTTTCAATTTAACTCTGAAACTTAAAAACAACCTTCCCAGATTAAAAGAAGGAAGAAAGTTTTCATTATCTCTTGAAGTAAATACGTATCCAGTATAGTTATGCAAATAGGTAAAAGTAAATTCCTTGTAACTTATTTGAGTCTTAAATACTAGTTTGTAGTGAGGGGTATATATAAGTTGTTTGTCTTGTGAATTATTATTAGAGTTGTAAACTTCAATATTGGTACTTACATTATAAGCAGTTTTAAGAGTAAAATCATAGGTTATTTTATTATTTGTAAAATGAATTTTAGAACTTGTTTCAAGCCCACGATTCCATACTTTTTTAACATTCATTGGAGACCAAAAACTACCAGTTGGTTGCCAAAGTATCCAATTATCAATCCATCTTGAATATAGGGAGGGTTCAAATGAAAAAATTACTTTGTGAATTTTCTTATTCCAAATTATTCCAATGTCACTAGTATATCCTTCTTCAGGTAGAAGATTTAAATTCCCTCCAGGATTCCAAAAAAGATCGTTGATAGTTGGAAACCTATATACTTTTCCTGTATTGAAATATAAATTGAAATGGTTGTGAAATTTTCTTTTTAAGGAGTAAGAAAAGGTGAATGGTGAAAGATATTTTTTATCGAATAGCAAACTGGTTGTTAGTAAATGTTTTAATCGGTACTTTGGATTATTTATCTTAAATGACCCAGTTATAGAAGTTCTGTTTATTTCTGCAATATCTAAATAGTTGTTTCCATTAGAGCTAGCTAGGGAGTTGGTTAAGTTAATTTTTAAAATATTAAAGTTGTTAATCGATTTGGTAAAGTCTAACTGATTTATAAATGTTTTACAAGGATTATTTCCAAAAATAGATCTAATAGAGTCTGTATAGATGTTTTTCTCGTCATAATATGCAGATTTTAATTGTACATATGCGTTTAAAAATCTATGATTTAAAGAAATAAAAATCCTGTGATTAATATCGTTTTGAAATGCACTACTTGGAGATTCAAAAAGACCACTAGGAATTTTTCTATCAATTACTTGCCCAAAATAAATTACTTTAAAATCAGTTTTATCTAATGAAATTCTTGTAGAACTCATTAAAGCTAGATGTTCAAGAGATGCATTTTCTTGGTTTTTCTTATCTTCATTTAGATCTAGGTAAGAATAATTGTTAAGTGCACTTTTTCTAAACAAATTCATAGAAGTTTCTAATTTGGTTTTGGAGTAGTTTATTTTTAGATAATTAGAATTTTGTTCGAACGAACCTTGCACTGTTCCAGCCTCAATAAATGATTTTTTTCCCTGATAGTCTTCAAGTACTACAGCTCCAGCTAATGCTCCATTGGCTAAATTTGAACTTGAA
Organism: uncultured Flavobacteriales bacterium; assembly: GCA_938075455.1. Taxonomy (GTDB): domain Bacteria; phylum Bacteroidota; class Bacteroidia; order Flavobacteriales_D; family Parvicellaceae; genus MED-G20. Next base: position 3,533 of record CALJHN010000004.1, read on the forward strand.
ATACCATATAAAACATTTACAGATTCAAAAAACACGGATGGAATTGTCGAAAAATCTGTTATTCCATTTAATGGATTATTAATTACAAAATCATTATAAATTAATGAAGTCTGCTGAGCATTTCCTCCTCTTGTAGATATGCTTGACAAAGTTCCAGGACCGTAATGTTTTAGATAGTTGATAGTTTCGCCTTCCAAAATCCGATCTATGGTTTCATTAGATCTTTCTTGAGATAATTGAAGATATTTATTGGATTTTAGAAAGTCCTCGTTTACAAGAAAATTTGAAGTTCTTTTTTCAAAAGTTCGAAGATGCTTTGAAGTATCAATTTTTTGAGGAAAATAAGTCCCCATTATTTGTATTAATATAAAAAAGAATATAAAATATTTCACATCTGTTATTTATCATTTAACAGCAAAGCGTGAAATTAAAGATGCAGGAGGTGTTTTGAGAACTATTACACCAACTACTATCTATAAATAGAAAAGCTTCAATCCACGAAAGCTATCTAAAACTTAATGAGGCAGGTCTCCTGACTTGTTGAAAATTTTGTTAACCTTCCCATAAATAATACAGTGGCGAATAAACAAAACATAATCAACTTACAGTTGCGGGACAGTCAATGAATTTAACATTGTTCCCTTTTAATTTTACCTAATGGCAAAAACCAAATTAAGTGATAGTAAAATGAATCATTAAATTTAGTATTTATTAATTTAAATTCCTTTTTTTTTAAAATTATTATCAATAAATAACTTTTAATAAGTTAAAGTTTAGTTAATTCTTTCAATTTTTAATTAAATTCAACAGTTATCCAACCACAAAATATTATGACTAATTTTAAATAAATCATTAATTTTTAAAAATGATTATACTTGATTAAATTTTATCGAATTTTACTTTTTTGTCTTGTTTTTTTCAAAATCTCTTGTTCTCAAACCATTGACTCTGATAATAAATTTGATTCAAAAGCTATGGTTGTCTCCGCACACCCATTAGCAAGTGAAATAGGTATAAATATTTTAAAGAATGGTGGTAATGCTGCAGATGCAACAATTGCTGTTCAATTTGCATTAGCAGTAGTTTATCCTTCAGCAGGAAATATTGGAGGAGGAGGTTTCTTTGTATACAGATCCACGGATGGTAATTTTTCTACTTTAGATTTTAGAGAAAAAGCACCTTTACTGGCAACAAGAGACATGTATCTAGATTCTAATAATAAAGTGGTAAAAGATTTAAGTCTTTACAGCCATCTTGCAGTAGGAGTTCCAGGTACTGTAGATGGAATGATAAGTATTCATAAAAAATTTGGTCAATTACCTTGGGAAGATTTAGTACAGCCAGCTATCGATTTGGCAACCAATGGGTTTGAATTGACAAGATTGGAGGCTAACAAATTAAATCGATTCAATAAAACAAATGGGAGGATAAATAAGAATTCAGATTATTTTAAAGAAAATTATTCCAAAGGAGATTCAATTTCTCTTCCTCAGTTATCGAAAACTCTAAGTCTTATTAGAGATCATAAAAGAGCAGGGTTTTACAGTGGGAAAACAGCTAAAATGTTGGTTAAAGAAATGAGTCTCAATGGGGGAAAGATTACTCAAAAAGATTTAGATTCCTACCAAAGTATTTGGAGAGACCCAATAATAGGTTTTTATAAGGGCTATAAAATTATAAGTATGTCGCCTCCTTCAAGTGGAGGAATTCTTTTGATACAAATGTTAAAAATGGCTGAGCATTTTCCATTGCAAGATTTTGGCTTCCATTCTTTAAAATCTATTCATGTAATGACAGAAATTGAAAAACTATCTTTTGCAGATAGAGCAAAACACCTTGGTGATCCGGATTTTTATAAAGTTCCAGAAAAATTATTAATCGACTCTTTATATCTTTTAGAAAGGATTAATAAAATAAATATGGATTCATCACTTCTAAGTAGCAATATTTACGCAGGCGAATTTAATTTAAAGGAAAGTGAAGAAACTACTCATTTTTCTATTGTAGATAAATATGGCAATGCATCATCACTTACAACAACATTAAACGGTTCTTTCGGAAGTGGAATAATTGTTGACGGTGCAGGTTTTTTACTAAATAATGAAATGGACGATTTCAGTATTCAACCTGGTCATGCAAACATGTATGGTTTGGTTGGAGGAGAGGCCAATTCTGTGGAGCCTACTAAAAGAATGTTAAGCTCTATGACACCAACTATATTAGAAAAAGATGGGAATCTTTTTATGGTTTTAGGAACTCCTGGAGGTTCTACAATTATAACAGCTGTTTTTCAAACAATTATTAATATCATAGACTTTGATATGAGTATTGAACAAGCAGTAAATTCTCCAAGATTTCACCATCAGTGGTATCCTGACGAAATTAAATTAGAGAGCGATATTGCCAAAGATTCAAACTTAATTTTTCAGTTAAAAGCAATGAATCATAATCTTAATTTTGTTTCCTCTATGAATAGAGTAGATGCTATTTTAGTCAAAAAAAATAAGTATTTTGGAGGGGCTGATAATAGGGGAGATGACCATGTTTCTTATTTTTAAAAACTTTCTGTAAACATTTAATATCAAAATAATTTTTTTATTCATATTTGCCATCAAAAAATGAATATTTTTATCGTAGGCTCAGGAATAGGAGGTATGGCTTGTGCAGCTGTTTTGGCCAGTAAAGGCATAAAAGTTAAAATTTTAGAACAAAATAGTAATGTTGGAGGCAAAGCTGGAAATATCCAAAAAAATGGATATCAGTTCGATACTGGCCCTAGTTTATTGACTTACCCCGACTGGTTTGACCACTTGTTTAAATCCTGCGGTAAAAATCCTAGAAATTATTTTAGTTGTATCAAGTTAGATAATGTAACAAGATATTTTTTTGAAAATGACAAATTTGTAGATGTATTAGGGAACTTAGAAGCTACTGCAGAGAATTTTGAAAAGAATCTGGGTGTTGATAAACAAATGTTTTTAAAATATTTTAAAAAATGGGAAAATATATACAAGATATCAGAAGAAGTTTTTTTAAAAGGTGATTTAAAAATAGATGTAAATTTTATTAAAAATGCAGTAAAGTGGATAGCAACATCTGGATTTTCAAATATTTTTAAATCTATGGCTAGCTATAATAGTAGATTGCAGAATCCTGAATTAGAAAAAATCATGAATAGATTTGCTACCTACACAGGGTCTTCCCCATATAAAACTCCAGCTTTTATGAATCAGCTTGCTGTGGTTGAAATGGTTTTGGGAGGGTTCTATCCAAAAGGTGGTATTTTTAATATCCCAAAAGCTTTAGAAAGTTTATGTTTAGACTTAGGAGTAGAGTTTGAATTTAATTGCAAAATTGAAAAAATAAATGTTCTGAAAAGTAAAATTGAAATATTAACTAGTAAAAAAAGATTCACTACTAAAAAGCTAATCTCTAACATAGATTATTATACCACCCAGCAATTACTGGGAACTAAGTCTAGAAAATCAAGAACTGTATTGTCAACGTCTGCAATAGTATTTTATTGGGGAATAAAGTCTGAATTTAACCAACTTAAGCTACATAATATTATTTTTTCAAAAGATTATAAAAAAGAATTTTCTGAGATATTTAAGGATTTTAATATACCCAAAGATCCAACGATTTATATTAATATTTCTTCTAAAATTGACTCCAGCCATGCTCCCAAAGGCTCTGAGAATTGGTTTGTGATGATAAATGTTCCATCTCAAAAAAATCTAATTTCTAATAATCAAATTAAATTGATAAAAGACTTAATTATCAAAAATGTTTACGATAAATTTGAAGTAAATATTGAAAATTTAATAGAGTTTGAACAAGTCTTAACACCTAATAAATTATCTAAGAAAACAGGATCTTATTTAGGTTCTTTATATGGCAATCACCAGAATTCTATTTATTCAATTATGAAAAGAAAGCAAAATCAAGATCAGAAAATAAAAGATTTGTATTATGTCGGGGGGACAGTTCATCCAGGAGGTGGAATGCCACTTGCTTTAAGGTCAGGGGTGAATACTGCAAATAAAATTTTAAATGAAATTACTTAGATCCTATAGTTTTGATATTATTTTTATTGCAATTATTCATTTTGCTGGAATTATTGGAATTCGTTTATTGCCAGAACTATTTCTTAAAACCTCTTTTATATCTATTGTTATTCCATTAGCATTATTCCTGTATAGAGTAAAACCAAATAGAAAAGACTCTATTTTAATGTCTTTAGTATATGGAATCGCTTTTTTCTCTGAATGGATAGGAGTTTGTTTTGGTTGGTTATTTGGTGATTATACTTATGGTGACTCTTTAGGATTTAAATTAGATGGTGTTCCAATTATAATGGGAGCAAATTGGCTTTTATTATGTTTAGTTTCAAGAGATTTAGTTGGTAAATTATTTTCAAATAACTATTTGATCATTATAACATCCTCTCTCTTGATGGTTTTAATTGATGTTGTAATGGAGCCATTGTCAAACCAACTAGATTTTTGGTCTTGGAAAAATAATTTAATTCCATTTTCAAATTATGTTGACTGGTTTTTAGTTGCAATTTTGAATCAGACTATATTTTCATATTTAGATTATAAATTAGATATGTTTTATTGGTCTTTAGGATATATTTCTATACTTGTCTTGTTTTTCTTTTCGTTTTATATTTGATGAATTACAGTTATTGGGAAAATAAAGAATGGTTTAATGGTAATGATTTTACTATTGTTGGTAGTGGAATAGTAGGTCTAACATGTGCTATATCTTTACGTGAAAAATATCCAAATTCTAAAATAATTATTTTGGAAAGAGGATTACTTCCTAATGGTGCCAGTACAAAAAATGCAGGATTTGCATGTTTTGGAAGTGTTTCAGAGCTAATTAGTGATTTAAAAACACATTCTACAAAAGAAGTTGTTCAGTTGGTTTCTAGTCGTTGGAAGGGATTAAAAACTTTAAGAAAAATAGTAGGGGATAAAAACTTAGATTACCAGCACAACTTCGGATATGAGCTTTTCCTAGATAATAATTCTTTTGAAGAATCTGTCAATAAGATTAATGATATTAATGAGATGTTATTTCCTTTATTTGGAGAGAATGTCTTTAATATAAAAGATAATAAGTTTAGTTTTGAAAATTGTATTCCCAAGTACATAATGAATAGTTTTGAAGGGCAAATAGATACAGGAAAAATGATGTCCCATCTTCTTAAAATTTGTCTCCAAAGTGGAGTGAAAATTTTAAATAACACGTCAGTTACTTATTATTCTGAAAATAATACTAATGTCAAAGTCCAAACTGATAATGGAGATTTTTACACTTCCAAGTTGTTATTTGCAACAAATGGATTTTCAAAAAAACTAATGGATGAAAATATAATTCCAGCTAGGGCGCAAGTTTTAGTAACCAAATCTATTAAAAATTTAAATATAAAAGGAACTTTTCATTTGGAGCAAGGGTATTATTATTTTAGGAATATTGACCAAAGAATTTTAATTGGAGGTGGAAGAAATTTAGATTTTAAAACAGAGTCCACTATGGAGTTTGGTCAGACTGGTTTAATACAATCAAGACTTGAGAGCTTATTAAGAAATACTATTATTCCAAAAACAAATTTTGAAATCGATTATTCCTGGAGTGGGATTATGGGAATTGGAGATAAAAAGAAGCCAATTTTGAAACAATTATCCACTAACGTTTCTTGTGGGGTCAGACTCGGCGGTATGGGAGTTGCCATAGGAGCTTCTGTTGGGAAAGGTTTAGCAGATTTAGTATAAAAAAGCTAGTTGCTTTTTACCACTTTATAGCTTAATATTCTGTCTAACAAGTTTACAGGGTCTTTGTAATACATCTTTAAAATATATTCATTATTACTTTCAAAATGAGCACCTTCAATCTTTCTTGTGCTAAATCCACTATTGTTTTTTACCACATAAATATAATTGTAATAACCTTGTTTCAATAAGCTTTTATTTTGGTAATAATTATTTATGGTGTCATAAGTCATTAAAAAATCACTATCTATGGTCCAATTGGTGAGTTGCCCAAAAATATAAATACTATCGCTATTAAATTGCTTCATGGGTAATTTAAAATTAACCATACCGTATTCTGCTTGTGAATTAGCATCGTCAAAATCATAAGTTCTTATAAAAAACCTGCCGTTCATGTCTTTGTATTGGAGATATTGTTTATAAGATCTTCTTACATCTTTTTTTAGGTTGACATTGAAAATAGAATCGTTAAAACTAATATTCTCAATTCTTTGACTGCCATTTCTAAAGGAACTCATGTCAAAAAATCTAAACTCATTTCCTCCATTAAAAATTTGATCTTCAGAGTGAAGGAATACTAATTTATTTTCTTTTATAAAATTTGGTTCTGATAACCAATACTGGTTAAATTCTTGATGATTTTGCTGGATATTTATAGAAATATTTTCATATGGATCCAAAATATCGCTAGAATTGTAAGTACATTCCATCTCAAAGGCTTGTAAGTATTTACTTTGTTCAACATTTCTAGATTTATCTATTGTAAAATTTATAGTAGAGATTTGTTCACTAACATAGAATTTTAAAGTTGCCAAAGGAGTCTCTGACTTTCCTTCAATAAATATTTTAATTATATAGTTGCCTGAAACTAAAAAATCAGTATTGTCATTAGGTAGCTCAAAATTATAGTTAATATATTGTTGGACTGGACCATAAGAGATTTCTTGATTGTCTATATAGTCTAAATCAAAGCCATCTATGGCATCCATTGTTAAAATGTCACTTTTCTTCCAGTCTTTATTACAATGAATTATTTTATATTGAATTGATTCTCCATGATTTCTTAATAGGTCAAAATTTATAATAATTGGGATTTTAGATTTCATATTATATAATGGCTCCCCAAGTATTAAAGATTTTGTTCTAAAAGTTAGGCTCTTGAAATCTTTCGAAAATATTTTTTGTTCAAATGGTAATTCTTCTTTTTTTAAAAGGCTTGTATTTTCTTTCTTTGCTGGGTTAACATAATAGTCATCAACTATTTGTAGTTTTTGTTTCATCGTACAATTATTAATTAACACAACAAATCCAAATAATATTAATTCTAATCTCAAACCATTGATGTTATTTATAATCATTCTAAATTAGATATTGTTTAGTATTATTACTCTTCTCTAAATTGTAAAACAATACAAATTTATAAATTTGTTATCTATTAAAAATCAATTTTCATCATTTATGAAAATAACTGTTAAAAGAGGCCTTGATATCAAAATGAAAGGTGTGCCTAATAAAATTATTGCAGAGAGCAATTTATCTAAATCCTTTGCTATAAAACCTTCTGACTTTTCTAATCTAACTCCAAAACTTCTTGTCAAAGAAGGTGATTCAGTAAAATGTGGCAGTCCAGTTTTTTGTGACAAATACAATGATAAAGTAATTTTTGTATCTCCAGCAAGTGGAGTAGTAGATAAAATTATTAGAGGTGAAAAAAGAAGAATATTAGCTGTAACCATTAATTCTGATGGAAAATTTACCCAAAAAAATACCAAAGCAAAAGATTTTTCTAAATTAGATAGGGAAGAGCTCAAAACGGACTTACTTAAATCTGGTTTATGGCCATTTTTGAGAATGAGACCTATTGACATAATTGCACGCCCAGAAGACAATCCAAAGTCTATTTTTATTTCTTCCTTTGATACCAATCCTCTTTCTCCTGACTATGATTTTATTATGCATAACAAGTCTGCAGAATTTAATGCAGGATTAGAACTTTTAAATATATTAACAGATGGATCTGTTCATCTTCAAATAAGAAAAAATTCTGATGAAGTTTTTTCAAATGCGAAAAATGTCAAAACTCATCTCGTTAAAGGACCACATCCTTCTGGAAATGTAGGCGTTCAGATGCATGAGATAGATCCAATTAATAAAGGAGAGGTAGTTTGGTATATTAACCCTCAAGATGTCATGATTCTTGGTCGATATTCTTTAACAGGAGCGTATGATGCAAATAAAGTAATAAGTGTTGGTGGCGAAAATATTGATTCTCCCAACTATGTCAAGACAATTTCCGGTAGTTCTATTGAATCAATTTTAAAGGGTTATAAAGTTATAGAAAATAGTAGATTCATATCCGGTAGCCCGCTAACTGGTAAAAAGGTAGATAAAGATGGTTTTTTGGGTTTCTACCACCATCAAGTCTCTGTTCTTCCAGAAGGAAACGAATATAAATTCTTTTTAAGTGAAGGATGGTTAAGTTTAGGTTTTAATAGATTTTCTGCTTCTAAATCTTATCCAACTTGGCTTATGCCTAAATCTAAAACTTACCAATTTGACACCAACTTAAATGGTGAAGAAAGATCTTTTGTAGTTTCTGGACAATATGAAAAAGTATTTCCTTTTGATATATATCCTGTTCAGTTATTAAAGTCTATAGTTACCAACGATATAGAAAAAATGGAAAATTTAGGAATTTATGAAGTTTCACCTGAAGATTTTGCACTGTGCGAGTTTGTATGCACTTCAAAAATTAATGTTCAGGAAATTGTAAGAAATGGACTAGATCTTATTTACAAAGAGTGTATGTAATTTAATTTAAAGGAAAAAAGTGAAATTTTTAAGAAATATATTTGACAACGCACACAAGACACTTAGTTCAAGTGAAAAGACCAAAAAGTTTTTTCCTCTTGTAGATGCTTTTGATACTTTAATGTTTACTCCGAATCACGTAACAAAAAAAGGTTCTCATGTAAGAGATGCTATTGATTTAAAAAGAACAATGATGCTGGTAATTATAGCTCTAATTCCTTGTTTATTATTCGGAATTTACAACACTGGTTACCAACATTTTAGAGTTCTTGGAGAACTAGAAGTTATTACTTTTTGGGAAATTTTTTTTAAAGGAGCACTAGTAGTACTTCCACTTGTTGTTGTTTCCTATGGTGCTGGTCTTTTTGTGGAATTTATTTTTGCTATTAAAAATGGCCATACGGTTCAAGAAGGATTTTTAGTTTCAGGGATGCTTATTCCTTTATGTATGCCTGCTGATGTTCCTCTTTGGATGGTTGCCGTTGCCACAATATTTGCAGTAGTAATTGGAAAAGAAGTATTTGGGGGTACAGGAATGAATATTTTAAATGTAGCTCTTACTGCTAGAGCATTTTTATTCTTCGCTCATCCAACTAAAATGTCTGGAAATGAAGTTTGGGTTACAGGTTTTTCAGAACTTAAAGGAGAGAATTATGCCTCTTTAGTAAGTAGTGCTAATCCTGAAGGAGTAGTTGATGGTAGTTCTGGGGCAACAGCTTTAGGAGATTTAGCTTCTTTTATGCAAGACTCTCCAGTCTTGGAAAATACCCAAGCATTTCAAGCCAAGTATTCTCTAATGGATTCTTTTTTAGGATTCATCCCTGGTTCTGTTGGAGAAACTTCTGCATTAATGTGTTTAATAGGTGCAGCTTTATTATTATGGACAGGGATAGCCAGTTGGAGAGTAATAAGTTCATTTTTTGTAGGCGGTTTTGTAATGGCTACTATTCTTAATTTAATAGGTGGAAACGGATATTTTGAGTTGCCAGCTATACATCAACTAATGCTTGGAGGATTTATGTTTGGTATGGTTTTTATGGCTACTGATCCTGTTACTGCTGCTCATACCAATGCTGGTAAATTTATATATGGTTTTTTAGGTGGGTTTCTTGGTATATTAATAAGAATGGTTAACCCAGCCTATCCAGAGGGTATTATGTTGGCTATTTTAATTGCCAATGTATTCGCTCCATTAATTGATCACATGGTTATTCAAAATAATATTAACAGAAGATTAAAAAGATTAAAAACAGCATAATATGGCTATAAATAAAGACAGTAATACTTACACCATTAGTTTTGCCATAGTACTTGTAATTATAGTAGGCGGTTTATTAGCTGCAATTGCAAATGGTTTAAAACCTATACAAGATGAAAATCTTGTAAATGAGAAAAAACAAAATATATTGAATTGTCTTCCTGGAAACAAATCCATTACAAGAGATGAAGCTGGGTCTATCTTTAATAATTTTGTAAAGCAAAGGGTGATCTTAAATTATAACGGTGAGATTAAGGAAAATACTTTATTAGATAATTCAATAGAGTTAAATAATAAAGATTCCAGGGACGCTTTTAGTATTGATTTATTAAAAGAATATAAAACTATTAAAGATGAAAAATCTAGAAATTATCCATTGTTTATATGTGATGTAGAAGGTAAAACCTACTATGTTGCTCCGGTAATGGGTAAAGGATTATGGGCTGCAGTTTGGGGCTTTATTGCCATAGATGAGTCAGGAAATTCAATTTCAGGAACTGTATTTGATCATAAATCAGAGACCCCAGGATTAGGTGCTGAAATATCTCAAGATTTTTTTGAGGATCAATTTATCGGTAAGCTTATATCTAACGAAGATACTTACCAGTCTGTTGAGGTTAATAAACCTGGTAATCCTTTAAATGATTATCAAGTAGATGGTATAAGTGGTGGTACTTTTACTAGTGTTGGTGTAGAAGAAATGATGAGTAGAACATTAGTTGTTTATCATAAATACATTAAAAATTTGAACAGATCTTAATTTTAAAATCATGGCAGAAACTACAGAAGTTTTAGAAGAAAAGAAAATAAAGGTTAAAGAAAGAGAACCTTTATTTTCTAAGAAAAATAAAAAATTAATCTCTGATCCACTAGACGAAAACAATCCTATTACTATACAAGTTTTAGGGATTTGTTCAGCCTTAGCGGTAACAGTTCAAATGAAAGCAGCTGTTGTAATGTCAGTTGCCGTTTTATTTGTACTTATTTTAGCTAATGTTTCTATTTCTTTAATTAGAAACCTGATACCTAACAGAATTAGAATTATTGTTCAGTTAGTGGTAGTTGCTGCATTAGTAATTGTTGTAGATCAAGTACTTAAAGCTTATTTATTTGATGTTTCCAAGGAATTATCAGTTTTTGTTGGATTAATAATTACCAATTGTATTATAATGGGAAGACTTGAAGCATTTGCTTTGGGAAATAAACCTTGGCCATCTGCTTTAGATGCCATAGGAAATTCGTTAGGTTATGGAATGGTTTTAGTAATTGTATCCTTTTTTAAAGAACTTTTTGGTTCAGGAAAATTATTTGGATTTGAAATTTTTGGAAATGCCACTGAACAAACAGGGTTATATGCGATGGGTTATATGGATAACGGTTTAATGTTGCTTCCTCCGTCCTCATTAATAATAGTAGCAGTGTATATATGGGTTCAGAAAATTAGAAACCCAAGTTTAATAGAATCTAATTAAAATAAAATCATGGATTTAGTAAATATATTTATTAGAAGTGCTTTTGTAGATAATATGATCTTTGCCTTCTTTTTTGGAATGTGCTCTTATTTAGCAGTTTCAAAAACAGTAAAAACAGCTTTTGGCTTAGGTATGGCAGTTATTTTTGTATTGGTAGTAACCATTCCTATTAATTTCTTGATTGAAAATTATGTTCTTAAAGAAGGTGCTTTAAGTTGGTTAGGTGAGGAGTTTTCATCTATCAATTTAAGTTATCTTACATTCATTATGTTTATTGCTGTAATTGCATCAACAGTTCAATTGGTAGAAATGATTGTTGAAAAAATCTCTCCAGCTTTGTATGGAGCATTAGGAATTTTTCTTCCGTTGATAGCTGTTAATTGTGCAATTTTAGGAGGAGCACTTTTTATGCAGGAAAAACAATTTGCTACAATATCCCAAGCTACTGTTTATGGATTAGGATCTGGTGTAGGATGGTTTATTGCAGTGGTGCTTATTGCAGCAATAAGAGAAAGAATCAGATATGCTAATATTCCTGGACCTCTAAGAGGAGTTGGAATGGCTTTTTTAATTACAGGTTTAATGGGCTTAGCTTTTCTAGGTTTTATGGGTTTTGAAATATAATTTGAAATAGGTTTAAAGATGGAAATAATTACACCAATCATATTTTTGTTAGCTATCGTTTTAACGCTTACTACGATTTTATTATTAGCTAAAACATTTCTAGTTTCTTCTGGAAAAGTTAAAATTACTATAAATGGAGACAAAACCATCGAAGTTGATGGAGGATCTACTTTATTAACTACCTTAGGAAACGAGGGTATTTTCTTACCTTCTGCTTGTGGTGGAGGAGGAACTTGTGTTCAATGTACCTGTCAAGTTTTAACTGGTGGTGGAAGTATTCTTCCTACCGAAGAACCTCATTTTTCAAGAAAACAAATTGCTGATAATTTCAGATTGGGATGTCAAGTTAAAGTAAAAGAAGACATGGAGATTGAAGTAGAAGAAGAGATAATGGGAATTAAAGAATGGGAAGCTACAGTGGTATCTAACTATAATGTTGCTACATATATAAAAGAATTTATTGTAGAAATACCTGAGGATATGGATTATAAAGCAGGTGGTTATATTCAAATAAAAATTCCAAAAGGGGAAACTAAGTTTTCTGAAATGGATATTAAAGCCCACCCTACTGACCATCCAGGAGAACCTGATAAGTTTGAAAATGACTGGAAAAATGGAAAGTTTGCCTTACGAAATCTAACCATGAAAAATGATGAAGAAGTGGTTAGAGCTTACTCTATGGCATCCTATCCAGCTGAGGGAAGAAATATTATGCTCAATGTTCGAGTAGCTGCTCCACCATGGGACAGAGCCAAAGATTCTTGGGCAGATGTAAACCCAGGAGTTGCATCTTCTTATATCTTTAATCAAAAGCCAGGAGATAAGGTGATTATTTCGGGACCTTATGGAGAGTTTTTCATCAACGATTCTGAAGCGGAAATGTTATACATAGGTGGAGGTGCTGGAATGGCTCCAATGCGATCCCACTTGTATGAACTATTCAAAACTCTAAAAACAGGAAGAAAAGTTTCTTATTGGTACGGAGGGAGATCTAGGGCTGAACTTTTCTACATTCACTACTTCAGAGATTTAGAAAAAGAGTTTCCAAATTTTAAATTCTACATGGTTTTATCAGATGCCCTTCCTGAAGATAATTGGGTGGATAAAAAAGACATTAACGATCCTGAAGGAGATGGTTTTACAGGATTTGTACATAATGCGGTTATCGATCAATATCTTTCTAACCATGAAGCTCCTGAAGATATAGAATATTATTTCTGTGGTCCTCCAATGATGAACCAAGCAGTTTTAAAAATGTGTGACGACTGGGGAGTTCCACCAGAACAAGTAAGATTTGATGACTTTGGCGGGTAAATACCTGAAAACAACATTACTTTTTTTAGTTCTTGTTTTATTGGGTTGCGATACTGGTGATGACAATAGGAAATACTTTCTTAAAGTTAAAGGATATGCACAGGGTAGCACTTACTCTATAACTTACAGTGACCGTTTACAAAGAGATTTTTCTTTTTCGATAGATTCTATTCTTAAAATTGTAGATAATCAGCTTTCAACTTACGATACTAACAGCTTTATTAGTGTTTTAAATAAATCCAAGGATACTTGTCTTAGTCTAAAAGATAGAAGTATGTTTACTTACTGTTTTAAAATTTCTGAGGAAATATATTATAAAACAAATAGATCTTTCAACCCCGCTGTATATCCACTAGTAAATTATTGGGGTTTTTATTCCTATTCTAATCCATCTATAGATACTTTATTTATTAAGGATTCCTTACTTAGTTTTATAGACTTAAAAAATAACTTTTCCTTAACTGAAGATAGTTTGAGGACTTATGTTTGTAAAAAAAGCAAGAATTCTAAATTAGATTTCAATGCCGTTGCCCAAGGTTATAGTGTAGATTTGGTTGGTGATTTTTTAAAATCAATGGGAGTTAAAAATTTTCTAGTTGAAATAGGAGGTGAGCTTTCATCCTATGGTAAAAATCATGATAATAAATTGTGGAGAGTTGGTATAGAAAAACCAATAGATAGTTCTTTTATCGGAGAATTTGAATTTCAAAAAATTATAGAATTGGATAATCAAAGTTTAGCTACATCAGGTAACTACAGGAAATTTAAAGTTATAAATGGAAGAAAATTTTCTCATTCTATTGATCCTAAATCAGGCTTTCCAGCAAATAATAACCTATTAAGTGTAACAGTTGTTTGTGAAAAAGCCGCTAACGCAGATGCTTTAGCTACCTCTTTTATGGTAATGGGTAAAGAAAAAGCTATAAATTTTATAGAATCTAATTCTTCAGATAGTATTTTCTGTTTTATGGTTTACGATTCCGCAAATTCTCTAAAAGAATGGAGTAATTTTTAAGCTTTATCTTCAGAAGATTTTGAAATAAGTTTATCGATTCCAATCCAAATAAGTATTAATGGCCAGTAAACTCTAATAAGTTCTACAATAGAGACTTTTACTAAGTCAAGATTATTTGCTAAAAACAAAAGACCAAGAATGATAAATAAAATGCCTACACTTTTACCTTTTTTCATATTCATTTATTCAAGCAACGCTTTGTTCTACTGGCTTCTTGCATTTTTCATCTGGTGATGCACCACAAAAACTACAAGACTCACCTTCTTTATTTAAAAGTGGATTATTGCTCGCACATGTTCCTGAGAACTCTCCATCTTTCTTTAAAATAATTTTAATTGCTATCCCAGCAAAACACAATGCTAATAGCCCAATAGAAAGAAGAATTGTTTTCATGTTTTAAAATTAATCAAATATTTTCTTAAAACTGAAAGATTATTCCTATTTTAAATATATAGATAAGTTGTTATGAATAAAATACCTCCTTTTAATAGACTTTTAACTATTATGGATGAATTAAGAGAAAATTGTCCATGGGATCAAAAACAAACCATGGAATCTCTTAGCCATTTGACAATTGAAGAAACTTATGAACTTGTTGATTCAATTCTTGATAAAAATATGGATGAAATTAAAGGTGAGCTTGGAGATTTGCTTTTGCATATAGTTTTTTATTCTAAAATAGCTTCTGAAACCAATGACTTTGATATAAACGACGTTATTAATTCAATATGCGATAAGTTAATTGAGAGACATCCTCATATATATGGAGATGAGGTCGTTAAAGATGAACAAGATGTTAAAAGGAACTGGGAGAAAATAAAATTAAAAAACGGAAAAAAAACTGTTTTACAAGGAGTTCCTAAATCTCTCCCAGCCATGGTAAAAGCAACCAGAATTCAAGAAAAAGTGAAAGGAGTGGGGTTTGATTGGGATAATAAAGAACAGGTTTTTGATAAGGTAAAAGAAGAGTTTTCAGAACTACATCAAGAAATTAAAAAAACTAATAATCATGAGAAAATTGAAAAAGAGTTTGGAGATGTGCTTTTTTCTATGATCAATTATGCTCGTTTTATTGGAGTTGATCCTGAATCTGCTTTGGAACGAACAAACAAGAAGTTTATAGGAAGATTTAACTATTTAGAACAGGAGATAAAAACCAATAAAATGGATTTTATGAAAATGAGTTTAGAAGAAATGGACTTGATATGGGACAGGTCTAAGAAAAAGTTTCCTTAAAATTATTAAAACCCCTCTTACGGTTTAAAATAATCGTTAGAATAAATAAACAAATTATGAGATTATTTTTAACCACTTTAATTTTTTTAATTTTTAGTATTTCATCAAATGCTCAATTTTGGATTACCAGCGTTACAAGCTTTCCATTTCCAGCAAACGACTGCGATATTGTATCTATTGTTGTTGACGGGAATATGTCTTCAAGTAATTGTACTCATACTTCTTCTTACTTAATTTCAGGAAATACTATAACTATTGATATTAATATTATTTGTGGTGGAATAGGTTTGCCGGTTATCACGCCTTACAATGAGACAATTATCTTAGGAACAATTCCATCTAATAATTATGTTTTAATAGTTAATCAGTCCTCTGCTGGAACCCTACTTGAAACTAATACAAGTTCAATAAATATTGGTAATTGTTGTGCATCCAATGCAAATATTAGTCTATCAGTTAGCTCTAATTGTCTTGGAGAACCAACCTCCTTTATTGATTTAGGTACTCTAGCAGATAGCTTAGTTTGGACAGATAATGGAGTAGTTTTCAATCCCAATCCTTCTGCTTTAGGTTGGATTTATATATTTAATTCCTCTGGAGTTCATAATGTGATTTTAACAGCTATTGATAGTACTGGTTGTTCCGATACTAATAATTTAGTAGTTACTGTAAATGATCATCCAGAAATTCTTATGAGTTCTGTTCCAGCAACGTGTGCAACTTGTCAAAATGGAGAAGCCTTTGTAAATGTTGTTTCAGGGCAAATGCCCTACCAAGTTCTTTGGAGTTTAGGAGGAACTTTAAATCCACTTACTGGACTTAATCCAGGAAAATATGTAGCAACATTAACAGATGGTAATTTATGTTCAGTTTCCGATTCTGTCTTAGTGGGGAATTCAGTTAGTATTAATGAATATAAATCACATGATTTTTTAATTTATCCCAATCCATCTTCCGGCAATATCTTTTTAAATCTTTTCAATAATGAACATAATACCATAAATATTAAAGTTTTTAATTTATCGGGAGAATTAATTGAAAATAGATTCTTTTCAGGTGAATCAAACACAACTTATGAAATTGATTTAGATTTAAGTAAAGGTATTTACATTGTAAAGGTTAATAATTTTACAGAAAAAATGGTAATTCAGTAAATTATTTTCATTGATAAAATGTTTATTACTTTTTAAGATTAATCAAGAAATTGATTTACCATTTATCAATTAACAAGTGTTAAACTTAAATTAGATATATTTTTGTAAATTAAACTGTTAATTATGAAAAATGTATTTATTGTAATTTTTATTCTATTAATTAGTTTTTCTGGAAAATGTTCTCATTTGATGGGTGGAGAGATTGTTGTTCAAAATGACCAAGTTGGTAATTATGAAATTCTTTTAACCCTTTATAGAGATGTTTCAGGAATTCTTTTGAATAATGACCAAACTTTAAATATTTTTGATGCAGCTGGTAATCAAGTTTCAACAATTGTAGCCACTTTAGACAGTTCTGCATTTCATCCTGTTTTTGGAATTCCAAACATGTCTTTTTTACCCAATAATTCTTATGGAATTGATATTTATTTTTATTCTGCTATTTTCTCTTGTTTTATACCAGGTAATTATACAGTTACATGGAATAATTGCTGTAGAAATCCCTCTATTTCTAATTTGATAAATCCCGGTGCACTTTCTATGTTTTTAGATTGTAGTTTTACCGTAGATTTAACAACTACTACTTCTTCTCCGTATTTTCTTTCTCCCCCTGTAATATGTCTTCCTGTTAATACACCTTGGCAATATAATCCATTGCCATTTGATGAAGAAGGAGACTCTTTAAGCTGGTCATTGGACGTGCCATATGATTATGTTTCTGGGGCTTTTCCTAATGGCTATCCTATTGTTGGTTATACACTTCCACCTTCTTTAACCGGAGGAGATTTGACAATAAATTCCTATACAGGTGAATTGTCATGGACAGCATCTGTTTCTGGAAACTATGTTTATACGGTGATATGTGAAGAATATAGAAATGGATTAAAATTAGGAGAAATAAGAAGAGATATGCAGTTTATTGTACTTCCAAATGGAAACTTACCATCTCTTTCAAATCTAAATAATTTTACTATTGATTCAAATGGAATTCCTTTTGTTGAGTCTATGGCAAATAATTCTATTACTATAGATTTAACAGTGATAGATAGCAGTTCTTTCTTTATTGCTTTTGATGGTATAGGTGAAATTTTTGACGATAGCTTAAACCCTATGACCTATACAATTATTTCAAGCAATAATCCGTATCAAAAACAGTTCAATCTTTCCTGGATCCCAAATAATAACGATGTAAGAGACGAACCTTATATTATAACTACTAGATTTTACAATGGTACTTTTTCAATGGACTATACATTTTTTATTTATGTAAATGCTGATAATACTGGAATTAGCGAGGGGAACTCCATATATAAATTAAAATCTTTCCCAAATCCAACTAGTGGTTCATTTATAAGTGAAATAAGTTTACAGCAATCTCAAAATATAGAATATTTTATTTCTAACATTGGGGGTGAAGTGATTTTTCGAAAAAATATTTCCTTGCAAAGTGGAAATAATGAATTACCAATTGATATAAATCTATCTTCTGGGTTATACTTTTTAAGTGTCAAGTTAGAAAATGGAAAAGTTTTCTCAGAAAGAATTCTTTTTAAGAATTGACAATTTTATTGAATTTAATAAGAAGAGACATTCCTCGGTAAATCATCCATAGAGTAAGGGCAATCCAAATTGTAATTAATTCTGGAATAAATAAGTCAAGAAAATATATTGTGGGCACGAAGAAGATAAATGTTCCTATTATTAGCGTATTTCTAAGATCTACAGCTCTTCCAAGACCTTTAAAAATCCCATCAAAAGTAAATGCAATAGAATTAAATGGCTGTGCTATAATTACCATCCAGAAAATGCTTTTGAAAATTATATTAACATTTTCTTCAGGATTAAATAATTTCCCGATATATGGATAGAAAATGGTATATATAACCATTAAAATAATAGCTATTTTAATATTTATTTTTAATAAATTCTTTCCTAATAGTTGTAGTTTTATTTTGTTTTTTTCCCCTATAAATTTTCCAGCAAGAGCATTACCTGCATTTGAATATCCATCAATAAAGAAAGCACTAAATATCCAAATATTATAAGCTATAGTGTATGCAGCTAGAGAACTACTTCCGTAACTATTGGCATATCTGTTGGAGATTAGAAATACTAGATTTAAAACCATTGTTCTAACAAACATATTGAAGAAAATTTGGAGCATTTCCTTGAAAAATGGACTTATTTTAATATCTATTTTAAAATTAAACGGGGTTTTTCTTAAGTAAAACACTCCGCACAGAACAACCATTAATAATTGGGAGTAAACCGATGCCCAGGCTGCGCCTTTAACACCCATGGGAGAAATTAGATGTTCTATCCCTAATACCAAAACAAGATCTAAAATAATATTGCTAAATCCACCTATTAAACAGATATACATTGCCCAGTAGGTATTTTGAAAACCTCGAAAAACTCCAAAAAACAAAGCAATGGAAAGACTGATAGGTAATCCATAACTTCTAATTATAAAATACTCCTTAGAGTAATTGAAAGTATTTGTGTTTATTTCACCATATACTAAGTTTGCTAGGAAGTTATAGTTTGTAATAAGTAAAATAGATAATATTAGTCCAGTAAAAAAAGTCAATAAAATAGTTTGAGGAACTAAAGATTTAATAATTTCTATCTTATTTGCTCCAAATTGTCTGCTTATAATAGCTGAAAGTGAGGTTCTCATTTGAGCAAATCCCCACACTAATGTTGCAATTAGTCCTGCAGCTAGACCAACACCACCCTGAGCAATGGTCGAGTCTTCACCAATTTGACCTATAATAGCGGTATCTACTAATCCAATAAGAGGTTCAGTGATGTTGTAAAGAACTGCTGGAATAGCTAAAGAATTTATTTCTTTTTTATTCAGCATTTAAAGAAAATCGGTAAGTGGGTGAGTAGATTTTAGTCGTATTCCTTTTTCTGTTGATTGTAGTTTGCAGCTTTCGTTTATAGAATCGTGCTGTAGATAAAGTAAATAGTCATTTTTTAAAGCAAGTTCTAAAAAAATAGATTTCTCCTCAAGGGTTTTAAGTGGTCTAGTGTCATACCCCATGACGTAAGGAAGTGGTATATGTCCAATGCTTGGTAATAAATCTGCCATGAATGCTATTTTTTGTCCGTTGTAGTTAATTATAGGAATCATTTGACTCTCAGTATGACCATCTGCGAAAAAAACATCTATATTTTGAAATACATTCTTAGTTAATTGACCCTTTTTTTCAATAAACTTTAATTGTCCACTCTCTTCAATTGGAGATATATTATTTCTCAAAAAAGATGCTTTTTCTCTGGGATTGGGTTTCATTGCCCAGTTCCAGTGATTTTTATTACTCCAATAAGTAGCATTTTTAAAAACAGGTTCTAAAATTTTTCTGTCATTGTTTTTCCATTTTACAGCTCCACCACAGTGATCAAAGTGTAAATGGGTTAGAATTACATCTGTTACGTCATCTAAAGAATACCCAGATTTTATTATAGAACTTTTTAAGCTATCATCACCATGAAGGTGGTAGTGGCTAAAAAATTTATCTTTCTGTTTATTGCCAATCCCAGTGTCAATTAATATTAATTTATCTCCATTTTCAATAATTAAACTACGCATAGCCCATGTACACAGATTATTTTTATCTGGAACATTAGTTTTAATCCATAATTTTTTTGGTACAACTCCAAACATTGCACCTCCATCTAATTTAAAGTAACCAGTATTTACAACAGAAAGTTTCATTTAATTGCTATTAATTTCCTCACTTAAATATATACATTCCATAGCTTGTTTCACATCGTGAACTCTTAATATTTTAGCGCCTTTTGAAAGCGCAAACATATTTAAAGCTGTAGTTCCGTTTATAGAATCTAATTTATTGATTTTTAATGTTTTATAAATCATAGATTTTCTACTTATTCCAGCTAAAATTGGTGCTTTTAGCACTTTTAAAAATTCCATATTTTTCAATAATTTATAATTATCTGAATTTGTTTTACCAAAACCAAAACCAGGATCTATTACAACATCATTTATTCCATTAGAATTTAGTTTATTTATCTTATTAGAAAGAAATTTAATAACTTCTTTCGTAACATTTTCATACCTAGGATTGTCTTGCATGTTTTTTGGTTCCCCTTTCATATGCATTAGAACATAAGGCACATTGTATTTTTTGATAGTCTCAAACATTTCTTTGTCTATATTCCAAGCAGATACATCATTGATCATTCCAGCTCCAGCATCTAGTGCTAAAGCAGCAACTTTTCCTCTAAAAGTATCAATAGAAATATTTATATCTGGGAAAGTATCAACTATTTTTTCTATGTAGGGAATTGTACGTCTAATTTCTTCGTCAATTGTTACAATATTCCCCCCTGGTTTTGTGGAATATCCTCCAATATCTATAATGGTTGCACCTTGATTTAAATCTTTCTCTACTTTTTTAAGTGCTTTTTCGATGGAATTGTATTTTCCACCATCAAAAAAAGAATCTGGAGTAGTATTTAAAATACTCATCACCACAGGTCTTGTCAAACTTATGAGATTTCCCTTAAAATTAATGGAATAATTATCAAGTAAATATGTATCTTTCAAGCGTAAAAATTATTTTTAAAATTTATGTCAAATACTTCTGAACAGTACGATAACGTTATTGTCAAATGTACTGAGATTTTTAAAAAGAAAACCATAGACTATGGAACTGCTTGGAGAATTCTTCGTTCAAGTTCTTTAACTGACCAGATTTTCATCAAAGCTAATAGGATAAGAACTATTCAAGAAACAGGTGCTTCAAAAGTTAATGAAGGAATAGTGTCTGAGTTTATAGGAATAATAAATTATTGTATTATGGCTTTAATTCAAATAGATTTAGAAAGCGATAAAAGAATGGATATCCCCTCGAAAGAGGTGATAGAATTATACAATCAAAAAATATCAATGTCTAAGAATTTAATGCATCAAAAAAATCATGATTATGGTGAGGCATGGAAAGATATGAGAGTTTCTTCTTTGACTGATTTAATTCTAATGAAGGTTTTAAGAGTTAAGCAAATTGAAGATAATAAAGGAAAAACATTAATTTCAGAAGGAATTGATGCAAATTATTACGATATGATTAATTACAGTGTTTTTGCAATGATTCACCTTAATTAGATAAATTATGAACAATAAATCAATTGGTATTTGGGTAATAAGAATTGTAGTTTCTTTGTTGTTTTTGATATCTGCTTATGCAAAAGTATATCACGAGCCTTCTGCCTACTTTTCAATAACAACTTTTGAAGCAAAACAATTAGTTCCATTAGGTTTTAGCTCCGAAATATCTTCCTACTTATCTAGAATTTTAATTGCCTTAGAGTTTTCGATTGGAATATTAATTTTATTACCGTTTTATTTAAAAAGAATTGTTATTCCTCTAACTGTATTTGTTCTTGCGGCTTTTTGTATTCATTTAGCCATCCAAATTTATTTAACTGGCAATAGTGGTAATTGTGGTTGTTTCGGTACTCTTTTACCTATGACACCTCTAGAAGCCATTTTAAAAAATATCTTTGCAATCGGTCTATTGATGATCCTCATTAAATTAGTTCCTAATGACAGATCAAAGAAAATTGAAATATTTTACGGTTTTTTGATATATCTATTCTTTATTGTTGGAATAATGGTTTTAGTTCCAATAAAAAGTTCCGATAATATTATTATTGATTCTAATAGTTATCTAGTGCAAGAAGATTTAATTCTAGAAGGTCCAAAACAAATCAAATCTGAATTTAGTCAAACCTTACCATTTGCTGATAATGGAAGACTTATTTTGTGCTTTTTTGCACCTGGTTGTGACCATTGTAGAGCTGCTGTTAGATCCATTGACTCGTTGTCTAAAATAGTTGAGAATTTTCCAAAAGTTGAAATTGTTTTTATGGATGAAGAAGTTGATAAAATACCTGAATTTTTTGAATATGCAGGAAGCCAGTACCATTATATTGTATTAGATATTTCAACTTTTTACGATGTTCTAACTTGGGAGAGAGATACACCAGGTATTTTTTATATGTGGAATGGTAATGTTTTGAAAGAATTTAATGGTATTAATGAGAATGCCTTTGACCCTAAATTACTTCTTAAATCACTTGACTATAAATAGTTTAAATAGTTTTAAAAAATGAGAAAAAAAATTGTTGCTGGTAATTGGAAAATGAATCTTAACAAGTCGGAAGCAGAAATTTTATATAATGACTTAGAATCTAAATCTTATCCAGACGATGTAGAGGTTATTATTGCACCTGCTTCAATATATTTAGATAGTTTTAGTAATGCATCAAATGTAAGTATCTCTTCTCAAGATGTTTCTGCTAATAGTAATGGAGCTTTTACTGGAGAATTTTCTGCAGAAATGCTTTCCTCAATAAATTTGCGCTTCGCAATTGTTGGACATTCAGAGAGAAGAACTTTTCACAAAGAAACAGATTTACTTATTTTTCAAAAAGTTGAAATGCTTTTAAAGCATGGCATCACTCCAATATTCTGCTGTGGAGAATCTCTTTTTGATAGAGAAAGTAAAAATCACTTTAAAGTTGTAAAGTCTCAACTTTCACAAATTCTAAGTAACCTATCCAGTGAAGATTTTAGTAAAATTGTAATCGCTTATGAACCAGTCTGGGCTATAGGTACTGGACTCACAGCAGACCCTCAGGATGCTCAAGACATGCATTTTTTTGTTCGTGGTCTTATTTTAGAGGCTTTTGGTAAAGATATTTCGGATAAAACATCTATACTCTATGGAGGAAGCTGTAAACCTTCTAATTCCAAAGAATTGTTTTCTATGAAAGATATTGATGGTGGATTAATTGGGGGGGCTTCTTTAGATTCAGAAAGCTTTGAATCTATTATAAATTCTTTTTAGTTTGGACTATTTAGAAATTCAATTCGTTTTAAAAGAAAGAGTTCCAATAATAGATTTATTTATCCAAGAAATTGCAGATTTAGGTTTTGATGCATTTCAAGAAAAACATAATATTCTAAGTTCCTACATAGCTCTAATTAATTACAATGAGAAAAAGCTTCAAGGTATAGTAGATAATTACAGTAATTATATTATTTCTTTTAAATCACTTATCCATCCACATAAAAATTGGAACAAAAAATGGGAGAGTAATTTTGAACCAATTATTATTAATCAAGATTGCCAAATAAGAGCTTCTTTTCACCAACCCTCCATTAAAAAGTACGATATTATAATTAATCCAGAGATGTCTTTTGGAACAGGTCACCATGAAACTACTCGTTTAATTGCAAAAGATTTATTTAAGCAAGATTTAAAAAATAAAACCATATTAGATTTTGGTTCTGGGACAGCTATTTTATCCATATTGGCAGAAAAGCTTGGAGCTAAGGAAGTTGATTCAGTGGAAATTGATGAAAATGCAAATAAAAATGCATATAAAAATTTAGCAACAAATAATTGTAAAGTCATTAAAATAATAAGTGGAGAAGGAAAAAATATTCCCAGTAAAAAGTATGATTTTCTTTTTGTAAATATAAATAGAAACATAATATTTAAAGAATTTACAAATATTTTAAATGCTATGAAGAAAAATTCAATTGTGCTTTTTTCTGGATTTTTCGAATCTGATGTTGATTACATAAAATCTTTTTCTATAAAAAGTGGATTAAAAATTTTATATTCAGATTTAGAAAATGAATGGGCATTGTTGGTCATGAAAAAATAATAATTATGAAATTTAAATTCTATTTAGCTATTTTATTTTTTACAAGTTTTTTTTCAAAAAATTTCTCTCAGACTATATTCACCCCAGAACCAGAAAAATTTCTTAAGGATATACAATCTTATATTGGAACTTATGATAAAAACAAAGCAAAAAATTACGTAAGATCATTCGAACCTTTATGGTTTGGCGATTTCTTTACGCCTGACAATAAAGCTATTGTTTATTATACTTTAAACTCAATGCTTGAAAAGAAATTAAGAGTATTTCCAGATTTCATTTCTTATTTTGATGCTATTTATAATTATTCTAATTCAGGAATGAGTTCTGAAAAATTCATAAAATGGAATAATATTTTAGATAATGTTATAAAAAAAACAACTAATAAAAAAGTTCAAGAATTTCTTAAAGTTTCCAATAATCTATTTTTTGATGGAACAATTTATGTAACCTCAAGAACACAGAAATCTGCAACTAGATGGCAAGTTTCGATAAAGGATAGTTTTGACATAAAAATTATTGAAAAAAAACCAGTATTTATTTTTAAAGATGTTGATTTAAGATGCTTTTCTAAAAATGACAGCTCTGTAATACGTAATACATCGGGACAATTATTCCCTCTACGATCTATTTGGGAAGGAAAAGGTGGTAAAATTGATTGGCAAAGAGCAAAAAAAGATAAAAACACTTATTATGCAAAAGTTAATTCTTACAATATTGGTCTAAAAAACTCATCTTATTATATCGACTCAGTTTTATTTTACAGCAGTTATTTTGATTATCCTATAATGGGTAAATTAACAGAGAAGGTTCTTTCAGTTATTTCATCTAAAAAGGTTGTTTATCCAGCTTTTGAGTCTTACAGTAAAAGGCTTAATATTAAAAATATCAATAATAATAAAAACATTGAATTTGATGGTGGTTTCACAATTCGTGGTAGCAAATTATATGGCTCAGGGAGTTTCGACAATCTTTCTAAATTAATAATTAGTTATAACAATAAAGAAGTTTTGATTGCTGAGTCCATTGGATTTATAATAAATGACGAACAAATAATTTCAGAAAATGCAAAAATTAAATTTGTCCTAGACTCTGATTCCATTTTTCATCCTGCATCCAATTTGGTTTTTTCTAATATTTCTAAATCTCTCACTTTGTCTAGAGGAACTGAAGGTATTTCCGCTGCTCCTTTTTATAATAGCTACCATAAATTAGATATGTATGTTGAAACTTTATCATGGTTAGTTGGTGAGCCTTCGGTTAAATTTTCCGCACCCAAGGGTGCAAAAAGTATAAAAACTGCTCGTTTTGCTTCTTTGAACTTTTTTGATATTAATATCTATGATAATTTTAATAATGAAAGAGGAAATATTTTAGTATCTATTAAACGATATGTAGATATTTGTGGCTCAAAAATATTTACCATTGATGAATTAGCAAAATATTTGGTAATGACAGAAAATGATTTGCAATTCTTACTTTTTAATTTAACAGAATTAGGATTTTTAAATTATGATTCTCAAATTAAGCTTATTTCATGTAATGATAAACTATTTAATTATATAAAAAACAGATCTGGGAAAAAGGATTACGATGTATTGATTATAAATTCTAATTCAGAAACTAATGCAGTACTTAGTTTAAACTCTCTAGATTTAAATATTTTTGGAGTTGACAGGGTTGTACTAAGTCTAAAAAATAAGGTCTGGATCAAACCTGGAGGAAGAAGGCTTACTTTGAAAAGGAATAGAGACATCAATTTTGATGGTTTGATAACAGCCGGAAAAACACAGTATTACGGATTTGACTTCTCTTTCATATATAAAGATTTTAAACTTAATTTACCTAAATGTGACTCTATGTTCATTTGGGCTAATTACAAAGAATCCAATAGAAAAGGTAAATTAGTTAGGTTACAATCTAAAATTGAATCTCTTGAATGCCGTATTATAATTGACGATTCATCTAATAAGTCTGGTTTAGATTCCTCATATCACGAATATCCTATTCTTTATTCAAATACTAAATCATATATTTATTACGACGATCCTTCTATACAAAATGGTCTTTATAATAGAGATAAATTTAAATTTATTTTAAATCCTTTTTTAATGGACAGTTTAGATAATTTTACAAACCATGGAATTGACTTAAATGGTCTATTGGTAACTGGTGGAATTTTCCCAGATTTTGAAAATAATTTGCAAATTATGGCAGATTATTCCTTAGGTTTTATAAGAAAAACACCTTTAGATGGGTTTAATATTTACGATCAAGTAGCTAGCTATGATAATGAAATTAGACTCTCAAATGAAGGGTTAAAAGGGACAGGTACTATAGAGTTTTATACCTCTACAGCAATATCCGATGATATAACTTTTTTTCCAGATTCAGTTGTGGCAATAGCCCATACTTATAACAACAAAGAGCAAGAAAAAGATCCGGAAATTCCTTTAATTAAAGGAAAAGGTTGTAAAGTATCTTATATCCCCAAAGAAGAAATATTATATGCTTATTCAATAGATTCTAATTTTGTTTTTTTTGATGGAGGGCTTGCAGATTTAAATGGTAAGATAAAATTAGGTTATAATGGTATATTAGGAAGTGGAATTATGCGATTTGGTGCAGGAGAGTTAGAATCTTTTGAGTATTCTTATGAAACCAATGCCATTTTATCTGACACTTCTGAATTTAGGTTGGTTTCACAAAACAGCAATACAGACGAATTATCTTTAAAAACACAGAATCTAAATGCAAGAGTAGATTTTGAAACTAGAATAGGAGAATTTAAATCTAATACTGGAGAAAGTTTTGTGAAGTTTCCAGAAAACCAATATATATGCTATATGGATCAGTTCAATTGGTACATGGATAGCGACGAGTTAGAAATGGAAAACAGTAAGCAGACTCAATCAGATATTAATATTGATACAGATTTAGACCTTCAAACTTCTAATTTTTTCTCAATTAACCCAGATCAAGATTCTTTGAATTTTGGATCTGCTAAAGCAAAATTTGATACTAAGAAAAAAAGAATTATTTGCAAAGAAATTAATTTTATTAAAGTTGCCGATTCAAGAATTTCACCTGATAGTGGTAAAATAATTATTAGAAAAAAAGCTAAAATCGATCCTTTAGAAAATGCATTTATTCTGACCAATGATGTAACTAAATACTATGAAATTTACGATGCTGATGTAGTAATTAATTCCAAACACGATTATATTGCATCAGGAATTTATGATTTTATAGATCTTAACGGAACTAAACAAAATATTTTCTTTTCTGAGGTTCGTCCTGATACTACTGATCAAACTATCGGTACTGGGTTTATTAAGAAAAGTAAAGATTTTAAATTAAGTCCTAATTATGGTTTTTATGGAGACGTTAATTTAGTTTCTACAAATCCTAATCTTGAATTTTCTGGATTTACTCAAATTGTTCATTCTTGTAAAAATATTCCCCATCAATGGATTGGTTTCTCGGCAAATATTGATCCATTAGATATTTTAATACCAATTGAGCTTGATTCAAGTACTAAAAACTCCAATTTCAATAATGTTTTCTCTGGAATTGTATTTAACAATACTGATTCTTTATCTCTTTATTCTACGTTTTTATCCTCAAAAAATAATGACAATGATATAGATCTTATTAACGCAGATGGTTTTTTAAAATATGATTCTAAAAGAAAGGAATATCAATTGTCCAATTCTGAAAAATTAATCGAATATACTTTACCTGGAAATTATTCTTCTCTAAATATTGAAAATTGCAGACTTAAATCTGATGGTGTTTTTGATTTTGCTGTAGATTTAGATCAGATTTCTTTAACTCCAGCTGGAGAAATTAAATTCAATCCAAAAAAATGGTCTACAGACTTTAAGACATCTACAATTCTTAATTTTCATTTTAGTGCAAATGCTTTAGATCTGTTGGCAAAGTCAATAATAGAATTCCCACAACTAAGATCGTTAGATTATCAGAATTCTTATTTTGAAAAGGCATTAAGTGAATTTACTTCCAAAGACGAATCTAACGATATGATTTCATCTTTGAACATAAATGGTAAAATAAAGAAATTACCTGAAAAATTAGAAGTCCCTATCTTTTTAGGGGATATCAGGTATAGGTGGAATTCTAGTAGAAAGGCATACGTTTCTTATGGAGATATTGGAATAGCCAATATCAATAAGAAACAAGTGATGAAATATGTTAAAGGAAAAATAGTAATTTCTAAAAAGCTAACAGGAAATGAAATCACTATTTATTTACAGTTAGATAAAGATAATTTCTATTATTTTAATTATAAAAAAGGATTATTAAAAACATTCAGTTCCAGTAAAGAATTTAATAAAATTATTTCAGATACTAAAAAAGACGAAACCAAAAGTAAGAAAAAAGGGATGCAAGACTATCAATATGTTATGGGAGCAGCAAAGGATGTTGCCCCATTTGTTGCTACTTTTATGGAATAGAATGCAAGATATATTTGAATTAAATAATTTATTTGCTGTTTTATTATCCTATTTTATTGGTTCTATTCCATCAGCTATTTGGATAAGTAAATGGTTTTTTGGAATTGATGTTAGAGATTATGGAAGTAATAACGCAGGTGCAACTAATACATTCAGAGTTATTGGAAAGACTGCTGGATTTATGGTTTTATTTATTGATATTCTAAAGGGATGGATTTCGGTTAAAATTCTTACTTCTTTTTTACTATGTAGTCCTGAAAGTACAGAATTTATTAATATGCAGATTATTGTTGGTGTCACGGCAGTTTTGGGCCATGTGTTTCCAATTTATGAAAAGTTTCAAGGTGGAAAAGGAGTAGCTACATTAATGGGAATTATCTTAGCTATTAACTTTTCTGCTGCAATTGGGTGTGTAATTATATTTTTATTGATTTTTATTTTTACTAATTACGTTTCTTTAGGAGCTATAATTGCTGCAATTTCTTTCCCAATTATTACAATTTTAGTTATTAGAGTTGAATCAATTTCTCTAATATATTTTTCTATTTTTACTTCTATATTGGTTCTTTTTACTCATAAACCTAATATTTATAGGCTATTAAGTAAAAATGAAAATAAAATCAATATCAAGCTAAAAAAAAAACCTGATAAATGAAAACTTTTAAATCATATGGGTTTTTATTTTTTATTTTCTTCTCTTGGAATCTAATAGGACAAGAAAACTTCAAAAATGAAGGCGAGAGAATCAAATATGCCAATAAATTATTTGAAGAACAGAAATTTATTGAGGCCGAACCTCATATGTCTAACTTTTTGAGTAACAAAAACAACTCCGAATATAATTTTAAGTATGGAGTATGTGTTTTATTTAAATATGCGGACAAGTCTAAATCTATCCCTTATTTAAAAAAAGCCATAAAAGATCCTAAAGTTGATCCAAGAGCTTATTTTTATTTGGGAAGAGTATACCATTATAATTATCTATTTCAAGATGCTTTGAACCTCTATAAAAAATACAAATCTATTGCCAACTCTAAGCAAGCTAAATATCTTAAACTAGAGATGTATATTAAAATGTCTCAAAATGGACAGTCGTTAATGAAAAATCTTTCTAACATAATTGTTGTAGATAAAAAATCAACATCTGTTAATAAATTTAATTATAGTTATGATTTAAAAGATATTGGTGGGAAAATTTTAGTAACAGAGGAGTTTCAAACTAAAATAGATAAAAAAAAGAATCATAAATCAATCATTTATTTCCCCCCACTAAATCAAGACATTTTATTCTATTCAAGTTATGGAGAGTCTGGGGATAATGGTTTAGATATTTATTTTAAGAAGCGACTTTCAGGTGGTGGTTGGTCATCCCCAAAAATTCTACCAGAAAATATAAATTCTCCTTACGATGAAGATTTTCCATTTTTAAGTTCCAATGGAACGACTTTTTATTTTTCTTCAATGGGACATAATTCTATGGGCGGCTATGATATATTTAGATGTAATTTTAATCCCTCTACTAATAATTTTGGTCCAATTTCTAATCTTGATTATAAAATAAATAGCACAGATGATGATATTTTATATTTAGTAGATAAAGACAATAAAAACGCTATTTTTTCATCTAAAAGATCTTCTAAAGGAGGAATGATTGATGTATACAATGTAAAGGTTCAAGTTTTACCAATTCAAAATATAATAATTTCAGGAAGTTTTAAAAATTCTATTCTTGCAAAAGACTTTAATGCAACTATTAAAGTTCAAGATGTAAGAACCAACAAATTAATAGGTTCCTATAATGTAGATAATGAGTCTAATTATAATATTCTATTACCAAATTCGGGAAAATATAAGTTTATAGTTGAAACACCAAAAAGTGAGAAAATTCATGCTGGTTTAGTAGAAGTGCCTCCACAAACTGAATTAAAAGCATTAAAACAAGAAATAGAGTTGGTTAAAATTAGTGGGGAAGAGAAATTAATTATTAAAGACTATTTTGATCAATCTCCAGAAAACGAAGCAGTTATTATAGCAAATGTTTTAAAGGAAATGTCCAATCCTGAAATAAATATTTATATGTATCCCGATAGTGTTATAGATAAAATTATTCTTGATAAAGAAGAAACATTGAATTCTAATGAAGAAATTGCTCAACAAACTATTGAAAATGAAGTGCTTGAAGTTGACAAAGTATTAGAAGTTGATGAAGTATTAAATCTAAATGAAAAATCAACTGATGAAAAAAATCAAGATCAATCTATAGAACTGGAGCAAAAAGCTAATGATTTATTGAAAATTATTGAAGATAAAAAATTGGAAAAGCAAACCTTTCAAACTCAATTAAGTGAAGAGAAATTAATTCTGAATTCTAATGTGAATATAGTTGAATCTTCTGATCAAAATTTAAAAATTAATGAATTGGAATCTAAAATCAAAAAATTAGAATCTGATATTGAAACTAAGTCATTTCAGTATGATGAATTGATTTCTGAAAAAAAAGAATTAGAAATTCAAAATGATTTTGTAACAACGAATAATATAGATAAGAATAATCCTCAATTAGATTCTGTAGTAGTAACTAATGATAATAAAAGTGAAAACATTTCAAAAGATAGTCATGAATTATCTGATTCAAATGCAATAAATTTAGATGTCATTAAAAACCAGAAAATTAATGAAAATGAAACATCACTCTCTGGAATAACTTCTTCAAATAATTCAACCAGCAATTCTCTTATTGAAGAAAGAAAAAATATTGAATTTGTAGAGAACTTACCAATAGATATTCCGATTGCTAAGGATTTACCTAAAATAACAAGTCAAACTGTAAATGGAGTAACTTATAATTCTACAGATGAGCCTGTAAATTTCCAAGTTATAGCTGAAGTTGACCAAGACGTGGTATTTGTTCAAAATAATTATGAAAACAAAACAAATAATAAAATAATAGAAATAAATAAAAAAAGTATTGATGATATCAATTTAATGTCCTTTGAAATAGATGAATTAGAGCAACGGAAGCTAGATATGAATAGTGATAAGGAAAAGGCTAAAGTTGATAAAGAAATAAGTAAAATAAATAAAAAGAAAGCCAAAACACAGCTAAAAATTGCAGATGATATAGCATTTGTTAATGATAGTGAGATAAAATATTTAAATAGAGAAATATCGTCTTATATAAATGAGTTTAAAGAATCAAACGTAAAAGAAAATTTTAAATTCAAACAAGCACAAGAATATAAAGTTGCTGCAAAAAAACTTAATAAGAGGTCCATTGAACTAAGAGATGAAGCTGATTTGGAAAATGATAAAGTTAAGAAGGCTAGATTAATTGAAGAAGCTATTGAGTTTGAAAATACTGCTATTAATCACCTTAAAAAATCTAAAAAATTGTATTCTAATGCTATTGAAGAAGATTTTTCTGACGATAAATTGACTGTTGTAAAAACATTAAACCCAACTATATTGAAACAGTCTGAAAGATTGCAAAAACTTTCAGATATTGCTCTTGAAGAGTCTAAGGTTTACTCTGCAAAGGCTGCTGAATTATCTACAAATGGAGACGTTCTAGGAGCTAATAAATATGAAAATTTATCGATTATTCAAAAGAATAAGTCTACTGACTATTTAGAAAAATCTTTAAACATCAAAAAAATTGAAATGGATATAGTAGAGGATATTGAAATTTCTAAATCTTTAGTTGATGCAGAAGTAATTGATATAGCATCTAGTAATGAATTTAAATCTTTTTATGATGACCAAACATCTCTTAATGAACTAGAGAAAGAGAATCAAAAGTTAAAATTTAAAAAAGATGGCTATTTAAAATTATATGACCAAATGGTTGCTAAAGCAGATGCATTAGAACAAAAGTCTAAAGTAGAAACCGATATTTTAGTAAAAAAAGAGTTGATAAGTGCATATACAAATTTAAAAATTGAAGCTAAAAAAAATAAAAAACTATCAGAGGCTATTGTTTACAGTATGGATTCTGTAAAAACAGAAATTAAAAGTAAGCAAAAGAGTCAAGCTCTTGTTCTAAAAATGTTAGATCCTTCTAAAAAAAATCAAATTAAAGCATTGGCAATTTCCGGAAAAGCAGATAGTGTTCTTGCTTTATTGTCAAATATGTCTTTAGATGACATTGAATTAAAAGATTCCAGTATTTTAAATATTACAGACTCATTAGAAATTGAGCCAATTGAAGATGATGAAGAAATAGTGCAAGATTTTAAATTACCTGAGTTTAAAGCCGACCTAGTTTCTTATGATTCAGAAGATATTTTTTCCAAAGATTTTGTTCCTCCTAGAGAAATTAGTAAAGAAATATTTCAATTAACTGAAAAAGAAGTTTATTCAAAAGAAAACCCTATTCCATTAAATCCTAGGATTCCTAATGGTTTAATATTCACAGTTCAGGTGGGTGCATTTAAAAATCCTATTCCCCAAGATTTATTTAAAGGATTTGCTCCTATAAGTGCTGAAAAACTAAGAGACGAAATTACTAGATATAGAGTAGGTTATTTCAAAACTTTACAGGATGCTAATATTGCTAAAAATCAAGTTAGGGCATTAAGTGTAAGTTATGGAGATGCTTTTGTAGTCGCTTTTAATAACGGTGAAAAAATTAAGTTAAGTGAAGCAAGAAGTATTTTATCCAATCAGCCAGCTGCTAATATTCAATTTTCATCGAAATCTTCAACTAAAAGTTTATCAGCTTTAAGAAACGAAATTGCTAGAAACCCAACATTAGCTTCTGCGAAAACTACTGACCAAATAAATGGTATTTTTTATTCTGTTCAAATTGGGGCTTTTTCAAAGCCTTTATTAAAAGAAAATTTACCTAATGTTTCTCCCTTAATTGTAAGTATAGTTAACAATTTATATAAATATTCCACAGGAGAGTTTAAAAGCATAGAACTAGCCGCAAGAAAAAAAGCCGAGTTACTTGATAATGGAGTTTTAACAGATGCATTTATAATTGCTTATAACAACGGAAGAAACATTACCCTTCAAAAAGCCAATTCTGTAAATCCAGATAGAGTAGTAGAGTATAAAAATCCTATAATTTACTACATAGATTTTGGTACTTATGGCAGTGATATTCCTGAAAATTTAGATGGCAATAACTTAGAATTGAGAGATTTTAATATTAAATCTAGATCTAGATTTGGAGGGAATCAATTTTTTAGTAAAAAATACAATTCTCTTGAATATGCACAAATTGCTCTAAATTCAATTAGTTCGGATGAACTAATAAATTCTAGGATTATTAAATCTACCCGTGACGATTTTGCTTTAAATTATGAGTATAAGATAGAAGTTGGAGAGTTTGATAGTCTAACAGACGAACTAAAATCTAAGTTTAATAAACTAAAAGATTTAGAAATTAAGGGTGTTGAAACTAATGGTTTAATTAAATATTACTCTAAGAGTAGAGACAATTACGAATCAATAACAACGGACTTAAATGCATGTACTTCACAAAATTTAAAAAATTCTAAAATTTTAGTCTTTAAAGATGGTGTTTTAACCAAAATGGAAGAAACTTTAAACAGTTTCAAATGATTTAAATAATTAACTAATTTTGGAAAAATGAGTGAAAGTAATCTGTACCAAGAAAATATAGAAACTATAGAGTTGTTAAACTCTCAAAAATCTATTTTTCTTTACAATGATGAAGTAAATACTTTCGACCATGTCATTGACTCCTTATGCAAATACTGCGACCATGATGTTGTGCAAGCGGAACAATGTGCTTGGATTGTTCACAACAAAGGAAAATGTCTGGTTAAAAAAGGTTCCTATGAAAAACTAAAGCCAATTTGTAATGCTCTAAATGATAATGGGTTAAGTGCCCAAATTCACTAATCAGTTTACACCTCACTATCCATTAAGTCTGTCACAACATGGTAGCGAGGATCGTCTATAGAAGTCTTTATTATCTTATTTAATTTAGGGTCTGCTTTTAAAAGTAAAGTAATACTCTCTGGACTGAGATGGGTTAGTTTTAAATTTTTCTTTGCTTTTAAGTACTTTTTAGCCAGGTTACTAATGGCTTCTATCCCAGAATGATCACTAACTTTGGATTCTATAAAATCAATTTCTACATTTTCTGGATCTGTTTTTAAATTAAATTTTGAGTTAAAATTTTGCACAGAGCCAAAGAACAATGGCCCCCAAATTTCATAAACTTTTGTTCCGTTAGATTTAATTTTTTTTCTAGCACGAATCATTAGAGCATTTTTCCATGCAAAAACTAAGGCTGATATTATAACACCTACTATAACTGCAATAGCAAGATCTTGCCAAACTGTAATGGCTGAAACTGTAATTAGAACTACGGCATCAGAAATTGGTATTTTTCTAATAATTCTAAAACTACTCCATGCAAATGTTCCTATTACTACCATGAACATAACTCCTACAAGTGCTGCTATTGGTATCTTCTCAATTAGGGGTGCACCAAAAAGCACAAAGCATAGTAAAGCTATTGCTGCTATGAGTCCAGACAATCTTCCTCTTCCCCCTGAATTGACATTGATTATAGACTGACCAATCATAGCACATCCACCCATTCCTCCGAATAAACCATTTAGTATATTTGCACTTCCTTGGGCTAGACATTCTCTATTTCCACTTCCTCTAGTCTCTGTTAGTTCGTCAATTAAATTAAGAGTCATTAAAGATTCTATAAGCCCTACTGCAGCCAATAGAAATGCAGTAGAAAGTATCAAGCTCCAATGGTTTGACATGGTATGAAATAAGTCAAATATTTGAAATTGAAAACTGGGCAAAGAACCTTCTAACCCTTTTCCACCACCATCTATAATAAAACTGCCTACGGTACTTACTTCAATCTCAGCGAGAATAGTTATACAAGCTACAATTATTATAGCAACAAGAGCAGCTGGAATCTTTTTGGTGATTTTTGGAAGTAGATACATAATGAGCATGGTTAACCCTACTAGACTTGTCATAATTAAAAGATCTAAACCATTCATCCAGGAAGAAATTCCGTTATTAGTTTGTTTAAAAAGATTTAACTGAGATAAGAATATAACTATGGCGAGTCCGTTTACAAAGCCCATCATAACAGGGTGGGGTATGAGTCTTACAAATTTACCAAGTTTAAATATACCGGCGGCTATTTGAATAGCTCCAACCAATAAAAGTGTAATAAATAACCATTGTAGTCCTAGATTATCTATTGGATTTTCTAGGGATAAGCCAACTTGATTTCCTTTTTGAATCATATGAACCATTACTACAGCCATTGCACCAGTTGCACCAGAAATCATTCCTGGTCTTCCTCCAAATAAAGCTGTAACTAGTCCCATTATAAAAGCTCCATAAAGTCCAACTAGAGGATCTATTCCAGCTACAAATGCGAAGGCAACTGCTTCTGGAACCAATGCTAATGCTACAGTAACACCAGAGAGAATATCTTTTTTTGGATCTAGGGAAAAGTTGATAAAAAGTTTTTTCATTGTAGCTGCTTAAAATTTTTCAAGCGGCAAATATATGATTTTAGATATCCCTTCAAATAAAAATATGAATAATATATAATGTTGTACAACTTTAAATACCCATGAATACTCAGTTTTATTTATCTAAAAAGAAAGTTTATTGGAATACTATTTTTAAACTTAGAACTACTTAGAAAAGTACATTTACAGTTGCAAAATAATGATTTTGTAAAGTTAAAAAACAGTGTAAATAAACTTATTGTAATAAGAAAAATCAAATATTGTAGAACTTCAAAGTGTCAAGATTACTTGGAAACCAAATTTCTAGCAATAAAAAGAGTATAAAAAATATATAAATATTAAAGATAAACAGTAGTTCTATTATGTTTTGAACTCTTGATAAAATAACTATACATTTGTAAAATATTGGCCTCGTAGTTCAACTGAATAGAATACCTGATTACGGCTCAGGCGGTTACAGGTTTGAATCCTGTCGAGGTCACAAGTGCTCAATATAAATATTGAGCATTTTTTTTGTTTCAAACCTCCAACAACTTAGTCATTACAGACCAAATTTAACAGAGTAGAATAGGGG
>CALJHN010000005.1 GCA_938075455.1 uncultured Flavobacteriales bacterium
ACTCTAAAAATAAAATCCAATCAAGAGATTAATGTTGTTATGAGTGAGGGAAAAATTTTGGAAGATCTAATTGTTGAGTTTAAAAAAGGCAGTTATACTTTTTCAAAAATGGACCCCAGAAATGCCCATATTATTGGTCAAGATGAATTAAGAAAAGCTGCCTGTTGTAATTTGGCAGAAAGTTTTGAGACCAACCCATCAATTGATGCAACATTTACAGATGCGATCACTGGAACGAAACAAATTCAAATGATGGGATTATCTGGCAAGTATGTTCAAATGCTTTCTGGAAATATTCCTATAATAAGAGGCATTTCAATTTTGAATGGATTAAAACAAATACCAGGTTCATTTATCCATGAACTAGCAGTTTCTAAAGGTTCTGGCTCTGTGCTTAACGGGTATGAAAGCATGGTGGGCCAAATAAACATAAATTTAAAACAACCAGGTAATGCAGAAAAACTTCATTTAAATGTTTATTTAAATCAGGGAGGAAGAAGCGAGTACAATGCTTTTTTCACAAAGAAATTTAACAATAAGTGGTCTACTACACTGCTAGCTCATTTTGAAGACCAGCAAAGAATTAACGACAGAAATAAAGACGGATTCTTAGACAATCCGCTAAGAAATGATTATATTTTTCATAATCAGTGGAATTATCGCTCTAAACTTATACACATGGAGCTAGGGGTAAACGGAGTGATAAGTAACATAGAGTCTGGAAAAAAACAAAAATGGCTTGACCCTGCAATTCATCTACCTTTACCAGATTATGGAGTGGACATGTCTACCAATAAAGTAAATGGCTTTGCTAAAATTGGATATCTATTTCCAAATGATAATTTTAAAAGTTTAGCTCTTCAGTTAAGTAGCACTTATAATAAACAAAACTCAACAATAGGTTTAACACATTATACAGGATCTCAATATAGTGGCTACGCTAACTTAATCTACCAACAAGAAGTGGGCCTTAATAAAGAAGAAAATTATTTTAAGGTTGGTGCAAGTTGTCAGCTCGATAGTGTTAATGAAAACGTTCAATCTTTTAGGGTTAACCCCCCAATAAATCGTTTTTTAGAAATAGTTCCGGGAGTTTTTGGTGAGTTTACCCACAATAGTGAAAAAATTGGACTTATTGCTGGTTTAA
This sequence comes from uncultured Flavobacteriales bacterium, assembly GCA_938075455.1. Classification (GTDB taxonomy): domain Bacteria; phylum Bacteroidota; class Bacteroidia; order Flavobacteriales_D; family Parvicellaceae; genus MED-G20. Next base: position 1,148 of record CALJHN010000005.1, read on the forward strand.
GAGTGGACCACACCTCTTTTTACAATAAGTATTTTTTGACTCCCCGTCTTCATTTTAGATATTCACCAAATACGGATATAGCATTTAAGCTGATGGCAGGAAGTGGAAGAAGAACCCCTTTTATGCTTATGGAAAACATTGGTTATATGGCTAGCTCAAGAAACTGGATTATTGATGATAATGTTTATGGAATTCAGGGCCTTATGGACGATGTTGATCAAGAATATTCTTGGAATTTAGGTTTGGCTATGGTAAAAGAATTCACTTTTTTAAACCGAGATGGAGTATTAACCATAGATGCTTATCATACAAGTTTTGTAAATCAGCTTGTTGTAGATCTTTATCAGTCTGCAAGAGAGCTACATTTTTATGCACTTAACGGAAAATCCTACTCTAATTCTTTTCAATCAGAAATTAATTATTCCGTAAACAGAAGATTAGATGTTCGTGCAGCTTACAGATTTTTAGACGTACAAACAAAATATAAAAGTGGGCTAATAGAAAAACCATTGCTATCCAAACACAGAGGGTTTTTAAACATTGCTTATTCGACAAGAAAAATAAAAAATAGACAATGGAAAATAGATTTAACCACTCAGTGGATAGGAGGCCAACGAATCCCATTCACAGGAGATAACGACATTGAATTTCAGCTAGCGCAAAGAAGCGAGGACTACTTACTTTTAAACACTCAGTTCACAAGAATATTTGGAAAAAGATTTGATGCTTATATCGGAGTTGAAAACGCTTCAAATTATAGGCAAACTAACCCAATATTATCCTCTGAAGATCCTTATGGTGAACATTTTGACAGTTCTTTAATATGGGCACCTATTTTTGGAAGAATGGTATATTTAGGGTTAAGATTTACTCTTGAAGATTAAAAGGAATAGCTTCTATTGCAAAGCCTTTATTTTTTAGACCTTTTATAATTGGCAAAAGCGCATTTAAAGTAAGATGTTTAAATTTTTTATTATCGTGCAAAACAATAATACTTCCATTTCTAGCATTTTTTAAGACATTTTCAATTATCTGTGAGTAGCTTAGAGTTTTATCAAAATCCCCACTATTAATATCCCACATTACAATTTCAAACTTTTTTTTCAGTTGAGAAGCACTTCTAAAGTTTAATTTTCCATAGGGAGGTCTAAAAAGATTGCTTTTTATAATTTTATCCGCTTTTTCTATATCTTCCAAGTACTTATTTTTCGTTACTTTCCATCCGTTAACATGAGACATTGAGTGGTTGCCTACTCTATGTCCTTTCTCAATTATTTCTTGAAAAATCACAGGATTCTTTACAACGTTATTTCCAATACAAAAAAAGGTGCTCTTCACCTTTTCCTTCTCAAGAATTTTAAGAATGTCCGCTGTACTTGAATCGTTGGGTCCATCGTCAAAAGTGAGATACACAACTGGTTTATTAGGCGAAAATCTCCATAAAAGTCTTGAAAAAATAATTGGAATTACTCTAGGGGTTTTAATCCAATATCTCATTTCATAGAACCACCCCAAAGTTGAGTGTAGTAGACAGGGAATTTTTGTTGGTTACTGAAAAAAGCACTTTTTTCTCTGTAATTATTCACAAAAACATCTTTAATTTTAGCACAAACATTGTCGTAATCTGTGTTCTCCAACACCCCTTTATAGGCAAAAGAAACACTTCCGCTCATATTATCGTTATCTGGTTCAAACATCTTATTACGATCTATATCAACCAAAGACGCCTCTCGCAGCATTTCCACATTAAATAGAGCTTTTCCAAGTTCGCTCCATACATAGCTCAAATGTTCTTTGTCCATGGATGCAAAATGGTTCAATCTTTGTAACTGCAGTTCTGCTAGTTTCTTTCCAATTTCATTTCCTTTTAGAGTATCTCCTGCTTCAAAATAATTGGAACATAGATAATAGCAAATATCATCTGCTGGAACCTGTTCATTTTCGACTGGCATTTCTCTAAAACACAAATTAAGAATATCTATGGCCTCATCGTATCTGTTTTCAGCAATTAATTGATCGCTTAACTTCATCATTTGCAAACGAATATTCTGCACCATTCTCATTGTGTAATAGTCTACCAACACTCCTTCTTGTTTCATGTTTCCCCATAAAAACTGTATACTATCTATTTCATTATTTTTTTTCTTAAGAGCATATCCTCCTTTAAAAAGTTGTACCATTTTATTAACATTTGTTCCGCCGTTACCTCCATATTCCACCGGAGAAAGTTTATATGTCAATCCTTCACAATACATATGTTTCTGTAAATATCTATTGGCTTGCATCCCCATAATACTTGCAAAATAAATCGGTCTTTTCCATTGGTAATTGGCCAAAAGGCTTAAAACAGCCAAATCTGCTTTATAAAGCATACTTCCTTTTAAAGCCCATTTAAGAACAGGTCTATAATTAGGATTTTTAAGATCTGCACTATCAATAATTCCATTTTTTATTGCATTTTCTTGATTAACCTCTAGATAAATATTATTGAAATTTAAATAAGACTCATTGTTACAAGAAAAGCTTTGAAACTTCTTATTTCTGTCATCACTAATAAAATCTATTGCTTCTTGTGCAGAGTACCATCTTTCTGGCCACTTAGAAATGGCTTTGCTTGCATTATTAAGTATTTGGTTTATCTGACCTCCCATATTATTGACACCTGCTAAGGCAATAAAACTCTTGGCTTTGTTTTTGTATTTTTTAAGGTCATATCCTTTTTTAATTAATTCAAGAGTTCCATCACCAATGCTTTTACTCTTGTAGTCTTGATCGTCTTTCTTCAAAGATTCAGCAATATCCTGAATCCAAAAAACTTGAGTAAGCAATGAATTTAGAGAGTTTTGGTCTAACCCTGGCTTACTCAACAAAGCTTGTAAATTATCTAAGGTTTTTTGAATTTTTAGTCGTTGAGAATTGGACTTGTATTTTGTGTTGTCATTTGGTGAAATCAACACATAATCCCTGCTACCACTTCTGTAAACAGATTCTCTCATATTAATAGGCAAAGGATCTGACTCATAAGCTCTTTTTTTCATTTGGTTGATATGCCAATCCGTGCTCAGTAAAGACATATTAGCTACTCGAACATCTGTTCTTACCCCCTCTACTTCTTGAATATACCATAAGGGAAAAGTATCGTTATCTCCATTGGTAAAAAGAATGGCGTTATAATCACAAGAGTTTAGATAATTAGCTGCAAAGTCTCTAGCTGTAGATCTATTGGACCTATCATGGTCATCCCAGTTTTCAAATGCCAAAATACCAGGCACAAAAAACCCCAAACAAATAGGGACTATCGCAATCATTAAGTGAGAGGGGTATTTTTTACCCAAAAAGAACATTAATCCAAACACCAATAATGAGACAACACTCATGTAAGATAAACTTAGACCAAGTGTCATTCCATTTCCTGAAATATATTGTGCTAAAAGTATAATACCACTACCGCCCATGGTGTAAGTAGCTATTTTTTTAAGTTGGTTAAAGTTGATATTTCTTGCAAAATCAAACAATGCCCATACACCGATGCCAATCCAAAAAGAAAATGCATAGAAAGAAGCAGCATAAGCATAATCTCTTTCTCTTGGTTCAGCAGGTTTTTGATTTAGGTAAATAACAATGGCAATTCCAGTTAACAAGAAAAGAAGAAAGACAACAAACCAGCCTTTAGGGTGTTTTATTAAGTGAAAGAAAAACCCTATTAAACCCAGTATTAAAGGCAACATAAAATATCTATTGTATCCTTTATTAAGTTTTATATCATCTGAAATAGTTTCTTGTGGTCCAAGCCGCTGGTTGTCTATAAAGTCTATTCCGCTTAGCCAGTTACCTTCTAAAATTTTACTACTTCCTCCAGTTAGTCCATAACCCTGAACATCGTTTTGTCTTCCAGAAAAATTCCAAAGAAAATATCTTAAATACATCCAGTTTAGCTGGTATTGGAACAAAAATTGAATATTTTCTGAAAATGAAGGCAGAAACAAACCATCCTTTGAAAGATCTGTTGCTATTCCCCTTAAGTATTGTCTTTGGTTGTCTGGCGCACTAGCGTTGTTGGCGTACGTCATCAATGATTGGTACTGTTGGAATCTATCGGTATAATTTTGCTGAAGCATTTTATTTATTTGTCCAAGAGCTGGCAGTGGCTTATTGGTATTTCCTTCATATCCACACCAAACTTTATACTTATCTCCCTCTCCTTGACGATACATTCTTGGGAAAAGAGTTGTGTATTCAGGCAAGAAAAGCTTGTCTCCTCTTTTGCCTTTAAGATTGTCTATATAACCCTTTTTTATAGTGCTTTCAAAAGAAAGAATATTTGGAAGTTTAAAAGAATTAAATTCCTTATTTATAGTATCACATTGGTTGCGAAACTCATTAAGATCCCACTCGTTCATAAAAGAAAGCTCTTTTTCTATCAGCGAATACCTATATTGTTTATTTGATTTTCCTTTAAAAAACCTAACATGTAAATTTAAAGGTTTTATAAGCTCTTTAATAACTGTAGTGTCTGAAGTGGACACTTCTTGTGCGCTTGATAAAGTAGTTAAAGTATATACTTTCATAAAACTACTTTTATCAGGACCCAGATGATCTTCACTACAATCAGAGTAGGCAGGAGAATTCCAATATCTACCAGAAAGAATAGGCCAAGTTCCGTATTGCTCTCTTTTTAAATAGGAATGTAATTGTGATAGTGTTTCAGGATTGTTTTCATCTAAAGGAGGGTTGGCATTAGACCTTACTAATATCATCACAAACGAAGAGTAGCCCATTAAAACAAGAGCTAAGGATAAAATACCAGTGTTTAATAATGCCTTTCCATTTTTACTTGACCACTTAAGGCCAATTACAATTATTAATGTTAGTGCTCCTAAAAAGAAAAAAGCCCCACTATTAAAAGGAAGTCCAAAACTGTCTATAAAAAGCCTTTCCACCCAGTCTGCAAGAGAAACAGTTGTAGGAATAATAATACTCTGAATAGTACCAAGAACAAATAAGGACGCTATTCCAGCAATTAAAAAAGACTTCCAAGTAAAATCATACTTTTTAAAGTAAATAACAAATACAATTGCAGGAATCGCAAGTAAGTTCAATAAGTGGACTCCAATTGAAAGCCCTATCATGTAGCATATGAAAAGAATCCACCTGTTCGGATGTGTTGCAGACGTTTTGTTTTCTAAAGCACTATACTGATCGTCTTCGACATCCCATTTCAAAATCGCCCAAAATACTATTGCTGTAAAGAATGAAGACATTGCATAAACTTCTCCTTCAACAGCTGAAAACCAAAAGGAATCCGTAAATGTGTAAGAAAGTGCACCAACAACTCCAGATCCCAAAATAGCAATGGAAGCATTTTTATCAATTTCCCCATTTTTTCTCGCCATTTTTCTACCTAACATAGTGATGCTCCAAAACAAAAATAAAATACTGAAAGAGCTACTTAATGCAGACATAGAGTTGACCATCATTGCAGCATTTTCTGGACTAGCAAATGCTGAGAACAACCTACCTAGCATCATGAAGAACGGTGCTCCCGGAGGGTGACCAACTTCTAATTTATTGGCGGTAGTAATATATTCACCACAATCCCAAAGACTGGTGGTTTGCTCCATAGTAGATAGGTAAACAAAAGTAGCTATTGCAAATACAACCCATCCTGTGATGTTATTTAATTTTTTGTAGTTCATGAAATAATTATGAATAGCGAAAATAGAAAAATACATCCATAATAAACGTTAAAATATAGATTTAAAGGCCGTTAATGTTCAAAAGAGAGAGAATAGTTAAGTAAAAAATTTGGTAGGATAGAAAAATGAAATTAAATTCGCAACCTAAATTGTCCCATGGTGTAACTGGCAACACGTCTGGTTTTGGTCCAGAAGAGTCTAGGTTCGAGCCCTAGTGGGACAACTCTTAACAGATAAGGATTTACAATGTGTGCTTATATATGTGCTTATTGTAAGTCCTTTCTTCTTTTAAACCTGTAAAGTTTCATTGTGTAGTGGTGTGTATTTTTTCTACACAAACTATCATTTTTATTTGTGTCATTAAATTTTAAAACTTAAAAAATGAGACAAAATAAACAAATGGAGGTAGCAGTAGTTTCAGTTGAACAATTGCACCAAGAGTTTGAATGGATGAAAGAACAACTAAAGAAAGAGATTCTTTTAGATGTTGAAAAACTGGGCAGCAAGGAGCTGCTTACAAGACAACAGTTAGCGGACTATTTAAGCGTATCAAAACAAACTATCATCAATTGGTCTAAAGAAGGTATTATAAAACCTAAGTTCATTGGTAATAGAGTATACTACAAAGCTGAGGAAGTAAATAATCTTTTAAATCAATAGTTATGAAGAAAGGACATTATATTAAACAAGATGCTGATGAGTTGTTAACAGGAGAAATTAGCAATGAAGATTGTACTGTTTTTAAAGCGTATTATCAGCTTAAAGCAATGTGTTTTAAGAAAGAGTTAAAAGACAGTTATATGACGTTTAAACAAGCTGTAAGAGTTTATGGTGAAGAAGTAATTAATGTATTGATAGACGAAGAGTATGTATTTAGAATTATTGAAGGTGGATTAGATTATTTATTGATTCCAAGCATTACTGATAATGTAAAAGGAATGACAGATTATTCTTTACAAAATTCAATAATAGGAAAGATTAGTGGTGTTAAGAAGAAGCTAAAGATACTTAATGAATTAGGAGATAATACTGATGAATTAGAACTTGAATTAAAAAAATTACAATTGAGATTAATAGATGTAAAAGATGTAGTGAACGAGCGTTCAAACGTTCGTTTAACCATTAAGAATAAGATAAAACAAAATAATATAAAAGAAGATAATACAAACTTAAATAACCTAACATCAAACAATACTAAACAACTTAATATAAGTGAAGAACAAGCAGAGCTTATTAAAAGAGAAAGAGGACATAAATAACATATTAAAATAATACTTAAAAATATATAACGGTTAGTGTTTTCAAACGTTTATATGTATAGGGTTGTTTATTTAGGATTAATATTAGAATAACTAATAAATAACAAATTGAAGTTTAACAGTAACAATAAAATAAATGTCTACAGTTCTATTTCTTTTTAAGTTCTGCTACTTCGTCTTGAAGCGATTTTATAGTTTTTTTCATTTCTAAAACCATTGCTAAAGCACTAACTCCAAATACAAATCCTAAAATACCAAAACTTTCCATAACCCAAATATAATAAATATGCCATTTACAAAAGGACACAAATTAGCAACTGGACGACCAAAAGGGTCACTAAATAAAGAACTAAGCGAAGCAAAAAAAATACTTAATAAACTAATATTTAACCCTCAGCATATAGTTGACGACTTTAATAAACTTGACGTACGTGGGCGTATGGAGTTTCGCGTTCGTATGGCTAAGTATGTAATACCTGAGCAGAAAGCTATTGAAATTGAAAACAATATTGAAACACCACGTTTAACACTTTCAGAATTAACAGACGTTTACAATGCAAAAGACGACGAACTACCTTCACACGCCTAATATAGACGACGAACTAAAAAACTTTATAGACAGTCACTATTTAGGTTATACCGTTTGTTTTGGTGTACCAGTTTACGACAGTGTTAAAGCGTGCATAATTGCTTCGTCTGTTGGTTATCGTTGTAATAGGGCGGCTTATTTAACTGACGACAGTGTTTCATTGTATTTAATGGGCAAATTAGTACCTATTAAAATGTCTAAAAAATACGTATTTCCCAGTTAATGTAAGTAATATAAGAATTGCTACATCTGTTAATAAGTACGTAACGTACGACTAATTATTAAAAAGTTGACTTAGTTAAGAAAGCAAAGGGAGGTTAGAACTACTTACTTATTGACTAACAAAATAAACCACAGAAAACAGAATTACAAGTTCCATTTATGAAGTAATATGCAACAATACTTATAATAACAACAGATATTATACTATAAATTATCCAATTTTTCATATCACTAATTTACAAAAAAAGTTGACTTAGTTAAGAAAACAAAGGGAGGTTAGTCCTTAATCACTTTTAAGCATACTTTTTTAATGACCAAGTAACAACTAACCCAATAGCTGCACCCATAACTGCTGACAATAAAGCATCTAAACCTACGTATCTATATGTAACTATATATGTGGTAGACACCATCTGAAGGTCTATAATAAGCCAAAGTGCCACACTGTAAATTAATCCAAAAATTGCACCTGATTTTAGATTGTCAATTTTTAGTTTATCAATTAAAATAATTGCTCCTATTAGTTGAATTAAACCCACAATAAAACCCGATATAAAGTCTGGAGTTTCTCTAACTGAGTCAGGAAAAGCTTCATACCAACTTTTCATTTCAGGTAAGAAAACTAATGTGCCAAAAACACCACCAAGTATAAAAAAGACTATGAGAGTTAAAAGAAATGTTATAATATATTTTTTCATTTTGTTAGTTTTAAACCATTAAAGTAATAAAAAGTTGACTTAGTTAAGAAAGCAAAGGGAGGTTAGTTGTGTGAACTTTATATATATCTAATTTGTATTAGTGGAAATAATAGATAATAAATAATCTTTAAGTAGCTGAGCTTTAATTTTTGAAATTCCAATTTGAGGGATAATAGCTAATACTATTGCACTTGGGTAAATAAATAATATACTTACTAAAAATCCAAAAAGAGAGTTTTCTAAATGACCTATTCTAAACGCAACTGCAGAACTTGCAATAGCAATGAATATAACTCCTTTAGAAATTAAAGTTCTATTTCTAAAATTAATGTAGTTTTTATTATCGCTCATTTTTTCTTTTAGTTCTAAATCTATACCATTATTAAAAAAAAATGATTCGTTCCATTTGCTTATTTTTAGGTATGTTGGGATAATTTTTTGAAACTTAAGTCTTTCTCTTATATGTTTTGGATTAAAATTTTCAATTAGTTCATAATTATTGCTTACAAAAGTTTTTAGGTCATATTTAGTAATAAAGTCTTTTTGTGCATTAAAATTTAATGCTAATAAAAGAAGTGGGAAAGCTATTATCTTATTCATACTTTAATTTACATATTAAAAATTAATCAAAACAATAATTCTCAAATTAAAAAGGATATAAAATAAAAGTAATAATTGCACTATAGCAGAGCAAATTGTTTTAAAATAAGTATAAGTTTTAAAGCATTAAAGTAAGAAAAAGTTGACTTAGTTAAGAGAAGTGCGGTACGTAATGATCTTTAATATGATGTTTATTTAACTCATTCCACTTGTTTTGAGCTTTATTGAATGCCTCTGTTTTATCGTCTATGCTGGTAATTGTTGCTTTAGATTGAACTTTAAAATCTCCTTTAATTTTATACTTTTTAGTTACTACGTGATTAACGTATGCTTCAAATTTTGTTCTATAATCCTCAGCAGCAAAGTCATTTTGAACACAATAGTAAATGAAAGAAATAGAACTCTTTGAAACCTTCAAATCTTTGAACATTGATTCTAAGACATAATTAAAAAAACCCTCGTCTTTTTCTTTACCCCAAAGCTTCAATCTGTAATCTTTAATAGTAAGCAGTTTCTCTACTTCTTTATCAACCTCAAGCTCTGCTTTTGTTGTCTTTTTTACTCTGATTTTAATTATATCATAACAATAGATTAGATAGTAGAAATAAACATCAATTATATAGTTGTTTTTAGCTCTTTTAAGACACTTTCTAACCTCAGCAACACTATCACAATTCTCAATTAAAAATAGTATGTCTTTTCTTGCTTCATCAAAGAACCTAATTAGCTCTAATGTATCTAATTTATCCCCAATTCCAGTAGTTGCTTTAACTCTGCAAATTATCTCTTGCTTTGCTGATTCTAATTGATGCATTTCTTATACCATTATGCTATTCTTAAATCTGGTTTTGCTGAGGATGTCATTAACTTAAAGTAATCAGTTTGAGCAAACCTTTCTGCAAATTCTTCTTTAGTTACCTTAATGTAATCTAAGAATGAATCAATAGTTGAATGTCCAGAAATAGACATAATCAAAAGCGTGTCCAAACCTTCTTTATAAGCATTAGTACAAAAAGACCTTCTTGCAGTATGATTTGATGTTAGCTCATACTTTTTCGCTGACTTTATAACATCTCCCTTTTTATCTTTAAGCTTAAGTGTTTTTGTAAATCCAGCTACTTCACAAATTTCTTTTAAATACTCATTGCATTTTTGGTCAGATGGTAATTCTAATTTATTGTCGTACTTCTTTAAAATATCTTTTGCAAGTGATGTTATTGGTGCATAAACCTCAGCACTTGTTTTCTGTTGTTTATAAATAATCACTTCATATCCATCTTTTTGTTTTCTATCATACTTATTAAAGTTTCTCAAATCTGATATTCTCATACCAAATGATAGGGCGTTCATTACAAAGAAATCTCTTACTCTTTCCTTTGTCTTGTGATTTTGAATTTCACTTAAGTCAGCTTCTAAAAGTTTATAAAGCTCTGCTTGAGTATAATAGGTGTTAAGCGACTCTCCAGATGGTTTAACCCAAAGTTCTTTTTTATAATTATCAAACTTAATATTGAAGTATAATTGTGCCTTAGTTATGAATGATTTAAAATCTTTAATTAATCTACTTTGAGATGCTTTTTCCAGCTCCACTTCGTCAAAGTAATGAAGTAAATCTTGATAGAGCTTATAATCTACTTTGTTTACTTTAATAGAGCCATTTTCTTTTTCATAGGAACATATATGCTTTTGTAGATTGCCATATCCTTTAATAAGTGTTGTCTTAGTATATTCATTACCATCTTTTTTCTTGATTTTACCACTAATTCCTAAGTCAATAAATTCTCCTATTAAATTGCAAAAGTCAAATGAGCTATTTTTTTGTCTTTCTTGAGGACTAAGTTTAAAACCCTCAAGCAGCTTAAATATTGACTCTTTATTAATTTCTTCTTGCTCTTTTACCAAGTCATATAAAGATGCGTTTAAATAGTTTTTTAATTTGCTTAGATAGTGGTTTGTCTGCAAGGCGTTTGGCTCGCTCCTTGACCTTTTTACGTTTTCTCCAGTCCAGTTTTTTATGTTGTTAACTTTTTGACCTGTTGAAAATCTATATTGTTCACCTACTCCAAGAGTAACTCTAAGGTTGATTAAATACCCTTTATCTCTTGATGGTCTTACATAAAAAGCAACTTTCATATTGATTAATATCTTGTCATTTAAAACAAATATAATAATTGTGTGCTTATATGTGTGTTTATATTATGTTTATATACTTACACAACAATTTTAGCTATATTTATATTTATACTCATATAGTTAATATAAAATATAGTAAAACGAAATAAAAAGAGTTGTCTTATATAAGTGTTCTAGTGGGACAACTATTAAGACATAAGAAGCACCAAATAGTGCAAACACAAATCAAAATGAGCCACCTTTAATAGAGTGGCTTTTTTCTTTCCTTTTCATAAAATAGCGTGCTTTAATTGATTTTAAGATTGTGTTATTTAGCTCTAAATCAAAAATATGAATTCAAATATTAAAAAATTAGTATTAATGACTTCGGAAGAGCTTAAGGCAGAACTTCATAATATGCTAACCGAACAAAAAAAGAGATACTTAAAGAGTTGTCAAAATCATTGTTTCCATCACCTTTTATTTCACACCTAATGAAATTATTTTTTTAACTTTTAAGTATTAATATTTTTCAGTGACTCCCCCTCCATTAATTAATTGAAGTTATTAGCAGCAAAATTGTATTTAAAAAAAGCCTAAAGCTGATTTTCCCCACGGCTTATAAATATACATTTTTTGCTTTAACTATACGAAACTTAGCATATAAAGCTATTTATTTCCTTATAAATCAAGAGCTAAAATAAAATGAGAATTTACTGATTGTTTTTTTTAGCTGCAGCTTTATTTGACGCAGCGATTGCCTTGTCGAGATCTTCTCCACAAAACAGTAAACCGGCTTTAATCTCTTGAAAATCCAGCGGTTTAATCATCGCCTTAAAAATGTTCATCTCATCTAGCTCATGGAGGATATCGTATTGTAAGTAGTCGATGTAGGTAGCCTTTAGCTCATTGTCTTGTTTAAAAGTAGCTAACAGCCGTAGTTTGCATTTAGTTATGTCTTCTTTGGATTTTTTTATTTTGGCAATGATGATTTTATTCGCTCCTTTTTCCGGCTTAATTATGGAAACCTCCTCAAGCAATACATTATTGGTTTTAAAATCGGTGCACATGAGCTGATTTACCTTGTCATTTTTAAGAACTGGATAGTTCTCAAAATAGCCCTCCTGTCCATAGAAAACTTGCTTCCAATAAAGTTCGTTGCTTCGGTTAATTAGCGAAAGCTTCATGTTGTTTTTTATGTAATCGGCTAGCTTATAAGTTGCAATAAGTGATCCGTTGTAAGACATGTGCTGGTTTTGCTTGTAGGTGTTTTCAAAGCACATCGGAAGAAATGCAGTAGTATCAAATGGGCTTTGCATGTTTAACCAGCTGTTGGGATACTTCTCTAGCATACTGCCTAAAGTAGTTTTCCAACTGGTGTAATTACTAACGTGCTTGTGGTACATGGGAAGGGTAAGAAAAAGAAGTGGAATCTCTTGCTTATTACACAGCTCAACAATTTGATCAACGTAGTGTGCTGCATATGAGCTATAGCTATAAGCTGATCCATCTACTGGTGCTCCTAGAGAGTCGTATTTTTTTAAGATGTCTTTTTCTAAGCCAGTATTAAAACGAACAAACCTCCCTAAGTTGAGCTTTTTGTTTTCTACAGGTCCATTTTTAATGAGTTCTTTATTTTTGGCAAGCTGTAGGCTGTCTTTAAAAATAAAGTCGTGGTTCCTAAGGGTATTGGACCATGCGTACAAGTAATTTTCAGCACTAAAAAGAAATGGAGTAGAAGTAATCTTAGTGGTTAAGTCTTTTCTTGCATAAAAGCTTTTAAACTGATCTGAAAGATGTCCCTTATCGAGCTGGTAGGGGTTAAAATCATTTATTCCGTAAGTCTCTACAACAACAAGCCCTGGAGAAGAAAGCTTAAGGGCTTCTTTGAGGCTGTAATAGGTGTCTGCCATGTTGGTTCCTGGAGAAGCTAATATAAAGGCGTTTAGACCCAAAGTGGCACTTAAGTTTTTGGGATTGATTCCAGAGTATAAGTGGGAGTTGCCTATCAGCAACACATCTACATTGTTGTCTTCTGTGAAGCCGTAGTAGGAATCCCACTTGGTTTTAGTATGGTTGTTTTTTTGATTGGGATTGAAATACCCTTTTTGGTCTACATAGCCAATTACTACCCAAATGATTGCTGTTAGTATAGCAGCTTTTAGGGTGAGGTGAATAACAGGAAACATAGAAAGAATACCACTTTTTTTAGTAGATGTCTTTTTGGAGACTGTTTTTTTATGTGAAGCTTTTTTCCCCATCACCTAGAATTGAAAATAAATAAAGTTATTGTCGTTAAGGCCTACACCATAGCTCCCATAAAAAACAATAAATAGCACTACAGAAATGTAAAGCACCCAGCGAAAGATAAAATTCCTCTTGACAAACCAGCTGAAAATGTTGGTGTATTTTTCTAAAATAAGCTCAAAAATCATATAGCCAACAAGTAGCTTTAAGGTAAAATAAAACTCTTTTTGGTTGAGCCCATATTCAAATAAAACCGATTTGCTTTCAATGAATAAATTGCCATACATGGATAAGGCGTTAGAAAGGGTTTCTGCTCTGAAAAACACCAAAGATAACGCCCATAAAGTAGCCACAGTAAGACTAGCGATAATCCTACGAATTTTGTGGGCATCTTTTTTGACTAGAAAGCGATCAATGAGCAAAATGAAAACCCCATTAATTAGCCCCCAAAAAACAAAATTCCATGAAGCGCCATGCCAAAGCCCACTGAGCATGAAGACCACAAGAATGTTTCTTATAAATTTAACCTTAGATGTTCTATTTCCTCCAAGTGGAATGTAAACATAGTCTTTGAACCAAGAGCTAAGGCTAATGTGCCACCTTTTCCAGAAATCAGAAAATGAAGCAGCTAAATAGGGCCTATTAAAGTTGGTAGAAAGCTTAAAGCCCAGTAGCCTAGAGCTTCCTATGGCAATGTCTGAATAGGCAGAGAAATCGATGTACAGCTGGAATGCAAAAAAAAGCACAGCAAACAAAGAAGTAACTCCGTCAATCCCCGCAAGGTCGCCATAAGCCCCGTCTACAAAAATGGCTAGCCGGTCTGCGATAACAATTTTCTTAAAAAATCCCCAGAGCATAAGCAGAAGCCCACTTCTGAGCAGCTCATAATTTACGATGTTTACTTTTAAAAACTGCGGAACCAAATCTTTGGCTCTTTCAATAGGGCCAGCAACTAGCTGAGGGAAAAAAGAAACGAAAGCAAAAAAAGCAAAAACGTTTTTAGTAGGCTTAAAGCGGTTGTAGTAAATGTCTAGTGTGTAGCTTAGCGTTTGAAAGGTGTAGAAGCTGATGCCTACTGGTAAGATAATGTTGAGCTGAGGACCATTAAATGTTTGCCCAAAGAAGCTAAAAGCACCTACAAAGCTATCGATGAAAAAGTTGTGGTACTTAAAAAAGCCAAGAAATCCAAGGTTAATAATAAGACTCAAAAGTAGCCACTGTTTTTTGGTGGATTTTTTTTGAGTGGTAAATATTTTATTTCCCGCAATAAAGTCTATGAGCGAGCTAATGACTATAAGAGAAAGGAAACGCCAATCCCACCAGCCATAAAAAAGGTAGCTTACCGCAATTAAAAATACATTTCTAAGTAGAATGTTGTTGTTAAAAAACACCCAATAGAGTAGAAAAACTATGGGAAAGAAAATTCCAAAATCTATGGAGTTAAAAAGCATGGTTAGCTTCAATTTTAAATTTATAAACCTTTAAATCAGACTTCTTCATTTCATAAGTTTTAAACCATTAAAAGTAGTAAAAAGTTGACTTATTTAACAAAGCAAAAAACAATCCAAAGAAAAAAATAATTATTTAGATCTTTATATTTTACAACACAAAAAAGATTTATAAAAAAAGTATTTTTTTAACACCTTAAATAATTTAAAAATAGCTAGTTAAGAAAAAAAAATTAACAATTATATTTCTTTTTTTTTAAATTTTGAAATTTTTGTTTGCAGAGGAATTAATAATTTTATCAAATGAGAAAATTAATTGATATTCCAGATGAAATTTTAAAACCTTTAAAAATTCTGGCTGTTAAAAAAGACAAAGACCTGAAAAACTATATCCAAGATTTTCTAGTTCATCATGTTAGAAAAGGAAAGTAATTTCAACTGTTTTAAGTTCTTGAAAAATAAAGTTATTTAACTTCTAAAGCAATCACCCAATAATCCCAAAGTAAAGCAACTTCATTTTCTTTTACTATGAAAAGTAATTTTTCAGCGGATTTAGTTTTTTCCTTTGGAGAAACCTCTACTCTTAATTGATCTAAATCTTGACTGTAGTTATATGCCCCCCATTGATCAGGTTTTTTATTGAAAATCACTATACATTCTTTTTCATTCGGAATTATAAATAAAGAATACTTACCAGCCGGTAATTTCTCCCCTTCTACAATAATATCTTTATCCGTTTCAAAAGTTGTTGCTTCATTAGCACCAGCTCTCCATATTTTATCAAAAGGAACTAGTGCTCCCCAAATTTTTCGTCCCCTCACAGATGGACTTCCGTAATCTATAGATATAGTTGCTGTATTTATTTTTCCAGTGACATTTTCTCTTGGACTAGCTTTTGCCTTTTGTCCCACTGCAAAATTAGTAGTGGTAATGAAGATTAACAGTAAACCGATAATTTTTTTCATAGTTTTTCTTTGAAATTAAAACAATAAAATATTAAAGTAGCTAATTTATAATTAAACTGCGATAAAAATTTCTTTATCTAAATATCTTTTTTCAGCTCTTTCAAGAATTAAAGAATAAGAACCTTTTTTTTTGCTACTTTTTGTAAGGTCCATTACCTTTTCAGCGCCTTTTAGGTATTGCCCAAAAATAAACTCTGAATATTTATTTGGCGGACAATCTAGTAATGAGCCTTTATACCTAAACCACATTTCTTTAAACATATTTTCATTCAATTCCTGATGAGCTAAATCAAAAAGCAAAAAATCCCAAGCCAATTTACTATCAAAACTTTTAAATAGGCTTTTAAATGGTTCTTGGAATTCATATCTTCTTATATCCTTTAAAAGCTGGTTAGAACTAGGATTATTTCTTCTAACAAGCTCTTGATATACAATGTAGAGGAAATAATATTCCTTCTCTAAGTCGTAATTGTTTTTTATATTTTTAATTAACTCTCTTATAGAGAGTTCCTCGTTATTTATGGCAAATGCTGTGAGTATTGCTTGGTGAATAAATTTATTAGTCATTCTAACACACATCGCCCTATCTTCAATGGTTATCACCTTACAGAATTCTACATTTCTTAAAAGCACAGTCCTGTATATAGAATTAAAAACGCTGTCTTCAAATGGCAGATGTTTTTTAAACTTTAAACTGCTTATCCATGGAGATTCTTTCCATTTTTTATGTTTCATTTATTGTTCTATAGAATTAGCTTCAAAATAGGCAATTTCGCTTTCTAAAGTAGTATAGTCTATTTGAATAGGGTTACAACATGTCTCACAATCTTCAATATAGGATTGGCCACTGACGGAAATATCTAATAACATAGATACTTTTTCCCAACAATAAGGACAGTCAAAAAAATATTCTTCCATAAATAGTGTTTTAATTTTCCATCCATCTTTCGTGCCACATTTGGAACATCAAAAAATACCATAACTGGGTGTCATATTCTTTTCTTCCTCCAAAAAAGTCAATCTTTAATTTTGCAATAAAATCCCAATTAAAAATCCCTTGTTTTTCTATACGATCTTTGTTTAGATACTCTTCGACATGTTCTCTTAGTTCGTTTTTTAGCCATTTTGCAATAGGGATTGCAAATCCCATTTTAGGTCTGTCTAAAAACTCTTTGGGAATATAGTCGTGAGTAATATCTCTTAAAATTCTTTTTTTTAACCCATTTTGGTATTTGTATTCATCTGGAAGTTGTGCAGCAAACTCTAATATTCTATGATCTAGCATTGGTTCACGAGCTTCTAAGCTATTTGTCATGGTTGCTCGGTCTACTTTTTGTAATATATCGTCTAGCATATAGGTTTGAAAGTCAATAGCCATCATATATGACAAAGGAGATTTAAAATTTTCTAACATTTCTTTGCTTTGAAACATAGTTGGTAAACTTTGAAATTCAGACTTTATAATATTTTTCATTTGCTCATTACTAAATTGTTGACTTAGACTTAGCATTATTTCTTTTTTATTTGGATTTTCAAGAAAAGTCTTTATCCTTTCATAACGATTGTGAAAATTGTATTTGTTCTTAAGAATAGGGATGTTTTCAGATGAAATATTCCCCATTGTATTAGCAATAATTTTACGTATAAACTGGGGAATTAAATTTAAAGTTTTTCCATAACGATGCATATAATCGTATCGGTTGTATCCACCAAAAATCTCATCACCTCCATCTGCACTTAAAGCAACAGTAACATCTTTTCTTGCTGCTTTTGAAACAAGAGTAGTGGGAATTGCACTTGAATCTGCAAATGGTTCGTCATAGAAAAAAGGCAAATCCTTAATTATTTCAATAGCCTCTTTTTCTGTACAGTTTATTTCTGTATGTTCAGTCCCAAGATATTTTGCAATATCTCGAGCATATGGAGCCTCATTTAATCCAATGTCTGGCACACCAATAGTAAAAGTTTTTACTTTAGTTGTTGATTGTGTCTGAATTAAAGATGTAACAGTGGTGCTATCATACCCACCGCTAAGAAAAACTCCAACGGGGACATCTGCTATCATTCTAAAGTTAAATGCAGATTTAAGAATTTCTTTAGTTTGAATTTTAGCCTCCTGAAAAGAAAGATTTAATTTGGGCTTGTTATAAAAATTGTAGACATTCCAATATTGGATTTCTTCTTGAGATTTGTTCTTTAAATCTATCTTTAAATAATATCCAGGTTTGATTTTTGTACAATTTTTAAAAATGCAATGTGGAGTTGGAACGTTGCCGTACTGCATATAGGCTGCAACTGCATTTATATCTAGTTTTTTTTCAAATTTAGGATGTTGGTGAAAAGACTTTAGCTCGGACGCAAATAAAATTAAATCATTTTTTTTATAATAAAATAATGGTTTCACACCTGCTCGATCTCTAATAAAAACAACTTCTTGTTTTTTTTCATCAAATAAAGCAATAGCAAACATTCCAATGAACCTTTCAACTGCTTTTATACCCCACTCTGCATATGCATGAAGAATCATTTCTGTATCAGACTTCCCATTGAAATGATGACCGAGCTCTATTAATTCATTTTTAATATCTTGGTAATTATAAATTTCTCCGTTGTAAGTAATGTGGAGGTGGTTCAAGGCCATAGGCTGTTTCCCAGTCTTGCTTAAGTCAATTATCGATAGCCTCTTGTGGCCAAAACCAATTGTAGTATTTTTACATTTAAATAGTGAAGTGCCTTCACCATCAGGTCCACGATGATGAAGAGGCTCAATCATGGATTGAATATTTGACTTCGTTGATTTTTTATGGAAGTCTATAAAACCTGCAATTCCACACATGGCTTAACCATTCAATTAATAAATTAATTTTTGAAATTATATTTACGGTTGAGGCCCAGAATTACCATCGTTTAATTGACCTATTTTAATTTCACTAACTAAACCTTCTTCAATATTTTCTCCGTTGCAGTCAATAGTATAATCGTAAGTATCAAATGGAATTTTATTGTCATCAAAACATTTCCCGTCCTTACACAATATTTTAGTAGCTACATTGTCGCAATCCCCATTCCCATAATCAATTAAAGCAATTGTTTTACAGGCTTTTAAATATTTGACTTTCCCGGAAACAATACAATTACAATCGTCAGAAATTACGATAGGTTCGTATATAAATTTGTGAACTCCGGACAGTTTATTACAGTCATATTTATAGTCTAGTTTTTTATCTAATTTACTACAGCTGCAGAGCAGACTAAATATGACCCAAGAAAAAATAGATACTCTCATAACTCAAAGTTAACTAAATAAACTAATATAACCCTGTTTGAATATTGAAAATCAGCACTTTATAATTTTAACGATATTTATTACATTACCGTAAACTACTTTAACTAAATAAACCCCTTTAGAGAAAGATGCGATATTGATTTTACTTTTATTAGAGCTAGCAACTAAAACTCCCGTTAAATCAAAAATTTCAGTATTTATATTACCATTAAAATTTGTAATAGAAATATTTAATAAATCTTTTGCAGGGTTTGGAGAAACAACAAGTTCATTTATGTACTCACTTCCAAATCCTGTATTAGAAGACGCCCCGTAAACATTGTCGAAATAAATGATATTATCCTGTGATCTCCCTCCCAAATCAAAATCGGGGAATATTACAATTTGGTCTTTTGTTATAGGAAAAACTCCTATTCTTGAAGAAAAGTCAAAAGTAATTTTCTCCCATTGATTAATTAAAGTATTTGCTATTTTAATTTCTGGCTGAGCAGCACTTGCAGCATCAACAAATTTAATCCCTACATCACTTATTACAGGTTTCCATACCATAATAGATACAGTACAATTATTATTATTAAAAGAAAAAGAGCCTATATCTGATCCATGCATTGACTCACACCCTGCCCAGGGCTCACCAGTTTGTAAAGCAGTAAATTTAGCCACAGTTGCTGAAGTGTTAATACCTGATGGATCTGGATTTGCTACGATTTCTAGTTCTGGGTTGGTGTCATTTTCAAAAGTTGTCCATGTCCAATTTAATCCATTTCCACCCAATTCAAAATCAATAGGAACATTTTGTGCAAAAGGAAAAATAGTTAAGAAAAGTAGGATTAGGGTTAATATAGTTTTCATATTAACAGCAAGTTAAAGCAATTTCAATTAAAAACTTTTATCATATGTTAATTACAATGTAATAATTTAACTACATTATTTTCAAATAGATTTTTAAGAAATATCCAAAGAATAATGTAAATCCAAAAGGCAGCAGGGATAAAAAAACAAGAGAAACTTCTACAAGAGACTCGGTATTCCGCTCCAAATACCTAAACCTTCACAAACGCCTCCGATATAATTTTGTTATCCAAATAAATTATTATTCATCTATCACGTTATTTAGATCTTTTATATTCATAATTAATTTTCCGTTATCTAACGACTTAAAATTAGTGGCAAAATTTTTATTCCAAATAATATCATCAACAACATAAGATTTTCTTGCTCTTGTTCTTTCAGAATAAATTTCATCAAATCCATTAACAAATATCAAAAATTCAGGATGTTGTTTAATAATATCTTCTTTAGTCTTCTCCCAAAATGGACTTTCCTTATTTATTTTATGAACAAGAGTCCAAGTGAGAGCCATAATATCAATTTTAGGCAGGGTAATTGGCAATTCGTAATAAGTTCTAACCATGCTCCCCTCTTTATTCTCTTTACTAAATATGGTGATAATTTTTGCTTCTACATCTTGCAAGACAACATCTCTCAAGTTGGTTAATTTAAATTTAAAACTGTAGCCATCTTCATACTTTGAAAAAACAAAATTATCTGCAAATTTTAGCTTTGACCTAGGTCTTGAAAAGCGCCCATAAAGTAGACCAGTAGCTAGTGAAAAAGACATAAAACCCACAAAAGCCTCTACAGCAGCCACTATTTGAGTAAGAATTCCAACAGGGGCCAATGTCCCGTAACCAACAGTGGTAAATGTTTGGATAGAGAAAAAAAATGTTTGAAAGAATATTGGTCCATTTTCAGGACTAATTCCCAATATATTTTCACTTCCAAAATATAGGTAGATTATAGTGAAAAGAAGGTTGAAAATAATATACCCCACAAACAGGATTGAAAAAAACCAAGTCCAAGAAATTTCAACTAAATACTTAAAAATGTCTCTTATTCCCTTTGTTGATCCTTTTTTAATGACGTTGTAAGATCCGTCAGAGTTAATCATTCTCCTTACTTTTTCATCAATTTTAGTCCCTATACCAGGATCTTTAATTTCGTTGGCCATTTATTAATTTTAATATTTAAAATTACTTATTTTTAGGAAAGTCCAAAAACATAAATGGTGCATCAATAATAAATTCTAAAAATTGAAGAAAAGAGAACTACATTGTAGAATTTTCAAATCAAGAAGTAGAAATTATAAAAAAAAGTAATTATATATTAATTGAGTGAGGTGAGAGAAAAAAAGGGAATAAGAATCAATAAATTTTTAAGCGAGGCAGGCTTTTGTTCAAGAAGAGAGGCAGATAAATTAATTGATAAAAACAGGGTCAAAATCAATGGGGAAGTCCCATTAATAGGCACTAAAGTAATGCCAGGCGACAGAGTAACTGTAGATAAAAAAGTAATTAACGTTGGAAAGGAAAAATTCGTTTATCTAGCTTTTAACAAGCCCAAAGGAATAGTTTGTACAACAGATGTAAAAAGAGAAAAGAACAATATTATTGACTACTTAAATTATCCAAAAAGAATATTTCCAATAGGAAGGCTAGACAAACCAAGCCAGGGCTTGATTTTTTTAACCTCTGATGGCGATATTGTCAATAAAATATTGAGAACAAGCAACGATAATGAAAAAGAATATATGGTTACAGTAGATAAACCAATAACTAAAGAATTTGTTCAAAAAATGAGTTCTGGTTTACCCATATTGGGAACAATCACCAAAAAATGCGAAGTTAAAAAAATAGCAAATAAAAAATTTAAAATTGTCCTTACCCAGGGCCTTAATAGGCAAATAAGGAGAATGTGTGAATATTTGAATTATGAGGTGAAACAACTTAAGCGTGTCCGTATTATGAATATTAATTTAGACATAAGAGAAGGGGAGTGGCGTTATTTTACCACAAAAGAACTAAAAGAGATGCATCAAATTTTAAAAAAATCTACCAAAACAGCACTATGAATAATCTATTGGTGGTCTTAATTTTTAAAAATGGTAGATGTTTTAACGAAGCTTTGATTGGTCAAGACCAATAGATAGGCGCCTTTTTCATGGCTAGACAAGTCTATAAAGTATTTTCTATCCCCCTTTATAAAATTCCCTTCGTGAATAGTAGCTATTTTTTTACCAAGCATATCAAAAAGTTCCAATGATCCCTTAAATCCTTTGCTATTGTTAATTTCTATACAAGTAAGACCCCTAGACGGATTTGGGAAAACACGCCCAAAATCTGCATTTAGATCGGCAGTACCTACAAAATTTAGAATACTAAATTGGAAATGTCCTAAGGGGGCGGTTAATGGCCTTACTTGACTTTTTCCAGAGTTTGAAACAGCAGATATGTAATATTCAATACTACTTCCCAGAGTTTGTGCAGGTATGTCAGCAGCCCACTGATTTGCAGAGATATTGGTCATATTTAAAGTTAAAAAAGTAGAATCCGTAGAGCTTTTATAATGTAATGTAGCGTTACTAATACCAGAACTATGCATTATTAGTGCTTCTACATAATGAGGATTAATATTGTCTGTAGTATTACTTAACTCTTGGTGCGATATTAAAAGCGGATCACTTGCCCCAATTGCCTTGGTTATACAATGAATTGCCCCGCCAGAGCCAATAATATTGGCACCAGAATTATCACAATCTATGCCAATAACTTCATATCCAGGCATGGCCTCTCTCAAAATTCTAAGACCTGTGGTGTCGTATTGAGTTCTGTAGGTTGGCACTAAAACTTTCTTATTTACAATTAAATTATTTGCATAAGTTCTGTAGGAAGGCCCACTCCAGCTGCCATTAGGGTAACCTCCAGAACTAGAGGGAACCATAGGAATTCTAATAATTTTATATGGAGTTCCGTAAACAGATGTAAAATTATCTTGAATGTATTGAATATTCATTTCAATTTGTGGGCCGTCAGAAACATTCAATGGAAACTCCCCAACTAGTAAAGTTTCTTCGTTTAATAGCTTCATGTGCATGTCAATGTGGTGAATATCATCAAATGGCAAGACAGGCATTTTAATATAGGTATCAATTCCCATCCAGTCATCCATTAATTGGTCTATTTCAGCGGGTGTTTTATTAGTTAAGTTGAAATTGCCAGAACTGCTATTTTCATCGTCTACTAGTTCAGAAGAGAAACCAGTTCCAAAACCATCTGCCATGAAATTCCCTCCAGTATGCACTAAATCTGTTCCAGGTTGAGACATTTCATAGACAGGAATTCCTTTTAAGTTACCAATTACTCCAGGTGAATTGTTGTCGAAAGGTCTATTTCTATTGTAAATCCAGTCCACTAATATTAGAGAGTCTACATAGTCTTTGTATACAGTATTTCCACCATAGTCTCTCATCCAAATAGAATTATAATTAGTGGAAATAAAGTTTACATTGGTCAATGAAACACCATAGTTAGTCAATTCATTTTGAGCAGAATTTACATTATTACATAAGATAATTACTTCACACTCGGTCTGAGCTTCCTCAACTATTTTGGCTAGAATACTTTTATACCCTGTCCAGGTAATACATATTGCTTGTACCTCTTCCCACTCTGCCATTGTTCTTAAATTCCCTACTGGCTGTGTGGTTATTACACTAGATGATCGACTATTATAATTATTTTTATAAGTGTAGACGGCCTCATCATTTAATTCATTAGCAGTAGACTTATTGGGGAGAATATTCTGAGAGAAATAAAAGGAGGACTGTATAAGGATTAAAAATGAAACAAAATATTTCATAAATAGAAATGAATTTAAAATTTTCAATGAAATTACAATTATTTTGGAGCTATATATGAGCGTTTAGAAATATTTTAAAATCAAGAAGAAAGAGGTCTTATTTTTCTATAAAAAATATACTTTTTTCAACTCTATATCCATTGTTGTCCACTACTATTATTTTTCTTTTCCCACTATATTTAGGAGAAATTTCAATTTTGTGATTCCCATTGGTTGTTCCAACGAAAATATCATCTAAAAACCAATACAACGTGGCAGTTTCATTCTTGTGAACTGCATGAAAAACAACACGTCCTTTTTTACCCCCTAAGTCTTTTGGAATTAAAACAGAAGTATTTCCTTTAGGATATATAAAGTCAATAATTTTGTCGTTACCTTCTTCACATTCATCCAAAAAAGGAGGTAAGACCTTGTATTCAGGGTGTCTACGCTTGTAGTACCATTCCTCCAAAGCAGGAAGGGAAAACCAAGATTTTTCAATGGACTTATGTAAGGGATAACAATTGCTATTAATTCGAAATTTTTGAGTGCTGTCTAATTGAATTATTTTATGAAATGGGCAACTTTTTTGATGAATTCCCATTGCAGGAGCCATGATTGTAACTGTTTCTTTACAAGAATTAGTTGGTAAAAAGCCACTTTTTTTACATGTTTTAATTGGAACTAGTTTATCTGGGGTTTTAAACCAGCTGGTCTCTGGAAGTAACCTAAAGACATCAAACATTACAGGTGCAGCTTTTTTAACACCAGTTAGCCCTGGCCTCCCTTCACCGTCTGCATTACCTACCCAAACACCAACTATATATTCAGGAGTTGTTCCTATTGACCAAGCATCTCTATGTCCAAAACTAGTCCCTGTTTTCCAGGCCACTTTTCTTGCAGAGCTAAATATTTTCCATGCGCCTTGTTCTAGCGGTCTTTTGGTTTCTGTTATCATTTCGGCAGTTATAAATGCAGATTCTGCAGAAAGAAAAGGGTATTTTATAGAATTTTGCTTTTGGCTACTTATCGTTTTTAAATTTATTATTTCTTCGTTATTTCCTTTTTTTGCCAATTGGTAGTAAGCATTGCAAAGCTCCCATAGTGTACACTCTGCTCCTCCTAAAATTAGGGTTAGTCCATAATGATCAGGTCCTTTATTTATGCTTTTAAACCCTAAATATTTTAGGCGAGAGTGAAACTTCTCCAATCCATAATCTTGTAATAGCCTTACAGCCGGCACATTTAAAGACCTGTATAATGCTGTTTTGGCTGTTACTGCCCCATCGTATTTGCGGTCAAAATTTTCAGGTTGGTATTCTGCAATTTTTGTTGGCACATCTTTTATTAAAGTATTAGGCAACAATTCTCCTTCTTCAATTGAAAAGCCATATAAAAAAGGCTTTAGAGTACTTCCAGAGCTTCTTTTAGACTGGATTAAATCTACTTTTCCCCCACAGTTGCTAGATGGGCAATTACTATTTCCCATATATGCTAAGACCTCTCCATTTTTAACATCAATAATTAAAATAGCTAGGTTGTCTATTTGCTCATGAGAATATTGCTGGTAGTATTGTTCTCCAATCTCATTTACTTTTAATTGCAACTCTCTTTTAACTGTGCTTACAACCCTTTTCCCTTTGTTCCCACGGACACTTAAAAACTGTAACAAATGATTGGCATTTTGAGGAAGTCTTAGTGGCTTTTGTGGCAAAGGCTCTTCTATAGATAGATTATATTGAGTCTTGTCAATATAATTTTTAGAGTAAAGTTTCTGAAGTAAAAAGTTTCTTTTTTTCAATAATTTAATTTGATTTTTACCTGGATAAATAAGAGAAGGAGCGTTCGGTAAAACTGCCAATGTTGCTGCTTCAGCCCATGACAACAGGTGCGGAGACCTTCCATAATATCTCCAACTTGCAGCCTCTAATCCAACTACATTTCCTCCGAACGGAGCATTGGCTGCGTATAGAGAGAATATTTCTTTTTTAGAGTACTGTATCTCTATTTTTAAAGCTAGAATTAGTTCTATGGCTTTCTGCCAATAGGTCCTTTGTTTTCGTCTGGAAATTCTTATAAGCTGCATGGTGATAGTACTCCCACCACTTTTCACCTTTTCCGATTGCCAGTTTTGTCGGATAGCTCTTAAAAGAGATAAAGGATTAAACCCAGGATGATAATTAAAGTATTCATCTTCAAATAATCTAATTGCTGTTTTAAACTTATAAGGAATACTATCTGATGGAGGAAACCGCCATTGTCCATCACTAGCTATGGTTGCAGAAAGTAATTCTCCATTTTCATCTTCGACAACAGTGGAATAGGGCTTTATCAAATCTCCTTCAGGATAAATAAACCAGAAGACAACCCCAAAAAAAACTATAAAAAAACTGAGAGATTTAATTTTTTTATTTGGATATTTTTTTGTGATTTTATTCTCCAACAGTAGTTAATTCTCCTCCGGATCTTACTACTTTAACCATCCCACCGGCTTTTCTAGAAAAATATTCGTTGTCATACATAGCTTCGCAGTAGGTAATTGGCAAGAAAAATTCTCCCATATAACTGGCATTAAGAATAATTCTGAATGTTTTCGTTTGCCCTTTAGATAGGTTGAAATAACTGTAAACGCGGTCGTCTCTAAAATCCTGAAAATCTGGATGGTCTTTTAGATAAGAAGAAGAGACATTGCCCATTCTAGTATTTCTTATTTCCCAACCAGATGGGAACATTTGTGATAATGCCAGTTGCTGAAGATCAAAATAAGATGTGTTTTTAATTACCAATTCTGCCATAAAATCAGTTCCTTGTTCTAAAATGTAAGGACTTATTTTTTCACCTTTCATATTTATATACTTAATGCTCATAGAAAGATTATTCTCATCTTCAGTAATATTACCCTTTAGAGGGACGCCTGTATTTTTGACGTTTATAAAAATAACATCGCTTCCATTATTGGTGATTTTAAGCTGGTTGTTTTCTTTATTAAGAGCCAAATCATCTTTATGAATGGGCATTTCACTTAATATTTTTGTTTTAGCTCCATTGTTAACTAGCTCATAATTTAATCCGTCTTGAGATATATTTCCGATAAACTTACTTAGACCTAGTAAAGAGTAAGCAGTTGTTTGGGTACTGTACCAGCTATTAGAACTAAGTTGTTTTGCTATTGCATCAAATAACCTTTTCCCAGTTATTTTATCTCCTTGAATGGTCAATATTTCTAGAATCATTGCTTGGTCTCTCAAACCACTTCCATAAGAATAACGCATTTCTTGGTAGGGCTTAATATCTGTATTAAGCTTTGCAATAATATCATTTGCAATTTTTTCTTTTCCAATAAGTATATAAGCACCAGCTAGTCTCCATAAAGCAATATTGGAGATATTTCCCATTTCTTTCATTCTATTCATTGCTCCTAAAGCAGGTTTTTCAGCTAAAGCAAGCGTATATAATCTGTATGCTTGAATTAACTCATCAGATTCTTTACCATGGGGGTGCCTGTAAACGCTTCCATTTCTTTTCCAATTATTGGCTTGCTTCTTTTGGTATTTTAAAATTCCTTTTATTATCCCTTCTGGGACTGCATACCCTTTTATTTTGGCTTCAATTAAAAAATGCCCACCATAGTTAGTGCCCCAACTAGATGCTGAAGATTCCCCAGGCCAATAAGCAAACCCACCATTGGATACTTGAAAAGTTTTTAGTCTTTTGATTCCCGCTTTAACATTGGCTTCCAACTTATTTAGTTCGTCTTCTTTTAAGTCCATTACTTGAGACAAATACAACTGTGGAAATACTGAGGATGTAGTTTGTTCTATGCATCCGTGAGGATATCTAATTAAATATTTAAGTCTTTTGTCAAGATCTAAAGGAGGAACAGAGGAAACTTCAACAGATCCAGAATTTGTTCCATATATTCCAATAGGAGAGTAGTCCATACTCCAGCTCTGACCCTTCTCTAAAGCAGTTAATTGAAATTCATCCACTTCAGGATTGGGAGTTCTAACCAATAATTCAATATTATGCTTTGCAGTATGTTTTCCAGAACTAACGATCACTTCTACGGTTGCTTTTCCAGTTTTTTCAGGAACATTTAATGAGAAATTCACTACTTGATCGCTAACTTCGCTAAATTCTATAGACTTAGAACTATTACCATTAATTATTAAAAGATCATTGGTTTTAATATCCACCCTCACATTTTTTATAGTAGGATCCATTGCAAAAACATTCACTGGAAGAGCGACGCTTTCTCCAGGGCTAATTACTCTTGGCAAGGTTGCCAAAACCATTAATGGTTTTCTTACTGGAGTAGTAACTTCTGCAGATCCGTAGCTATTATTTTGTCCAGCTATTACCATTGTTCTTACTGAACCTACATAATTAGGCATTCGTATGGTGTGTTCATTTTCAGAATTTTCATCTAAAATAAAAGGACCTAAATACATTACTATCGGCTCGAACCTGTTTACTTTAGAGCTTTCTTTTTCCTTTCCTTGCTCATCACCTCCAATAGCCAAAAGACCAGCCATTTCACCTTTATTAGCGCTAATTACGTATTTGTACATGTCCCACGTTTTTACGCCAAGAGCTTCTTTGGCGTAAAAGTAATTCCATGGCTTTGGAGTTTTAAAACCAGTTAAATCCAACAATCCTTCATCAACAACTGCAATTGTGTAGGTCATTGATTTTCCTTTAATCTCACTAACATTGACCTTAAAATCAGATTCTGGTTCTATTTCTTTTGGCATTTTAATAACTGGCTCTAAAATGGTTTCAGAATTCACAACTTTAATAGATTCAATTCCGTATAGTCGCATAGGAAGATCATTTTCCTTGCTACTGTGTGGCTGAATCATAGCAATGTGAACATATACATTTGGACTCATCTCTGCAGTTACTTCAAAACTGATTCCGTTTTTTGAATCTTCACTATTTGCCCAAAAACTATTTACAACTCCGGAAGCAGATTCTATACTTATAAGTGCTCTTCCAACTTCAAATTCTGGAATTTTTACCTCGACTTCATCGCCTACTTCGTAAGACTTTTTGTCTAAGGAAAAAGACAACATCTCTGCACCAGCGCTGTTGTCCCCACCGCCTCTATTCCACCAGCCGCTATAAGTTACATAAAATATTTTCCCTGTACTATGGCCAGAAGCAGGGTCTGTGATTTTTATTAATTTTCTACCATAAAGATTTTTATTAAACTCTAATGAATAATTTGCTTTTCCATTTCTAGTGCTAACTGTTCCGCTATAAATTAGATTCTGGCTTCTGTTGGAAACATAACTTGCAAGATCATTGTAATTACTTCTTTCCCACCACCATCTCCATCTAATATCAAATACCTCCACCAAAAGATTGTCTCTGTCAATTGGATTTCCGTCCTTATCAACGGTGACAATAGGAATAAGATTTTTTTCGTTG
The DNA here is from genome assembly GCA_938075455.1 of uncultured Flavobacteriales bacterium. Lineage (GTDB taxonomy): Bacteria > Bacteroidota > Bacteroidia > Flavobacteriales_D > Parvicellaceae > MED-G20. Next base: position 30,380 of record CALJHN010000005.1, read on the forward strand.
GAGAAAATTGCTCCATTCCATCCTTTTCCTTCGGGAACTCTTACTCCCACATAGCTATCAAAGGGAGAATATTGAATAGAAAAGTTATCTACACTAAAGTCTCCACCTTCTTCAAAAACACGAGTGCTAAAGTTGGCTTTTAACATTCCGGGCGCGTTCGAACTCACATTAATTTTAGGATTAAATGAAACATGTCCTTTTTCGTTAGTAGAGCCGACGAAAACAGTTTGGTTATTGGAACTAAAGTTTTTGGAAGGATCGTCAAAAAGATAGCTGCTAAAATCTTCAAATGAAGTTCTGCCGCTAGTTAGGCTCATTTGAACATTTGTTTTTAGGTTTTTAGCGGTTGCTCCGTGAAGCCAGTTTACTTGAATACTGCCTTCTTTTTTATCTTCATAATTAATTATTTTTTTTCCGTTAAAATCTACTTTTATCTTAAGTCTATTAGGTTTTACAGTTTCCACTTTAACAATTTGGCTAAAGACAGATCCTCCAACCGTTACTTGGGCTCGCCAGTTACCAGTTTTGTCACTACTTTCTGTTACGGTTCTAAAGTCATAAAACCCATTGATACTGTGGGTACGAACTTTTTTATTTCTAACCTTATTATCAGGACCAAATAATTCAAAAACTACAGGCTGGTCTGCTGGTAGCAGCTGATTTTTATCTTCTAATATAAAGGATAGAAAAAGAGAATCTCCTGGTCTCCAAACCCCTCGTTCGCCATAGATATAGCCCTTAACCCCTTTTTTTAGTCGTTGACCGCTTACATTAAACATACTTAAGGACAGAGAATTACCATCGTCTAATTTCAAATAACCCCTTTCTTCTCCCATTTTTGCAACAAGAAGGAAAGGTTTTTTGCTAATATCGATTTCCACCATTCCATTATCATCTGTATTTGAAGTACCAATTAATTGGTTTTGGTAGTCAAATATTTCTACCGAAACGCCGCTTAGGGGGTCTGTAGTTTTTAAGTCTGTTATGTAGGCGTTTAACGAATTTCCCTCTGCATTTTTAGCTATTATCCCTAGGTTAGATGCCAAAACATTGGTAGCTATTATTCTATTTCTATTTTGGAAATATGCGTTTTTACACGGGTTGTCTTTTTCACTCCAATAATTATAAGAATAACTGTAGTCAATATCACTGTAGTACTGTCCAGGTTGGTCAAAAGTTCTTAAATCTAGGTCATTTACTTTGTATTCTATTGAGTTTTCATCCCCATTATTGTCCTTGCATTGATACAAAGACTGGCTTTTATCGAAACTAATTACTACTCTGTAAATAGCGCCTTTTTCTACATTAATCATTGAAGCAAGGTCTAGAGTGAAGGTATTCCATTTGCTGTAATCAACCGGTTCTTTACTTACCAAGTCAATCGGTTTTTTAAAAACAATATTCCCTACACGATTAATTTCAGAGTAACCATTGTAATGGTTGTTTTGGAAAAACTGCGCTATATTTTTTTCAAAAATTCTTATAATTTTTACGTTAACCGCTCTTAGGCTAACTGCTCTAAAGGGAAAGATTAGCCCATCTGTAGATGGTAAAATAACACCTTGCCCAACTTGTTCTATACCGGGTTTTATGTTTTCAAAAACTACTTGTTTGGCAAATGTTTTATCTAGTGATTTTCCTATAGAATTTTGAATTTGTTGTCCAACAGTTATTAAGTTGTTGCCAATAAATGCGCTATTTCCATATACGTGGATATCATTTCCTTCAATTGAGTACCTAAACTTCCCTTTGAATTTATCTAATGTTATTAATCCATTTAGATTTTGATTTTTCTTAATAGGGTCTGAAAAATGAAGGATTATTTCTTGATTGGGGTGGTTGTTAATAGTGTAGTCAATAAGTTTGAAATCGTCTAAAGCAGGTATAGTAATTGTTTTGTTACCGCTATTTTCTCCACCAATAGTTTTACCATCCCAAGAAATTTGAAATGTACTTTCTTGAGCAGATCTTTTAATTCCTTTTATGCAGTAACGAAAATTATTTTCAATTTCTGCTGTTTCCCATTTTATTTCTAACGGTCTACCATTTTGAGTTGCTTTTAAAACCGTTTGAACTTTATCCAAGTCTGCATAATCTGCAGTTTTAATTACACCATTATAGACTACATCTTCGTAGTCATTTTCGTTGGCCTGTTGTATGCCTATAAATTCTGTAAAAACAGCCTGTTGTAAAGTAATAAAACTGAAATTAAAATCTGGCAGATTAGAATTTTTAAAAAGTTTATCTACAAAAAAGGTAACATCAAATTCACTTCCAGAAGTCAATAATTCATTGGGAATAAATTCTAAGGTGGTTTCATCTACCCAGTTATTTACTCCTTTTACATTAGGACTTAACGAAAACAAATCTTTATTTACCGATTCTTCTCTAAGGTCTAAAGAAACAGGGTCCATAAACTTTACGGTAATAGAATTGTTATTAGATAATACTCCAGCAGAATATCCAGAAATTAGTTCTGTAAATTGACTTTTAGGCGTATTAATTTTTTTATTGGAGCAACTATTTACCAATACAACAGAAGCAATAATTAGAACTAATAAAAAGGAGGATTTAAATATTTTCATTGAAAGAATTTGTGATTTATTGTTTTCTTGTTGCTAGTAAAGTTACTTAAATTATAACTTTTTTAGTGATAATTATTATGAGAAGAATTTTAAGACTTTTTTTGAAAGTAGAGTAAAGTTTTTCGTTATTTTAATGTCAATTAGACCATATTATATAATTAATTTTAAAGTTTGGCTACTTAAAAATCCTCAGATAAAATTTCATAACTTATATAAGGGTGCAACATTAATAAAATTGTGATATATAAAAATATTTGGCTTAATTATTTATCGTTCTTTGATTCTATCATTTTCATAAGTTTCTCTATTTGAATTTGTTGTTTTTTCAATTCTTTTTCTTGTGATTTAACTAGCTCAGAAAGCGCTTGAATGCCAACAATAGAAACACCTGCTACATCGTAAGTTGCAATCATAGTATTATCTTTCCCTCCAAGATTAAATTCTTTATGAAATTCTTCTGCATAAGGGCCAATTCTTTTAATATTATCTTCTTCGCAAGTATAATTCCATCTTTCCAGATTTAAATTGTTTATCCTTTGAAGAATATCTTGCTTATCTAAATTTTCAAAATTTTCTTTTTTAGATTTACTGGAAACATTTGAAAGGATTCCACCAGCATTCATGTAAGCAGAATAATACCCATTAACAGAAAAATATAAGTTTGTATAATTTGTTTTTAAAGTTGGGTAATTATTTGTTGGATATCCAGGAAGAGATCCGTTAGCTGTTGTGATTGCCAAGTATCCTCTCCCTCCAGAGTTTGCAATGATTCCAGCACCTGATGTAGTCATAATATTACCATTCACCTCTAATTTAGCACCGGGACTCGTCGTTCCAATACCTACATTTCCTCTGTAATAATGCTTTCCTCCATTAGCATCAGGAGTGAAAAAGTAATCATCTTGGTTATTTTCACTTATGAAGTGAACTACCTTTGAAGTCGATCCATCGTTGTTGTAATCTGCAACTTTTAATAAAGTACCATTAAGGTCATGATCACCACCAACGTATAAAAGTGCAGGATCTAAACCTGTAGGAATATCACTATTATTACTTCCTATATGAATTTTACTAGGAGTCCCGTCTTGAGCATATCCACCCATTAAAAGATTACCAGTAATTCTAGTATTTCCAGTTACCTCAAATTTTGCAGAGGGATTAGTAGTTCCTATGCCAATGTTGCCAGAATTGGTAACAGTCAAAAGATCTCCACTACCTAATAACCAACCTGAAGATATTTTGAATTTATCACTATCAGAATTATCAATGCCCATAGAATAAGAATTACCACTAGGAACGTTTAAGAAAAGGAAAGGATCTCCAGCTGTTGCACCACCATTATATATTGACATTATAGAATGACTATTAGCACTGTTAGATGTATTTTCAATCTCTAATCTAACCTGTCCTCCGGGATTAGATTTTGATAGAGAAAAATCTCTTGTAGGACTACTTGTTCCAATACCAACCTTGCCACCATTTGGATTTAGTAATATATCGTAAAAAGAACTTCCATTTATATGACTCCCTTGTAAATAAGATTTTCCACTATATAATGTCCCTATATTTAAGCCCCAATAATTTGGAGTTGATCCTGTTACACCATGACCTAAGACAAGTGTTGTTGTAGCATTTCCACCATAGGCATTAGGTATTGTATTCCCCTCGGAATTGTTTGAGATGTCATTTGTTACATTTAATGTTGCTCTTGGCGAAGTAGTCCCAATACCAACATTTCCATTTCCAGAAATCCGCATCACTTCTTGTGTATTAGAAAGTAAAGACCCTGAGCTTGAACCTAAAGTATAAAATTGAATAGGCCTACCATTTGCCGCCATTAATTGAAGACCTCCATTATTAGTACCACCTTCATTTCTATCTGCTTGTATTGCAGCTTCTTCTGCGCTAGCATTATTATAACCAAAAGTTATTCTTTTAGCATCATTTGCATCATCCCCGTTAATAAATATTCCATCATTATTAGTTGTCACATCTAGTTGTAATTTTTTAGTTGGAAAAGTTGTCCCAATACCAACGTTGCCTAAAGGTCTATAAACATTAACTCCAGATTCTGTCCAATAATTTGTAGCATCTGATCCATCAGCACCGTCTAGTCCGTCAATTCCTGGTGCTCCATCAGCTCCTGCTGGCCCAACTGGACCTGGATCACCTTTGTCACCCTTCAATCCTTGAATACCTTGCGCTCCTTGGGGGCCTGTAGCACCGTCTTGTCCGTCAATACCATTTAAAGAAGCTAACCATTGACTTTCTAATCCTATGGTACTATCTTCAGCAAAAGCAAGCTGATAAGCTGATAGTCCATTATCCCCTTGTATACCTTGAGGCCCAATAGGCCCACCAGATGGCCCTTGTGGCCCAATGGGCCCTTTTAAAGAAGCTAACCATTGACTTTCTAACCCTATGGTACTATCTTCAGCAAAAGCAAGCTGATAAGCTGATAGCCCATTATCCCCTTGTATTCCTTGCGGTCCTGTGGCACCGTCTTGTCCGTCAATACCATTTAAAGAAGCTAACCATAGAATTTCGGTTCCAATTGTACTATCTGCTGCAAATGCAAGTTGATAGGCCGATAGCCCATTATCACCTTGAGCCCCTTGTGGACCGATAGGACCAGTTAGTCCAGTATCCCCTTTTGGTCCTTGAATTCCCTGTGGACCAATAGGACCTGCAACTCCTGTATCGCCTTGTGGTCCTTGTGGCCCTGCACCGTTACCTGATGTCTTTGCATAAAGCGCATAAGGAACACTCATCAATTGACTTGTCCCCATAACATAATAGTTACTACCGCCAGATGCATCAATCGCTGTCTCTATAAAATAAGTTCCATTGGCCCAATCTATGATTGTAAAATCATCTGTGGAAGTTCCTGTTCCAATCTCTAGGTTTACCAAACCATAAGAGTTGGTTGTTGGAGAAAAAGTTTCAGTGTAAATAACAGTTCCACCTACAGATCCTTGTTGGATTGTTAGCTGTATTCCAACTGCCTGATTAACTAAAATTGCATTTGATGCGTCTCTAAGAACTGCTTGGTATTTAAAACCTTCTGGAGCTTGACCATAGGAAAGTAAGACCATAAAAGCACTTGTAATAATGGACAGTAATATCTTTTTCATAGTAGTTGTATTTAGCGTGTTTTAATAATGTTGAATGTCTTTAATTTGTTTTCAGGATTGTTTAGGACCAAAGAATAAAGGCCAGTATGTAATTTGGATACATCTAACGATGTTTTTTCAGAACAAAGAGTTCCATTTAAAACAAGTTTACCCATCTCATCGAATAGGCTGTAGTTTACATTTTTAAATGAAATTGCTTTGATATTTAAAAAATTATCTGTTGGATTAGGAAAAATAATTGCTTCATAGTTAGGCACATGATTTTCTATGCTTACAAAGCTCCAGTTGGTTTGGTGGAACCCCTGAGTAAGAGTTTTTTCACCATTGCTTACAGTGCTTGTGACTACCTCACCAATAGTGAAATCTATACTAGCAGATGGGCCAGTATAAGAATCTCCCTGACTAGAAATCACACCCTGAGAAAATAAATTAATTGTAAATAATATAGTAAAGGCAAATAATGCTATTTTTCTAAACATGTAATTAGTATTTTTATTAAAGGTACTGAGAAAAAATTAATACAAATAGAAACATGATGAACTTACATTAATATATGAAAAACTTTAATCTTGAAAGCTATAAATATTTTATATTAAGTATTTTAATAAGCTTATTTATTTTTAAAGGATGAAAAAAAATGTAGTTATAGCCATATTTCTTTTGTTTTGTCATTTTGAAAACTTTACTCAAAATACATTTTCAGTAATACAACTACACAGCAACTGGGAGTTCCAAAAAAAGGGAGATAAAAAGTGGTATAAAGCAACTGTACCAGGTTGTGTCCATACAGATTTAATGGATAATGGAATTTTAAAAGACCCCTATTACAGGCTAAACGAATCCAAAGCTCAGTGGGTGGATAAAGAAGATTGGATATATAAAAGCACTTTTAGCTTAAAAGAGAATGAGTATAAAAAGCAACATCATGAAATTAAATTTCAGGGATTAGATACCTATGCTTCAGTCTATCTAAACGATTCTTTAATATTACAATCTAATAATATGCACAGAACGTATATTATTGATGTAAAACCATACCTTAATAATGGAGAAAATAGTCTAAAAATCATTTTAGAATCCCCTGTTAGGAAGGGTTTAGAGCTTTATAATTCCATAAATTATAAGATTCCTGTTTCTGCCAATGACCAGGCAGAAGTTGGCAATGTAGAAGGCGGAAAAAGAGTTAGTGTTTTTACAAGGAAGGCAGGCTATCACTATGGATGGGATTGGGGCCCAAGACTGGTAACTTCAGGTATATGGAGACCAGTAACACTATGCTCGTGGGACGATATTAGAATTAAAGATTTCAATATAAGCTATAGCTTTGATGGCCCCACCTTTATAAAAACCGATGTTTTAATTGAGTCTTCAGTTGAAAATAAAAATGCAACCCTACTAATTACCATTAATGACTCTGCAGTTGTTTCATCGGAAGTTAGACTAACTAAAGGAGAACTAAATGCAATTCACCATTTCAACTTAAACAACCCCAAGCTTTGGTGGCCCAATGGCATGGGGAAGCAAAACTTATATGATTTTAAGGTAGAAATACGGCTCAATAATCAAGTAAGATTTTCAGAACAAAAACTAGGATTTAAAGCAATTTATTTGGAAGAAAAAGACTCAACCCACTGTCCTAATTTCTTTTTTAATGTCAATGGGTATCCAACATTTGCAAAAGGAGTAAACTATATTCCACAAGACATTTTTTTAAATAGAGTAAAAAGTTCTAATTATGAAAACTTATTAGTTGCCGCTGCAAATGCCAATATGAATATGGTTCGTGTTTGGGGAGGAGGAGTTTATGAAGATGATAGGTTTTATGAACTATGTGATTCTTTGGGGTTAATGATTTGGCAAGATTTTATGTTTGCTTGCGCCATGTATCCAGGCGATTCATCCTTTTTAGAAAATGTTCGGTTAGAAGCCATAGATAATTACAACCGACTAAAAAAGCATACCTCATTAGTGCTTTGGTGTGGAAATAACGAAAATCTAGCTGCATGGAAAAGGTGGGGCTGGGAAAGTACGGCAGTAAAAGACCAAACACAGAAAGTTGCGGATAAAATTTGGCACCATTACGATACACTTTTTCACCATATTTTGCCTAAAGTAGTATACGAAAACCATCCAGAACATGGCTTTGGTAGAAATAATAATTGGACTGACTATTGGAGCTCTTCGCCAAGCGCAAAAGAGGGTATTGCTGAATCTTATAAAATAGGAGATACTCATTATTGGGGAGTGTGGTGGGGGAAAGAACCTTTTGACAATTACAATACTAAAATCTCTTCATTTATGAGTGAGTACGGGTTTCAGTCGTTTCCCGAATATTCAACCTTTAAGCAATTTGCTAAGCAAAAAGATGAAGATATGTATTCAGAAGTGATGAAGTCTCACCAGAATTCTAGTATTGGGAATGGCACTATTGAAGAATATATGGAAAGAGAGTATAAGGACCCAAAAGATTTTAAATCCTTACTTTATTTGAGCCAAATACTACAGTCAGATGGTATTAGAACAGCTATAGAAGCTCACCGAAGAAACAAAGGCCAATGTATGGGTTCATTATATTGGCAACTAAATGATTGTTGGCCTGGGGCATCTTGGTCAAGTATTGATTATTATGGTAAGTGGAAAGCCCTTCACTACAACATCAAAAAAGCATTTAGCCCAGTTATTATAAGCCATGAATTTAGCGATAGTAGTTTACACGTAATAGTAGTGTCAGATCTCAAAGAAAGTGTTGAATGTGAAGTGGAAATAAAGTTACTGGGCTTTAAAAGTGAAGTTCCAATAAAAAAATGGTCTCAAAAATCCCAGATCAACCCTTTTAAATCTTTAATGGTAAAAAGTTTACCAAAAGAAGAACTAAATGTCAATAAAAAGAATACTTATATACAGTTAATTTTAAAAAATAACGGAAATATAATATCAAGCAAAAACATCTTCTTTTTACCATATAAAGAACTGAATATCTCTAAGCCAAATTTAACTTATCAATTACATGTAGACTCTTCTTTAAATAAATTATATGTTAATGTTAAAACCAATTATTTCGCTAAGGGAGTTTATATTTCATCATCTAGTAAATTAAACTTTTCAGAAAATTATTTTGATTTAGACGCTAATCAAGAAAAAATGGTGTCTATAGATTTTCTGTCAACTGAAAATTTAGATTCATTGATAAATTCAATTAAGCTAACCAGTACATGGAGTTCAATCCATTGAATTAAATTTATTTTTTTTCATAAATTGAAGGGATTTAAAAAACTTCTCCATGAAAAAATTCCTCTTATTAATCTTTATTCCCTCATTTATATTTTCTCAAGAACCTAATATTATTACCACTTTTGAATTTGGCACAAAACCTCTGTTAATTAATGAACTAGACGTTACTCTTTCTTATATTGATGAATCTCCATCACCTGACTATTTTACAACCGATTTTTCCTTAAGTTCTTCAAAAGAAGTAAATTATTTTTCAATAGGGTTTATGCAAGATAATTTTAAAAAAAAGTTTTTAATGGGCCTGAAGGCTGATATGTTTTTTAAGCAAATGTTTGGATTTAATCTAGATCTTTATGGAAGTTATTTAATAGAGATTAGTGAGAATTTTAAATTTGGTCCTAAAGTTGATTTTACATTATTTGGTATTGCCAATAAAAATATTGGTGAACTACAGAACAACTCAGGCTATATACAAGTAAACGATACAAAGTTCTATGATAATGAAGTAAATGTTTCTTTTCAAAATATTTGGTTTGGTTTAAAGCCGTCTTTTTTAGCTATGATTAAACCGACACCAGCAATTCATTTTTTTGCTAATGTAGGATACTCTTTAAACACTTCTCTTGTAAATATTGGCTTTAGAGGTGAAGGTGTAGTTGAAAATGAAAATACTTCAGCATCTGAAAATCTTGGTGCAGATAACCTAACTTTTACAATTAATCACCCTTCAGGTATAGAGAATCCAAAAAAAGAGATAAAGTTTGGTTTTAATGGCCTTAACTATTCTTTTGGAGTTGGTATAAACTTTAATAAGCTAAATAAATAAAATAATACTTCTTAGAAATATTAGTTATTGGACACCCAAGAAAAACAAAGCAGTTTATCTGCTGCATAAGTTGGGTTGGGACAATTGTCAGATTTAAATTTAATACAGTTGCCACAAGAAGATGTTTTATTTAGTGACTTTTTGTAACTGTGATCATTGCAATAGTTGTCCAAATTTACATTAAAATCGTGTTTTCCACAGGTGATGCTGTCAGTAAGGTTTTCGCAATTAAAACAGACGTTGTTAGATATTAAAGACATAGTTTTTATTTAAAGTTGTTTAACGAAACTACAAAAAGACTAAACAAAACTACAATATCCTGTTATTTTTTTTCTAGTTTATTGTCATTCTAAATAGCAGAAATAGTATAAACAAGAATTTTCTTTTAAAAAAAAGAAAATTATTCTTTAATAATACTATGGGTAATAGATTTGTTGTTGGAACGCATATTTACGATGTATAGCCCATTTGGGTAGCTACTCAAATCTATCTTTTTCTCGCTTGTTGATAGTAGTAATTTGCCAGTAATATCGTAAACCGTAGCTTTTGAATCTCCATTAATTCCACTTAAGTAAACATAGTCAGATGTAGGATTTGGATAAATTAAATAGTTGTTATCAGCTATATTAATATTTGTAGAAGGATCTGAAACAATTATACTTCCAACCATTCCATTGGCAGCATGGCTTCCTACAGAACAATCGTAGTTATAGGTTCCAGGGACAGTAAATTTATAAGCATAAATAACTGCTCCAACAGTATTAGTAGATGGTGAATCGAAAGTAACAGGATTATTGAAAGACTGGTTGGTGATTGAGTTTGTATTTCCATTAACATCGTGGAGACCACCATCATTTATCCAAATAACAGAATCACCCACTTGAACAGTTAAGTTGGTTGGGTTATAATAATAGCTTCCAGCATTGACAGTATGGGTGGTTTGGGCGCTGTAATTAAAAAAGCAAAGAGCAATTGAAAGAAGATAGACAATTTTTTTCATAGAAACAATATATTTATGTTACAACTTTTAACAAATATACCAACTTTTTAAATAAAATAATTTTTGTTTAGTAACTTCTAGCTTTTTATTTTAATAAAACAGAATTATTAAAAACCTACACTTAAGGCGTAATGTCTATTCCACTTCTACGATAACTTCAATCTCTACGGCAATATTTCGTGGTAAAGAACCCATCCCTACTGCTGATCTTGCATGTTTTCCACGTTCGCCAAAAACAGCAACCATCAAATCAGAAAAGCCATTAATGACCTCAGGTTGACTTTCAAATTCAGGGCTTGAATTAACCATTCCAAAGGTTTTTACAATTCGCTTTACCCGCTTTAAATTCCCCAATTCAGCTTTTAGCACACTCAATTGATTAATTCCTATCAATCGTGCAGCTTCATAACCTTCTTCAATGCTGAGGTCTTTTCCAACCTTTCCTGTTATGTAACTACCATCTTCTTTTGAAGGACCTTTTCCAGATAAAAAAATTAAATTTCCCGAACGTACTATGTTAACATAATTGGCTACTGGTGCTGTTGGTGTTTTTAGTTCGATTCCCATTTTTGCAAGTACTTCTTCTGGTTTGTAACTCGAATCAGTGACAAAAATCTCTTTTTCTTCTTTTGGAACTTCCTTTTGATCCGCTTCTTCCTTACAAGAAGTAGTAATCGCTAACATTCCTATTAGAATGTAAATCGTAGTTTTTTTCATTTGTTTTTTAATTTAAACTTAACATTAATAAAAAATAAAGAGCACAATTACTTGGTTGATAATTTCAACTAATCTTTTGGTTAATATTATATTTCGATTATTTTTTATAACAAAACAATTCTAGTAATCACAAATATTGTGATTCTTGACATGGCTAATGAGATATATTTTTGCTTTAAAAAAAACAGTGCTGATGGTCAAAAAAAGTATTTTAATATCTAGATATAAAGATTGATTATCCATATAATATTTTTCAAGTTTTACTTTATCCTTTAAACTAATTTCATCTCTACCATTAATTTGGGCCCAACCCGTTAGGCCTGGCATTAATTTATCTACTCCAGCTTCAATTCGTAATTTCATTAAATCATCTTGGTTATACAATGCTGGCCTTGGGCCAATAAAAACCATGTCTCCCTTTATAATATTAAAAAGATTTGGCAATTCGTCCAAACTTAACTTTCTAATTACCCTACCTACTTTTAATATGTATTTTTGAGAGTTAGTTAAAAGATGAGTTGCAACGTTTGGTGTTGACTTTTTCATGCTTCTAAATTTGTACATTTAAAAAAAGGATAGTCAATACCAACTATTTTTTGAAAATAAAATTGGAAATCCATCGTCATAAAATATAAATATTGAAAACACAAGAAACAAAGATATTAATAGTAAAAGCATTATTAACGAGAGTAATTTATTCATGATTAAAAATTATATTTAAATATTTTTAGCTAATATTTCATATGTCAAATTCTGGTCTAATTATGTTTTCCCATTTTCACAAGTTCTAATTAATTCTTTTTAAAATATTTAATAATAATTGTTGGATTCTTTTTATAAAATATATAAATAATTCTGTCGAACAAATACATAAAATCTTCAACAATTTTACCAAAATAACCTAATCTTGTCTTTAAAGAAAAGAAAGATAAAAATCCAAAAGTTGAAATTGCCTCAAAATTGGTTAAATGATCTACTTTAAAAAAAAACCAATTATTTTTTCTCGCACCAAATTGAAAGTATTCGGTAATTTTATGAAAAATAGATCTGCCATTATCTAAAGAAATAATCGCCCCACCTTCTTTTAAGTTATTTGCTTTTATTTTTTTTAAAATTTGATTTGCTTTTATTTCTCCATCCTTTCTACATAATCCTCCAATAACAGACTTCATGATTATTAAGTCATATTGATCAACTAAATTCAATAAATCTAATTGCAACACATCTACGTTATTTGACTTATAAATTTTTTTCATAAGAATTATTTCTTCTAAGTTATTTGAAGAAAGGATTAATTTATTATTCTCACAAAAAAACATTCCAACACTGCTTTTTGAAGTTGCGCCAATTTCTAAAATTAATTTGTTTTTGAAGGTTAAATTATTTTTAGTTAAAAGACTCAAAAATGCAAAAGACCAAGCTTTTGAGCTCCAAAAAAAAATTTTATCTAAATTCATAATATTTTAATTTAAATTACTAAAAAAAAATTATGGATTTTACTTTCAGAAAAATTATAACCTAGGCAGTTATAAATATAAGTTTCAAATCACAAAAAAAACATGTTTTTTAAATACCATAATTCTAATTTTCTCTTTTTAGGAGCAGCTATTTCTGTATAATATTTTAAATCAATAGAGCTTCAGATGTTCAATAATTTACACAAACAAAAGATTTAGAATTTGTTAGATTTTTAATTTCTTTTCAAATTGAGTTACTTTTGGACATGTTGTAATCCAACCTTACTTTAATGAAGATGTAATTTCATTTATTACATCTTCGTCTATATGTGGTGGTCAAAATGGAATTTTCATTTATCTACTACTTTTTATTTTTTTTAAATTATCTTTTTTCATAACTATAAACTCAAATATGCCTTTTATATAACCTAAACCATATGACGTATGAATAATAAGAAATGAATATGGTAATAGAAATATTTTTTTTAAATCTTTTACAGATTTTATACTTTTTATTGCAATGGATAAAAGTAATATAGAATATAAAAATAATACTAATATGTATAAAATTGCAGCATTAATATTAAAAAAAGAAAACAAACCTCCAAAAATTAAACCAATAACAAATAATGGAGGTATTAATTGCCTTATTGTAGATACTCTTTGTAATTTTTTATTCACTAGAGGTTTATATAAACCATATTGGTAAAACATATTATATAAGGAAGAAAATGTATTACGAGCAAAATATTTAATTTTTACAGCAGGGTTTAATAAAATAACACCACCTTTTTTTATAATACGAGCATTAAATTCATCATCTTGATTTCTAGTTAAATCTAAATCAAATAATCCAACTTCAGAAAAAATTTCTTTTTTGAAACAACCAAAAGGAACTGTATCAACCTTTCTAATTTCTTTTGAACCTATTCTAAAGTGTGAATCTCCAACACCAAATTTATGAGAAGATGCAATTGCTATACATTGGGATTTAGTTGTTTTATCAGCTGGTAGTGTTTCTACAATTCCTCCTACATTATCAACATCTTCACTTCTTAATAAATCGACCAAAACAGAAATATAATCACTTGGATAAATTGAATGTGCATCCATTCGTACAATTATATTTCCTTTAGCTTCTTTAATACCCATATTCAATGCATATGGAACCGTCCTTTCTTTATTTATCAATAACTTAATCTGTGAATATTTTTCTTTTAATCTTGTAATTATATCTCTTGTGTTATCTGTGCTATCTCCATCAATTAAAATAATTTCATACTTACCTTTCTCTAAAGTAAAGTTAAGTATTGAATGTATACAATTTTCAATAAATAACTCTTCATTATAGCACGGTATGATAATTGAAATATCTAACATATTAATTATTTTTTAGTAAACTAAGGTTTTTATTTTCTTTCAATAAAAGAACAAAAAGGAAAATATTTACTCCATTTGCATGATTAAAATAGACTAAGTCAACATTAGTGTCATTAAAATGAATGCCAACAAAAAAGTTATTTTATTTTTTACTTTATTTAAGTAAGAAATAATACTATTATACCGATTACACCGATTTCTCCAAAAGTCTGAAGAAATTGATTACGAGCATTATATTCTCCTCCTAATAAATTATTGAAGTCTCAAAACCCTGTTAAATTGATCTACAATAAATATTTATTACTTTTTTTATTAAAATTTCTTCATCTAAATCTAAAACATATTTCCTACTATCATATAATTCATAATTATATCTAGAAGCTTTATTAATTTCTTCTGAGATACTTCTAGCTGTATCAGTTTTAGAAACAAAACAACCTGATATATCTTTCAGCCTATATTTAACATCACCAACATCAACTGAAACAACTGGTGTGTTTAATGCTAAACTTTCTTTTACTATATTTGGAGACCCCTCAAATTTTGAAGTCAAAATCACAAAATCAACTGCTTGAATCCTTTCTAAAATTTCCTCGTGAGAAACATTAGTTACATTTTCAATCTTATACCTATCTTTAATATCTGAAAGATCTAATGCTTCTTTTAGTAAAGAATACCTTTTTTCTAATCTTTTTATATTATATGGAAAAAGCACATAGATAATATTTGGATCATAATCATATTTTTTCCTTAATTCTTGTTTATTCTTTATAATCAATTTATCGAATTCTAATCCTGATGGAATAACTGTTTTTGGTCTTTTTGAAAATGTTAATTTTTTTTTCATTTGAGGAGATACAAGTATTAATTCTTTTGATTTAAGTGCTGCAACTTTTGAAAAAAATTTCAACAAGTAACCTTTTATTGTTTGATTTCCTTTTTCATTGCATATACCACCAAGATCCCCACCTCTAAAAGTTGTGATTATTGTTTTTCTTGAAAAGATTACGGGCAATATAGTATATCCCCACTGACAATGAATTAAATCATATTTATTAATAATTTTTCTAAGCTTTAAAAAAGCATTTATATAACTATAATAACTTTGATTACCCTTTATATGAAAAATATCAATATTTATATTATGTTTCCTTAAATAAGTAATTTGTCTTACAAGAAAAGGTACAATATTAGGGTTATCAGGTGTTGGCCATTCTGGTGTTATTACTAATACTTTCATTTAAATTTTATAAATTTGAAAATTGGTGATTGTATTAATATTTTTCTCTTAAATATTCTTATATTTTTAATAAATATCAAAAAGAAAAACAATGGAATTAAGTATCGAATGTATAATGTTGGCAATATAAATGGAGCTCTATGCATTAGTGCTACATTAAATACTATTAAAACATAATTTAAAGAAGAACTTTCTTTCTCATTTTTAATAATTTTATCTATCATTTTACTAAAAATAGTCAATAGATAACCAATTAAATAGTATTGAATAAAAGAGCCTAAAATTCCAAAATTCTTATAACTTTCCGCTAATAGACTATATCCGTATCCTTGGCCTGGTTTCCAATTAGGAATATGCTCAATAGCAAATTCTTGTGCTAAATCTAATGGCCTATTTTTCCAAATAAACCTAGGTATCCATTGAAATAATGATTTTATATATGTCTGACCATACTCATAATCAATTGTATCAAGATTTAATAAAATTATTAAACTCCTCATTGGACCTCTCGCATCAATTGATTTATATAATCCAGATGATCTTAAATAATTATATAATGTTTCAGTACTATCTGCTCTATACAATGAAAATTTCATTATTAATAATGGAATTATTAATAGTAAAAAAAATAATAAAAATACATTTATTATTGGTGAAGAGTTAAAATATTTAAATTTAAATAATAATAAGACTAAAGGTATTCCAGCTAATAAAAAGGGGTTTTTATCACTCGAATAAACACCCCAACAAATTAAAGGTAAAAGAAATAGAATTAGCTTAATTATTGATCGATTCTTATTAAAGATATATGAGACCATCACTACATAATAGAATTGTGTGAGTTCAGTTAAATATTTATACAAAGGATTGCCTGCTGATATATCAACATTTCCTTCATAAGTACCAGAATCTAATAGACTTGAACGAAAAAACAACAAAACGATTGTAAAAAATGTTAAAAACATAATTACATACAAATTACTGTCATTTGTTTTACCATTAAAAAACCATATTTTCCATGAATAACTAAAACCTTGTGCAAAACCAATTAGAGATAATATTGACATGATAATTAATTTTGTACAATTATCATATCCTAAAACCATCCCTCTTAAAGTATAATCATTCATTATTGTCATTTCAATAGGAATACCTACATTATAAATAAAATGAAATAATGAAAACAAAAAAAAAGGATTAATAACGCCATTTATTTTATAGTACTTTTTATAGTAATAAAAGAGGATTATTAAATAAATAAAAATTAATAGTATATTCATTATGGTAACAATCTTTTGAAGTATTTATAAAAAATAAAAACAGTTATAATAAACAATATATTTAAAGAAATTATAAAGGGAATTAAAATATTATAAACTTCATTTACGTTAAAAAAGGTAAGTGAATAATAAATTAAAAGAAAAGATATTAACTCTAAAAAAAAATTTAATGAATTAGTTGCCTTATCAAATAATGCATCAATTATACTTCTTAAAGAACCCCCCTCCCCAAATGGTAAAACTGCAAAACTTATAAGTTTAATTAAGAATGAAACTTTTAAAAAATCATCACCTAAAAAATAATGAATAATTAGGTCAGTAGAAAAAAACAACACAAAAGTACTAAGTATAGAATAAATCACTATAGCAATAAAAGTATATTTTGTTTCAATAAATAATTCGTTTGTATCATTATTCTTATTATAAACTGCTCTAGATAATTCTAAAAATGAAATTGGTTTTAGCAATATTTGAGTTAAATTTAATATAGTTAACCTAAATGAAATCATTCCCGAAAGCTCCAAAGATAAATTTCGCACACTAAAAAATGTTTGTAAATACATTATTCCATAAAATGAAATATCGAGAAAATAAAAAAAACATTTATAAAACTTTTTCTTCTGTAGTTTAAATACAATAATGAAAATACTGTTATTAAATATAATAACAGTAAAGAAATATTCAAATTTTTTTATTTGTATTTCTAATTATTAAACAATATTAAAAATGACAACAAATATATAGACATTACATAAGGAATTACAATAGTCAAAACTTTTGGTAAAGATAAATTATCTACAATAGTTAAAACTTATTTCAATGTGGTTTCTATCTTTTTCTGGCATTTTAAAGTTGTTTTTAGACATTTACAAACCAACTTCTATATTTGTTCTAAATAACTTTAAATTTTTGATCTTCAAACCTTATCAGGGTCTAGTTTTTCTATTCTAAGAGAAGTAACTTTGGATAACTTTTTATTAAGATTATTAATTAAGATTAAAAATAACGTCATTAAAAATAATAACAAAGGGATAAGGAGAATGAAATTACTATTTTCTTCACTACCTATATCACTAAAAGAATCAATGGTATTAATTACATTTTTTTTATCATTTATATCATAATTTATTTCAACAAGTTCATTTCTAATGCTTTTATATCTATCAAATAATTGTAAATCTATATTTTCTTTTTGATTATCATCAAGTACTATAGTAGTCCCTGAATTTTCACCCTCAGGTTTGTTCTTTTTTGCAAATAATAACGTATCAAGTTTTTCAATAGATTCTAATATATATTGTTTTTTGATTTCTAAGTTTTCTAAATAGGTTTCTTTTTTATTTCTATAATATATATTATTTTCTATATTTTCTATTATTCTTTTCTCTATGTAAGTCGGGACTTTATTATTATTTAATTCTAATGTAATTACATGTCTTGAATAACTATCAAATGGAATATTTTCTTTGTAGTCATTATAATTAAGATTTTCAGCAGTAATAGAATCTGCGGCTCCAAGGAGACTTCTAAAATTTTTTAATCTCAATAATTCATTGGTATATGGTCTAATTGAAATCCCTTTCAAAGATTTTGAATCTGAAGAATCAAGATTTAAATAATTTTTTAATTTTTCAAAATTTTGTTTTTTTATTAAGGTTTCATAAAATTCAATATTTCCATATAGCTGATAAGTACTGCCATAATTTGGGGACAAAGTTAGTGAGGACGTGTATGTAGGTTTATAAAATTTCTTTTCAAAGATATACCCTATTAACAACCCAATGATTACAGCTGATAACAATAAAATATAATTTTTTTTAATTGCAAATAATAAACTAATAAATAAATTTAAAATGGAGATTAGTAGATTTATAATTAAAACAAAAAATGATTTAGTTTTTTTAGACAAAAAATCAAATAAAGATGCTATATCAATTTCTTCGTTATTTTGTTTTTCATTCATTTTTAAAAATTTTAATAAAAGATGCTATTTATAAAAACACCTTGCAAATTTACAATTCCTTTTGATGTAAAATTAATTTATTAGGTAAGATTACCAAAATATACTTGAAATTTAAAATCTAAACTTAGACTAATTCATGTGCTATTTCATTTTTAAGTTGTTTTACCCATTTCTCTAGTCTCTCTAGAGTAAGTTCATCTTCATTGTCTTGGTCTAGTGGAAGTCCATAAAAATAATCTTTATTTTTTAAGGCTTTAGATTCAGCAAAACTATAATTGTCTGTGGGCCAATTACCAATAACCTTCCCACCATTTTCAAGAACAACTTCTGCTAATATTCCTATACCGTCTACAAAATATTCATCGTACCCTATCTGGTCCCCCAGGCCAAAAATTGCGACTGTTTTACCAGTAAAGTTTACTTTCTTAAAGTCTTCGAAGTAATCTTCCCAGTCACTTTGTAAAACCCCATCGTACCAAGTTGGAACGCCCAATACAAAAAGGGAATTATCCATCCAATCTTTTTCAACAAGTTTATGTACTTCAGTTATTTCTACGTCAAAAGAATTTAACAAGGGCAAAAGATAAGTTTCCACCACAAAGTCTGTATTTCCTGTATCTGAGCCAAATATTAATTTTAATTTCATAAAGATTAAGGATATAATTTTTTTGAATTTATTATAAAGATAAAGTAAAAAGAAGTGAATTTCAATACCTCTTAACGGGTATTCTTTATTGTGATTTATAATTTTAAACTTTAAATATTCTTATATTTAAAATGGTATTTTTAAATAAAAATAAAATGTATTTTAATAAGCTCTTGGATAGTAAAGATTATGAGATTTCTTCATACGTAAAGAAATACTTTTTAGATAATTCTAGTTATCCTATAAAACTCCATATTGGTTGTGATAGTCAGAATATCTCTAAATATACTAATTATGCAACCACTGTACTTTTTCATATTGGCAATACTGGCTGCCATTTTCTATACCATAAAGAGAGATTGCCTAAAATTCAGGACATGTGGACAAAGTTGTGGGGAGAAACTACTAGATCAGTATCTGTTGCCATTTATTTAAAAGATAGAGGAATAAAGGTTGACTCTATAGACTTAGACTTTAATAGTGATCAAAGTCACCAATCTAACAAATTGGTTTCATCCTCAGTAGGTTATGTAGAATCAATGGGATTTATTGCCAACGTTAAGCCCACCATTCTACCAGCAATCTCAGCAGCAGATATGCTTTGTTAAAGCTAGGATTTTTTAATAATTTTCAGTTCTTCTATTCGATTTGCAGTAAATACTTTTAAGAAATAAATTCCATTATTTAAAGATTTTAAATCTATTATGGTTCCATTGGTGTTCATCACTAACTTTCCATACAAATCAAATAGCATTACCTGCTTTATTTTATGTCCATTTAAACTTCTCACAGTAAGGAAATCATTGGTTGGGTTAGGATAGACATCAATAGTGTTTTTTGGTGAATTATTTATGCCATCATCCGCAACAATGTCAAATCTAAACCAGTTCAAATTAAATTCTTGATTAGTAATTTGTATTCTTATATGGTACATTCCTTTATCTAGCCAGAATATTTCAGAAGTGTTGGTCGTTTGCCAAGTTTGCCATCCGCCAGTGGCTGTAAAATTTACTTGGTTTAATATACTGCTGTTTCCTAAGCTGTCAATTAATTGCATTTCAAGACTTCCATTTTGCCCATCCGAAGCATTTCTGTAACTCACCTGGAAACTTCCAGAAAATTTAGCGTTAACATAATAATCTATATAATCTCCAGCATGTAAGTATCCAATATTTTCCCCTCCTCCTACATCCGTACATCCCTCTACGCCAATTCCGTCTTCAAAAAAGTAATTTTCAGCTTCAATTATCCCCGGGATACAATTATAACTACAAGATAATCCATTTGTTACATCTTCATAAGAAAAAGTAGATTGTATGGTGCCATCCAATGCATAGATTTGACTTCCTGCGTAGGAGACATCAATTTTAGTTGGAGAAGAATTTACAGTAGACCAACCCTCAATAGCCCAACTCAACTCTAAATTAAGTATTCTTGGATGGGCTGGATCATATTGAATACTATTAATAGATATGCTACTAGTAGAATCAATGTGAAGAGTAAAATCAGAATTAGGATTATTTAAAAGACTTGCCGGAATGGATGAAAAGTCAATTGGCTTACTCATTAAAATCTCAACATTGTACATGTCTAGCGTTCTAGCAGAAATAAAGCTGGAGTTAACATCCTGAATAATTCCTGTTTTGACAAATTCAAAAGAATTTACATTAATCTCACCACCATCACAATGCAATCTAACTTTATGCCGACCGGAGTCCAATATTACATTCGATATAGTTGCAGTATTCCAAAAGCTCCAATTATTTGTATTTGATAAATTAGTTGACGGGGTAAATAATGTATCATTCACAGAAAAACTTACTTTAGAATTACTATTATTTGCAGAGTACCTAAAGTTAATATCATAAACTCCAGAAGAATCCACATCCACTTCATATTGTAAAAACTCTCCCTCTTCAAACCAACCAACTTGGTAACCATTGTGAAAAAGGTAAACATCGTTACATTCGCTTATATCAGCTCCATCGTTTCTATAAGACCATCCTTCGTTCCAAGCAGTGTAAACGCCAGTAGTTACATGAAAATCAGAAACAATATTGTCATGATATGCTTCCCCAACTACACCCATATCAAAATCCGGAGCAAATATTCTTCCAGGTATTTTAGCTACGCTATCAAAAGGCTTAGTTTCGTTAGAATATACTTGTCTAAACATAGCATCTATGACATCCTCTTGGTAAGTACAGTTTTCTAACTTTAAGTCTTCTGTCAATTGAAATAACGTATTAATTGCAGATGCTGTAGAAGGAGGATTATTTCCAGAATCCCAATAATTTAATAAGTTTTCGTAGTCTACTGTTTTTGTTATTGACATAGGACAGGAAATAGACTCTAACTTTTTCATAGGCCACCATGCCCAACCCAAATCATGATCCTCGAAAAGTCTTATGGCATTTCTAAACCAAGTATTGGAATTCTCTCCAGATTCTCCAAACCAAATAGGAACATTCCAGCTGTTTCTAATATCTAAAGCCCACTGAATATCTGCTTGAAAGTTTTTAGACCAATACTTATGAGGGCTATAAACCATGTTGTCATCCCATGGAGGAGTTAGTCCACTAAAATCATTTGCATACCAATTTCCTTCAATAAAAATAATATGGTTGGTATCAACTGCTCTTACACTGTCAGTAAGCTGGGTATAAAAATTTCTTAGCTCGTTGGTGCCCAAATTCCAATTGGTTTCATTTAGAAAATCATAGCCCGCAATTGCAGGTTCGTTTACATAATGTTCAGCTATTTTCTTCCAAAGCGACATGGTTTTATGTTGGTTATTAACATCTTCCCAAAGTGAAGGATAAGCAGGATTGTAATCACTAATTCCTGAATTACCACCTTGTCCACCAGGTGCTGCGTGTAAGTCTAAAACTACATACATATTATTTTGCTTGCACCAAGAAACCAAACTGTCTGTCATCTCAAAGCCTTTAGTTAGCCAAGTATTTTCTCCCAAGACCGGTTCTTCTTGAACAGATAAAGTAAAAAGGTTGTAATGCATAGGAAGTCTAATTGCATTAAACCCCCATGAAGCTAGAGAGTCGATGTCAATTTTTCTAGCATGATTTGCATACCAATTCTCTAAAAAGATTTCTTTTTCTGCTGCCCCTACTAATTGTTCTATTTTTTCTTCTAACTCCCATTGGGCTGAGGCTACACCTGCTGCCTGCAGCTGATAAGGTTCTATCAACATCCAACCACCAAGATTCATAGTTTTTAGGATAACAGTATCACCGTTGGCATTGACAATAGCCTTTCCGTTGGTGTGTAGTAAAGTTTGTCCACTAACATTGAACCCAATAAGCAATGCAATTACATTAAGATAAAATTTCATGAAGGGAATATATTAAAATACTTTAATAGCAAGGATTCTGTTCAATAGCACCATTTGAAGCACTAATATCTCCAGCTGGAATAGGTAATAGTTCACTACATCCAGAAACGTAGTTATTCTTTCCATAAGTTTGACCATTGTCGTCAAAATTTTGAAGCACAGTAGCTGCATCTCCCCATCTTACTAAATCGTAAAATCGCTCGCTTTCCAATCCAAACTCTACCCTTCTTTCATGGTAAATACTTGCCTTTAACGGATCGTGGCCAAGTAGAGTAGTTTCCTTATATGTTGAAATTACAGCCGCATTTGCATCATAGTTAGCTAACCCAGCTCTATTTCTTACAAGGTTTAAAGAACTTTCAGCAGCAGCATTATCTCCAAGTTCCATTGAAGCTTCAGCATGCATTAATAATACGTCTGCATATCTTAAGAAAATGTAATCTAGATTTCCATTACAATCTGCTGTAACTGGTCTTTCACTATCTGGGATTAAGTATTTTTGTCCCATAAATCCAGTTGGAGGATTCCAGCTTCCACCAGTAAAGTCATGAGGAGCACCACCAAAAATTCCAGGAATGGATTCACCATCTTCAACAATCGTAGCATCGTATCTGCTGTCACCAGGTTCAAAAGCATTGACAAAATCAATAGTTGGACATCTAAATCCATATCCCCATCCCATGTCTCTATCTCCAAACCAAATACTTAACCAAGAGCCTTCATGTTCTCCCCAGTTTCCATCAGGATCCTCTACCATATGTAAAGAATAAACTACTTCTTGCCCCCATTGTTTTGCAGAACTAAAAATATCTCCATAGTTAGGTTCTAATCCATACAATCCTGAATTTACAACTGCTTCACATTGAGCTTTTGCTTGCCCCCACTTTTTTTGATATAAATAAGCTTTTGCTAAAAGTCCATCAGCAGCTCCTTTAGTAGCCCTTCCTTGTTCTGCTAAAGGCACAGTAGCAGGTAAATGTTGTGATGCAAATATTAAATCTGCCTCTACCTGAGCGTAAACTTCCTCAGGCGTTGCCCTCACATTAGAAAGGTCTGAACCATGGGTAGTTCCATCCTCTTCGGCAGAAGTATAGAGCATTACCCCTCCAAAGTTTCTCACCAGTCTAAAATAGCTATAGCCTCTAAGAAATCTACATTCAGCAATAAATCTGTTCCTCAAATCCAAATCCATAGGAATTTTATATTCACCACTTGCATCTTGCTCAATCATAATATCAACAGCAAAACTTGCTCTTGCAATCATTCTATATAAATCACCCCATATCCAGGATGGAACATCCGTGTTAGGAGTGGCATTAAAATTCATACAGTCATACATTCCTTGCTGGTCCCCTGGACTCTCTCCGCCTTTAACAGCGTCATCAGACATTACCGATCCCACTGACCACAATGAGACAACATTCATTCTCCAAGCTTGTACATCGTATGCTGCGATTACTGCTTCGTATGCGCTACTTGCATCTACAAAATAGGGCTTGTTGTTATTTCCAGGCTGTTCTAGCTCTAACCATTCTTTACTACAAGATGCACTAACAAAGACGATAATCAAGCATAAAAGTTTTTTAAAGTTTTTCATAGTTATTTAATTAAAATGTTGCGTTAATTCCAAAATTTAATGTTTTAGGAATGGTATAATTCCCTAAGTCTGCTTTCTGTACAAAAACTCCCCACGTACTCCCCAACTCAGGATCTCGGCCAGAGTATTTTGTGATGGTAAAATAGTTTTGAAGAGCTACATAAAATCTTAATTTTTCTATATTAACCTTTCTAGAAACATTTTCTGGAAGAGTATATCCTAAAGAAATATTTTTAAATCTTAAAAAAGAGCCATCTTCAATAAACATATCAGAAGATCTAGAATAATTATTTTGTCTGTCACCACCCAACTGAGCAATGGTAGCACTTGTATTATCGGGTCTCCAAGCATCGGTAAGCATATAGCTTGACATATTAGTTTGCTCATAAGGTGTTTCGGTAAATACTTTAACAGTATTAAAAATCTCATTTCCATAACTCCAGTACATAAATAGATTCAAGTCAAAACCTTTGTAAGAAATATCTCCAGTAATTCCCATAGTGAAGTCTGGGTAAGGAGATCCAATTTTGACTTTATCCTCCTCATTCAACTGACCATCACCATTTTGGTCTACATACCTGTAATCTCCCGGCCCAACAGATGATCCATAAGTAAGTTGTGTAAGTCCGTTGTCGTCAACATATGTTAATACATCTACTTCATCTTGAGATTGGAAGATTCCATCGGATTCGTAACCCCAAAATTCACCAACTTGACTACCCACAATAGTTCTAGTATAGTATTCCATAGCATGAAAACTTCCACCTTGTATTACAAAGGAGTCGTCTCCCAACAGTTTGGTAATTTTGTTAGACACTCTACTTATGTTAGTGGAGATAGAATAATTTAATTCACCTTCCATTTTTTGATAACTTAGTGAGAAGTCGAAACCTTTGTTTTCCATAGATCCAATATTAGTATTTGCGGCTCCTCCAACTCCCCATGCAGTAAGAATATTTGGATTTCCCATAATCATATCAGATGTAGTTTTAATATAATATTCTGCAGTAACCCATAATTTATTGTTAAAGAACCCTGCGTCTAGAGCTAGGTTGGTCATTCCGATAGTTTCCCATCTTAAGTATGGATTTGGAACATAATCTACAGTAGATCCGGATATTTGGGTTTGCGTTCCATCAGGACCAAAAATTACAGCGCTATTATTAATCGATGTAGTACCATTGTAAGCAAAATCTCCTGCTGGCTCACTATTTCCTATTTCTCCATAACCTCCTCTAAACTTTAAAAAACTTATGAAATCTAAGCTACTGTTCTTTTGAAGATTTTTAAAGAATTTCTCATTATGAATTTTCCAACCAGCAGAAAAACCAGGAAAAACACCAAATTTCTCAGCAGAGCCAAATCTTGAAGAACCATCTCTTCTTAGAGTACCAGTAAAAAAGTAAAGATCGTTGTATTCATAATTTAATCTTCCAAATACTGAAGCATATCTTCTGTAGCTAAATCCGCTGTAACCTTCATTATATGCAGTATTAATTGTCCCAGTATTACTTAAAAGCATATTTGAGGTTATTTCATTATTAACAGAACCACCCAAATAAGACTTGTTAAAACCATAATTTCTATTGTCCCAGTCATACGCAGAAGTTCCCCCAAGCAAAGAAAATTTATGGTTCCCAAAACTTTTGTCTATTTGGATAGTATTTTCCCAATTCCAAGAAAACCATTTGTTAAAATTATTTCCAAATCCATCAATATCGTTTTTATCTGTAGCGTCTATATAAAAAATAGGGTTGTAATACCACCCATTTTGTACAGAATAGTCACAACCAATAATGCTTTTAATTTTAAGCCATTCAAATGGTTTAAATTCAATATAATTATTGGTTAAAAGTTTATCAGTCCAAGTCATCCCATACTGAGTACCATTTCTATATAAAGCGGCAATTGGATTTCCTGTATTTCCTCTTGGAGTATTCATCCACGCCAAGGAGTCTGTGGCGCTATAAAACTCATGATCGGCTGGAACTAAAGACAAGGTATCCGGAAAAGTAGTGTAAGGAGTTGTCGGTGTAATGGTAGGATCCATGGACATTGCAGCTAATAAAATACTATTTTCAGGTCTATCTCCATTAAAAGAAGTTCCTTTTCCTCCATCTCGAACTAAACTCATACTAGTTCCAACTTTTATTTTTTTAGAAAGCTCAAAGTCTAGATTATTTCTAAAAGAATATCTTTTGTAAAAAGTAGATGGCACAACTCCTTTTTCATCAAAGTAATCTAAAGAAACAGAGTAAGTTGCTTTTTCAGACCCGCCAGAAATATTAACATGTGCATTATACATAGATCCGCCCGGAAAAAGCAAATCTTGCCAGTCAGTACCATTTCCTAATGCATCGGGATCTGCAAAATCAGCATCTGGTGTTTCGCCCCTTACAGCATCGGCATAATTAAATGCTGTAGCATTATCCCTAGCATTCATCATATCCATTTTTTTAATTAATGACTGTACACCATAATAGCTATCAAATGTTACTTTAGGCTTACCTTTTTGACCTCTTTTGGTAGTTATTAATATTACCCCACCAGCTGCTCTTGCCCCATAAATGGCTGCAGCGGATGCATCTTTCAAAATATCTATTGTGGCTATGTCTTGAGGGGCAATTGCATTAACCGCAGCTCCGTCCAAGGGCATTCCATCAACAACATATAAAACTGGAGATCCATTTATAGAGCCTAATCCTCTTATTCTAACTTCAGTATTAGACCCAGGAGCTCCGTTGCTATTTACTACTTCAACTCCAGCTGCTCTTCCTTGAAGCGCATCAGCCGTTCCAGCTACAGCTGTTTGCATTATCTGTTTGGAATCTACTTGTACAATAGATCCGGTAACATCTTCAGATTCTTGGGACCCATATCCAACAACAACCATTTCTTTAAGTGTCTCATTTTTCATGTTAATATCAAAGTTTCCAGAACCCTCTACTAACATTTCTTTGGTAACATAACCAACCATTTTTATGACTAACATCTGATTAGTTTCAGCTTTAATATTAAATTTTCCGTCTACATCAGAAGTAGTACCTTTATCAGTATCTTTTATTTGTATAGTAGCAAAAGGAATCCCAAGTCCTGTTGCGTCATCTTTGATAGTGCCTGATATACTGTTGTTTTGTGCCATAAAGTTAATAGTGAAAACAACTGAAATTAAGAGTAATATTTTTTTCAACATGAGGTAAGTTTAATTAACAGTTAATATTAAATTAATTATCAAATATATGTATATTATTGTATAATATACACAAAGCAAAAAAATTATTATCATATGTTAATTGCAAAACTATGAAATATTTACTTTTTTTATCACAACACTTAATTGATAGTATGTATTTGCAAAATTTTGTTTGTCTGGCCAAGAAATTGTAATCTTGATAAAGCCAGCAATTTGAATAATAGTTTTTCTTTACGTGTTTTGTGTTTTTTTGGTAACTTAATATTAAGTTAATAAAGCGGCTAAATATAATATTTAATTTTTAAATCCTTTAATTATTGTAATAAACACACTAAGTAATTTTATGAACATATTTTTTTATTAATTAAATCTGTTAGAGTGTTAACCATCTGCTTTCAAAACAAAATTAAAAAACTCGTTAATTGTAATTGATTAGTTCTCTAAATGTTTATTTAGCAATTTATTTTTTTAGTCAAATAAGATGATATTCGTAATATTTTCACTACTTTGCTTGACAATAATTAACAATAAATTAACAAACCATAAACAAAATGAGAAATTTAATAACAATCTTAATGATTGGGGCCAGTACATTAATGTACGGACAGTCCCAAAATATTTCTGGTATTGTTTCAGATGATGGAGGATCTGGCTTACCTGGCGTAAGTGTAAAGGTAAAAGGAACCTCTTCTGGAACTGTAACAAACGGAGAAGGAAAATACTCAATAGAATCTGATGCTAATGGAACATTGGTATTTTCATTTGTCGGGTACAAAACACAAGAAATAGCCATTCAGGGAAAATCTTCAGTAAATGTCACTATGACAGAGGGGATTATAATGGACGAAGTAGTAGTAACTGCTTTAGGAATTTCTAGAGACAAGAAATCTCTTGGATATGCAACTCAAACTATTGACGGTGATAATTTAGCCACTATGAAAGATGTGAACTTTATGAGTTCATTGTCTGGCCAAGTTGCTGGTGCACAAATTAAAAATAGTGGAACAATGGGGGGATCAGCTAACGTTATAATTAGAGGATATTCTTCAATTGACGGAAATAACCAGCCGCTTTATGTAGTAGATGGAATTCCAATTAATAACGATATTACAAATGGTGCTGATCAAACAACTGGAAGAGGTGGATTTGATTATGGTAATGCGGCAATGGATATCAACCCACAAGATATTGCTTCTATTAATGTTCTTAAAGGTGCTGCAGCATCTGCACTGTATGGAGCAAGAGCAGCAAATGGGGTCATTCTTATTACTACAAAAAAAGGAACAAAGGGTAAAAAAGGTATTGGAGTTACAGTAACTCATAATACAACTTTAGGACAGATTAATAAAAATACAATGCCAACTTACCAGAACGAATATGGTGCTGGATATGGTAGGTTTTATGGTCCTGACACGTCTTTTAACGGACTTGTTACCAATGGATATATTGAAAATATAGATTTAGATGGAGATGGCGTGGATGACGCATTGGCAAACCCAATGGGAGATGACGCTTCTTATGGAGCTCCATTTTCAAGTGTTGATAATCTTTTAACTTGGGAGTCTATACACCCAGAGCTTTCAACATATCTTCAGCCACAACCTTTTCAAGGTTCTGCTAACAATCCAACTACCTTTTATGAAACATCTGTTATGACGACCAATGCAGTTTCTTTAGACGGAGCTAGTGATAAAGGATCTTACAGATTTTCTGTTAGTGATATGTTTGCTAATGGAATACTTCCAAATAGTGAATTACGAAAGAATAATGCGTCTCTAAATGTCAGCTATGATTTAAGTGATAAGTTGAAGTTTAGCTCATCTATGCAATATGTTCAAAACCAAGGTACTGGAAGATTTGGAACTGGTTATGATAACAATAATGTTAATCAATCTTTTAGACAATGGTATGATGTTTCTGTCGATATGGAAGCACAAAAAGCTGCTTACGAACTTAATGGAAACAATTTATCTTGGAATGCTTACGGGTTTTCTTCACCAGAAGCAACAAGAGCAGATCCACATTATTTTGACAATCCATATTGGATGAGAAATACTAACTATTCCACAGATTCTAGAGATAGATTTATTGGGAATATGGTTTTAAACTATGAAATTAACGATTGGTTAAATGTTATGGGTAGAGTCACCAACGATAACTACAGTGAGTTAAGAGAAGAAAGAATTGGTTCTCAGTCTGTAGACGTTGCTAAATATAGTAAGTATACCAAGACATTCTTTGAAAGAAATTATGATTTATTTTTAAATTTTGACAAAGACTTAAATGACAAATTAAATTTATTTGGAATGGTTGGAACTAATCTGCGTAGGTCTGCTGTTAACATAACTGACGGTGAAACAAATGGTGGATTAGTTGTACCAGGAGTTTATTCTTTTAGTAATAGCGTTAACACACCTGAAGCTGCTAGCGAAACAGATGCAGCTAGAGCAGTTGATGGATACTTAGGTAGAGCAACTTTGGCCTACGATAGGTTTTTATATTTAGATCTTTCAGCTAGATACGATGTTAGTTCTACATTACCAGTAGATAATAATTCATTCTTTTATCCTGCTGCTACTGCAAGTTTAATTTATTCAGAATTATTTGATATTTCTGGAATGGATTTTGGTAAATTGAGATTAAATTATGCACAAGTAGGTAACGATGCTCCAATGCAAAGACTTCAAAATATATATTCAATGGGAACTGCGTTTGGATCTTCAACTTTAGCTAGTGCTCCAAATACGGGATACAATAGTAATTTACTTCCTGAGAATACAACAAGTTTAGAAATTGGATTTGAAAACAAGTTTTTCAATAATAAGCTAGGTTTAGATCTTACTTTATATCAAGCAACAACAGACAACCAAATACTTGCTGTAAGACCTTCGTCTTCATCTGGAACATATTATCAATATGTAAATGCAGGAAAAGTTCAAAACCAAGGAATTGAACTTCAGCTTTATGCCAATGTTCTTCAATCTGGAGATTTTAGCTGGGATACTAGAATAAACTGGGCAAGAAACAGGAATGAAGTATTAGAGCTAACTGGAAATTTAGAAACCTATCAATTGGGTTCTTTCCAAGGAGGGGTCACAGTTGAGGCTACCATTGGAGAATCTTATGGTTCTATTAAAGGAACTGATTTCGTTTATCACGATGGAGAGAAAATTGTTGTTAATCACCCATCTGCATCAAGAGGAGGAATGGTTTATGGTAAAACTGCTTCTACCCAAACTATAGGTAATATAATGCCAGATTGGACAGGTGGATGGACCAATACCTTTACTTATAAAAACTTAACTGCCAGTGCATTGATAGATGTGCAATGGGGAGGAGACTTTTTCTCTTTAGATACATGGTATGGTTATGGAACAGGAATATATGCCAATCAAGCAGGAACAAACGATGATGGAATTGAGGTTAGAGAGTCTATTGCCAACGGTGGAGGTCTTCCTATCGGAGGTGTAGTAGCATCTACTAATGCAGACGGGAGTTATGCCCTAGATACAGACGGTAATTATACGTCTGATGGCACAGAAAATACGGTCTATGGTTTTGTGGGTGACTACAATAATTATGCAGGCTGGAAAAATGCTCCAAATGCAATGCATGTTTATGATGCGACTTATATTAAATTAAGACAGCTATCTATTTCTTATTCATTACCAAGTAGTATGTTCTCTGGAAAAGGTTTCCAAGGTATAAACATTGGTATTATGGCAAGAAATCTTGCAATTCTTTATAAAAAGAGTCCACATACTGATCCTGAAGCAGGACTAAGTGCAGGAAATATACAAGGGTACCAATCAGGAGCATATCCTGCCGTAAGAGAATTGGGATTAAACGTAACTTTTAAATTTTAAGAAAATGAAATCAATAATAAATTATAGTTTGGTATTATTTCTACTCATTGCAGTAGGATGTACAAAAGATATTGATCAATTCAATAACAATGACAAATCTCCAACAACAGTACCTGCAAATTCATTATTTGCAAATGCTACTGTAGAATTAATGGATTATTTGGCAAGCCCCAATGTAAATGTAAATACATTTAGATTGTGGTCTCAACACTGGACTCAATCTACTTATACAGATGAGTCAAACTTCCAGCTTATTAATAGAAATATTAATGGAGAAGTTATGGAACGAATGTATGCAAGAGTTTTAAGAGACGTTAAAGAATGTAGGGGGTTTGTCAATGCAAATACTACTAATTCTGATGCGGTCAAGAACACTCAGCTAGCTGTTTTAGATGTGCTTGAAGTATGCGCATATTCTATATTGGTAGATATTTTTAACGATGTCCCTTACAGTGAAGCATTAATGGGAGTAGATAACTTATCTCCAGCCTATGACGATGCAAGTACTATTTATTCCTCATTAGCAACTACCTTAGATGGAGCTATAACTGCCCTTTCTGGAAGTTCTGACATGGGAGACTTTGCAGGATCAGATTTGATTTATGCAGGTAGTACTTCTCATTGGGCAATGTTAGCCAATTCTCTAAAATTAAGAATGGCAATGAGAATGGCAGATGTTGCAGGAAGTGGTAGTCAAGCTATGGCTGAAGCAGCTGCTTCTGGTGTTTTTGCATCTAATAATGATCATGCCTATATAATGTATCAGTCATCTACACCAAATACTAATCCTCTTTGGGAAGATTTAGTACAAAGTGGTAGAACAGACTTTTTAGCATCTGTCACATTAGCAGATATAATGAATGCAACTAACGATCCAAGAAGGGCCATTTATTTTAGAAATTTAGATGCGAATGGAGATTTAACGACTACTGGTCAACATGGTTTAGATGGTGCATATGCTGATTTTTCTCAACCTGGTGATGTATTGGAAATTCCAACTCATCCTGGAGTTTTACTTTCTTATGCTGAGGTATGCTTTCATTTAGCAGATGCTGCTAATAGAGGATGGAATGTTGGTGGGGATGCCGAAACTCATTACAAAAATGGAGTTTCTGCTTCAATGCTTCAGTGGGGTAGCGATCAAGCTACTGCAGATGCGTTCTTACTTGAACCGGATGTTGCTTGGGATGCTTCAATGGCTGAACAGAGAATAGGAACTCAAAAATGGGTTGCTATGTACGATCAAGGTTTAGAAGCGTGGTGTACTTGGAAAATGTACGACTATCCAGCAATGGGTACTGCAGCTCAGGCTGGAACAATTACTCCTACAAGGTATAACTATAGCGTTGATGAATATTCAGTTAATTCTACAAATGTTTCTGCTGCTAATGGCGGAAGTGATTTAACTACTGATAAAGTATTTTGGGATGTTGATTAATAATCAATCTTAAATTCAACTTTTTAAAAGCCCCTTTTTAGGGGCTTTTTTTATTTCTTTTCTTTCAAAACGTATCTTAAAGTAGACCTACTTCTTTGCTGAATTAATATTTCCTGATTTTGAAACAACTCCGGAATATCTAAGTTTTTAAAATGTCTAATAGTAAGAAGGTTTACTTTTTCATTGTATTTTAAAGTATATTTTTTTTGAATTTCTGAAATTAAATATGGCAACTTAGAAGGGGCAATTGTACCACAAACAGAAAAGCTTAGTGCTGAATTTTGCATTAGATGAACCCTTAATCCAGTTTTAGAAAAAACAGAAAAAATATCACTAATGTGTTCCTCAAAAATAAAGGAATAGTCCTTAGAACTAATGGAAAGTAGTACTTGATTTGGTTTATAAATAATAGAGGAAATACTTTTATCATCTTTTCCCACTTTACTAATAGAGCTTCCTTCATGTTCTTTTTTGATGAAAGATCTTATTGTGAGAGGAATATTTTTGTTCTCAAGTGGTTTAACCGTGTTAGGGTGAATTACCGATGCTCCCAAATAGGAAAGTTCAATAGCTTCTTTAAAAGAAATTTTTTTAAGAATTTGTGTTTTATCAAACCATTTTGGATCTGCATTTAATAAACCATCTACATCTTTCCAAATAATAACTTCTTCTACATCCATTGACCAAGCAAAAATAGCAGCAGAAAAATCACTTCCTTCTCTTCCTAATGTAGTAGTTTCTCCATTTAGATTAGAACCAATAAATCCTTGAGTGAGATAAGATTTACTTTTACTGAGACTGGAATTTATTTTTCTTTTAGTTTCCTTCCAGTTAACGCTAGAATCTGTAGCACTCTTAGAAGTTTTTATAAACTCTCTAGCATCTATCCACTTATTTTCAACACCTTCTTTATTTAAATAACTGGAAATAATTAAAGTAGAGAAAAGCTCCCCAAAAGAAACAATTTTAGAGTAACTTATATTGTTTTCTTGCTTTGTTTTAGCTCCAATATAATCAACTAATTCTAGGCTTAAATCATTAAATAAATTTAGAAAACCAGCATTATTATTTAATTCCAAATCCTCAATAATATCCTCGTGAAATTTTATTATTTCTGTAGCTATTTCAGTAGATTTAAGGGTATCATTTTCTAGATAGTTTTTCCAGACTAGTTCTAATTTATTGGTGGTTTTGTCAATAGCAGAAATAACAATTAATAAATTTTCTTTGTAAGAAGACACTATCTCTTTAAGATTGTAGATAGCCTTTGGATTTTTTACAGATGCACCGCCAAATTTAAATACTTTACTCAATTTTAATAAATTAAAAACCAAAGCTAATATATTCTATTGTAATTTATAAAAATAATTCTAGCCACTAATTTGCTTAAAGATTAAACGTTTATTTTAACAGCCGCCAATAATTTTAAAATTTTTTTAAAAAATAATTTCTCCACTTTTAGGTCAAATACACCGCAATATTAGATATTTGTAAAAAATAGTTGATGAAGAACAAAACAGTTGGAGAATTTATAGTAGAATCTCAAAATAATTTTCCTGGATCTACTGGAGAATTATCCAAAATTTTGAGCGCTATTAAATTAGCCTCTAAAATTGTCAGTCATCAAATAAATAAAGCGGGATTAGCCAAAGAGATTTTAGGATCATCTGGAAGAGAAAATATTCAAGGGGAAGACCAACAAAAATTAGATGTCTTTGCCAATGATTCCTTTATAAATGCATTATCCGCAAGAGGAGTAATATGTGGCGTTGCTTCGGAAGAAAACGATTCTTTTGTTGCTTTTAAAAATAACGTTAATAACGATGCTAAGTACGTTGTGTTAATTGATCCCCTAGATGGATCTTCTAATATAGATGTCAATGTTTCTGTAGGATCCATTTTTAGCGTTTATAAAAGAAAAACTCTAAAGGGATTACCAATCGAACTAAAAGATTTTTTGCAACCAGGAAATCAACAAGTTGCATCTGGTTATATTATATACGGCTCTTCAACTATGCTTGTTTACACCACAGGAAGGGGAGTTAATGGTTTTACTTTTGACCCTAGTATTGGTGTGTTTTTTTTATCTCATCCAAACATGAAAATTCCTGCTCAAGGGAAAATTTACTCTGTTAATGAAGGCAATTTAAATCAATTTAAAAAACCTGTGGCAGAATATATTAAACTTTGCCAGTCTCAAAACAAGCTCAAAGGAAAATATGCCTATAGTTCTAGATATATAGGTTCCTTAGTTGCAGATTTCCATAGAAATCTTATTAAAGGTGGAATCTATTTATACCCATCCACAGAAACCAACCCAACAGGAAAATTAAGATTAACCTACGAGTGTGCTCCATTGGCTTTCTTAATAGAACAAGCTGGAGGAAGAGCAATATCAGAAAATCAAAGAATAATGGACATAGTTCCATCTGAACTTCACCAAAGAGTTCCTTTTTTTGTAGGCTCTAAGAGTATGATTGACCAATTAGAAGAAATTATTGAGAGTGAGTCTAAATCAGTTTAAAACTAGACTAGCTTTATCTAGTGCTTTTTCTGAAATTTCAAGACTTTGGCCGGGTAGTACTGGTATTTCTTTAAAAAACACATCTGGATCTTATATCTCTTTTTTGAGTTATTGTCTTATTCAGGAAAAAAATGGGAACCATCTTTTTATTCTTCCCGACAAAGAAGATGCCCTATACTTCTTTAATGATTTAGAAAATTTATTCAATTCTGAAAGAGGAACAACTTTACTTTTCTATCCAGCATCCTACAGAAGACCCTACCAAATTATGGACTCTGACGCCACAAGCGTGCTTCAAAGAACAGAAGTTTTAGATGCGCTTGGCAAAGAGAGAAAAAAAATAATTGTAGTTACTTATCCTGAAGCTATTGTAGAAAAAGTAATTGAAAAAAAGAATTTCGAGAAAAATAATTTGACTATTTCCGTAGGCGAAGAATTAGAATTGGATTTAATGGATGAAATATTGATTGATTTAGATTTTGAGAAAGTAGACTACGTATATGAGCCTGGTCAATTTGCAATAAGAGGCGGGATTATTGATGTTTTTTCTTTTAATTATGAAATGCCTTATCGTGTAGAGCTTTTTGGTGATGAGATAGAGTCTATCAGAGAATTTGACCCCGTTAGTCAGCTATCTGTAACAACACTAAACAAGATTAAAATTGTCCCAAACATCAACAATATATCTTTGTCTAAAGATAGAGTTTCCTTTTTGGAGTACTTACCAAAGAACACCACACTATGGGCAAAAGACTTAGAAATATCTCAAAAGAAAATGGAGCAAGGCTTTGAAATAGCCAGCAAAGTTTACAATAAAATAAAAGAAAATAAGAATCTACTTCTTCCAATAGAGATGTACTTATCCCCACTAGAATTCTTTAACAAGATAAAGGAATTTAAAGTTTTAGAATGGAACAGAACAGTTCATGAAAAACAGGCTGTACTTGTTGACTGTAACTCTGTAGAGCAACCCAAGTTTAATAAGAATTTTGATATTCTGGTTAAAAGTCTAGAAGAATGGAAAAAAAAAGAATATTCTATTTTTATTTGTGCAGATCAAGATTCTCAAATCAGCAGATTACGATCTATATTCATGGAATTAGATAAAGAACTCTTATGTAGCTTTATTAAAATAGGGCTTCATCAAGGATTTATAGACCATAATGAAAAAATTGTAGTTTTCACAGATCATCAAATTTTTGAAAGATACCATCGGTTTAACTCTAGAAAAAGCGTCTCCAAATCCAAAGAGACCTTTACCCTTAAGGAAATATACGATTTGCAAAAAGGAGATTTCGTTGTTCATATAGATTATGGAGTTGGAGAATTTTCTGGATTAGAAAAAATAGATGTACAAGGAAAGCAGCAGGAGGCAATAAGATTAATTTATAAAGGGGGAGATATTCTATATGTAAGTATTCATTCTATTCATAGAATTTCAAAGTTTTCTGGCAAAGATGGAACCAAACCCTCTTTGAACAAGTTAGGATCACCTGCTTGGTCAATGGCGAAACAAAAAGCCAAGAAAAAGATAAAAGAAGTTGCTTTTGATCTGATTGAGTTATATGCTAAAAGAAGAATGCAATCTGGTTTTGAATTTCAACCCGACACCTATCTTCAAAATGAATTAGAAGCGTCTTTTATTTATGAAGACACTCCAGACCAGCTCGCATCAACTTCTGCAGTAAAATTTGATATGGAAAAGCCACATCCAATGGACAGGCTTGTTTGTGGAGATGTAGGGTTTGGGAAAACTGAAATTGCTATTAGAGCAGCCTTTAAGGCAGTAGCAGACAATAAACAAGTGGCAGTCTTAGTTCCTACAACAGTTTTAGCTTTTCAACATTTTAGAACTTTTTCAGAAAGACTTAAAGATTTTCCTTGCAATGTTGATTATATCAATCGTTTTAAATCCTCAAAAAATACTAAAACTACTTTAGAAGGTTTAAAAAAAGGGAAGGTTGATATTTTAATTGGAACCCACAAATTAATTGGAAAAGATGTTGTTTTTAAGGATTTAGGACTTTTAATTATAGATGAAGAACAGAAATTTGGTGTTGGAGTTAAAGACCAACTTAAAAATATAAAAGTTAATGTAGACACCTTAACACTGACTGCTACTCCAATTCCAAGAACACTTCAATTTAGCCTAATGAATGCAAGAGATTTATCTATTATTAATACCCCTCCTCCAAACAGATTTCCCGTTGAAACAATTGTTCAATCATTTTCCGAAGACACCATAAAAGAGGCTATCGACTACGAGATAGATAGAGAAGGGCAAGTATTTTTTGTTCATAATAGAGTTCAAAACATTAACGAAATAGCAGCCATGATTACTAGACTATGTCCAAATGTAAAAATTGCTGTAGGGCATGGCCAAATGGAAGGTAAAAAGCTAGAGGCTATTATTTTAGATTTTATGGACGGACTTTACGATATTTTAGTAGCGACAACAATTATAGAATCTGGAATAGATATCCCCAACGCTAATACTATAATAATAAACAATGCCAATCATTTTGGATTAAGTGATTTACACCAGCTAAGAGGAAGAGTAGGTAGATCAAATAAAAAAGCTTTTGCTTATTTATTCACTCCACCACCTCAACATCTTTCATCTGAAGCTAGAAAGAGACTCCATGCAATAGAACAATTTTCAGATTTGGGAAGCGGATTTAATATAGCAATGCGAGATTTAGACATTAGGGGAGCAGGAGATTTATTGGGTGCAAATCAAAGTGGATTCATCAATGATATTGGATTTGATACCTATCAGAAAATTTTGGATGAAGCAATTCTAGAATTAAAAGAAAATGAGTTTAAATCTGTATTTTCAGAAGAACTTAAGGGGAGGGAATTTGTTAAAGAATGTATTTTAGAAACAGATTTATCATTAGTTATACCAGATGATTATGTAAATGATATAAATGAACGACTTACTCTATATAAAAGACTAGACACTCTAACATTTCAGGACGCTGTTAGTACTTTTTCTCAAGAACTAAAAGATAGATTTGGACAAATTCCAAGCCAAACAAAAGAACTAATTAATACATTAAACTTAAGAGAACAAGCAAAAAAAATAGGATTTGAAAAATTGGTCATAAAACAAAACAAATTAGTAGGGAAATTCACTACTAGTCACCCAGCTTATTTTGAATCAACTAGTTTTACTAAGGTTTTAAACTTTGTTCAAAAGCATAAAAAAGGAGTGCAACTTAAGGAGAAAAATAAAGTTTTGATTTTAACAATTGAGAAGATAGGAACTATACAAAAAGCCAATGAAAAGCTTCAGCAGTTAATGATTTAAGATTTTATCTCGAAATCATCCATAAATTTAGTAGTGAAGTCTCCGTTTAAAAATTTTTGATTTTCTAAAAGTTGTTGATGAAAAGGAATGGTTGTTTTAATTCCCTCAATGATATATTCATCCAATGCTCTTTTCATTTTCTGAATTGCTTCTTCTCTAGTCTGTGCAACAGTAATTAATTTAGAAATCATAGAGTCATAATGTGGGGGAATTATATAATTTGCATATACATGAGTGTCAATTCTAATTCCATGCCCCCCTGGAGAGTGGTAGTTGGTAATTTTCCCTGGTGAAGGAATAAAGTTTTTATGAGGATCTTCAGCATTGATTCTACACTGGATAGCATGCATTTCAGGGAAATAATCTTTTCCTGAAATTTTTTCTCCAGAAGCAATTTTAATCTGCTCTTTAATTAAATCGTAATTGATTACTTCTTCAGTAATGGTATGTTCTACTTGAATCCTTGTGTTCATCTCCATGAAGTAGAAATTACGGTACTTATCTACTAAAAATTCAACAGTTCCAACACCTTCATACTTTACGGCCTTTGCAGCTTTTTTTGCAGCTTCTCCCATTTTTTCTCTTAGCTCTGAAGTCATAAACGGAGAAGGAGTTTCTTCTACTAGTTTCTGGTGTCTTCTTTGAATGGAACAATCTCTTTCAGAGAGATGACAAACTTTACCATATTGGTCTGCAGCAATTTGAATTTCAATATGTCTAGGTTCTTCAATAAATTTTTCCATGTACATACCGTCATTTCCAAATGCGGCTGCAGCTTCGTTTTTAGCGGAGGACCAACCATCGTTTAATTCTTCGTCATTCCAACAGAGTCTCATTCCTTTACCACCACCTCCAGCAGTTGCTTTGAGCATTACAGGATAGGTTATTTTATTGGCAACTTTTTTAGCTTCTTGAAAATCTTTGAGAATTCCAACAGATCCGGGTATTGTAGGAACTTTTGCCTTTCTCATGGTTTCTTTAGCAGAAGCTTTGTCA
>CALJHN010000006.1 GCA_938075455.1 uncultured Flavobacteriales bacterium
CATAACTGTTGCTTCCTTATTTTTAGGAGACCTCTCTCCTTTTTCTTCTTTAACTGTTGTTGGGGCAAATATATTATTATGGAGTTCGTTTGGCTCTGGGTCTTTTTCTTCTAAAGCTTTTTTATAGTGTTCTAAAACTAACTTTTCAGATTTTAATATTATCTCGTCAAGCTCTGTTTTTTTGAAACCATTTTCTATTAATAACTCTTTTAAAATTGGGAAAGGATCTCTTAA
Organism: uncultured Flavobacteriales bacterium; assembly: GCA_938075455.1. Taxonomy (GTDB): domain Bacteria; phylum Bacteroidota; class Bacteroidia; order Flavobacteriales_D; family Parvicellaceae; genus MED-G20. The sequence goes on from CALJHN010000006.1 coordinate 235, forward strand.
CAAATGAGTATCTAAATCGTCTCTATACCACTCCATTCTAACTCCAGAAGTATGATGATTTAAAAGCGGGACTTTAGCATGAATTAATACAGGTCCTTTTCTATTTCTAGTTATTTTAAGACCTTCTTGTAGAGCAACATAAGACTCTTGAAAATTAGTTCCATCTACGGTAAATACTTTGAGGCCTTTAAAGCCTTTAGCGAAATAAGAAATGTCCTGAGCTCTTGTTTCTTCTGCTTTAGCAGAAATATCCCATTCATTGTCTTGAACAAGATATATTATAGGTAATTTTTTTAAAACCGCCATTTGAAATGCTTCCGACACTTCTCCTTCTGTGCAAGATGCATCTCCAAGGGAACAAAGTACAATAGGAGCATTCTCATTGTGTTTAGACAAACCAACTTCCTCTTTATATTTTAATCCCATTGCAGCGCCTGTTGCAGGTATTGCCTGCATACCTGTTGCAGAAGATTGGTGGGGTATTTTTGGAAGTTCTGGGTGATTTAAACTAGGATGGGAATAATAAGTTTTACCGCCTGAAAAAGGGTCTTTTGATTTAGCCAGTAACTGAAGCATCAAGTCATATGGCTCTAGCCCAATTGATAAAAGCATAGAATCATCTCTGTAATATGGATATAAAAAATCATCTTTTTTTAATTGAATACCAGCTGCAATTTGAATGAGCTCATGACCTTTAGAGGTAGCATGGACATATTTTGAAGTAATTGATTTTTCTTGCTCAAAAAGTGCACTCATGGAACGAGAAAGAGATATTAAATTATAAACTTTGCTTAAAATAGATTTATCCATCGATTTAATTGATGAATCAAATATACAAATTAAAATATTTAAGACATTAAAACAATTTGAAAGAAATTAAATTCTATTTATTAATTAAAAATTAAAATTAAAAACTATTTTTCAAGTAAAATAAAAAATAAAATTCTTAAATATTTACAAAAATTAATTGACTATAATTTGTTAACATTATAAGAAGCAAATTTGAAAAAAATATTAGATTTGTATTCAAAATAATTCAAATGGAAGAACGGAGCCTTCTCATAAAAAAATACATATTTCCTGCCATAATAATTTTACTTGGGCTAACATTGATGAATACTGCTCTATTTAGTGGGACTGGAAGCATTAATCAATCTGGTACATTTCTTATGGGAGCTATTGTTGTTCTAATAATGGGAGTTGTTACCGTTCTCTATATTAAAGAAATCATTGTTAAGAATACTCATTTAAAAATTTTATTTGCACTACTAATTATTTGCTTTTTTTTAGGCTATTCTACATATAATTCTATATCCACAACCATAGCTCAAATTGAGTTAAAAAAAGAAATTGATGCCAATATCAAGCAAGGCTTAAGAGATATTGAAATAGTACAGTTAGAATACAAAAAAAAATACGGTTGGTATAGCGATAATTTTGAGGAACTTAAAAGGTTTTTAGTACAAGACAGTGTTTACTCTATAAGTACTATGGGAGTTGTACCAGACTATAAAATTACTGCAGAACATGCCGAAATTTTGGGATACGATGCAATACTTGACTATATCCAATTAGAATCTTACGATGAAAAAGAAGCTTTAATATGTGGTCTTTTAACAAAAGACACATCCTGGATAAATGTTTTAGAAAAATTATTCCCTTCAACATCAGACTCTGCAGACAATAGATTGTATGATTTTAAAGTTGAAAATTTAGATTTAGTACCAATGTCTGATAAAAAATATTTTAAAATGTATGCTGGGATATTAGAATCTAGCGACGATGTTTCATTTGAAATAATTAATTACAAAAAAGAAAATCCATATGAATTTGTTTCCTCCTATTTAATTGACTTAAATGGTAACGACACAGCTTATTACAACAAAGATATTAAAGGATTGATTGTCAAAGATTCAATTCCTCAATTACCACAATTCAATGTAGGAGATAACATTATTTCTGTAGATTCAACTACATACAATAGACCTTTTGACTTCCTAGAAGCTCTAAAAAATAAGAAGAAGGACACTATTTTATTCCATGTTATTAGATCCAACAAAGAATTTAAAATTAAACTTACACAAAAAGATATTATTTCAAGACCGTCAAGATCTTATTGGACAGACTTTGAAGATGTATTATCTTACAACCTTCAACCACCACTTTACAACCCTGAGCATTTTGAACCTTTTTACGTTGGCAAAGATGTCATTTTCAAAGAAGATGAATTTTCTAGTCCTAGTCTTAATATTTCAAATTTTAAATCAATGGTTAAAAACAGATCTATGGACACTAGTAAAATTTCTTTCGAAATTTTCAAAGGGGAGAAAATAAGTTTCGAAAATCTCAACGAAGATTCTGAAGATTACTTTTACTTGCTATCCAAAGTAGGAACACCAGTATTTACCGCATTTGACCCGTCTCCATATGACCCACTTAACGAAAGAGATACGCTAACAACCGGCTCTTTAACGGAAGTAAAAACTAGTGGGAATTGGAAATAACCCCACATATTGAAATACTCTTCTTCAGACACATATATATTTGAAAACAATTTTTTTAGAATTTCTGAATCTGGATTTTGGAAATTGACTAAAGAGTCTGAAATTAAAACAAGTTCAAAAATTGAAAACATTTACATAGACAGCCCACACTTTACTTTAATTCCATATGAAATAGTTGACCACATTCCCTTAGAGGAGAAAAAAAGATTTATTTCTAACCCAGAAACTGATCTAAGCTATTTAGAAGATAAAATTTCCAAATATCAGAGTATGATCTACTGGGGAGTTGATAAAAAAATTCTAAGCGCTATCAAAAAAAAATTTCCAACAATAAACCTGAAACATTTTTGTGAATCAATAATAATGTCTTCAAATTATGATTTTAAATTGAAGTATTTTCTTGGTAAACAATGTATTTACATAGCATCCTTTAATAATAAAAAACTAATTTTAGTTAACAGATATAAAATTGAAAATAGTGAAGATGCACTTTACTTCCTTCTAAGTGTTATTAAAGAATCAAAATTCATAAACGAATCATTTGATATTGAACATTTTGGGATTGAAGACAAGACTTTATCTTCCAAAATAAAAGATATTTTTCCTAATGTAGAAATACAATACGACCAACAATCCAACTTTAAAAATTTGTGATTTGAGAATTATTTCAGGGAAATTTAAATCTATTCATATTCCATTTAACAAAAGTATAAAAGCTAGACCTACAACAAGTTCTGCAAAAGAGGCCTTATTCAATATCTTGGAAAATAAAGACATTATAATAGGCGCTGATGTCTTAGACTTATTTTCTGGAACTGGGAGTATTGCCTATGAATTTATTTCTAGAGGTGCTAAATCAGTCATTTGTGTTGACAAACAAATAAATTCCATCAAATTCATTCGCTCGATAGCAACAAAACACGCTATGGACATCACCACTTTCAGAGCAGATGCATTAAAATACGTTTTAAAAAGTAGTAAGAAAAGCTTAGATATAATATTTGCAGACCCACCATATAAGCTAGAAAATATTAAAGAAATTCCAGAATATATTTTAAATAGTGGAATTCTAAAAAGAAATGGGTTACTTATTTTTGAACACAGCAGAGACGTTAATTTTCAAGAATCCACTAACTTTATTGAAAAAAGAACGTATAGCAATGTAAACTTTTCTTTTTTTAAAATAAAAAGTGAAAAATAAAATTGGAATATTTCCAGGATCATTTGATCCTATAACTTCTGGACACAGAAATATTATTGTTAAAGCATCTAAATTAGTAGATGTATTAATTGTAGGAATTGGCGATAACTCCTCAAAAAAAAGCTTCTATTCATTAGAACAGAGAGAAGAATGGGTCCAAAAAACTTTTAAGAGTAACGTTAATATTTTAGTAAAAAAATACAGCGGACTAACAATAAATTTTGCAGAAAAAGAAAATGCAGAATTTATTTTTAGAGGACTGCGATCTTCTGTAGATTTTGAATACGAAAAACAAATTGCTGAAACAAATTCTGTAATGAATAAAGAAATTGAAACTATTTTCTTGCTCTCAGATAAAAAATATGGAATGATTTCTTCTTCGATTGTCAAAGAAATCATAAAAAATAATGGAGACATCAGAAATTTTGTTCCAAAAGAGGTGAAAATTTCTTAGCCATGAATAGGCTTATAACATCACTTTTTTTAATCTTTTTTTGGCTAAAAATAGCTTTATGTACAAGTGTTAGCGTCTATGCACCAGCTTATAAAAATCAATCTATAACATGGAAAAAAAAGATTGATTATATAACCAATGCAAACGAAATAATAGCCCATGAAATAATTGACTCAAGTGGTTATGTTAAATTATATTTCGATTTCAAAGAAAATGAACTTACAGAGATTTCAATTGGCAGATCTCATAGTATGTTATATGTTGATACTTCAAAGTACGAATACAATCTTTTCTTCCCAAAAGACACACTTATTGACAAAGCCTCTCTTAAGAAATCAGAAGTTCAAATTGTATTTTTAAATTTAGAGATAGACAATATCAATAGTTTGATTTTAGATTTTAACAATCAATTAGATTATTTTCTCTATGGTGATACTAGTAAGATTATCAGAATGGCCAAACGCAGTAATGAATTCCAAGACAGTCTAAATAGTTTTAAAATATTATTAAGTGATCGATACAGTTCTAAACAAATCAAATACTTACATAATTACATTAGATATGAGATTGCAATGATAGAACAGCTAGTTCACCAAAACAAAGGAGATTACTTCAAAGATTATTTATATGAAAATTATTTAAAAAGAAAAGAAGTAAACTACAAAAACGATGCATATATGCAATTTTTTAATCTTTTTTACAAAGATGTTTTTGAAATAGGTGGCATTGAAATTAACGATAGAATAAAATTTTCCATCAACAACTATAATGAATTAAAAAAATTAAATGAAATTATTAAGGCTTGCAATTATTTTTCGTCAGAACAACTTTCAGAACTTGCAATAATTAAAGGACTTTTTGACGCCTATAAATCTCCAGATTATAGTTCTGAAAATATATTAGCATTTTTAAAAAAAATATCTTTAGAAAGCAAATGGCAAGAGCATAAAACTATAGCAAGTAATTGTATTAAAGAGCTTACTAAATTCACAATTGGTTCTACTTGCCCTGACTTATTTGTCGTGAATCAAGACAACAAAAAAATTAAAATTCATGAATTAAGAGGAAAATATACTTACGTAAATTTTTTCGCAACCTGGAATTATAAGAGCCTACATGAAATGGAAATTATTAAAAAGTTTAAAGAAAATTACAGTTTTGTAAATTTTTTTTCAGTTAACCTTGACTACAATGAAGATGGATATAAGAACTTCTTAAAATCAAATTTAAACTATCAATGGGCTATTTGTTATCCAATAAACAAACAAAAAATAGTTAATGATTTTCAATTAGACCACCTCCCGAGTCATTTGCTGATTGATCCCGAAGGAAACATTTCTCAATTCCCTGCACTTTCTCCTAGCCCCCTAGCTAAAGGATATAATAGTACAACTATCGATAAAACATTTTTCACAATTAAGAAAAATACTAGATTGAAAGAATCTTTTAATATTGGAAAGAAAGACTAAATCTGTAAAGAATTCCAAACTTCCTTTATCGATTTAAAGGACTCTTTAGACTTTAAAGTAGATTCCTTTAAAGAAAGCCATTCAACTTTTTCAATACCCTCATCAGCTTGTGGAAAAACATTTTCTGAGCCAGAATAAATCATTTGGTACCAATGGGTTCTTTTTATAATTTTTTTTGAATTTTCTTTATAGGTATGAAAAGAAATATAAATTAGTTTCTCAATTATAGGTGAAGAATCTAACCCACACTCTTCCTTAACTTCTCTTAGAGCAGCTGTTTCAAAATCCTCTAGATATTCTAATTTACCTTTAGGAAGATCCCAAATTCCATTTCTATAAATCCATAGATATTTTTTATCTCTTATTACGATTCCACCAGATGCCTCAATAAATTTACAATCTGAGTACCAACTTTGTATACTTTTAAGAGGATTAGATGTTGTATAATTAAAACGAAACTTATTAATTTTATTAAACTTAGAAACTTCGGAAAGGTGGTTTATATTTATAGAATTGGAAATACTTTTTTTTGCAGAGAAAACGATCTCACTTTTGCTATCAAAAACTTTATAAATTTGCACAATGAATAATTCTAAAAATAATGCTGCTAAAGTAGCTGATTTTCTTTTACAAATCAACGCAGTAAAATTGCAACCTTCTAATCCCTTTAAATGGGCATCAGGATGGAATTCCCCAATTTATTGTGACAACAGGAAAATCCTTGCATATCCAAAGATTAGAGAATTTATTAAAAATGAATTTGTTAGCTTAATTAAAGAATTTGACACAGCATCATGCATAGCAGGAGTTGCTACTGGTGGCATTGCAATTGGTGCAATTGTTGCAGAAGAATTAGGACTTCCATTTTGTTATGTTCGTTCTGAATCAAAATCTCATGGAATGAAAAATAATATTGAGGGAGATTTAAAACAAGGCGACAAAGTTTTTGTAATTGAAGATCTAATCTCTTCTGGAAAAAGCAGTATCAAAGCAGTAAAAGATTTAAAAGATTTTGGTGCTGAAATCACTGGACTTGGAGCAATTTTCACCTATGACTTTGAAGTCTCTAAAAATAATTTCTTAAGAGAATCTTGCTCTTTTAAAACATTATCTAACTATTCGGTTTTAATTGAAACCGCTTTGAAGAATAATTATATTTCTAATAAAGAACTTGAGACATTAGTTAAATGGAGAAATTCTCCTTCTACCTGGAATCTAAATGCTTAGAATAAAAAGTGAAGAGTTTACTTTTAATGGTAAACAAGCAGACTGTATGGATTTTCTCTCAGATTTGAACAATTATAAAAATCTTTTTCCAAAAGATAAAATTAAGAATTGGAAATCTGAAGAAAACTATTGTGAGTTTAATTTACAAAATGCCTACACACTAGAAATTTTAAAAGAATCTGTATCAAAAAACATTATTTTTTTAAAAAGCGGAGGAAAATCCCCATTTTCTTTTGAAATTAAAATTAAAGTTAGTGAGAAAAGCAATAATATTTGTTCTGCTTATATTGAAAGTGAAGCAAATGTAAGTGCAGTACTAAAAACAATTATTGGAAAGCCTCTAAACGAACTATTTAACCATATGGCTTCTAAAATTGAAGAATTTATTTCAGAATACTAATCTCCTTTATATCAAAAGACTCTTTATCTCCATTCTCTAGCTCTAAAACCATTTTTCCAAAAGAATCTACTTTAATTAATTTCCCTTTAAAATTGATTTTATTTTTTTCATAGTTATACCATTGATTATAAACGAATAGAAAGCTATGATATTGACGGTCTATTTCTAAAAATTCAAAATTTCTAAGTCTAGTAAATTGAGAATCTAATGAGGAACAAAGAGACTTCAAAATTGAATTCAAATTATATAATTTAGAGGTTAGGTTTTTAAGACTTATAACTTTCTCTTCTCCCGAAAAAATAACTTGGTTAACATTAAGACCAATTCCTATTATTGAGGAAGATAATTTCTCATTTTTCCATTGATTCTCAATTAATACACCTGCAATCTTGCTGCCATTTATCAATATATCATTAGGCCATTTAATGTAGACTTTAATTCCTATGATTTTTTCAATACATTCTCTTATTGCTAGTGCAACGGCTTTGCTTAAGAAGAAAATATTTTCAGAATTTAAAAATGAAGAATCAAAATAAATACTAATTAATAAGTTTAATCCTTTTTCAGATTTCCAAACTGAAGATCTTTGACCTTTTCCATATGTCTGAAAGTCTGCCATTATTACAGTTCCAAAACTAATTTTAGTTTCTTTGACTAGTTTGGCAGTATAATTGTTGGTAGAATCTACAGAATTAAGTTTTATAATTTGATTTCCTAACGATTGGCTTTTCATTTAAATAAATAAACAACAAACAATTCAACAAATCAAATGAATTAGCCATAATTAGTTAGATTTACATTCTAATTATACATTCTAAATATTATAACATATAATAGCATGCAGCTTAAAGAAACAATTGTAGAAGGTCTCAAAGATGGAAAAGCAAAAGATGTCGTGTGTATTGATATGAGAAAAGTAAATGGTTCAATTTGCGATTATTTTATTATTGCTCATGGGGACTCTGCAACTCACATTGATGGAATAAATAGATCTGTATACAAAAGATGTGTTAAAGACTTAAATGAAAAACCCTGGAAAGAGGAAGGAAAAGGAAATAGTGAGTGGATACTTATGGATTACGTTAACGTTGTGGCACATATATTTTATAAAGAAACTAGATCTATTTACAACATTGAAGAACTTTGGGGAGATGCACCTGTAAAACAATACCTAACATAATTAATTATATATGTCAAAAAATAAAAAAAAGATTAAAGGGAATTTACCAAAGTTCAATTTTTACTGGGTGTATGGAATTGTAGCTGTGATTTTGATTTCTATCAACCTTTTTAACCCAGTAAATACTGGTATATTAAAAACTAACTATTCGGAGTTTAAATCTTTTATTGAAAACAAACAGGTAAGAAAAATCGAAGTTATAAATAAAAAAGAAGCGAGAGTTTATATATCTCCAGATCAATTAGACCAACCCCCACACAAAGACAAAAATATTCCAAAAAATAGTGTTTTTGGTGGTCCAAACAACGGTCCGCATTATATTTTTAACATTCCAAATAACGAAAGTTTTTCGTCTTACTTAGAGGAAGCTCAAAAAGAATATGCAAGAAAAAATCAAACCTTAATGTACGATTATGTAGAGGAAGATAATTTTGGTAAAGATATTTTAGGGTGGGTTATATTCTTTGGAATTATGATTGCTGTTTGGTCTTTTATTATGAGAAGAGTTTCTGGAGGTGGAGGCGGTGCAGGAGGACAAATTTTTAATATTGGAAAGTCAAAAGCTCAAATGTTTGGTCAAGGCAAATCAACCAACGTAACTTTTGATAATGTTGCTGGTCTTGAAGAGGCAAAAGAAGAAGTAAAAGAGATTGTAGATTTTTTAAAAACTCCAAAAAAATATACCGCTCTAGGAGCTAAAATACCTAAAGGTGCATTATTGGTAGGACCTCCTGGAACAGGAAAAACTTTAATTGCAAAAGCAGTAGCAGGAGAAGCAAAAGTCCCATTTTTTTCTCTTTCTGGTTCAGATTTTGTAGAAATGTTTGTGGGTGTTGGAGCTTCTAGAGTTAGAGATCTTTTCAAGCAGGCAAAAGAGAAAGCACCATGTATAATTTTCATTGATGAGATTGATGCAATTGGTAGAGCAAGAGGTAAAAATCCAAATATGGGTTCTAATGATGAAAGAGAAAATACTCTTAATCAATTATTAACAGAAATGGATGGTTTTGGAACTAACTCAGGGGTAATTATTTTAGCTGCAACTAATAGAGCTGATGTATTAGATCGTGCGCTTATGAGAGCTGGAAGGTTTGACAGACAAATATATGTCGATATGCCAGATTTAAATGAAAGGAAAGAAATATTTGATGTCCATTTAAAGCCACTTAAATTGGAGAAAAAACTAGATAAGGACTTTCTAGCTAGACAAACACCAGGTTTCAGTGGTGCAGATATTGCCAATATATGTAATGAAGCTGCTCTTATAGCAGCAAGAAAGAAAAAAACAAGTGTCCAAAAGCAAGACTTTTTAGATGCAGTGGACAGAATTATTGGAGGACTAGAAAAAAAGAATAAAATAATAACAAAACAAGAAAAGAAAACAATTGCATACCACGAATCTGGTCATGCTACAGTAAGCTGGATGTTAGAGCATGCAAATCCACTTGTTAAGGTAACAATAGTGCCAAGAGGAAGAAGCTTAGGAGCAGCTTGGTATTTGCCAGAAGAACGATCTTTGACAACTACTGAACAGATTTTAGATGAAATGTGTGCTGCTTTAGGAGGAAGAGCTGCAGAATCAATAATTTTCAATAAAATATCTACAGGAGCATTGAGTGATTTAGAAAAAGTAACAAAGCAAGCAATGGCTATGGTTACAATTTATGGTTTAGATGAAAAAATTGGAAATGTTTCCTACTACGACTCACAAAACCAAGGCTATGGTTTTACAAAACCTTATTCTGAGGAAACTGCTAAAATAATTGACCAAGAAATAAAGAAAATTATCGATACTCAATATGAAAGAGCCAAATCAATTCTCAAAAAACATAAAGATAAACTTCATCAATTAGCAAATAAGCTTCTTGAATCAGAAGTGATTTTTAAAGAAGATTTAGAAACAATTTTCGGTAAAAGGCCATTTGAGAAAGAAGTTGTTGAAGAAAAGGTTAAAACCACAACAAAAACTCCCAAAAAGACTACAAATAAAGTAGATTCAACAAAAAAAACTAGCTCTAAAAAGTCTGCCTAATTAATTTTTAGTATCAAAGTTTCTTACATTTAATTTTATTAATTCAAAATGAGTGAGTTTGTAAAAAGAGTTTTATCTGGTGTTATATATATAGTTGTTCTATGGTCAGCAACTAGTTATTCTCAATTCTCTTTTGCTATATTATTTATTATTCTAGGTTTATTTTGTCTTTTCGAAATGTGGATGTTAAGAAAAGGAAAATCTAAAATAGTTCCATTCATCTACGTTTTAACACCATTTTTCATAGTTCAACTATTTGGATTTACAGACCATAACTACCCACTAAAAAAATTTGATTCCTCACCAATTCTAATTCTTTTTGTACTAACTTGGGTTTTTGATTCTTTTGCATATATAATTGGGAAAAAATTTGGAAAAAATAGAATTATGCCCAAAATATCCCCAAAGAAATCTTGGGAGGGGTTTTTAGGAGGAATGGGGTTCACAATTTTATCTGTATTTTTTTTAGATAAATTTTATGATTCTTTCTCGATGAATTTTTTGATAATATTAGCTTTAATTGTGCCTTTTTCTGCTACAGCAGGTGATTTCATAGAGTCTTATTACAAAAGAGAAGCTGGAGTCAAAGACTCCGGAAGTTTGATCCCTGGACATGGAGGATTTTTAGACAGATTGGACGCTCTTATGATCTCAATTCCTGTTTTATATCTACTAATAAATATATTTAAATGAAAATACATAGAGAAGGCTACCCGACGATATTAATAACTTTTATAATTATTGTACTAATAAACTTCTTAAGTTTTTATTACACTAAGCTACTAATTATACAACTTCCAATTCTTTTATTCTCATTAATATTTTTTTACTTAATTCTACATTTTTTTAGAAATCCAATTCGAGATGTTGAAATAAATAACAAACATATAATTGCTCCTAGCGATGGAAAACTTGTTGTTTTGGAGGAAGTTTTTGAAAATGAGTTTTTAAAAGAAAATTGTTTCCAACTAAGCATATTTATGTCACCACTAAACGTACATAAGCAATGGTATCCAGTTAATGGTGAAGTAATTTACAGTAAAAACCACGATGGTAAATACTTAGTAGCTTGGCATCCCAAATCTAGTACTGAAAATGAGAGATCTACAATAGTAATTCAAACAGAAGAGAATCACAGAGTGCTATTTAGACAAATCGCTGGTGCGGTAGCAAGAAGAATTTGTAACTACTCTTCAAGAGGAGATAAAGTAACTCAAAATATGGAAGCTGGTTTTATAAAATTTGGCTCTAGAATTGATGTATTTATTCCTAAAAAAAGTAAAATTAAAGTTTCTCTAAATGATATTATTATTGGGGGTGAAACTATCCTTGCTGAATTATATATCTAGAATGTAAAAAAGTTTTCAAAAAAAATAATACTTTTGCAATGAAATTATTTTTAATGAAAAAATTTTTACTATCCCTTAGTCTAACGGCAATTTACGGAATTGGCTCTACAATAAATAGTCTTGATTTACTTGATCGTTCCTTAATAAATGAAGATAATATTTCTGTAATTAATTACGAAAATTTTCTTGATACTGAGAATGAAAATATTTCATATGAGATAAATTTTGAGAGTTCTTCTGAAATTTTAAATAATTAGAAATCTCTAAAGACTAGCTTTTATTCTTAAAAGCGGTGAACATCTATATCTATCTTCATGATAAATTTCATAAAGAGCATCAATTTTAGACACAACCCAGGCAAAAGATTTTTCCTTTCCCCAACTAATTAACCCTTTAGGGTAATTAACTCCTCTAATCATAGCTAATTCAATGTCCTCTTCACTAGCAATACCAAGATATAGGGCATCCATAGCCTCATTAATTAACATTACTAATATTCTTTCAAAAATTTCTACTAATAAATTCTCATCTTTTGAAGGTGAATCCAATTCTATACCATCAGTATAATCATAATATCCTTTTTTAGATTTTCTCCCATGCCATCCAGCATCGGCATATTGTTTTTGGGTAAAGGATGGTTTATATCTTGGATCGTAATAAAAAGCATTAAAAACAGATTCTGTAACTGCATAATTCACATCATTACCAATAAAATCCATTAACTCAAAAGGTCCCATTTTAAAACCTCCAATATGTTTCATAGCAAAGTCAATTGTTGCAAAATCGGCAATCTGCTCTTCATATATTCTTAATGCCTCACTGTAGAAGGGTCTTGCAATTCTATTAACAATAAACCCAGGAGTGTCTTTTGCTACTACCGGTTTTTTATTCCAATTAATAAGTAGTTGATGAACTTCTTTTACTAGATGATTATTAGTCTGCAAAGCTGGTATAATTTCAACAAGAGGCATAATTGGAGCTGGATTAAAAAAGTGGATTCCTATAAATCTAGTTGGATTTTTCAAAGAAGATGCTAAGCTAGTTATTGAAATAGAAGAAGTATTGGTTGCTAGTACACAACCATTACTAACTATAGACTCCATATGAGAAAACAATTCTTTTTTAATAGTACTATCTTCTACAATTGCTTCAATAATTAAATCTGAGTCCTTCATAGATTCTAAGCTATCTACAATTGTAATATTTTTTAAAATAGAATTTTTTTCAAAAATGTTTAATTTTCCTTTTTCTATAAGTCTAACCAAAACTTTTTCTAACTTTTTTATAGCCTGTTCACTAACAGACTTATTTTGATCAATTAAGAAAATATTACAATCTGCAGAAGAAGCAACTTGAGCTATGCCAATCCCCATAGATCCGGCACCTATAACTCCAATATTTTTAAAACTTTTCATAAAAAACTCTATTTAATAATTAAAATAAACTATTCAAAATCATCGTAAATCAGGTATTTTTTTCTAATTAATTTGAACTTCTGTAAATCAATTTGATAAGTTTCCCTTATTTGGTCTGAGTTTGCACCACCTTTAATTAAATTCATAATTTTATCTGTGCCAGCCAAAAGATTGAAAAAATCATTTTTATTAAAAAAATCTAAAGACTCATTAGAAATCTTATAACTTTTTACTAGCCAATTAAAATTCAATGAATTAATATTTTTTAAAGAATCTAAACTTAGATTTCTTAAATCTTCTCCAAAGCATACCACATCTTTATATTTAGGATAATTAGAACCATAGGAAGGTTTAGGAGTAAATTTAAATAATTTAGAATCAAAATATGGTGCTCCAAACAATTGAAATGGAGAATCAGTTCCTCTTCCAATACTAACATTAGTTCCCTCAAAAAAACAAAGAGAGGGATATAAATAAATACTTCTCATGTTGGGTAAATTTGGTGAAGGAGGGACAGGTAAATTATATTTTATAAAATGGTTGTAGTTCAAACATGGTATTATTTCTAAAACACATTTTACAGAATTTTTAAGCCAACCTTCTCCGTTGATCATTTTTGCATACTCGCCAATAGTCATTCCATGAACTACTGGGACTTCATGCATTCCAACAAAAGATTTAAACTTTGAATTGAGAATGGGTCCATCTACATAAAAACCATTTGGATTAGGTCTGTCTAGTAAAATTAATGGAATACTATTTTCTGCACATGCTTCCATAACATAATGTAAACTACTTATATAGGTATAAAATCTAACACCTACATCCTGCAAGTCAAAAAGAATTAAGTCTATATCTTTTAAAACTTCTTTTGATGGTTTTCTTCTATTTTTTCCATATAATGAATATATTGGCAACCCTGTTTGTAAATCGATTTCATCTTTAACTTTAGCACCTGCATCTGCTTTTCCTCTAAAACCATGTTCTGGGGAAAAAACTTTGATAATATTTACTCCATCATTAAGAAGAATATCTACTAAATGGTCATTTTTAATCTTAGAAGTTTGATTGGCAACTAATCCAATACGTTTTTCCTTTAATTTTTGAAAATAAAGAGAGGTTCTTTCTGCACCAACAATTATTGATTCTGACTGACAGGTGGCATTGAAAATATTTAACAAAAAAAATAATAATAAACTCTTAGTTAATATAAAATATTCTTGAAAATGTTGATGTTTGTATTTAGTGAGCATTATTAATTACAAATTAACGAAAAATTGAACTTTGAATTATATGTAGCCAAAAGAATGCTTAAAAACAAAAAGCATTCTAAAAATTTTTCAAAACCAATTGTCCTTATCTCAGTTATTGGAGTTATGCTTGGTGTTTCTGTCATGGTGCTGACTATTAGTATTGCAACTGGGTTTCAAAATAGGATTAAACATAAATTATTGAGTTTTGGAAATCATATTCAAATAGAATCAATGTTTCAAAGTAATAATAATGAAACTAGTCCTATAATTACATTAAATGAATCTTTTACCAGTCTATACAAATCAAAAGACATTTTTAAAATACACAAATACGCTTATAAACCTGCTATTATTCAATCTAAAAGAAAACCTAGTGGCTCGATTAACGAATTAGAAGGTGTTATGTTTAAGGGTATAGAAAAATTCAAGGAAAACTTTTTTTTTAATGAGTACTTAGTAAAAGGCAAATGCCCTATTTGGTCTAAAAAAATTAATGATACTATCGTTATTTCAAACGAGATATGTAAAAAATTAAATTTAAAAATCAATGATAAAATATCTGCTTTTTTTGTTTCTGATGGAAAACCAAAACAAAGAAATTTAACTATTGGTGGGATTTACGAAACTGGTCTTAATAAAATTGATTCTAAATTTGTTTTTATAGATCTTAAATATCTCCAAAAAATAAATAAATGGGGAATGAAACTTAAGGTTTCCTCTTCATTTAGAAAAGATTCTTCAATAATAAAATTTAATGCCGAAAACTATTCAAAAAATAGTAAAATAATATTTGACTGGGGAAACAATAAAATTGTCGCAAATAATCAATTTGAAATTCCAACCAATGTAGATACCCAAATTAATTTAATAGGTTATGAAGTAGATAATTTTGAGCAAAATAATCTATTGTCAATTGCAGATACATTAATTATTTCCTTCAAATCTAGAAATAAAGAAATAACATATAGAAATAAGTTAGGGAGTGAACAACATTATACTGGTGGTTTAGAAATATACACCAAAAGTGAAGAGAAAAGAAGTCTTATTAAAAACAAGCTAAAACTTGAATTTGGCCCTGAATTTAAAATAACAACTATTGAAGATCAACACCAAGAAATTTTCTCTTGGTTAAACTTAATTTATCAGAACGTTTATATAATATTAGGACTAATGATTGCCGTTGCAGTAATTAATATGTCTTGTGCACTTCTTGTATTAATTGTAGAAAAAACAAAAATGATTGGTATTCTAAAAGCTTTAGGAATTAAAAATTTTTCCATAATAAAAATATTTGTATCTCATGGTGGCATTCTACTATTTTATGGGTTTTTAGCAGGAAACAGTTTGGCTATTTTAATTATTCAATTGCAAAATAAATTTGAATTTTTAAAACTATCTCAAGAAAATTATTATCTCGATGCAGTTCCGATGGACTATCCTCTATCAACCATTATTATTTTAAATTTTAGTGCTTTTATTTTTTGTCTAATAACTATGATTTTACCATCCATAATAAGCGCTAAAACAAGTCCTGTGAAAGCTATAAATTCAGAAATATAGGTGTCTAGTTCAAGTTATTTAATGCAGTTGCAATTCTGTTCATTGCGTCTTTAAGTTTTTCCATAGAAGAAGCATAAGAAATCCTAATACAATTGGGAGAACCAAAAGCATTTCCAGTTACAACAGCAACTTTAGCAGTTTCCAAAATATACATTGCAAGCTCATCGGAATTGGTTATTGTAAAATCTCTGTAGGATTTATTGAAAAAAGCACTAACATCTGGAAAAACATAAAATGCACCCTGAGGCTGGTTAATATTTATCCCATTAATTTTATTTAGTTCCTCTAAAATGAAATCTCTTCTACTTAAAAAGGCATCTCTCATTTTATGAACCACTGAAGGATCAGCTGAAACTGCTGCAATTGCAGCACGCTGAGAAATACTTGATGTACCAGACGTAAATTGACCTTGGATTTTAGTACAAGCTTGTGCAATATGTAGTGGAGCACCAATATATCCTAAACGCCAACCGGTCATGGCAAAAGATTTGGAAACACCATTTATTGTCACCACTTGGTTATACACATCTGGGAAAGCGCCAATAGAAAAATAACTTCCAGTAAAATTTATATGCTCATAGATTTCATCACTTATAACTGTAATAGAAGGATAATTCACCAAGACATCTGCCAAAGATCTTAACTCTTTTTTTGAATAAACACTACCAGAGGGATTACATGGAGAACTATAGATCATCATTTTAGTTTTACTATTTATAGCGTCTTGAAGTTCTGAAGGTGAAATCTTAAAATCATTTTTAATGGAAGTGTCAATAAAAACAGGAACACCCTCTGCCATTTTAATTATCTCAGCATAACTTACCCAGTATGGTGCTGGAACAATAACCTCATCTCCAGGATTAATTAAACTTAGAACAACATTGGCTATAGATTGTTTAGCACCTGTAGAAACAACAATTTGCTCTGTACTGTAATCAATACCATTGTCTCTTTTAAATTTATTTGAAATAGCTTCTCTTAGGTCCTGATAGCCATTTACAGGCATATATTTTGAAAAATTTTTATCAATGCCTTCTTTACCAGTATCTTTTATAAAGTCTGGAGTATTAAAGTCTGGCTCGCCTAAACTTAAACTTATAATATCAATACCTTGAGATTTTAACTCTCTGGCTTTACGTGCCATTGCTATAGTAGCAGATTCGGATAGTCTATTTACTCTGTCGGATATAATTTCCATAAATCAATTTTAAATTAAATTACATGATTTGAATCTACCATAAATTTATTTTAAAAAAAGAAATAAACATGTTATTCACCATTGTAACAATTCAGGAATTTATCCGTAATAACAAAAATGAAAGACGTATTAATATTATCCATCCCAATTGCAGGAATCTTAATTGCCACCTATATAATGTTGCAATATTTTCATAATAAAAGTACCAAAGAGAATGAAAAAGAGATTGATATTCAAAAAACAAAAAAATTTTTCCCATTACAGATACAGGCATACGAAAGAGTTATTTTATTTTTGGAGAGAATAGATCCAAATAATATGATTATAAGAACTCATAAAAATGGAATGAATGCAATAACTCTGCATAGAGAGTTGTTAAAAATAGTAAGAGAGGAATATACCCACAACATGTCTCAACAAGTTTATATAAATCCTAAATCTTGGAAAATTGTTTTAAATGCGAAGGATGAAACCATTCAAATTTTAAATGTAGCGATAAATAACCTATCTCAAGACTCCTCGGGACTAGACTTAAGTGCTAAAATATTTGAATCTATTGCTTCCAAAAAAATAAGTCCAACAGAAAATGCAAGAAATTTAATAGTTAAAGAATTTCAAACTACAATTAAATAAAGAGAATTATTTAATTGGAAGATTGTTATCCTAATCTGAATGATTTTCTAATAATCTTATTTGTTTATCAGTGTACCCTTTCAATTTCAAAATTTCCCTTAATGGTTTTGAATAATAATCACTACCAAGGAAAGACTTTTCTTCTTAATGTCTATCTGTTACAATATTCATCTCGTCAATTAAATGTTTTGCACCAGCATACTTGTCAATAATAAATAAAGAATACCTTATATCTACAGAAATTGTTCTTTGAATATTAGGCTCAAAATAGATATCTCCGCTCATTGCTTCCCAATTACCATCAAAAGCAGTACCAATTAACTCTCCATGAGCATTAATAACTGGGCTTCCAGAATTTCCACCTGTAATATCGTTATTAGAGAGGAAGCCTACCGGTAATTTCCCATCTTCTTTTCTTGCATATGGTCCAAAATCCTTATTGTTATATAGATCCTTAAGTTTTTGAGGAACATAAAATTCATGGTTTTTATCCTCCGTTATTACTTCCTTTTGCATCACTCCTTCTAAAGTGGTATAAAAATCATAATGAACAGCATCAGCTGGGTCGTAAGGAAGAACATTTCCATAAGTAAAACGCATGGTTGAATTTGCATCAGAGGCCTTGTTCATTCCCATTTTTTGTAAACCATCTACAAACAATCTCATTCCTTTATTGTAATCACTATCAAAAGTTGATTTAGGAGTCATTACTTTTGCTCTAAAGACGTCTAAAAATTCGTTTTTTAATTGATATACAAGATCTTTTTCTATCATTTTCACAGAAAGTTTATCACTAAAAAGCCATGACTTAAATAAATCGAAAGATTTAAATGGACTTTTCTTGAAATAATTTGAAGCAAATTTTTTGAAATCTCCTTTGTATTTATCGTTTAAACTTATTAATAGTTCTGGCTGAAATTCTTTTGGCACATCATTAGAATAAAGTGAAAGTACTGCCGCTAAAGTATTTTCATCTATTGTTGCATTATAATCCTTATAAAATGATTCGGCTACCTTTAAGAAATTATCTTTTGCATCCTCAACACCCTCTCCAGAATTAAGGGCTTTAAATAATGCTGTTCTTGGGCTAAGATTTCTTAGCATGAATTCAATTAGTTCAGAACCTAATACAGCTTCTAGAAAATAAACTTTTGGAATAGTAAATTTGGATGAGTTTTTAAGTGCATTTTCAATTAGAATAAGAGATTCAGAATAAGTTTTATCCAACTCATTGTTTTTATACCAAGTGGTAAAAGAATTCTCTATTTTTTGCTTTTTATCAAAAACTCTATTTTTAACTAGTTGTTCACTCTGGCCAATAAAATATTTCCAATAATTACTAACTCTTGCATACTTGGAAGCGTATTGTATCCTAACTTTTTGACTTTTAGACATTTCTTGGTCCATAATGTCTAATTTAATTCCTCTTATTTTAACTCTAGCTGGTTGCTCTACATCTACAGCTTGTTTTACTCCCCAGGATGTTAAAAATCTATCTGTACTTCCAGGATATCCCATAATCATTGCATAATCTCCGTCCTGAACACCTGCAATTGAAACCGGAAGAGAATGTTTTGGCTTTAATGGCTTGTTGTCTTGGTTGTAAGAAGAAGGATTGTTTTCCTTATCAGCATATATTCGAAAAATGGAAAAATCTCCAGTATGTCTTGGCCACATCCAATTGTCAGTATCTCCACCAAACTTCCCAATTGAACTTGGGGGTGCACCAACTAATCTAACATCATTAAAAATATTATAAGTGAGCATGTAAAATAGATTTCCGTAATAGAAAGACTTAACCTGAACTGCAAAATCATCTTTATTTTTACCCTCAGAAACAGAAGCTTTTAAAGCACTCATGTTTTTTCTTATTATAGCATTTCTTTCCCCTTCATCCATACCATCTTTAACACCTTCTAAAACTTTATCAGTGACGTCGCTAATATTATTTAAAAACCAGACTCCGAAATCTGCAGGAATTTCTTGTTCTTTAGTCATTGCCCAAAAACCATCTGTTAAATAGTCATTCTCTGTAGAGCTATTGGCTTGAATTGTTCCAAAACCACAATGGTGGTTAGTCATCATTAGGCCTTGATCTGATATTATTTCACCTGTGCAAAACCCGCCACCAAGAGCAACTATGGCATCTTTTAAACTAGAATTATTGGCATTATAAATTTGCTCAGGGGTTAATTTAATTCCACATTCGACCATGTTTTTATAAGTTGCTTCTCCCAATAACATAGGAAGCCACATGCCTTCATCTGCTTTTACAAATAAAAAATTAATGGAAATAAAAAAAGTAAAAATTAGTTTGGTATAAAATTTCATATTTAAAATTTAATTTTGATTAAAATATTTTTTTAAAAATAATAAAAATAATACAGGAAGGTTATTATTTTTTTATCATAATCATCATGCCATCACGAACTGGCATTAACACATTGCTAACTCTACTATCGGCATGCACTTTTTCATTGAAAGTTTTTAATGCCTTAGTTTCAATGTCATTTTTAGAAGTTGGTCTTGTTACTTTACCACTCCAAAGTACATTATCAGCAATTATCATACCTCCTTTATTTACTTCTTCTATAACTAAGTTAAAATAGTTAGAATAATTTTCTTTATCTGCATCAATGAAAACAAGATCCCATTTAAAATTCAACTCAGGAATTATCTCCAAGGCATTTCCAACCATCATTTTAATTTGGTTTTTATAAGATGATTTGTTAAAAAATTTCTGCGTAAATGACGCTAATTCCTTGTTAATATCTAGAGTATACAATACCCCATCATTTTGTAATCCTTCAGCCATACAAAGTGCACTATATCCCGTGTAAGTCCCAATTTCAAGAATGGTTTTTGGTTGAATTGATTGAGATAACATACTTAATATTCTGCCTTGTAAATGGCCAGAAAGCATTCTAGGCTGAAGAATATTTAAATGAGTCTGTCTATTTAGTTCGTATAAAAGAGTAGATTCTTCCTCGCTGTGTTCAAGAGCATACTGCTCTATTTCTGAATCCAAAAACTCCATCTAACTCAGAAGCTCTTTGGTGATTTTGGAAATCAAACTCCCATCTGCTTTGCCTTTCAATAAGCCCATTGCTTTGCCCATTACTCTACCAATATCTGACATGGAAGATACTCCAAGGGAATCTATAATATTTTTTAACTCTTTAGTCAATTCTTCTTCAGATAATTGTTTAGGCAAATAAATTTCTAAGACATTTGCCTGTTCAATCTCTTCTGTCGCCAAATCCTCTCTTTTCTGATCTACATAAATTTGGTATGCATCCATTCTCTGCTTATACAGCTTTGATATGATTTGCTGAGCTTGGTCATTCGAAATATTTCCCGAAAAACCTTCTTTTGTTTTTTCTAATAAAAAAGCAGATTTGACAGCTCTTAAAGCAGCTAATTTAACTTTATCTTTAGCCAACATTGCCGCCTTTAAATCAACAGGAATTTGATCCTCTATTTTCCCCATACTAATCCACGTTATCGTGTAAGAAACTGTTGTTGTCACTTAATCCAGTTTCTTTTTCTCCGCTATCGTTGATATTTTCCCACAAAGTATACCTTGAGCTAGATGAATCATCAGAGTATTTTACTTCCTTAAGGTCTACTTTTCTTCTTTTATAAGCAGGCTCACTTTCCATTTCATTTAGACCCAATGGAGATCTTAACTTATCTGTTGCTTTTTTTATTCTTTCTAAACGTTTGTCAGAAATTGTCTTTGATTCTACTTGCTTTACTTGGTCTACTATTTTATCCTCATCATTTGCAGTCATTAAATCAACTTCTAAAACCTGAGAATTTTCTGAGTGCTTTAAGTCCGTATCTGGGTTGGGCATTTCATCATCTTCTAGCAAGAATCTTACTTTCCCGTCATTTTGGTGTGTGTTTTCCTCAAAAATGCCAGAGTTATCAGATTCTTCAGGATCATTAGTCATTTCGTTTTCCTGAGAAATTTCATCGTCTTCAAGAACAAACCTTTTCATTGTACTTTCTGAAGGGTTTAGTTCAGGGGGTTCTTCTAAACTTTGCTCAACATTATTTGTTACTGGCTCGTTTAACTGTTCTGATTCATTAGTAATAATTTCTGGTGAATCGTCTTCTAAATTCATTATGTTTTTCTTTGGAGCTTTCATAGAAAGACCAGTATGAGGAGTTGTATTAAAGCCTGTTGCAATAATAGTAACACATAATTTATCACCAAGAGATTCATCATATCCATGGCCCCAAATAACATCAGCTGTACTTCCTGCCTCTTCTTGGATATAATCTGTTATATCTGAAATTTCATCCATTAAAACCGCTTGTGTTCCATAAGTAATATTGAGTAAAACATATTTAGCACCATCAATATTGTTGTCATTTAGAAGTGGAGAATTTAACGCGTTTTCAACACATTTTATTGCTCTATTTTCACCTTCTGCTTCTGCTGATCCCATGATAGCAACTCCACTATCTTTCATAACGGTATTGACATCGTTAAAATCGACATTAATTTGTCCAGTTACAGAAATTACTTCTGCAATTCCTTTGGCGGCTATAGCCAAAACATCATCTGCATTTTCGAATGCATTTACCAGTGTCAAATTTCCAAACATTTCTCTAAGTTTGTCATTGTTAATCACCAATAATGTATCTACAGACTCTCTCATTTTCTCAATTCCTTCTTCTGCCTGGGTTCTTCTTTTTCTTCCTTCAAAAGTAAATGGAACAGTAACAATTCCAACAGTTAGAATACCCATGTCTCTTGCTGCTTGTGCAATCACTGGTGCAGCTCCTGTTCCAGTTCCACCACCCATTCCAGCAGTTACAAAAATCATCTTAGTGTTTTTCGCAAGAATTTCATTAACATCCTCCAGATTTTCGATTGCTGCATTTTTACCTACATCAGGAATGGAACCAGCACCTCTTCCTTCTGTCAAGCTTTGTCCTAAGGGAATTTTAGTAGGTACAGGACTTGTGTCTAATGCTTGATGGTCCGTATTACAGACTACAAAGTCAACACCTTTTATTCCTAGGCGGTACATATGGTTTACAGCATTACTTCCGCCGCCACCAACACCAATAACTTTAATAATGGAAGATTGTTCTTTGGGTAAATCAAATTTCATCATGATTTTATTTTTAATTGTTAATCTACTTTTTCGTCAAAAAATGTCTTAATCTTTTCAAAAAAGCTTCCCTTGTTTTTTTGGGAATGCATTCTAGTATTTATTTTTTCGTTTCTTGACTTTAATAATTCAAATTTTTCAAATCCTTTGGCAACTAACCCAACACCTGTAGCAAATAAAGGGGAAGTAACATTAATATTAGTATTGGAACTCAAATGCTCATTTGGATAACCAACCCTAGAATCCATTCCTGTTGTAAATTCAATCAATTGATTCATATGCTTAAGTTGAGATCCTCCTCCTGTTACAACGATTCCACCAATTAATTTTTTCTCAAACCCAGAATTTTTAATTTCATAATAAATATGTTCTAATATTTCTGACATTCTAGCATTGATAATATTTGCTAAATTCATGACTGATATCTCTTTTGGGTCTCTTCCTCTCAATCCAGGAATACAAACTACTTCGTTGTCTTGATTAGTTTGAGTGACTGCAGCCCCAAACTTAGTTTTTAAAAGTTCTGCTTGCCTATGCATAATTGTGCAACCTTCTTTAATATCTTCTGTGATCACATTTCCCCCAAAAGGGATTACTGCAGTATGTCTAATAATTCCATCGTGGAAAATTGCAATATCAGTAGTTCCTCCTCCTATATCAACCAAAGCTACACCAGCTTCTTTTTCTTCATTGCTAATCACTGCCGAGGAAGAAGCAAGTGGTTCAAGAACTAATTCTGCCACCTCAAGACCAGCTTTACTAACACACTTGAATATATTTTTGGCAGCTGCCATTTGGCCAGTAATAATATGGAAATTTGCCTCTAACTGAACTCCGGACATTCCTATAGGGTCTTTTATTCCTGGCTGTCTATCGACAATATATTCCTGAGGTAAAACATGAATAATTTCTTCACCAGGCATCATCACTAATTTATACATGTCTTCAATTAGCTCATCTACATCTTTTTGAGAAATTTCTTCCTCAATAGAATCTCTAGTAATCATTCCCCTATGCTGAAGACTTTTAATATGTTGACCAGCAATTCCGACATTTACCACTTTTATTTCTATACCAGATTTAGATTCAGCCTCTTCGACTGCAGATCTTATTGACTGAACAGTCTTTTCAATATTAGAGACTACTCCTCTAGTAACTCCTAAACTAGGCGCCTTACCAATGCCCAATATTTCAATTTTCCCATGATCAGTTTTTCTCCCAACCAAACAAGCAATTTTAGTGGTTCCAATATCTAGTCCTACAATTATTTCTGGTGCATCCATTTTAGTTTCTTTTTGAGCAGATTATTTGATTTTCGTATATAAGATTAAGTGTATCGTACTTATTTAAGTCTTTTGGCTGGGGGCCATTTTTATAAAAAAGTTTAATTTTTTTAAATTTCTTTTCCATATTTTCTGTTGATCCAAATAATATTCTTTGGTTACCTATTCTTGGAATAAGTTCAAAGTAGCCATTATTGTTGATATAGATTTGAACAATTTGAGATTTTAAGAACGAGTCATTGTTAATTAATTTACTCATTTTATAAATTTTTTGAAAATCTAAAGACTTATGAAGGCTATCTAAGTCATAAAAATTTAATGCGTCTGGAATATTAATTTTACCAGAAAAAACCGGGACTCTGGAGACATAAGTGCTACAAATTGGCATAAGATATCCATTATCATCTACATAAAAATTCTTCTCAAAGACAGGGCTTACAAACCTAGCAATTGGGGTTCTTTTTCTAATATAAACTACTAAATTTCCATTGTTGTTAAAATAAACTTCAGCACTATTAATTGCAGAATGATTTAAAAGTTTTCTTTCAATTTGAGAAAAATTAATTTCGTGCTTTAAGGTTACTTTTTCAACAATCCCCATTGAAGACAATATAGAATTCACTTCTGATTTTGTAATAAATTCATGATGATTATCCTCAATAAAATTAATTTGCACTTTCTTAAGTTTAATATCTTGGTAAAAATTGGAAACAAAACCAGACAAAACAATCCACCCTGAGATAATAGAAATCCAAAAAAATATTTTACCTGTTTTCTTAAACATTCAAAACATTTTTTTTATTTGTTCTGGCCATTTGTCAATATCTCCAGCTCCAATTGTAATTAAAACCATATCTATCTCTCTATTTAAGAACTTGAAAAGTTCATCTACAGAATTAATTAGTCGCTTATTTGTATTTTTAATTTTTTGCATTAAAACCGAGGAATCTATTCCATCTATTGGAGCTTCTCTTGCTGGATAAATGGGTAACAAAAAAATTTCATCAAATCCAGACAAACTTTCTGCAAAATAATCCATGAAATCTCTAGTTCTAGAAAATAAATGTGGTTGAAACACCCCAACGATTATTTTTTGGGGGTAAAAAGACTTTACAGCATTTAATAGAGAATAAATCTCTTTTGGGTGATGAGCATAATCATCGATGTATATAAATTTAGGAAGACTTAGCTGAATATCGAATCTTCTTTTAACTCCTGAATAACTTTTTAGTCCATTTTTTATACTTTCAACAGTTATACCATTAATTAAACACGCTAAAATAGAACCTGCAGCATTTAATAAATTATAACTTCCAGGCATTTTAAATTTGAAATTCTCGTAGGTTTGATTTTTAAAAACAATATCAAATAAATACAAGCCTTCTTTAATTTGAATATTTATAATTTGTAAATCATTGTCTTTTTTAAAGCCATAAGACAAATTTTCCTGAAAAAAATGACTAATATTTTCTTCTACTATCAACTTTTTATTATCACTCAATAAATTTGTAAAATCCTTAAATGCATTTACCAAGGAATCTTGATTTTCATAAATATCCAAATGATCTGAATCCATAGATGTTAATACAATAGTATCTGGAAATAGATTCATAAATGACCGGTCGTATTCGTCCGCCTCCACTACCGAAAAATTTCCTTCTCCTATTAAAAAATTGGACTTATAATTTGATGTTACTCCACCTATAAAGCAAAGTCCATTTTTGTTGTCTGATGTTAAAATATGAGCAATAATAGAACTAGTTGTAGTTTTGCCATGAGTTCCTCCAACTGCAATAGTATCTAGTGGTTTTGTTATTTCACCAAGGATTTGAGATCTTTTTAATAAAGGAACTTGGGATTTTTTAAAATATTCGAAATAGATGTTTTTTGGATTTATTGCAGGTGTAAAAATTGTCAATTGAATATTTTCAAGGTCTTTTAAAGAATCTATATTTTCATCATAAGATATTTCAACCCCGATTTTTTCTAACTCTTTAGTTAACTCTGTTTTACTTCTATCATAACCACTAACCTTAGCCCCCTGATTTACAAAATAATGAGCCAATGCGCTCATACCTATCCCTCCTATTCCAATAAAATATATTGATTTATAATTATCTAAATTCATTAACTAATAAGTTTAAATATTTCATTGACAATATCTTCACTAGCATAAGGCTTTCCCATTTTTTTTGCATTTTGAGAAATGGTATTCAATTGATTTTCGTCCTTTAGTAAATCCATGGCAGTTCTCAAAATAGAATCGGTTTGGTTATCCTCAATAAGAATAGCAGCAGATTTATTGACCAAAGACATTGCATTTTTAGTTTGGTGATCTTCTGAAACATTGGGGGATGGAACCAAAATACTCGGTTTACCAGCTAGAGTAAGTTCACTAATTGACAATGCACCTGCCCTTGAAATAACTATATCCGCAAGAGAATAAGCTAAATCCATTCTTTTAATAAATGCTAAAGCTTTTACATTAGGTATATTAATTTGGTTTAATTGGCTTTCAACAGACTCAAAATATCTTTTACCAACTTGCCAAAGTAATTTTATAGGTTTGTCTTTGATTATATGAATAGAATTTAAGATTCCTTCATTGATAGATTTTGCTCCTAAACTTCCTCCTAATACTAAAATCACTTTTTCATTCTTAGAAACTTTAAAATAGGTTTTAGCCTCAGACAACTTAGCATCTAAATTTTCAATGTCTTTTCTTACTGGATTGCCAGTCAAAACCAATTTATTTATCTCAAAAAATTGATCCATGTTTTCATATGCAACACAGATTTTTTTAGTTTTTTTACTCAGCCACTTATTGGTTAGTCCAGCATAGGAATTCTGCTCTTGAATTAATGTAGGAATTTTTAAACTGTGTGCCATCCTTAAAGTTGGTCCACTTGCATAGCCACCAACACCCACAACAATATTTGGTTGAAAATCCTTAATTATTTTTCTTGCATGATTGAAACTTTTTAGAAGTAAAAAAGGAAAATTTAGGTTTTTAAGAATTGCATTTATAGAGATAGATCTTTGGATTCCCACAACATTTAGTCCAACTATTTCAAAACCCTCTTCTGGAACTTTTTCCATTTCCATTCTCCCTTTTGCTCCAACAAATAATATTTCCGAATCTTTACTTATTTCTAGTATTTTCTTTGCAATTGCAATAGCTGGGTAAATATGCCCCCCAGTTCCACCACCGCTAATGATTACTTTATAGCTAGACATTTTCAGAATCTATATATACTGTTGTACTAACATTTAAAATTATTCCCAAAGAAATACAGGTAAATAATATTGAGGTTCCTCCCATACTAATTAAAGGTAAAGGTTGGCCAGTAACAGGGAATAAATTTACTCCCACACCCATATTAATAAAAGATTGAAATATTAGCATAAAACTTAATCCAAATACTACAAAAGAAGCAAATTTGCTATCCACTTTATTCATGATTCTAATCGCCCTAAAAAATAAAATCATATATAAAATAACCAATCCTATTCCCCCTATTATTGAGCCAAATTCTTCAATAGAAGAAGCATAAATAAAATCTGACTGAGCAGAATATAAATCATTTTTAACATGTCCTTTTCCAGGACCTTTTCCAAATAAAAATCCGTTTGCAACTGCTCGTTTTGCCATTTCTGCCTGGTAATTTTCTTGTTTCTCACCACTTCCAAAGCTCATTATTCTTTTTTCCCATGTATCCACTCTAGGTAAAAAACCAGGAACTGCCATATTGACAAGAATTAAAAAAGCAAAACCTAGAAAAGCAGTTCCTATAATAGACCCTAAATGCTTTATTCTAGCTCCACCTATAAACATCATTGCAAAACAAACGGTAAATAACATAGCTGCAGTAGAAAAATCTGCGGGGAGAATTAAGCCACAAATTAGAGCTACAGGCCATAAAATAGGTATTAAACCTTTTTTAAAATCCTTAATTACATCCTTCTTATTGGTAAGCATACGCGAGACATATATGATTAAAACTAGTTTAGCAAAATCTGAAGGTTGAAAACCCATTATCCATCTAGAAGCATTTCCTTTACTGACCCCAAATAAGAGTGTAACAAACAATAAAACAATAGAAACAAAAATTCCTATCTGGGATAATCGCGAAAAATACTTGTAGGGAAAAAACTGCAAATAAATAATCAAAACAATTCCGATTACTATAATTAAAGTATGCTTGATTACATAAGGGGCAACATTTCCACCTGAAATTCTAAATGCTAAATTAGAACTTGAGCTGTAAGCCATAACTATTGAGTATAATGAAAGCAATATTATAATTGTCCAAATTACTTTATCGCCCTTTAAGTATTTCTCAATTAGCTGTTGCATTAATCTATACTGTGAATTAAATTTTTAAAATAATCTCCTCTTAACTGATAGTTTTCATGAGTAATATAACTTGAGCAAGCTGGTGAGAAAAGAACACTTATATTTTTAGTAGGATTATTTAAAGCCATGTTTACCGCATCCCTAATGGTTGATAATTGTGAGTACTTAACCTTAGAGCCAAAGAGATATTTTATTTTTGTTTCATGATTTCCATAATATATTATATCAGTTACTTTTGACAAAACTAAATCCTCTAAAACGTCAAAATCTCTTGGAGATTTGTTTTCACCAACTATCCAAATAATTGGTCCATCTATTTTAGACAAAGAATATGCTGTAGCTCCAGCATCTGTTGATTTGGAATCATTGATCCAAGTTTTTTCTTGCTTGTTTGAAAAAAAATCAAGCCTGTGATCAATTGATGATAAAGAATTCAAAGATTCTTTTCTTTTATTAAGTAGCTGATTTCTTATAGATTTTTCCTTAAGTATATTCATCTACAAAAATTATAACGTTCTTACAGCATTTTTAAATTGATGACCTCTATCTTCGTAATCCTTAAATAAATCGAAACTAGAACAAGCAGGAGATAGCAATACATTAAATCCTTTTTTAGCAATTCTATAACTAATTTGTACAGCTTGAATCGCTGATTCAGCTTCATAAAAAGAATCTACTATGGAACCAAAAGCCTCCTTAATCTTTGAATTATCTTTACCTAAGCAAACTATTCCTAAAACTTTTTGTTTTACAAGACCCTCTAATATGGAGTAATCATTTCCTTTATCTAACCCTCCAACAATCCAAATAGTTGGTTGCTGCATGCTTTCTAAAGCATACCATGTTGAATTGACATTTGTCGCCTTTGAATCATTTATAAAATTAATTCCATGGATTTTGGCAACATCCTCCAGTCTATGTTCTACATTTTGAAAATCCGATAAACTATCTCGAATAATTTCTTTTCTAATATCTAATACTCTTGCTGCAACACCTGCAGCCATAGAATTAAATAGATTGTGTTTGCCTTGTTGGGCCAATTGATGAATGGACATAATTGTTTGTTTTTTATTGTTTATATTGATTTTTATTTGTTCTTTTTCTAACCAAGATCCTTTGTGTAATTTCTCATTAATGGAAACTGGAGCTAATTCATAGGAGACTTTTTCTTGAGACATAATCCATTCTGATATTACTTTATCGTCATGGTTATAAATAAGACAATTACTTTTGGACATGTTTTGACAAATCCTAAATTTACTTTTTGAATATTTTTTGAAATCATGTTGGTATCTATCCAAATGATCTGGTGTAATATTTAGGATTATTGAAATGTCAGATTTGAAATCGTACATTCTATCTAATTGAAAACTACTTAGTTCAATAACATAATAGTCTATGTTTTCAATAGCTACTGACATGGCATAACTTTGGCCAATGTTCCCTACTGCTTTTACATTGTATCCTGCATTCTCTAAAAGATAAGAAACCATTAATGTGGTAGTGGTCTTTCCATTTGTCCCAGTAATACATATTTTTTTTGCTTTGCAGAAATAGCTTGCAAATTCAATTTCACTTATTATAGGTTTGGAACTTTTTAGAAAATATTTTACTAATTGATGGTCATTATCAATTCCAGGACTAACAACTAGAACATCTTGAATAGTGGAAATAAATGACATATAATCCAATTGATAATATTCAACTCCATATTCTCTTAAAGTATTAGTAGATTCCTTAGATATACTTGAATCGTCACAAACAAGAACATTTAAGTTATTTTTCTTAGCTAATACAGCTGCTCCAATACCACTTTTCCCAGCACCTAAAACCACAATATTTTGAAGGTTTTTTATCATCTAAGCTTAAGAGTTACAATGGAAAGAACTGCCAGTAGAATACCTAAAATCCAAAACCTGGATACAATTTTTGCCTCGTGAATTCCTTTCTTTTGGTAATGATGATGAATTGGAGACATTAAAAAGACTCTTCTACCCTCCCCAAATTTTCTTTTGGTGTATTTGAAATAAGAAACTTGGAGAACAACGCTTAAATTTTCTATGAGAAAAACTCCGCAGAAAACTGGAATTAATAATTCTTTCCTAATGGCTACAGCAAAAACAGCAATTATGCCCCCTAAGGCCAAACTACCTGTATCGCCCATAAAAACTTTAGCAGGAAATGAATTGTACCATAAAAACCCAATGCATGCTCCAACAAATGAGCTTATAAAAATCACAAGCTCAGATGAGTTTGGAATGTATAGGATATTTAAATAATCTGCAAAAACTAAATTACCTGACAGATAAGCAAAGATGGCCAATGTTATTCCAATAATTGCACTAGTTCCTGTCGCAAGACCGTCAAGGCCATCACTTAAATTAGCGCCATTGGACACTGAAATAACTATAATTACAATAATAGGAATAAATACTAGCCAAGAGTATTTTGACAACTCAGGACTTATCCAGGTGATTAGCCACGAATAGTCAAACTCATTATTTTTAACAAATGGAATTGTAGTTTTAAGTGATTTTGTCTCTTCCCAGAAATAACTTTTTAGTTCTTGAGAACTCTCTTGGTGCTCAGCTAGAATTTCCGTATTGTAATAAGTTTTAGATTTAATTGTCACAGAATCACTCCATAACATAGAAGCTCCTACAATTATTCCAACTCCAATTTGTCCAATTACTTTAAACTTTCCCGCTAATCCCTTTTTATTTTTTTTAAATACTTTAATGTAATCATCTATGAAACCAATCAACCCTAACCAGATAGTTGCAACAAGCATTAATTGAATATAAATGTTGTCTAACTTTGCAAAAAGCATGGTAGGAACAATGATTCCAGCTAGTATGATGACTCCTCCCATTGTAGGTGTTCCTGACTTGACCATTTGACCTTCTAAACCCAAGTCTCTAATAGACTCACCAACTTGTTTTCTCTGTAAGAGTTTAATTAGCTTACCACCAAAAATAAGTGTAATAATTAGTGAAATGATTAAAGCCATACCGGCTCTAAAAGAGATAAATTGGAACAATCCTGAACCAGGAAAGTCAAAATATTGATTTATATAATTAAAAAAATGATAAAGCATTATTGTTGTATTTGTTTGAAAATTTCTATAGTAGTTTCTAAATCGTCAAAATATAATTTCTCATCTCCAATGATTTGATATTTTTCATGTCCTTTGCCAGCAATTAAAATCACATCTCCACTTTCTGCTAATTCACAAGCAACTTTAATTGCTTCTTTTCTCTCTTGAATAGTTAATACTTTAGAAGATTTAGACTTTGGAATTCCAGAAATAATATCCTTGATTATTTTACTTGGCTTTTCGCTTCTAGGATTATCAGAAGTTACTATCACCCTATCGCTATAAACAGACGAAATTTCACCCATTAATGGACGCTTACCCTTGTCTCTATCTCCCCCACAACCAAACACAGTGAATATCTTTTCTTTATCGCTTTTTAGACTAACCAATGTTTTCAAAACATTTTCAAGAGCATCTGGTGTATGAGCATAATCAATTACTGCTGTTATATTTGTAGGAGAAACGATGTACTCAAATCTTCCATCTGGTGCTTTTAGATTACTTATAATTTTCAGAACAGTAAGAGCCTCTTCACCAAGAGATTTAGCTACTGCAAAAACAACCAAAAGATTGTAAGCATTGAATTCTCCTATCAATCTAGAGGTCATTTCAAATCCGTCAATTTCTACTGAAAGTCCACTTATGTTATTTTCAACAATTTTCCCTTTAAAATCAAAATCTCCTTTCAATCCATAAGAAAATGGCTTTGCATTTATATCTCTAAGCATTTCTTCACCATAAGGGTCGTCAAAGTTTACAATTGCTAAAGCATCGTTTTTTAGAGAGTTAAATAACTTTTTCTTCGCACCTATATAGTCATTTAAAGTAGGGTGATAATCCAAGTGGTCTCTTGAAATATTGGTGTAAACTCCAATATCAAAAGATAATCCAGAGACTCTATTTTGGTCTAAAGCATGTGAACTTACTTCCATAAAGACATGGGAACAACCCTCAATAACCATTTGACTAAGTAATTCGTTGATTCTAATTGCATTTGGAGTTGTATGTGTTGCAGGAATAGTCTTATGAAGAATTTTAATATGTACAGTTGAAATAAGACCAGTGCTATACCCCATTAATCTATACAAGTCATATAATAATGTTGCGCAAGTAGTCTTACCATTGGTACCCGTTATTCCAACTAGTTTTAATTTTTCAGAGGGATTGTCGAAAAAATTTGAAGCTACTATTCCCAAAGACTTTGAACTATCTAAAACTTTGATATAAGTAATATCATTACTTAAAATTTCAGGAAGACTCTCACAAATTATAGCGCATGCGCCTCTATTTAGAGCTTGAGAAATGAAATTATGACCATCCTGAGAGACCCCTTTTAGAGCTATAAACAAAGAAAGATTGTTAATTTCCCTTGAGTCAAATGCAATATTTTCTACAGCAATATTAGTATTGCCTTTTATCTCAATTATTCTAACCCCATATATAATATCCTTTAGTAATTTCATCCTAATTGTAAAATGATTTTTTGACCTTTATTTATTCTTAAGCCAGCTTTAATAGATTGTTCTCTTACTATTCCAGAGCCAACAGGCTGCACAAACAATCCAAACTTTTCCAACATATAAGTAGCATCAATTAATCCCATACCAACTACATTCGGAACCAATCCTTTTTGAGTCTTTTTATGAATTATTTTAATGGCATCCTTTCCAGTCCTTGTAGATATCCAATTGTTAGAATTATTAGTTAAATCTTCAACAGGTATTCTCATATTTTCAGAAGCAACTAAAAAAGACTTCTTGTCGCCACTTCTTGAATATGGATATCGGTTAAGAGTATCTTTTAAAACAATATTTTCTTTTTGAAATTCTTGCGAATAGACCTTATCTGCAATCTCCTTAAAGACAGTTCCAGAAACTACAGACCCAAAAATATTTTTAGTTGGACCTTGAATAACCACAATGCAACTATAGACCGGATCTTTAGATGGAAAATACCCGCAAAAAGAAGCCTGATATTTATTTCCATATCCTTTAGAGCCTTGAGCAATTTTTGATGTACCTGTTTTTCCTGCAATTGAAAATCCTCTAGCTTTTATATTTTTTGCAGTTCCTCTTTCAACAACTCCTTCAAGCATCACCTTTAGATCCCTAAGTGTAGCTTTAGAACAAATAGATGCGTTTAAAATTCTCGGCTTATATTCTTTTTGAATCTTGCTACCCTTTTTAATATATTTCACAAATTGAGGCTGAAGTAAGGTTCCATCATTTGCTACAGCATTGTAAAAAGCCAATGTCTGAAGGGGGGTCATCTTTAGTTCATAACCAATAGACATCCAAGGAAGAGTAATTCCAGTAAAAGTTGGATCTGAAGATTCTTTTATTAGTGGTACTCCTTCCCCTATTATTGACAAACCAAGTTTTTGATGAATTCCAATTTCTTTTAATCCATCAATAAATTCCTGAGGCTCTTTTTTATAATTATCATAAATTATTTGACTTATAACATTAGATGATTTTTCGAATGCATCTTTAATCGTATTTCTTCCATAAATTTTACCTCCATCAGTGAGGTAATTATCGTAGAATTCATATTTACCTGTCATATCTACAGAGTCGGTTATTTTGAACTTACCCTGTTCTAAAGCAACTAAAAGTGAAGCAAGTTTAAATGTTGAACCTGGCTCAGAAGCTAAACCAACTGCGTGGTTTTGAGCTTCAAAATAAGTTTCAGACTTAGGGTCAAATGAAAGATTAGCGATAGCCTTAACATACCCTGTTTTAACTTCCATCAAAACCGCGCATCCTTTCTGTGCCTTTTGTTCTCTTAGTTGTTTTAATAATGCAGACTCTGCAACATCCTGAATATTTACATCAATGGAAGTGTAAACATCGCTACCAGGGACAGGTTCAATAGATAATTCGTCATCCACTGGTTTCCATTCATTTCCCCTTATTTTCTCCATAAGCATCTGACCATTCTGACCTTTCAGATACTCATTAAATGCACCTTCAATACCAACTAAAATTGATTTTTTTCCATCATTTTCTACCGCATATCCTACAGTTCTATTAGCAAGCATTCCATAGGGTTTTACTCTTTGGTTTGATTTTAAAATAATACACCCCCCCCTATATTTACCTAGATTAAAAACGGGAAACTTTTTTAGCCGCTCTATTTGATCATTTCTTAAAGCTCTTGCAATAAAAAAGTATCGGTTACTATCAAGCCTTTGGTTTTCTAATTCGGACTTCCACTCATTAGATGTCCTTCTAGATAAAAGCACACTTAAAGAGTCAGATAGATCAGAAATATTATCAATAAAATCTTGCTCACTGATAGTAACCAAGTCAACAAAGACCTTATATCTTGGAACAGAAAGGGCAAGGGATGTCTTTTGCTCATTAGAAGCATAAATATTTCCTCTTGGGGCTAATACCTTTTTAGAAATAAAAATTTGTTTATTAGCATCAAATTTTAACTGTTCACCTTTAAATATTTGCAGATAAAATATTTGAACAACTATTCCCAATCCCATAAAAAAGACAAGAAAATAAACTGAATAAAGTCTAATTAAGGATTCTTTATTTTTCATATATCAGAATTCTTATTGTGAATAATTAAGGGTGGATCTACCGACTCATATAAACCCCATTTCTCTGTCTCTTTTACTACTTTGCTTTGAAGACTTTCCTTATCATATAGCTCCAAGGCAGATTGCAACTCTGAGTATAACTTTTCCCCAGTCTTACTTTTTTTAGAAATCTCTAACACTACTCCATCTACATGGTATCCATAAGCAACATAGAGAACCATTAAAAATGTTACATAAACCAAAAAAGGAGTATTGTTAATCACCATTCCTTTTTTGAAAAGATCTCCAGAAAATATTTCTTTAAAAACTGTCATTTTCTTTTTTTTGCAATTCTTAATTTTGCACTTCTAGCTCTTGGATTTAATTTTATTTCAGCATCACCAGGAACAATGGGTTTTTTATTCACCAAATCAAACGGCTTAGAAATATTTCCAAAAAAATCTTTTTCTAAATCTCCATTACAATTGCCTGTTTTGAAGAAGTTTTTAACCAGTCTATCCTCTAAGGAATGGTAAGTAATAATTGAAACGATTCCTTCATTTTTTAGAACTTTTGGCAACTGATTTAAAAACTCAACTAAGGCATTTAATTCCTGATTAACTTCAATCCTTATGGACTGAAAAACTCTTGCTAAAAATTGATTTTTTACTTTCTGAGGCACTAAAAACTCAATACATGAAACTAAATCTTGAGTGGTAGTTAATTTGTTATTAGCTCTTGCCTCTATGATATTTGATGTAATCCTTTTAGACTCTACAGATTTAAAATCGCCGAACTGAGAGAAAATTTTTTCAAGCTGGCCTTCATCATAAGTATTTAGTAAATCACATGCATCGAGTACTGCATCTTTATTCATTCTCATATCTAATCTTTCATCAAATCGAAAAGAGAATCCTCTCTCCGGATTATCAAACTGAAATGAAGAGACCCCTAAATCTGCTAGGATGCCAACCGGAACACCATAACCAAAAGCTTCCAAAACATTTTGAATATTTCTAAAGTTTTGTCTAACCAATGAAAATCTATCATCTGTTATATGATTTTCAGAGGCGTCAGAATCTTGGTCAAAAGCCAATAGCTTTCCATTATCAATTTGATCAAGAATTGCCCTAGAATGACCTCCTCCACCAAAAGTGACATCAACATAAAAACCAGAAAGAT
Source organism: uncultured Flavobacteriales bacterium (assembly GCA_938075455.1). Classification (GTDB taxonomy): domain Bacteria; phylum Bacteroidota; class Bacteroidia; order Flavobacteriales_D; family Parvicellaceae; genus MED-G20. The sequence continues at coordinate 36,690 of CALJHN010000006.1, forward strand.
CAGAGATTAAAGCCTGAGTGGCTTCATTTAAAAGAACTGGTATATGATATTGATCAACTTTCATCCGCCGACTCCCCCATAACTTCGTGAGCCAATTGATCAAAACCTTCCCAGTCATCTTTCATCATGGATTCATAGGTCTTTTTATCCCATAATTCCCACAAATCAACATTTGCAACAATAACTAGTTCTTTTTTAATCCCAGCCCAACCAAGTAAACCCTTAGGAAGCAGCAGCCTACCATTACTATCAACAGTAATTTTAGTAGCACCTTTTTGAAACATACGAGCAAATTTCCTATCCTTAGATTTAAACCTATTGAGCTTTCTCAATTTGCTCATAACCACCGACCACTCCGAAGAGGTATACATAGAAAGGCAGTCATCAACTCCTCTTGAAATAACAAACTGTTCTTGATCAATAGGAGACAATTGTTTTCTAACGTCAGAAGGAATTAACATTCTTCCTTTAACATCTAGCTTACAATAGTATTCTCCAATAAATCCTGACAATTGACTCTAATTTTAAATGTAAATCTAATAATAATTTACCCACTTTTTCCCACTTATATAACTTTGTGGATAACTTTTTACGACTTATCACAAAATATGTTTCAATATAATTGAATTTTAATCTGTTATAAGTTTTAAAATATAGGTGGTAAAATGTGGGTATTAATTTTTTTTAATGATACTCTATCAACAATTTGCTAACTTTAAAATGAAATAATATCAGTAGGATGAGTAATCAAAAAAAAGTTGACATAGGTAAAGTAATTGAAGAAAAAAGTCCTAGATTTTTTAAGTTGATACCAAAATTTTTATTGAGAAAAATCAAATCCTTACTACATGAGAGTGACATAAATAATATTCTAAAAAATTTACATGGAAAAGAAAAGCTTGATTTTATAAGTGGTGGCTTAAAGGAACTTCAAGTAATGTCATACAATTATGGGCTAGAGAAAATTCCAAGAAAAAAAGGAATTGTTATAGTAGCCAATCACCCACTTGGAGGTCTAGATGGACTAGCACTTATTAATGAAATAGGAAAATACAGAAACGACATTAAGTTTTTAGTAAATGATATTCTTTCTGAAATTGAACCTTTTAAGCCTTACTTTATTCCAGTAAATAAGCATGGTCTGAACTCAAGAGAAAACATTTTAAGACTTGAAGAATTATTTTCATCTAATAAATGCATTGTGATTTTTCCATCTGGATTAGTCTCTAGAAAAAAAAATGGAATTGTACAAGACCTAGAGTGGAGAAAAACGTTTGTAACAAAAGCCAAAAAATATAACAAACCAATTTATCCAGTTTATATTAGTGGTCAAAACTCAAATAGGTTTTATAAAATTGCTAAATGGAGAAGCTTATTTGGTATAAAAATAAATCTTGAAATGTTTTTTCTTGTAGATGAAATGTTCAAACAAAAAGGAAATACTATTGAAATAACAATGGGCAAGCTCATAGAGCCGAAATTTATTGATAATAAAAAAAATGATTCAGAATGGGCCCAAGTAATTAAAAATTATGTATATCAAATACAAAACAATATTAATCTTGAATTTATAGAATCAATAAAAAATGAAAAAAATTATTAATCCTATATCAACTTCTGTTCTTGAACAAGAAATAAACAAGGACACTTTTGTAAGAAAAACCAATTATTGTAATCATGATATATACATAGTTGATTACCACAACCATCCAAATACGACTATGGAGATCGGTAGACTTAGAGAAATTAGTTTTAGAAATGCGGGTGGGGGGACAGGAAAATCATATGATTTAGATGAATTTGACACTAGAGAAGAGGCTTATTATAAACAACTTATAGTTTGGGACCCTGAAGAAAAAAAGATCATAGGAGGATACAGATTTATGTTAGGAAATGATGTTATTAATTCTTCAAAGTACAATAATACAGCTACCAATAATTTATTTGATTTTAGTAGTGATTTCTTCTCCAAAACATTGGGATTAACAATTGAATTAGGCAGATCATTTGTTCAACCAGAATATCAGCCTAGTTCCGGAAATAGAAAAGCTATATTTTCTCTTGACAACTTATGGGACGGACTAGGGGCTTTGGTAGTAGACCACCCAGAAATAAAATATTTTTTTGGGAAAGTAACCATGTATATTGATTTTGACAAAAAAGGAAGAGATTTAATACTAGGTTTTATGAACCACTTTTTCAAAGACAAAGATCAATGGATTTCCGCAAAACAACCCTTACAATTACATCACGATATAAGCTATTTTATTGAACAAATAAAAGAATTGGACTATAAAGAGTCCTATAAGATATTGACAAAAAAACTCAAAGAATTAAATTGCTCTTTACCCCCTTTAATTGCTGCATATATGAATCTTTCATCTTCAATGAAAACATTTGGAACAGCAATGAATTCAAAATTTGGAGATGTAGAAGAAACTGGAATTCTTATATCTATTGATGACATTTACCCAGAAAAGAAAGACAGACACGTAAACACCTATAAAAAATTAAAATAACAATTATGGAAATTAATAAATCCAATTTCCTGTGTAGTAATTCTGACTGGAAAAAATGTCCAAAACCAAATCTCCCAGAATATGCATTTATTGGAAGATCTAATGTTGGAAAATCCTCATTAATTAATGCACTTACTAATAGTAAAAAACTAGCAAAAACATCCGGAAAGCCAGGAAAAACACAATTAATCAACCATTTCTTGATAAATAATAACTTCTATCTGGCTGATTTACCCGGATATGGATATGCTAAAATTTCAAAAAAAATAAGAGAAGAATTTCAAAGCTTTACACTCAAATATTTAGAAAACAGAGAAAACTTAGTTTGCCTATTTATGTTAATTGATCTTAGAGTACCTCCTCAAAAAATTGATCTTGAATTTATGGAGTATTGTGCAGTAAAAAAAATACCGTTTGTAATATGCTTTACCAAGGCAGATAAACTTAAAAAAGTTGAGATTGAAGAAAACACAAATAATTATAAAAACTTATTATTAAAAGAATGGGAATTCTTTCCAGTAAACTTTACAACTTCTTCAACCAAAAAAACAGGACTAGAGGATATTAAGGGATTTATTAACGAACATAATATTCTATTCAAATCCTGAAGAAGAAAAAAAAAATATTAATTGCTCCCCTAGACTGGGGTTTAGGTCATATATCTAGAACTATTCCGATTATAAAAATTCTGCAAGAAAGAGGTCACGAGGTAATTACATGTGGAAATAAAATATCCAATAATATTTATAAAAGAGAATTTTCAAAAATTAAACATATTGAAATTCAAGGCTACAAGCCTTATTACAGTAAAAAAGAAAGCCAAAAGTGGGCGTTAATAAAACAAATTCCAAAATTTATAAAAACTATATTTAATGAGAGAAAGATAGCGGAGAAAATAAGTCTTGAGCAAAATGTGGATATAATTATTTCAGATAATAGATTTGGTTTTAGGAGCACTAAAACATTAAACATATATATAACTCACCAACTTAAAATAAAAGGCCCTTTACTTTTAATAAAGATAGTTAACAAAATAAATAGTCTATTTATCCAAAATTTTGACCACTGCTTGATTCCTGATTTTGAAAACTCCTTACTATCCGGCGAACTATCTCAATCTAGTTTGAAAAAAACCTTTATTGGACCACTAAGTAGGTTTAAAAAAACTATAGGTGAAACAAAAAAGTATAAGTACAAATTTTTAGCAATTATTTCTGGACCAGAACCACAAAGAAGTCTATTGGAAGAGGAAATTCAAAATTGCTTTCTTAAAACTAACCAGCATTGTGCAATAATAAATGGCCTAAGAAACAAGAAAGAAATATCATTTAAAAATATTTCTTTTTACCCACATTTAGAAACAACTTCTTTCAGAAAATTACTAACTAAATCCGAGCTTGTGATATGCAGGTCTGGATACAGTAGTATAATGGATCTTTATATTTTACAAAAAAAAGCACTTTTCATACCAACTCCAGGCCAAACAGAACAAGAATATTTAGCTAAACACCATCTAAGAATTCACTCAATTTACTACCAAAAACAGGGTGAAATCAACCTTGAAAAAGCAAAGTTTAATTTTATTCATCCTAAAGCTGAAACAAAAAAAAAGCTACTTAAAGTAGCTTTTGATAAATTAGGTTTATAACAACTTGTTACTTAATAAGATTTACAAATCTGTAGTTCGCGCCATTTTGTTGCCATAAAACAGCTACGACGTATAAATTATCGTAATTCCATGCGCTAGAAGGTTCTAAAACTACATCACTATAAGACTTAATATTATCACCAGTAGAGTTAAATATAATTGGAACTCCAAAGGCGGATCCAAGACCACTTGCTTCAGTCCTTAGAATATTGTTGTGGACATAATTAGAATCATAAGTTCCCAAAATGTTTTGTTCAAAAACCTTACCATCTTCTAGTATATAGGTTGCTAAGTAACAATTATCTCCAGAAAATCCATCAGATAATTTTGAATGTACATTTATATTCATTTTACTACCTGTAATCATGAAATTTAAATCCATATTAACCTCGGGGTTCAAAAGAAGATCTGCGCTAACGGCACTATCTAATTGATTGTAGTTGTTGGGCACATCTGATGTTCCTACATAAAAGTGAGGCTCCCCCTTAGGACCATGAATACTATCTAAATATGACTGAATGAAAGAACCTATATCAACAGAAAAATTATCATTATTATGTAGAGTAATAATTTGAACATTTGAAAAATTATTTGAAAGATTATCTGAAAAAGTTTTTCCCCATTCTCCACAATGTTGAGACCAGGTACCTGTTGAATTAAATACCAAAGTTTTCTTGGAGTTTTCAGGATAAGTACAAGTGCCATCATCTTTTAAAGCTTCAATATCATAAGCTAGACTTAATGGATCAGTACAACCTTTCTTTCTACATGATGAAAAAATAAGTACCGAAATAATAATTAAAAAATTAATTTTATTATTCATTACTTCAAAGTTTTAATATTCTAAATTAATAAACCTATATCCTGATCCATCTTGCTGCCAAATAACAGCAACAACATATAAATTATCATGATTCCAAATTGTAGAAGGTGCAAGAATTATATCTGTAAGTGAAGTAATATTATTTCCATCAGCATCAAATTCTAACAAATTACCAAAAGGATTTCCACTTCCACTACCCTCAGTTCTTAGTATATTGTTATGAGTAAAATTAGGGTTTACATTAGTTCCTGTCACTGGGTCTACATACCCAGAGATTTTTTGACTTGCAACTTGTCCATCTTCTAAAATATATGCCGCTAAATAGTAATTGTCTCCAGAAATGCCAGGGGATAATAATGAATGTATATTAATATTCATTTTTCCATCTTGAATTGAAAAATTTAGGTCTACATTGACGTCAGGAGCTAAAAGGATATCCGAATTAATAGCTTGAGTGATTTGTGAGTAATTTAGTGGCTGTACTTCTGAACCTACAGCAAATCCAGGAGTAGACATACTCCCTAAAATGTTAAGCATATTATATCCAACATCAACAGCAAATCCATCATCAGAGTGTAAATCAATTACTTTAACGGTATTTGAGTATGTATTTTCAATATCATTGACCCACTCAGTTGCATATTCTCCACAGTAGAGACACCAATCTCCAGTTTTTCTTAAGACTAGAGATTTTTTTGAAACCTCTGGATAAGTACAAGAACCGTCGTCTTTTTTAGCTTCAACATTATAAGCCAAACTCATAGGATCAGTACAACCTTTTTTGCTACAACTTGATAAAACTGATATTATAATTATAACCAGTGAAAAAGATTTATATGTATAATTCATATTTAAATAAGTTAATTTTTTGTTAAGGTAAAGAAAAAATTTGAACCTTTACCCTCCTTACTTCTTACTTGAACAGTATGTCCATGAGCTTCAATTATATGTTTAACAATTGAAAGTCCCAAACCGGTACCTCCTACATTCCTTGCTCTACTTTTGTCTACTCTATAAAAGCGCTCAAAAAGACGACCAATATGTTTTTCAGCAATTCCTGAACCATTGTCTTCAATTTCAATCAATATATTTCTTTCAATATTGGTAAACCGAACAACTACTTCTGTACCAGGGTCTGAGTACTTAATTGCATTGATTATTAAATTTTGCATTACTTGACCGATTTTGCCCTTGTCACAACTAACTAAAATTTCGTTCGAATAATTCTCTGCAAATCTAAGAGTTATCTTGTTTTCTTTAGCCTTCAACTCCAAACTTTCAAAAATATCTTGACATATTTCTACAATATTATTATTCTGAATTTCCATATTGATTCTATCAGATTCAAATCTCGATATCATATCTAAGTCAATAATTATTTTATTCATTCTTTCTGCACCCTTTAGAGCTCTTTGTAAAAATCTTTTGTTGATAGATGGATCTTCTAACCCACCCTCCAAAAGAGTTAAAATATATCCTTGAATACTAAATATTGGAGTCTTTAACTCATGTGCAAGGTTACCAATGAATTCCCTTCTAAACTTTTCTTCAGACTTAAGTTTTACCAATTCTGAACTATTACTTTTTGCAATTTTTAAAATCTCAACCTCACTTTTAGATAATATATCTTCATTCATTTTCAATTTAAAATCAGTACTTGACATTTTATAGTTTTGGACAAGTTTAAATAGCAATCTGATTTTTCTATTAATAAAAATCTCTAACAAAAGGAACGTTACAGTAGCTATTAGAATGAAAGAAAATAAAAATAAAAACAAACAATCAAAAACAGTCGAATGCAAATCATAATAGTAAAAATTGTATATAGACAAAGCTAAAACTGACAAGACAGAAGCTATTAATGAACAAAAGATGGTAAATTTAAATGGTGTATTAATCTTCATTGATTATGAAATCAAATCAAAGATAGTATCTTAGGGTTTAAAATTAAAATGGCAAAAATAAATATTCTTATTATATGCACTGGAAACAGTTGTAGGAGCCAAATAGCAGAAGGCTATTTAAAATATTTCAGCAAACAATTAAACATAAATTCTAATGTTTATAGTGCAGGAATAAGAGCTGAAGGGATAAATAAAAAAGCCATAGACATAATGGCCAAAGATGGAATTGACATTAGTAACCATACTTCAAACAGCTTAGAGGAATACAAAAACACAGAAATTTCCCACGTAATTACAGTTTGTGACCATGCCAACGAAAGTTGTCCAGTATATTTAAAGAAAGCTAATCTCACCCATCAGAATTTCTCTGATCCATCGATAGTCATAGGAAATGAAATTGAAATTCAAGAAGCATTTGAAAAATGTAGAGAGGAAATTAAGTCATTCACCTTAAGCTATTTAAAGAAAATTTAATTCTATTAATTTTCTAGTGTTTAATAATTTTTGGTAACCAATAACCACAAAAAATAAATTTAATAATCATAGAAAATCTTTTTTAAGTGCACAATGAAATCAAAGTAAACTTCAAATCATTTAATATTTAAAAAACGCTTAAAAATAGACAGAATAAAAGGTAAAGGAGATACTGATGTAATAATTTTCAGATCTTCTCTTAAGTTGGATTCCTCTCCCAAAAACTTTAAGATGGTTTTAACGTCTACTTTTTTAAAAATAGAAGCAAACAATGCAGATCCTTTTTCGTTATTTTTGGCAAGGACATCTAAAAAAAGTAAATCGTAAAACCAATATTTTTTTCTTTTAGAAAACACTGAAAAATCATCTTCTTCTTTTAGAAAAGAAACCAATTCTTTTGTCTTTTTGGAAGTATTATAAAAGGTATAACCTGTGCTTGCCTTAGTCCATCCTCCAGCTGTTCCAATGTTAAGTATACTATTTGAGTTTAATTCTTGAAATTTAAAAGAAGTCATAGGTATAACCCCATTTTCTTTCTCTAAAATCTCAAAGTCAGTAACCTTTTTTTCTTTTAAATAATCTTTAATTGCAACTTCGTATTCAGAACGTTCTAATAAGTCTTTTGAAAATAAAGTGTATTCAAACAGCGCTATATTTTTATCGATTGGTAAAACATACATAAAACGGGTATTGCCATTCTGAGGGATATTAAAGTCCATAAAAGTGGCAACCGAATCGTCAAAACAGTCTGTTTTTGTTTTTACAAACCAGCCCACAAAATGCTGTTGCAATACAGGATATTTTTGTTGCTTTTCATAAACTGTTTTATCTGGAATACTATTTAGAAGTTTCAATCCAAAATAAGTTGATTTATTTGTAACAACTTTTACTTTATTATCTGCTTCTGAGTATGTTTTAACGCTGTCTTCAACAAAAGTAATATTGGATTTTAGACCTATAATTCTCCAAAGTTTATGATAAAACTTTTCACTTCTTATCATCTTATAACAAAATGGTGAAATATTAAGTGTTTCAGTGAAATCTTTACTTCCAAAAAATACCTTAGGCCACTTTTTGGTTAACAATTCATCCCACTCTCCGTCTCCTTCTTCCCAATAACACCAAGTTTTATCGTTTCCTTTATCTTTTTTATGATCAATAATTAAAATGGATTTGTCATCAAAATAGCTATCTAGAGACATGCGGTAAGCAAGCAATAAACCTGATGCTCCAGCTCCTAGAATGATGTAAGACGATGGGGTCATCTATAAGAAAAAGAAAATTGAAAGAAAATAATAACCAGGGCCAAAACCGAACAAAAATGTGTTGTTTGGTACAAATATTTTTGCATAAAGCTATTTGAATTGTCTGAAATATTTAGAAGGAACCAAAAGCATCCCAAAACATACTCCACCTTCTTTAGAAAGTTTTTTATGATGGGCTTTGTGCCCTCTTCTTATACCCAACAAATATCTATTTTTAGTTTTCTTAAGAACTTTTACTCTTTGATGAATAAATAAATCATGAACAAAAAAATAAGCCATTCCATAGAAGGTAATTCCCATACCAATCCAAAAAGGAATAAACTCTAGTCCTATTTCAATACCATACATAATTAAAATTGATCCTGGTAATGCAAAAATCAAAAAGAAGAAATCATTTTTTTCAAAAAAGCCTTTGTTGTCTCTAGTATGGTGATCTCTATGAAAATACCATAATAAACCATGCATAATATAACGATGCGTAAACCAAGCCACGAATTCCATAGCAAAAAAAGTAACAATAAAAACAGAAAAATTTATTAAATCCAATTGAATTGATTTTGGAACATAGATTTAAAGGTAATAAGGATTTTTTTAGTATTTGGAACTCTTATTCTTTCTTCCATTAATCTATCCGAAGAAACCTTTTTTATCTTTTTAAATAAAGAAAAATAATATCTGTAAGCTACATAAACGCCTAACCTAGAAGAGGATGGCAGTTTAATAATACCTTCTAGTGCACATTCAAAATCGTCTTGAATATCTTCTTCAATTTTGAGTTTTTCATCAGGTGTAAATTTCTCCAAATCTACTCCTGGAAAATAAGTTCTACCTAACTCTTGATAATCTGCTTTGACATCTCTTAGAAAGTTGATTTTCTGAAAAGCAGCTCCCAACTTACGAGCAGGTTCTTCAAGATTAAAATATAAATCGTTATCACCATTTACAAAGACTTTCAAACACATTAAACCAACAACTTCAGCAGAGCCTACAATGTATTCTTTGTATCCATCACTTGAATATTGAATATCATTCAAATCTTGTTCCATACTTAGAAGAAACTTATCAATTAAATCTCTATCGATGGAGTATTTATTAACCACCATTTGAAAAGCATGAAGAATAGGATTAACACTTATTTTCCTATCCAGAGCTTTATATGTTTCTTCTTTAAACTCTTTAAGCATCTCAGATTTAGGAAAGTCATGAAAAGTATCTACAATTTCATCTGCTAATCGAACAAATCCATAAATGGAAAAAATAGCATCGTGAATGTTCTTGTCTAATAATTTAATTCCCATAGAAAAGCTAGTACTGTAAAGTTGAGTTACATTTTTACTGGCATCTACGGATATTTTATGATACAAATCTATCATTATAACTTATTTAAATATTTATCAATTTCTATAGCTGCAATTTGGCCTGAGATAATACTAGGTGGGACACCAGGTCCTGGAACAGTTAGTTGTCCAGTGTAGTAAAGATTTTTAATTTTTTTATTTCTCATTCTTGGCTTAAGAACAGCAGTTTGTCTTAAAGTATTAGCTAATCCGTATGCATTTCCTTTAAAAGAATTATAATCTTTTTCAAAATCATTAACACAATAGGATTTTTTAAATATTATATTTTTTTCAATATCATTTCCCGTTAGGTCTTTCAATCTTTTTAATACAATATCAAAATACTTTTCTCTCATTTCGTTAGTGTCTTCCAATCCTGGGGCTAAAGGAATTAAAAACATTAAATTCTCGTTTCCTTTAGGGGCTAAGGATGAATCAGTAATTGATGGACAAGATAAATAAAAAAGTGGATTTTTAGGCCATTTTGGATTGTCATAAATTTCATTAGCATGTTGATCAAAGTCTGCATCAAAAAATAAATTGTGATGCTGCAAATTATTCAACCTTTTATCTACCCCAACGTAAAAAAGTAAACTTGAGGGAGACATTTCTCTATTATCCCAATATTCAGTACTATAATTTCTAAAAGGTTTATCTAGTAATTTTTGTTCAACGTGGTGGTAGTCTGCAGATGCAATAATACCGTCAAAGAATAATTTTTCACCATTAACAATGATATTTTCTACTTTACCATTAACAACATTTATTTTATCAACGTTAGTTTCACAGTTAATTACAACTCCTTTTTCCTTGGCTAATTTTGATAATCCTATAATAATTTCATGAAAACCTCCCATAGGATAAAAAGTTCCTTGTGAAAATGCTGAGTAATTCATGAGAGAATAAAGTGCTGGTGTATTTTGGGGTGTAGCTCCCAAAAAAAGAACAGGGAATTCCATTAACCTAGTAAGTCTACTGTCCGAGAAATATTTTTTGACATAAGATCTGAAATTTGAAAATACATCTAGGTGAAGAACTCCAGTTAGAACTTTTAAATTAATAAATTCAAATATTGAATGTGAAGGCTTGTAAACCAAACTATCCATACTGATTTTATATTTTACTTCTGCTTTATTTAAAAATTTCTTGAGCTTAAAACCGCTATCCTTTTCAATATTTTCAAATAATGCAACAAGTTCCTTGAAAGATGCAGGAACTTCAATTTTATTATCTTTTCCATAAATAACTGAGAAACCAGGGTCTAACTTCAATAAATTATAATAGTCTTCTACTTTTTTTCCATGTCTTGCAAAAAACTTATCGAAAACGTCTGGCATCCAATACCAACTTGGGCCCATGTCGAAAGTAAAGCCATTAGTTTCAAACTTTCTCGCTCTACCCCCCGGAGTACTGTTTTTTTCAAAAACAGTTACTTTATATCCAAGTGAAGCAAGTTCGATTGCGGATGTTAAACCTGCAAATCCGGAACCTATTACAGCAATTTTTTTCAATTAAGAGAAGAGTTGCTAAAAAATCTGTCAAATTCGTCCAGCTTGTAAAAAACTTTTCCGTGGGTATTAACAAGCCTTAATAAATCAGGATTTCCAGCAAAAAATAATTTAGTGTTAGAATGATTATGAAGATCGTCACAGAACTTTTGTAAAAGAGTAACTTTCTGTCCTACAATAAATGTAGTAAAAAGAATGTCTGGCTTTATTTTCTCAATACATTGCAAAATACTTTCAAATGAAATAGTTTTTCCAACATTTACAATATCAAAGCCATTTTCTTTAAGTATCATGTTAGAGTATAATAAAGCGAAATCATGATCTTCCCAAGGTGGCAAAAATAAATAAGCTTTTTTATTTTTTCTCACTGGAGGATCTACTGACTCAATAGCATTATAGAATTTTTGTTTGATAAGATTGGATAAAAAATGTTCCTGAGCAGGAAATAGTTCCCCTGATGACCATAAAGCACCAATTCTTCTAAGAGTTGGGATAAATACATTCTCATAAACAAAAGACAAACTATAGTCTTTTCTAAGAGATTCATATGTTCTATTGAAAAGTGGCTCGTCAAATTGAAGTGAACAAATTACAAAGTTATTGATTTGTGCTTCGAAGGATGCAGAGTTTGATGTTAATGATATTACCTTACTTGAAAGTTCGTCCAAAGATAATGAAGCTATTTTACTAATCTTAAGCCCATTGTTAATTAAGAAGGATATATTTAATATTTTTTTAAGTTGGTCGTCATTGTAAGCTCTAATATTGGTATCAGATCTTTCAGGACTAACTATATTATATCGTTTTTCCCAGATTCGTATAGTGTGGGATTTAATACCAGAAAGTTTTTCAAGGTCAGCGATTGAATAAGTTTGCATTTGTTTAATTTTTAGCTAAATTACTTAAACATAACTAATAAAACAAGGGTTTTAAAGATTTTTGTTTAATATTGTCTTCAAAATTATAAACAAAAATTGCAAGTTCTTAACAATTAAAATTTTCAATCCGAATGCGTACACTTATATTATCCATAATATTATTTACAATATTCAACATTACATATTCACAAAGTGGAGTTTTAAAAGGATATGTGAAAGATGCAACTAGTAACGAAGAAATTCCATTTGCAAACGTATTTGTAGAGCAGCTAAACTCAGGAGTTGCAACAGATTTTGATGGTTTTTTTGAATTTAAGGATATGAAACCAGGGCTTTACACCGTTAAATGTTCATTTGTTGGTTATGAGTCCAAAACATTTGCAGAAATTAATGTTAATCCGAATAAGCCTACCATACTAAACATAAAACTAGTAGAATCCTCAACTTCTCTCGATGTTGTTGAAATAACAGCCTCTCCATTTCAAAAAAGCGAAGAAAGTCCTGTTAGTAAAAGAAGCATAAACGCTACTGAAATATACCGAAATCCAGGGGGGAACAGAGATATTTCTAAGGTTATTACCTCACTACCAGGTGTTGCATCAACTGCCTCTTTTAGAAACGACATTATAATAAGAGGAGGCGCACCAAATGAAAACAGATTTTATTTAGACGGTATTGAAATTCCTAATATAAATCATTTTGCAACTCAAGGATCCTCAGGAGGTCCAGTGGGAATGATAAATGTAAATTTTATAAGAGAAGTTGATTTGTACTCTGGAGCATTTCCAGCAAACAGAGGAAATACTTTAAGCTCGGTTTTAGAATTTAAACAAATTGATGGAAACCCTGATAGAATCGCCTCTACCTTAACAGTTGGGTCTAGTGACTTTGGTATTACCCTAGATGGTCCAATTAACGATAAGACAACTTTTGTGTTTTCTGCAAGAAGATCTTATTTACAATTACTTTTTAGTGCAATTGGATTACCTTTTCTTCCGACTTACAACGATTTTCAATTCAAAACTAAAACTAAAATTAATGATAAAAATCAACTAACTTTTGTAGGTCTTGGAGCAATTGACGAATTTGAACTTAATACAGGAATCAATGACAATGAAACAGATCCTGAGGTTATTGAAAGAAACAATTATATTTTAGGATATATTCCAGTAACCACTCAATGGAATTATGCTGTAGGTGCTAATTGGACGCATTTTAAAGACAATAGTTTTCAAAACTTTGTGTTTTCGAGAAATCACCTAAATAATAAATCTGTTAAATACAAAGATAATAATGAAATTCCTGAAAATTTAGTACAAGATTACGTTTCAGAAGAAATCGAAAATAAATTTAGATTTGAAAATACTGTTAGAAAAAATGGATGGAAATTAAATTTTGGTTCAGGAATTGAATCTGTGACATTCAAGAACAAAACATTTCAGAAAATAGTATATCAAAATATTTCTGATACCCTAAAGTTTGAAACTAAATTAAATTTTATAAAAACAAGTCTTTTTGGTCAAATAAGTAAGAAAGCATTAGATAACAAACTAATAGCTTCATTTGGTATTAGAACAGATCAAAATTCATACTCTGAGGAAATGAGCAATCCTTTAAAGCAATTATCTCCTAGGCTTAGTCTTGCATATGCTATCGGAGAAAAAAGCAGTTTAAATTTTAACGTAGGACAATACTTTCAATTACCTGCATATACAGTTATGGGTTATCAAAATAATAATAATGAATTAGTCAATAAAAGCAATAAAATAACTTACATAAACAATAAACATATAGTTTTTGGATTAGAAACCAATCCAGGTAATTTCAGTAAAATTACTATTGAAGGTTTTTATAAAAAATATGATAATTATCCTTTTTTATTAAGAGACAGTATTTCACTGGCTAATCTCGGTGGAGACTTTGGAGTTATTGGCAGTGAACCAGTTACGAGCACATCTGAAGGAAGATCGTACGGAATAGAATTTTTAGCTCAAAAAAAATTAAATAAAAATTTTTACGGAATATTAGCATATACTTGGGTAAGAAGTGAATTTAAAGACAAAAATGAAATTTATATTCCCTCTGCATGGGACAATGTCCATATTGTTAGCATGACAGGAGGTGTTAAATTAAAAAAAGATTGGGAAATTGGTATGAAATTTAGATATTCTGGAGGTTCTCCATACACTCCATACGATACTTTAAATTCATCATACACTTACATATGGGATGTGAATTCGTTTGGAGTATTTGACTATGATAATCTAAATGGAGTAAGACTAAAAGCAAATCACGGTATTGATATTAGAATTGATAAAAAATGGTATTGGCAAAAAGTAACACTAAATGTTTATTTGGACATCCAAAATTTATATAATTTTCAGGCACAAACCCCTCCAAGTTTAATTGCTTCAACAGACGGTAATGGCAACAATGTCTTAATACCTGACGACCCTTCCAGATATCAATTAAAATTTATAGAAAATACTGCTGGAACAGTTTTACCATCGATTGGATTGCAATTTGAATTTTAATTTATTCTTGTAAAGCTTCAACCGAAACAATTTCAGGAATTAATAACTTAAGGTTTTCTTCCAATCCAGCTTTCATAGTGACAGAGCTAACAGAACAGGACTGACAAGCCCCTAAAAGTTTTACAATTACTCTGTTATCAGATGTAATTTCAACAAGTTCCATATCACCACCATCATTGTGTAAATACGGACGAAGGTCATCAATTGCTTTGAGTACTATTTTTTCTGTTTTATTCAATTTAGGTAGAGCATTTAGGGGTGCCATATTCAACACCAACTACTTTTGTTGGTTCTAATTTAGCATTTCTTTCATCAATATTTAAAATTAATTTTTCACAAAGGTCACTATAATATTTTTCAACTATAGTTTCTTGTTGTAAAACAGCTGGTCTTCCAACATCGCCGCTTTGTCTTATACTTTCTACAAGTGGTACTTTTCCCAAAAGTTTGATGCTTAGCGATTTGGCTAAGTTTTCACCACCATCCTCTCCAAAAATAAAATACTTTTCTTGTGGATAATTTTTTGGAGTAAACCAAGACATATTTTCAACCAGACCCAAGACAGGAACTTTTATATTATCCATTTTAAGCATTGCTACTGCTTTTTTTGCATCTGCTAATGCAACTGGCTGTGGAGTAGTCACCACTACAGCACCTGTTAAAGGAAGAGACTGAACAATCGATAAATGAACATCTCCAGTTCCTGGTGGAGTATCAATAATCAAATAATCTAATTCTCCCCAATCTGCATCAAAAATCAATTGTTTTAAAGCTTTTACCGCCATTGGACCTCGCCATACTACTGCCTCATCGAGTTCAGCAAAAAAACCAATAGAAAGAATCTTTACGCCATAATTTTCTGCAGGAACAATAACTTGTTTTTTATTAATCTCTCTTGAAATTGGCCTGTAGTGAAGAACATCAAACATTATGGGCATAGAAGGACCATAAATATCTGCATCGACAACACCAACATTAAAACCTTTTTTTGCTAACCCAACAGCTAAATTCGCTGAAACTGTAGATTTCCCAACACCACCTTTTCCAGAAACTACTGCAATAGTATTTTTTATGTTTGGCAATACGTTTTGGGTTGCTTCTGCTTTTTTCATAGCTTGCACATTAACTTCTACAGAATAATCTTTTCCAATAGATCTTTCTATTGCAAATTCGCAAGCCTCCTGCATTCTTTTCCTTGCATGCATTGCTGCATTTTTCATTTGAACAGAGAAACTAACCTTATTCTCCAAAACTTTAATATTTGTTACTAGTCCAAGAGAAACAATATCCTTACCTAAATCAGGCTCAATTACTTTTTTTAAAGATTCAAGTATGGTTTCGGAATTGATTTTCATATTGTAAACATAAATAGATAATTTACTTAAAACTAAATTGTTAATTCTTTTATTGGGTCCCAAATGTATTTGCTGAAGTCTACAATACTGTCTTCCTTTATTTTCAACCCTTCTTTTTCGAGCTCTTCTTTCATATAATTTTGAGTTGGAAAATTATTTTTTCCTGTCATTAATCCATTTCTATTGACTACTCTGTGCGCTGGAATTTCACTATTTTGAGATACTTTATTCAAAGCCCAACCAACTACCCTTGAGCTCTTTTTAGCACCCAAATAATTAGCAATCATTCCGTAACTGGTAACTTTTCCTTTGGGAATTAATTTAACAACTTCGATAACATCTTTAAAAAAATCACTCATTTATTAACAAAGAATTTATTGTTTGTTGTGAACAGCTCAATATTAGAAATATACTCTAATACATAAACTCCACTACTATAATTGGATAAGTCAATTTTCAAATAATCAGAATTTCCTTTAAGCTCATCAACTTTAGATCCTAACATATTGTAAATATTTATTTTGTAATCAGCTAAATCTAAATGTTCTCTGTAGAAGTAAAGATAATTGGATGAAGGATTTGGAAAAACATAAAAAGGATCTTCTGCAATTGTAGGCGGGGGTTCAAAATCGAATAAATAAAGACCAGATATTCTATCAGATGCTAAAACTAGGTTACTATTATTAAAAGGATAAATCCCCCATAATCCCCTGTAAATTAGATAATCACTTCCTGGATAAGTATCGTAATAACCTATTTTCTTAGGATTAAATGGATTTGAAATATCAAAAATTTGTAACCCGTCGTTGTAATAACTAACATAGGCAGTATTATTTATAATTATAGCGTTATGTGGTAATGCCTGCTCGTAAGAATCTGCAGAAAAAGTAGAACTGACTGAAATATTATTTAAATCAGAAACATCTAGCACTTTTATCTTCATTGAAGGTGTTTCATCACACATAATGTAGGTCTTTTTATCACCTGAAATCCATCCGGAGTGGTTGTACCCTTTATCTGGGTAGACAGTAAGTGAGGACAGCTCATAAGCAAATCCTTGGGAGTGAGATTTAATAACTCTAAGACCGTCATTTCCACAATTTAAAAAAGCAGTGTCATTGTAAACGTAGGCATCATGAACATGACCAACCTCATCGTAATTAAAAATTAATTCTGGGTAAATAGGATTACTTAGATCATAAACACTTAAAGCATGAAAACCTGAAGGTGTTGCTACAGCACATCCGTATAACTTTGCATTTGCAGTATCAATAAATATATTATGAGCACGAACTATTAACGAGTCACTGTCGTACACCAGATGAACACTGTCTGGTAAATAACTTAAATCCATAATTTGAAGAGAGCTAGCATTTTCATCACAAACTGCGTACAAATAACCATTATAATCATGAAAATCTCTATGAATGGCTTGATTTCCTGAGTACTTTCCAGCAACGAAATCTATCTCTTCAAACCTATTGTCACTGATCCTTAAAATATGGGTGCCATTTGTAGAACCAATAATAGCGTATTTATCATTTTCAATTTCTAATCCCCATACATCGTTAAATACTGATTCGCCGTCATTGGTAATAGGTAATCCTTCTATATACCATTGGTCAAGCAACTCAATATTATTAGATTGAGAAATCAGACAAAAAGGAATAATTAATAAAAGAATAAATATTTTTCTCACAGATATTGCAAAGTTAATAATAGTTAAGGTATTTTTATTAAAGAATTTTATTCGTTTATTTGTTTATAAACCAAACTGAAAAGTTATTTAAAATTCTTTCTAATTTTTCTAGAAAAATGAAGAGTGTAGTAATTATACCTACTTATAATGAGATTGAAAATATTTCTAATATAATTTATGCTGTATTAGCTAAAAAAGATGATTTTCATATTCTAATTGTAGATGATCAATCTCCTGATGGAACTGCAAAGGTTGTTAAAGAAATCATGAAAAAAAATAAGTCTGTATTTATTGAAGAAAGAAAGGAAAAGTCTGGTTTAGGGACTGCCTATATTCATGGGTTTAAATGGGCCATTAAAAACAAGTACGATTACATCTTTGAAATGGATGCAGATTTCTCTCATAGTCCTGACGACTTACCAAGATTACTTTATAATTGCGCGAACGAATCTGCAGACTTATGTGTTGGGTCTAGATATGTCCCTGGAGGGAAGATTATCAATTGGCCAAAATCAAGGTATTGGTTATCCTTCTACGCATCGCTATATGTGAGGTTAATCTTGGGAATAAATATTAAAGACACTACTGCAGGATTTAAATGTTATTCAAGAAAAGTATTGGAAAAAATTGATTTAGATAATATTTGGTTTGTTGGTTACGCATTTCAAATAGAAATGAAATATAGCGCTATTAAATTAGGCTTTAAAGTAAAAGAAATTCCTATTCACTTTAAAGATAGAGAACATGGACAGTCTAAGATGAATATTGGAATTTTTAAAGAGGCTTTTGTAGGAGTATTAAAATTAAGATCGAAAAAATTTGAAAATTAAAAGCGTAATAAGAAATGCAGAAATCATTAACGAAAATCAACAATTTTTCGGGGATATTGCTATTGAGGATTCTGAAATTTCAGAAATTAAAAAAGGGTCCATAACTGGAACATTCGACCATGAATATGATGCAACAGGACTAATAGCTATTCCAGGAATGATTGATGATCAAGTTCATTTTAGAGAGCCTGGATTAACACGCAAAGCAAATATTTATTCAGAATCAAGAGCTGCAGTGGCGGGCGGAATTACAAGTTTCATGGAAATGCCTAATACAGTTCCCAATACTGTAACCCAAGACCTATTAGAAGAAAAATATGCTATAGCGAATAAAAACTCAATAGCAAATTATTCCTTTTTCATGGGTGCAAATAATGAAAATCTTCAAGAGGTATTGAAAACCAATCCTAGTAATGTTTGTGGCATTAAAGTTTTTATGGGTTCTTCTACTGGAAATATGCTCGTTGATAATAAACAGACATTGTCTCAAATATTTAAAAATAGCTCTTTGCTAATAGCTACCCACTGTGAAGATGAACAAACTATAAGAAAAAATACTGCCATATTTAAAGAAAAATATGGAGAGAACATCCCTTTTGAAATGCATCCTATAATTAGATCAGAAGAAGCTTGTTATTTATCTTCTTCATTGGCTGTTGATTTGGCAAAAAAATACGAAACAAGGCTTCATGTATTACATATTTCAACTGCAAAAGAATTGGAGCTTTTTAACAATAACCAGCCCATAAGAAATAAAAAAATAACTGCTGAATGCTGTATTCATCATTTGTGGTTCAATGATTCAAAATATTTAGATAAAAAAAGTTTAATTAAATGGAACCCAGCAGTCAAATCAGAAAATGACAGAAAAGCGCTTATTAAAGCTATAAATGAAAATATAATTGATGTAATTGCAACTGATCACGCTCCCCATAGTTTTGAAGAGAAAAATAATTCCTATTTGTCGGCTCCATCCGGTGGCCCATTAGTCCAACATGCTTTACTTACCTTACTTGAGCTAGAAAAAACCAATCAAATGAATTTGAAACAAATTGTAAAGAAGACTAGTCACGATGTTGCAGAATGCTTTAAAATTGAAAAAAGAGGTTATCTGAGAACTGGTTATTTTGCAGATATAGCTCTTTTGGATAGAAATACAAATACGAAAGTAGAGAAAGAAAATATTTTATATAAATGTGGATGGTCTCCCTTCGAAGGAACCAAATTCACAAGTACTATTAATAGCACATTCATTAATGGTTTAAGAGTTTATCACAAAGGAGAATTTGACAAAAATAATACCGGAATGAGATTAACATTTAATAAGTGATTAAATATTTTAAAATATTTTTTCTTTTAATTGCATTAACAAGTTGTTTAGAAGAAAAACCAAAAGATAATATTAAATATCCGCCTATTAAAGAAAAGGAATTTCAGACCTTAATTAAAAAAATATGGTTAGTAAACGCACACCTTTACAACAATAAAAAATTCACACAAATCCCCAGAGATAGTGTTGGAAGTATCACCAATAAACTTTTAGAGGATTATGGTTATAAAAAAGAAGATTTCAAAAAATCTATAAAGTATTACTCAGAAAACCCAAGATTACTTGATAGTATAATTAAAGACCTTAGGGATAGTTTAGAGAAAGTTTTTACGGGTATTTCTCATGATGTTAATGAGGACGATCAGATATTAATTCAACAAGATTCCGTTAAAAAAATATTAAAAGAAAGTTTTAAATTTAAAGATAAAATGAAATTAAAAAAAGATTTAAAACCTTCGATTAAATCCGGAAACCAAATATTAGATACTTTTAAAATTGAAAAATGAAAATAGCAAAAATCAATCTTGGAATTTTAACCACTTTTATTTTAATCACTTCCTGCGGTGGTTGGTCAGAAAAAGATAAGGATAGATATTTAAACGAGTGTGAGAAAGCAAAATTAGATTCTGCATTTTGTAATTGTAGTTTAGAAAAAATCACTTCCAAATACAATAGCTTTGAGCATGCTATGAGAAACGAAAACAATTTCCCAGAAATTTTTAATGCATGTAAATAATATTAAATTATTTTTTTGTAGAAAAAAAGTAAAAGACCAAAACAAAGAAAAATACTTAAGGCAACATTAGTAAATGCCCAATAATAACTTCCAGATTTCAATAAATCTATAGTTTCAAGGCTGAAAGTAGAAAAAGTGCTTAAACCTCCACAAAACCCAACTATTATAAAAAGCTTTGTGTTTTGATTTAAATATTTTGATTCTGATAAAATTGCTAAAAAAATACCCACAATTAAACAAGATATTAAATTAGAAAATAATGTACCTATAGGTAAATCTCCTTTATAATATTGAGAAAAGAATTTTGAGATAAAATACCTTACTAATGCTCCAAAGCCTCCTCCGAAAAAAACAGCAATAGTAGAAATCATAATTTTAAAATGAATTTATTAACATACTTAGAACTTATAAAAGATAATATAAATCCTAAAGTCCAACCTCCAATAATATCTGAAAGATAGTGAACTCCTAAATATATTCTACTATAGGAAATTAAAACGACGAAAATTAATAAGTATATCCACGATTTAGGATAAGAATTTTTAACCACATTAAAAATCATTATTCCAACAATAGACATATTCGTAGCGTGATTCGAGACAAAGCCAAACATTCCTCCTTTATATTCATTAACAAAATTTAGGTGTTTTGAAACCTCTAGGTGATGGCTTGGTCGAAACCTCTGTATGGTTTCTTTAATTAAATCATGGGCAATTAAGTCTCCTAAACCAACTGTAATACCAATAACAGCAATTACTCTAATTGCTTTTTTATAGCTATAAATATTAAAAATTAAGTATATAAATAATAGGTAGAATGGGATTCCAAAAATTGGATTAGTAACTAGCCACATTAATTGATCAAAGAATGGATTATTTGATCCATTTAAAAACAGAACAATTTGTTGATCTAGAGTCTCTATTTTATCCATCCATTCCATCGTGAATCATTTTCCAAATCATATCTTTTAGTTCTACAATACCTATTTGTGATATTGAAGAAATAAAAACTGTTTTTATACCAGCAGGTAATTCTTTTTTAATCTCTTGTTTCAACTCTTCATCTAGCAAATCGCATTTAGTGATAGCTAACATTTTTTCTTTATCCAAAAGTTCAGGATTATATAATTTCAACTCCTTTAATAAAACTTCATATTCTTCAATTATATTATTAGAATCTGAGGGAATCATAAACAATAAAACAGAGTTTCGTTCTATATGCCTTAAAAATCTATGACCCAACCCTTTTCCTTTGTGAGCGCCCTCAATAATACCCGGAATATCTGCCATAACAAAAGACTGATGATCTCGATAAGCAACAATCCCTAAATTAGGAACTATTGTGGTAAAAGGATAATTTGCTATTTCAGGTTTTGCAGCAGAAACTACAGAAAGTAAAGTAGATTTTCCAGCATTAGGGAATCCTACCAAACCTACATCGGCCAAAACTTTAAGTTCAAGAATTTTCCATTCTTCTTTTCCGGGTTCTCCTGGCTGTGCATACCTTGGAGTCTGATTGGTAGAGGATTTGAAATGATTATTTCCTAAACCTCCTCTTCCACCGCTTAAAAGAATTATTTCTTCTCCATGTTCAGTGATTTCAAAAAGAAAGTCGCCAGTTTCTGCATCTTTTGCTACAGTTCCTAAAGGGACTTCTATAATCTCATCTTTTCCAAATTTTCCAGTACACAATGCTGAACTACCAGAACCTCCTCCTGGAGCAATAATATGCTTCCTGTACTTCAAACTAAGTAGCGTCCAAATTTGTTTATTCCCTCTTAGAATTATATGTCCTCCTCTACCTCCATCTCCGCCATCAGGACCTCCTTTTGCAGTAGTTCTGTCTCTGTGAAAATGTCTAGATCCAGCACCACCTTTGCCAGATCTACAGCAAACCTTTACATAATCAACAAAGTTACTAGAGGACATTTTATTTTATATCTATTGAACTAAACAATCGTTCTGTTATTTGATCTACAGATCCAACTCCATCTACGGTAGCTAACTTATTTTGGGCTTTATAATATTCTGATAGTACTGCCGTTTGGTTTTCATAAACCTTAATTCTATTTGCAATAATAGATTTGTCTTGATCGTCTGCCCTTCCGCTCTGCTTTCCTCTTAGAAATAATCTGGTAATTAGCTCATCATTTGGGACTTTTAACGCTATCATCTTGGTAATGGATAGATTCTTTGAAGATAGAAAATCGTCTAAAGCTTTAGCTTGGTGGGTAGTTCTTGGGAATCCATCAAAAATAAAACCCAATGATTCAGAATGTTTATTTACTTCAGACTCCAACATTTTAATAGTAACCTCATCTGGAACCAACTCTCCTTTATCCATAAATTCTTTAGCCATTACGCCTAAGTCGGTAGATTCCTTTATATTGTATCTAAAAATATCACCTGTAGATAAATGAATAAGAGAATACTGATTTTTAATTCTTTCTGCTTGAGTTCCTTTACCTGCTCCTGGAGGTCCGAATAATACAATATTTAACATGCTATTTATTTTCTTCAATTATATAAATGTCTTGTAAATTTCTTCCAATTCCGTTATAATCTAATCCAAATCCTACAAGAAATTCGTTTCCAACATTAATTGCTGGATATTTAATAGGAATTTTTTTTTTGTAAGCATCCGGCTTAAAAAGCAAGGTGGCTACTTCCAACGAATTTGGCTCATGAGTTTTAATATTATTGTAAACAGAGTCAATAGTATTTCCAGTATCTACAATATCTTCTACAATAATCAAATTTCGACCTTTAATATTTTCATTTAACCCAATAAGGTTTTTCACAATTCCTGAAGAGTTTATTCCTTCATAAGAAGACAATTTAACAAATGAAACTTCACATTCGTGTTCAAATCTTTTTATCAATTCTGAAGCAAAAAGAAAGGCGCCATTTAAAACACAAATAAAAATTGGTTTTTTATTTGCATAATACGCATTGATTTCAGAGCAAAGCTGATCAATTTCAGCTAGAATCTTCTTTGATTCAATGAATAATTTAAAGTGCTTGTCCTCTAGAGTTACTTTTTTCATTTTGTTTATCGATCAAATGTAATCATTTCATTTTACAGAAAAATGATTGTTTCTTTAAATTGGTAACTTACATTTGTAAAAATTAATTTTATCCATGATTGAAAATCAATTTTTTAGTTCAGATTTTAAATTAGGAATACTTGGAGGTGGCCAACTTGGAAAAATGCTTCTTTACGATAGTATCAGATACGATATTTATACAAAGATAATGGATCCCAATAAAAATGCTCCTTGCCAAAAAATTTGTGATGAATTTATTGTTGGTGATTTAACAGATTATGACCATGTTGTAAACTTTTGTAAAGATGTTGACGTTGTTACTGTTGAGATTGAAAATGTAAATACAGATGCCTTAGAGTTTTTAGAAAAAAATGGAAAAAAGGTTTACCCTTCCTCCAAAACATTAAAAACCATTCAAAATAAATCAAAGCAAAAAGACTTTTATATTAAAAATAATTTACCTACTTCACCTTATAAAAACTACCAAAACAAAAGTGAATTAATTTCAGATCTAAATAAAGGATATTTTGAGTTACCCTACGTTTGGAAAAGTGCGAAATTTGGATACGATGGAAAAGGTGTGAAAATAGTTAAAACTTTAGAAGATATTAAGAAACTTCCCGATTTAGAATGTTTAATTGAAAAAAAGGTGAAAATTAAAAAAGAAGTTTCAGTAATTGTAGCAAGAAATCCAAACGAAGATGAAACTTGTTTCCCTATAGTTGAAATGGAGTTTAATAATGATTCCAATTTGGTTGAATATGTTATTTGCCCTGCTAACATAGCAAAAGAATTAGAGGAAAAAGCTTATAATATTGCTCTTCAAACTGCAAGATGTTTCAACAGCATTGGACTTCTTGCCGTTGAGCTATTTATTACAGAAAATGACGAGATATTAATTAATGAAGTTGCTCCTAGACCACACAATTCTGGTCACCATACGATTGAATGTTGTTTAACTTCTCAATTTGACCAACATATAAGATCTATTTTGAATCTACCACTTGGAAATACAGATTTAAAAATTCCTGGAATAATGCTAAATTTAGTTGGAGAAAATAGAATTGAGGGTTACGTAAAATATGAAAATATTGATAAAATACTTGATATTCCTGGCGTTTCAGCTCACTTTTACGGAAAAAAGAAATCAAGGCTAAATAGGAAAATGGGACACATCACAGTAGTTAATAATGAAATCGAAGAAGCTCTAAAAATTGCAAAAAATATAAAAAAAATAGTTAAAGTAATAGCATGAAAATGAAGCAAGTTGGAATAATTATGGGTAGCAATAGTGATCTACCGGTAATGCAAAAAGCAATTGATATTTTAAAAGAATTTGGGATTGATTCAGATGTTAAAATTGTATCAGCTCATAGAACACCTGAAGTAATGTTTGAGTATGCTAAAAATGCAAGAACTAATGGAATAAAAGTAATTATAGCTGGAGCTGGAGGAGCTGCGCACTTACCAGGAATGGTTGCGTCAATTTCAACTCTTCCTATAATTGGCGTTCCTATTAAATCTAGAAATTCAATAGATGGTTGGGATTCTATATTGTCTATATTACAAATGCCAGAAGGTGTTCCAGTGGCAACAGTTGCTTTAAATGGGGCCTCAAATGCAGGAATTATTGCAGCTCAAATATTGGGAATTGAAGACTCTTCAATATTTAAAAAATTATCTCAACACAAAGAAAGACTTAAAGAAAAAGTTATTAAAACCAATAAAGATTTAATATAATCACATTTTCTATCCAAAGAAGTTTTAAAAAATGATCAAAACAGATATTATAATTATTGGTGCTGGACCAGTTGGTCTTTTTACAGTTTTTGAGGCTGGATTACTAAAATTAAAATGCCATTTAATAGATGCTCTTCCACAACCAGGAGGCCAATGTGCAGAGATTTATCCAAAAAAGCCTATTTATGATATTCCTGGTTATCCAAGTATATTAGCTTCAGAACTGGTGGATAAGTTAATGAAGCAAATCGAACCTTTTAATCCAGGTTTTACATTAGGGGAAACTGCACAAACTATTGAAAAAAATTCCGATGATGACTTTATTATTAAAACTAATCAAGGAACCTCTATTAAAGCTCCAGTAGTGGCAATAGCAGGTGGACTTGGAGTATTCACACCTAGAAAACCTAACATACCTAACCTAGAAAGGTTTGAAAACAATAAAGTTTTTTATATTGTTAAAGAACCTTCTTTATTTAAGGATAAAGAAATTGTAATTTCTGGTGGCGGAGATAGCGCATTGGACTGGGCTCTTTTCTTTGCAGAGAATTATGCTTCAGATGTAAAACTTATTCACAGATCTGACAACTTCCGTGCTCATAATGATTCTGTGCAGAGAGCTTTAGATTACTCGAGACAGGGAAAAATTAAAATGATTTTGAATTCTCAAGTATCGGGTATTTCAAAAAATGAAAATAAAATAACTTTAGATGTTCAATCAAAAGATAATGATTTGTCTATAATAAATTGTGACAATTGGTTGCCATTATTTGGACTCACGCCAAAAATTGGACCTATTGGAGAATGGGGTCTTGAAATTCAAAAAAATGCAATTAAAGTGGACAATTCAACAGACTATTCAACAAATATTGACGGTATATATGCTATTGGAGACGTAAATACTTATCCTGGAAAGTTAAAATTAATTCTTTGTGGGTTTCACGAAGCAGCAATTATGGTACAATCTGCATTTAAGAAAGTATATCCTAATAAAAACAATGTGCTCAAATATACAACTGTTACTGGTATTAAAGGTTTTTAAAAATGGATGTTAAAATTCATGTCACTGATAGACAAGGAAAAGAACAAATAATTTCTGGACCAACAGATATGAGCCTGAACTTAATGGAACTTCTCAAAGTTCATGAATATCCAGTTGAAGGAACATGTGGAGGTATGGCTTTGTGTGCTTCATGTCATATTTTTATTCACTCCTCACATTTATTGCCAGGGATATCATCTTCAGAGCAAGCTATGTTAGATGACAATTGGGACAGTAAAGACAATAGCAGATTAGCATGTCAAATACCTGTAAACGAAAACATTGATTTATTGAAAATAGAATTAGCCCCAGAAGATGTATAAATATTTTTAAGATCTTAAGCTTTTAGGTATCTCACATACAGGAATAGAGTTCATTTTATGGAGATTTGTTTGATGGTGATGGCTGTAAATCTCTAGTACTTTTTTTTGTCTTTCAGATAAAATGTATTTAGAATTGAATTCTAAATAATTCATTGCCCACTCTAGTTCATCATAGGTTGCCCCTAGTTGGTCCTCATCGCTTCTATCGTCGTCCCATAAACCATCTGTTGGTTTTGCTTTTTGGATACTAGAGACAATTCCAAGATGGTTAGCAATCTTAAAAACTTCAGATTTTAGAAGATCGGCAATAGGCGAAATATCTACACCACCATCTCCATATTTAGTATAAAAACCAACACCAAAATCCTCTACTTTATTACCAGTGCCAGCAACTAAATACTTTTTATTACTTGAAAAAACGTAAAGGTTAGACATTCTAATTCTAGACCTTAAATTTGCCATAGATAATTCATCTTGGTTTTCTTTTGGTAATGCATTCGAGAAGGATTGATAAACGTCTGTTAAGTTAATTTCATGACTTTTTACATTTTCAAAATTACTTTTAAGCCAATTAATATGCTCATTACTTCTGTTAAATTGAATGGAATTTTGATGAATTGGCATATTTAGAACTATTGTATTTAAGCCTGTTTTAGCACACAAAGTAGATGTTACAGCAGAATCAATTCCGCCAGATACACCAACTACAAAACCATTTAAGCCAGAGTTTTTTGAATAATCGATCAACCAATTTACTATATGAGACACTATACTTTTAGGATTCACAATGTAAAATTAAAAAGGATTATTAAATAAAAAATTTTGTCAAAGGGGATTCTAAAAAAGGATGCCAAAAGATAAAACAATATTTCCAGGCAAGGATTTCACTCCAACCGACTCAAAAACACCGGATGAAACTTCTTGTCTTAAAAACTCTTCTTTTTCTTCTGAAACCAATTGATTAAAAATAAAATAATTCCAATTTAGTTGAAAGAAAAGCGCAGTATTTCCGGAGAGGCTATACTCTGCTCCAGCACCAATAGTTAAACCCAAACGAACAGTCTGAGTACCTTTATCAATATTAATATTATCTATGGATCTAGTAGATGGTTCTAATGCTGATAAAGTAGAAGCTGTAGAGTCCCAGGTAAATAATTTTGAATCGTCTTCTACTGTAGATTTTGTTTTTAAACCAATTGTTGCACCAAACTCTCCAAAATAAGTTAAGTAGCCAATTTCATTAGTTTTTAATTTTAAAACAAATGGAATATTAACATAATTAACCGTGTATTTTCTGTTGTAAAGTTGATAAATATATTTATTTGAATCGTTAAGTAAACCATCATCCCAACTAACAAAATTTTCAGTGGCATCTAAAAGATAAAAAGTTTCATGTTTTAGGGCTAAATCAGAATCGTAGTAATTAATTCCAGCTGTAAAAGTTGAGAAATTTAATCCTGTTCTTAATGAGGTATTATTGTTTAAATTTAATTCAGTATCTAAACCCCATCCATAACCTAATCCATAATCTCCTCTTGAATAAAGTTTTTGTTCTTCAGGTGTTAACCAACATAGACTACCTTGACCATACAAACCAAATTTTACTTTTCTTGATTCTGTGTTTTTTACAACTGGATCATTGACTTGGGAGTTAACTTGTAATACAAATGGTAAATAAAAGAATAGAAATAGTAATAATTTATTCATTGGATTATATTTATACAAAAATATAAAAAAAACTAACAAATTTAAATTTGATATAAGCTTTGAAATATTTATTACACATTTATATTGCAACTCTATTATTGGCTTTCATCTCATGTGGCTCCAACAAAAGAAAAATCAAATTAAATAATGACAGTTGGCAAAAATTTAAAACAATACGCTTAGATCAAGTATTGTTAAACGCTAATAATATTAATGAGATACATCAACAGTTTATAAAATACCCTCAGCTTTATCAAAACTTTTATGCAAATATGATAAGAGCTGGAAAAAAAGAAGATGTTTTAGTTTCCAGATTACCAATCTCTGTAAAGTCAAACTTTAAGAGTTTTGTAAATGATAGTATTATTAGAATTTTTCTTTTAGAAGTACAGAAAGAATTCCCAGATTTTGAAAATTATAAAATAGAAATTGCCAAGGGATTAAATAGGTGTGAAAATATTTTTGAGTATCGTTATCCTAAGATGAAGATTGGAACATTCTTCTCTTTATTCAATGCAGATGTTCATGAGTTTGATTCAATAATATGGATTGGGTTAGATATGTACTTAGGTGCAAATAATAAACTCACTAAACTTTTACCTAATGAATCATTACCACAATATATTAAAGATAAAATGGACAAAAAATATATTGTTTCAGATGTTTTATTTGGACATTTAATGACCCATCATTTCCAATATTTAGGGGATGACTTGCTGAGCAAAGCTATATCTTATGGTAAAATTGCTTATCTAATGGAGTTGATTTTGCCAGACGAACAAAAAGAGAACAAATTTAGATATAGTAAGAAAGAATTAGATTGGTGTCAAAAGAATGAAAAATATATCTGGCAATATATTATAGATCATGAGCTTCTTTACGAAAAAAATCCAAAAAAAATAAGTTATTTCTTTAATCCTGGACCATTTACCAAGAACTTTGGGCAAGATTCGCCATCAAATATAGGAATTTGGTTAGGTAGCAGAATAATTGAAGATTTTGCAAAAAACTCTGAATTAAATATTCAAGATATATTAAAAGAAAAAAATATTCAAAAACTATTAAGTAGCTATGACCCAAAATAAAACATCTAAAAAAGAAAAATTCTCTGTTGAAGTAATCATGGATGAGAATTTAATTCCAGAGAAATTAGAGTGGCACTCTAGCCAAGGAAAAGGAGAAAGTGAAAAGGCTTCAGCTGCACTTATTTACTTGTGGAATGCCAAAAAAAATGAAACTTTTAGTCTTGATTTATGGACAAAAAAAATGTCTGTTGAAGAAATGAATAAGATGATGTTTCAAACCATAATGACACTTGCAAACTCCTATGAAAAAGCAACTAGTGAAGACCAATTGGCAAATGCAATGAGAGATTTTGCAGAATTTTTCGGTGAAAAAACAAAAATTATTCCTAGAAGTGGAAAATTTGATAGGGATGGGAAAGGATAAACTTAAAAGGTTTTCTCAAATATTGACCTTTGGTAATGTTATTCAACCAAAGATAAATTTCCATTCTGATGACGATGATTTAAAAGGAAACTGGTCCACAGTATTTAATAATGAAAACCCTTTAGTTCTAGAACTAGGGTGCGGAGGTGGAGAATACACAGTTGCTCTTGCAAAAGATTATCCCGACAAAAACTTTATTGGAATAGATATTAAAGGTGCTAGAATTTGGAAAGGAGCAAAAGATGCTTTAGACGAAGGTTTAAAAAATGTTAGATTTCTAAGAACAAAAGTAGATTTTATAACAAAGTTATTCGGTGAAAATGAAGTAAACGAAATATGGTTAACATTTTCAGATCCTCAACCAAAAAAGCCTAAGAAAAGATTAACTTCAAAACTATTCACAGAAAGATATCTAAAGTTTTTAAAAATTAATGGAGTTATTCATTTAAAAACTGACAGTGATTTACTTTATAATTTCACTCTTGAAGAGATAAAATCAAATGATTTTAAATTGTTGAAAAATATAACCAATGTTTACAAAGAATCTTATGAGAAGTCCCAAGAACTAAAGAAAAACCTTTTTATTAAAACTTTTTACGAGAAAAAATGGCTTGATTTAGAAAAGACAATAAAATATCTTGCTTTCAGCATTCACTAATGACGAGTAGTAATAATATTTTGTAAATTAAATTTATGAATTACCACTGGATTATTTCTTTATTAATCATCTGTCACTTTAATACAAAAGGACAAATATTTCAAAACAGCGGTGCTTTAAGCACTTCCATGTCTGGGCTAAATGTAAATAATGAAGATATTTGGAGTGTAAATAACAACATAAGTCAGCTTGCTAAAATTAAAAAGCCTAGATTAAGTATAAGTAGCTTTCAACCTTTCCTTATAAAGGATTTTACAACATCTAGTATTGTATTTGGATTACCAACAAAAAAAGGAGCGTTCGGTATGAGTTTCTCAACCACTGGAAATAAGCACCTTCAAATGCATAATGTTGGCTTTGGTTATTCTCAAAAATTAGGAGAGAATATTCAAAGTGGAATCAAACTAAACTATTTTATGATTAATGCAGGGGATTATTACAATAAAAAATCTATTATATCTGCCGATATAGGTTTCTCTACAAGACTATCCAATGAGCTACAAATTGGTGTATGTATTAAGAACCCCACTCTCACCAAACTTTCCAATTTTGACGACGAAAGATTGGCTACTAATGTTCAGCTTGCTGCAGGGTATCAATTTTCAAATGAATTAACTCTCCACACTGGGGTTGAAAAAAACATATTTTATCCAGCTTCTTTTTTAGCTGCAATAGAATACCAACCAAGTGAAAAAATATTTTTAAGTGGAGGGATTAAGTCCAATCCTAGTATAGCTTCCTTTGGAATTAGTATGACCCAAAAGCAATTTACAATTTGTGCAGCTACACAAATTCATCAGTTTTTAGGATGGAGTCCAGACTTAGCCATTATGTATCAATTTAAATAATTTTTGAAGTTTCAAAAAAAATATTATTTATTAATAGTTGTTTTACTAGGAAACATCCTCTATTCTCAAAGTATTTACACAGTGCCCAATAAAAACAATGTTGTTTCGAATTCGTCTTCTAAGGAAATGAAAAAACAATATATAATAGAGCAGACTATTGAAAACATAGCGGAAAATAGCGAAGATGAAAACATTGACTATACGACACTATTTGATCAACTTAACTTTTACTATGAACATCCTATAAATTTAAATAGAAAAGAAATAAAATTTGATTTAGAACAACTTATGTTACTAGACCAATTTCAGATAAAGTCTTTGATTAATCATAAAGAAAAATATGGGAAATTTTTAAATATTTATGAATTACAAACTTTAAAATCTTTTTCATCGAGTGACATTAGAAAAATTCTTCCATTTATTGTAGTAAATGAAAACTTTGACGCTACCCATCTATCATTTTTAGAAATGCTGAATAAAGGAAAAAACGATGTTTTTTTTAGGTATTCTAGAGTTATTAACCCAACCATTGGACAGGCCCAACTAAGCGATAGTTCATGGCTTAGTTCGCCAAATAGTAAAACACTTGGATCGGCAGACAATTTATATATGCGTTACAGATTTAAATACCAAAATCACTTAAGTTTTGGCATTACTTCAGAAAAAGATGCTGGTGAAACTTTTTTGGGAAATCCTCAAGCAGAAAACTTATTTGATTTACAAAGACCTAAGGGATTTGATTTTTATTCTGCTCATTTTTTTTTAAAGGAAGTTGGTAAAATTGATGTTTTGGCGATTGGAGATTATCATATTCAACTTGGACAAGGGTTGACGTTCTGGTCTGGTTTGGCAATGGGTAAATCCTCCAACGTAATGAGTTTAAAGAGAAGTGCTGTTGGAATTAAACCATATGCTTCAGTTGATGAAAACGCTTTTTTGAGAGGAGGTGCATTTTCTGTGAAACTAAAAAAAATTAAGTTACTTGCTTTTGCATCCAAAAAAAATATTGATGCAAATATTGTTGAGGACACCACTGCTCAGGACGGCTCTTTAATAGTAAGTAGTTTTCAGGCTTCTGGAATTCATAGCACAATTAGTCAAATTGAAGATAAGGATGCAATTGAAGAAAATATTATCGGAGGAGAAATATCTTATCAAAATAAATTTATGAATTTTGGTCTTACGGGTGCTTTTACAAAATACAATGGTTCTTTAGAAAGATCTTTAACTACCTATAATCAATTTGAATTTAACCAAAATCAAAATTTCGTTCAAGGCTTTCATTATAGTATCGTTAAGAGAAATTTTAATCTTTATGGCGAAAGTAGTAGAAGTAATAACGGAGGATTAGCAAATCTTCATGGACTGATGGCCTCTTTACATCCAAATCTTGCACTGTCAATTTTTTATAGAAATTATGGTAGAAATTACCAAACTATTTATGCCAATGCTATTGGTGAAGGAAGTAGACCCATTAATGAAAAAGGTCTTTTTACTGGATTACAATTTAAACTAAATAATTTTTGGGAAATCTCTTCTTACTTTGATCAATTTCAGTTTCCTTGGATGAAATACCAAGTGAGTAAACCAAATACAAATGGAATAGATGGATTTATTCAAATCTTATATCATCCAACTAAAAAATTAAATATTTATGCTAGAATTAGACATAGAGATAAACCATATAATGAAAGTGAAAGTATCGAAAGAAGTATAACTAATATTTATAATATTAGCCAATGGAATTTTAGACTAAATATCAATGCAGTGGTTTCTGAGTCTATAAGAATTCGAAATAGAATTGAATACTGTTCCTATCTAAGATATGGTTTAGAGAGAGAAAATGGAATTTTACTTTTGCAGGATATCACATATAAACCCAAGGAAAGTAAATTTTCTTTTACGGCAAGATTTGCTTTGTTTGACACGGATTCTTACAATTCAAGAATATACAGTTACGAAAATGATGTTTTGTATTATTTTAGAATACCTGCTTACTATTTCCAAGGTGCAAGAACTTATATTACTTCAAGATATCAATTTAAAAAAGGGATAGATTTATGGATAAGGTGGGGAACATGGATGTATACTAACCGAGATAATATTGGTTCAGGACTAAACGAAATCAATGGCTCTTCAAAGTCTGAAATTAGAGCTCAGCTAAGAATACAATTTTAAAATTCATTAATTATTTTATTTAGAGTAATACTTGGGCACATTGCACTTTTTGCCAATTTTGTATCCAACAAATAATAACCATCTAAATCTTGTTTGGAACCCTGAGATTTAATTAATTCATCTATAATTAGATCTTCATTTAAGTTGAACTTATTATATAATTCTTCAAAAATATTTGATAATTCCTTATCTTGCTGTTGTTTGTACAGTGCTTCTGCCCAGTAGTAAGCAATATAAAAATGACTTCCTCTATTATCAATACCTCCTAATTTTCTTGTAGGGGATTTATTTTCTAACAAAAGTTTTTCTGTAGCTTTGTCTAGAGATTGACCCAATATTTTACATTTGTTACTGCTATACTTTTCAGCCATGTGCTCTAGAGAAACTGCCAATGCTAGAAATTCCCCCAAAGAATCCCATCTTAAGTATCCTTGATTTACAAATTGTTGAACATGTTTTGGAGCTGATCCACCAGCACCTGTTTCAAAAAGACCTCCACCGTTCATTAAAGGAACTATAGACAACATTTTAGCACTTGTCCCTAATTCTAGTATTGGAAATAAATCGGTAAGATAATCTCTTAAAACATTCCCTGTAACAGAAATAGTGTCCAACCCTTTACTTAACCTTAATAAGGTAAATTTTGTAGCTTCCTTTGGAGACAGAATATGAATTTCTAAATCTTTAGCATCCAATTCTTTCAGAGATAAGTTAACCTTTTGAATAATTTGTCTATCGTGAGAACGATTACTATCTAACCAGAAAACTGCGGGTGTATTAGTAGCGTTAGCTCTAGAAACAGCAAGTTTTACCCAATCCTGTATAGGAGCATCTTTCACTTGACACATTCTAAAAATATCTCCTTTACTAACAGATTGTTCTAAGAGCGTTTTTCCGGTAGAATCTACAACTTTTATAGTTCCATTATTAGCTGATTGAAATGTTTTATCGTGAGATCCGTATTCTTCAGCTTTTTGGGCCATTAAACCAACATTGGAAACACTTCCCATAGTAACAGGATCAAAAGCACCATTTTCTTTACAAAAATCAATAGTTTCCTGAAAAACTTCTGCATAAGAACGATCTGGGATAACAGCTTTTGCATCTTGAAGCTTGCCATTTTTATTCCACATTTTTCCGGAACTTCTAATCATGGCAGGCATCGAAGCATCTATAATAATATCACTTGGTACATGTAGATTTGTAATTCCTTTTTCTGAATCTACCATTGCTAAATCAGGGTTTGATTTATTTATTTCACTTATATCAGATAAAATATTTTCTTTCAATTCTGAATCTAAAAGATCAAGTTTATTAAATAAATCTCCATATCCATTTTTCAATTCAACTCCAACGCCTTCTAAGTCTTTACCATACTTGACAATTAAATCTTTGTAAAAAACTTCAACACATTTTCCAAAAATTATTGGGTCAGATACTTTCATCATAGTTGCTTTCATATGAAGAGAAAACAACAATCCTTTATCTTTAGCGTCCTGAATTTGAGTTTCGAAAAATGATTCAAGATTTTTGATTTTCATTACTGAAGTATCCATAATTTCACCCTTTAGCAATGAAAAATCATCTTTTAATATAGTTTTTAATCCATTTTCATCCTGAAAAATAATTTTAACAGATTTTTCAGTGTCAATAGTTAAAGATTTTTCAGTACCATAAAAGTCTCCTTCCTGCATACTAGAGACATGTGTTTTAGAATTATTAGACCACTCACCCATTTGGTGGGGATGATTTTTTGCAAAGTTCTTAACTGCTTTTGGCGCTCTTCTATCTGAATTCCCCTCTCTTAAGACAGGGTTTACTGCACTTCCTTTAATCGTATTATATATAGCTTTAATATTATTTTCTTCTTCATTTATTGGTTCTTCCGGATAGTCTGGTATGAAAAAGCCTTTAGACTGAAGTTCCTTAATTGCAGATTTTAACTGTGGTATTGATGCACTAATATTTGGTAGTTTGATGATATTTGCATCTGGACTTTTTGCTAAATCACCTAAAAAGGCCAAATCATCTTCTATAATTTGATCTTTATTTAAGTATCCAGGAAATTGAGAAAGTATCCTAGCAGACAAGGAAATATCTTTGATATCAATGGAAATATCTGCAAACTTTAAAAACATCTTTATGATAGGTAAAAATGAAATGGTTGCTAAAGCCGGAGCTTCATCTGTTTTGGTATAATAAATTATTTTCTTACGAGTCATATTAGATGCAATTGAAATGTCCAAAAATTGAGAACAAAGAAACAACAAAATGGTTTATTTAAGAGCATATTTTTTCAATTCTGACAAAGTTCCTTTAAATAAATCTAAATCTACTGGCCCTTTAATGCCAGATGCTGTTCCATTATCAGAAAATTGCCACATGATCCAAGGGACAGAACTTAAAGGATTTTTTACTCTATTATAGTTTGCAACCCAAACTAAGTAACCATTTAAGTTATTATTCAAATGGTCATTATAAAAATTGGCACCTGTGTATACAATGGGTTTAATCCCGTAATGGTTTTCGATAATCTTTAGCCAGTTTTTTACTCCTTTTACTAAATTTTCATTACTCTGTATTTTACTTGTCTTTTCAATATCTAATATTGGTGGTAAATCTCCAGTTACTAATTGAACATTCTTAATAAAGTTGTTGGCTTGTTGTGTAGAATTTTCATTTGGCCTAAAATAATGATAAGCACCTCTTAAAATATTATTTTCTTTAGAGGCTCTCCAATTGGAGGTGAAAAATCTATCTCTTTTGTTATTTCCTGCAGTAGCTCTTATTATTACAAATCCTACTTTTTGTTTTTCATTTATCTCACTTACTTGTCTCCAGGAAATAATCCCTTGGTATTCAGATACATCAATTCCAAAAGTAAAATCGCCATGAGGAACTTTTGGCGGATAGAATATTTTGTTAAAGATTCTTTCGTAATAATTTACAATGGATGGAGTTTCTATAAAGTGATAGCTTATAAAGAAAATATTTCCAATTAATAAAAAGAAAAACCAGCTTTTATAACGATTTCTTTTTTGTTTTTTAGCCATTTAAAAACTTAAAATCTTTCCCAGGGAAATATGCAGAATCTCCTAGTTGCTCTTCAATTCTAAGTAATTGGTTGTATTTTGCCATCCTATCGGATCTAGACGCGGAACCAGTTTTAATTTGTCCCGTATTTAGTGCTACTGCTAAATCTGCAATTGTATTATCTTCTGTTTCTCCACTTCTATGGCTCATAACAGAAGAGTATCCATTAATACTAGCTAATGATACTGCATCTACTGTTTCTGATAAAGAACCAATTTGATTGACCTTAATAAGTATAGAATTTGCTATATTTTCATCAATTCCCTTTTTTAGTCTCTTAGTATTCGTTACAAATAAATCGTCTCCAACCAATTGGCATTTATCGCCAACAGCATCTGTTAAAGATTTCCATCCTTTCCAATCGTCTTCAGCTAATCCATCTTCAATAGAAATTATTGGATATTTATTCACCCATCCTTTCCAAAAATCTACCAATTCATCGGAGCTCATTACATCTCCAGTAGACTCAAAGGAATATTTATTAGTTTTAGTAGAATAAAATTCAGAAGAAGCTGCATCAAGTGCTATCCACATGTCTTCACCTGGTTTATATCCAGCAGATTCAATCGCTTGTAAAACAACCTCTATAGCTTCATCATTAGAGCCTAATCCAGGAGCAAAACCACCTTCGTCACCTACATTAGTTGACATTCCTCTAGATTTTAATACACTTTTTAAATAGTGAAAAACTTCTGTTCCCATTCTCAAAGCATCACTAAAAGATTCTGCTCCAAAAGGCATTACCATAAACTCTTGAATATCAATTTTATTATCTGCATGAGATCCTCCATTTAAAATATTCATCATAGGAACAGGAAGAGTAGTTGCTTTAACGCCTCCTATATAACTATACAATGGAATTCCAGTTTCTGATGCTGCTGCTTTTGCACATGCTAGTGAAACTCCCAAAATTGCATTAGCTCCTAGTTTTGATTTATTTTCAGTACCATCCATTTGAATCATCATTCTATCAATATCTCCTTGGTTAAGAACAGGCAATCCTCTCAACTCTTTTGCTAAAATATTGTTTATATTTCCGACGGCTTTTAAAACACCTTTGCCCATATAGATTCCTTTATCTCCATCACGCAACTCTACAGCTTCGTGAATTCCAGTAGATGCTCCTGATGGAACAGCAGCTCTTCCAAATCCTCCCTTAGAAGTAAAAACATCTACTTCAAGAGTAGGGTTTCCTCTTGAATCTAAAATTTGTCTCGAATGTATATGATTTATTACTCCCATTATTTTAATTAGTTATTATTTTTTAATATTTTCTATAAATTGGTCAAATAAATATCTTGAATCATTTGGTCCTGGTGATGATTCAGGATGGTATTGAACTGAAAATGCATTTTTACCAATTATAGAAATACCAGCTACAGTATTGTCATTTAAATGTTCATGAGTTAATTCAATACCCGAATGATTGACTACATCATGTCTTTTGACTACGAATCCATGATTTTGTGAAGTTATTTCGCACTTATTGGTAATTAAATTCTTTACTGGATGATTTATTCCTCTGTGTCCGTTGTACATCTTTTCTGTTTTCAAGCCTTGAGAAAGGGCTAAAATTTGATGTCCGAGACATATTCCAAATATGGGATAATTTAAATTAACCAATTCTTTGACTACACCAATTGAATGTTTCAAAGGCTCAGGATCTCCTGGACCATTGGACAACATTATTCCATCTGGCTCGTAGTTTGTAATTTGTTCTAAAGATACATCGTAAGGGAATACTTTTACCTTACAACCTCTTTCATTTAAGCATCTAATTATATTTTTTTTAACTCCAAAATCAATTAGAGCCACTTTTATTGGTCCTTCACCAATTTCATAAGATTCTTGGACAGATACTTTTGATGCCAGTTCTAAACCTTTCATACTAGGAGCCTTTTTTAGAAGTTCATTCAGTTCTTTATCTGATTTATTTTCAGATGAAATAACTGCATTTTGGGCTCCATTTTCTCTTATATAACTAATTAGGGCTCGAGTGTCAATATCTTTAATACCTACTACATTGTCAGAAATAAGAAAATCATTTAAAAGTTGGTTTTCAACTCCATATCTTGAAAAATGATGAGCAAACTTTTTGACAACTAAACCCTTAATTTGAGAGTTATTTGATTCAACCTCAAACTTATTAGTACCATAATTTCCAATATGGGCGTTGGCCATGGTTATGATTTGACCATGATAAGATGGATCAG
The DNA here is from genome assembly GCA_938075455.1 of uncultured Flavobacteriales bacterium. Lineage (GTDB taxonomy): Bacteria > Bacteroidota > Bacteroidia > Flavobacteriales_D > Parvicellaceae > MED-G20. The sequence continues at coordinate 75,827 of CALJHN010000006.1, forward strand.
TAAATATCTCTTGGTAACCTGTCATACCAGTATTGAAAGCAATTTCTCCAGTAGCAGTACCTATTTTACCACATGAGTTACCGTGAAAGGTAGTACCATCAGATAAAACTAAAATAGCATTTGAGTTATTTGACATAGTACTACAAAATTATATTTTACATTAAGAAATAGAAATTTTTTATTGCAAAAAAAAAGGTAGTTATTAACTACCTTTTATAAATAAGTTTTTAAAATCTATTTATCCTGGTCTTCATCAGGTTTGGAATCATCATTATTAGAATCATCCTCCAATGGTGGTTTTTCCTCAGAATCAACAACCTTATTAATTTCTGGATTCTCAGATTCAACTTCATTTATTTCTGCAGGAGTTTCCTCAACAATAACTGCCTCCTCAATATTTTCGGAAACTTTTGCAGTTGCATTAGAGGATTTCTTACCACCTCTTCTTCTTGATTTTTTCTTAGTTGTTTGATTTTTTGTAAATAATTCATTAAAATCGACTAATTCAATCATTGCCATTTCAGCGTTATCACCCAAACGATTATTCAATTTTATAATTCTGGTATATCCACCAGGGCGATTGTTAATCTTTGGAGCAACATCTCTAAAAAGAACTGAAGAAGCATCTTTGTCTCTAAGATATTTAAAGACTATCCTTCTATTATGAGTTGTATCTTCTTTAGATTTAGTTATTAAAGGCTCAACATACTTTCTTAATGCTTTTGCTTTTGCTAGAGTAGTATTGATTCTTTTGTGTTCTATCAATGAACAGGCCATATTAGACAACATTGCACTTCTGTGCGCAGTTTTTCTGCTCAAATGATTTATTTTTTTCCCATGTCTCATGTCTTCTTATTTAAAACTTAGAAATACTATTAATCTCTATCTAATTTATACCTTGAAACATCCATTCCAAAAGACAATCCTTTAGACTCTATTAAATCGTCTAGTTCTGTTAGAGATTTTTTTCCAAAGTTCCTGAATTTCAATAAATCATTTTTGTTGTAAGCAACTAGTTCTCCTAAAGTTTCAACATCAGCAGCTTTCAAACAATTCAAAGCTCTTACAGATAAATCCATATCCACTAATCTTGTTTTAAGAAGTTGTCTCATATGAAGCGATGTTTCATCAAATTCTTCCGTTTCAGATTTCTCATCCTCGTCTAAAGTTATTTTCTCATCAGAGAAAAGCATAAAGTGATGAATTAGAATTCTAGCAGCTTCTTTAAGTGCTTCTTTAGGGTGAATAGAACCGTCTGAATCTATGTCAAATATTAATTTTTCATAATCAGTTTTCTGCTCAACTCTAAAGTTTTCAATTGTATATTTTACATTTCTTATTGGCGTAAAAATAGAATCGGTAAAAATAGTACCTATAGCTGCATTCTCAGTTTTATTTTCTTCAGCAGGAACATAACCACGGCCTTTAACAATTGTTAATTGAATATTAAGTTTTACAGTTTTTTCCATATGACAAATGATATGGTCTGTATTTAGAACTTGAAAGGATGATGTGAATTTACCAATGTCTCCAGCAGTAAAAGTATCTTGTCCAGAAAGAGAAATATTTACTTCTTCAAAATCTGAATCCTCAATCTGTCTTTTAAATCTCACTTGTTTAAGATTTAATACTATTTCAGTTACATCTTCAACAATCCCTTTAATTGTAGAAAACTCGTGATCTACACCTTCTATCTTGATTGAAGATATTGCAAAACCTTCAATAGAATTTAATAAAATTCTTCTTAGTGCATTACCAACTGTAATTCCGTATCCTGGTTCAAGTGGTCTAAACTCAAACTGTCCACGAAAGTCAGAAGATTCTAACATTATTACTTTTTCTGGTTTTTGGAAATCTAAAATTGCCATATTATTTATTTTTAAGTACTCTAATTATTTAGAGTAAAGTTCTACAATTAATTGTTCTTTAATATTTTCTGATATCTGTTCTCTTGTTGGAATAGCCTTTAATTCTCCTGATAGAGAGTTGTTATCCCACAACAGCCACTCATGTACCGCATTTTCGGAGCTTAGTGAAGAAGAAATAATAATCATTGATTTTGATTTTTCTCTAACACCAACAACATCACCTACTTTTAAAGTATATGATGGGATATTTACAATACTTCCATTTACCGTTATGTGTCTATGGGAAACCAATTGTCTTGCTCCTCTACGAGTTGGAGAAATGCCTAGTCTAAATACAATATTATCTAATCTCTGCTCACATAATTGGAGCAATATTACACCAGATATTCCAGATTTTGAAGAAGCTTTTTTAAACATATTTGAAAATTGCTTCTCCAAGATGCCATAAGTATATTTAGCTTTCTGTTTTTCAGCGAGCTGAATAGCATATTCTGATTTTTTACCTCTTCTTTTATTGGGACCATGCATCCCAGGTGGATAATTCTTTTTTTCTAGAGCTTTGTCTGGGCCGAATATTGGCTCTCTGAACTTTCTAGCGATTTTTGATTTAGGACCGTTGTATCTTGCCATTTTTTTTAATTTTTTAAAAGTTTATAATGAATTAAGGTCAGTATCCTTCGATTTAACAAACTTTTATTATTTATTTATTATACTCTTCTTCTTTTTGGAGGTCTACATCCATTATGAGGTATTGGAGTTACATCAACAATTTCAGTTACTTCAATTCCATTATTATGGATACTTCTAATAGCAGATTCTCTACCTGCACCAGGACCTTTAACATAAACTTTTACTTTTCTCAATCCAAACTCAAATGCTTCTTTACTGCATTCTTCAGCGGCAATTTGAGCTGCATAAGGTGTGTTTTTCTTAGAACCTCTAAATCCCATCTTCCCTGCAGATGACCATGAAATAACTTGTCCTTTTTCATTACATAAAGAAATTATTATGTTGTTAAAAGAAGCTTGAATATGCGCTTCTCCAACAGGATTAATCTGTACGTTTTTTTTCTTTTTTGATTGCTTAGCCATAAAATTATGTCTTAAATATTATTTAGTTGCTTTTTTCTTATTAGCAACGGTTTTTCTTTTTCCTTTTCTAGTTCTAGAATTATTTTTTGTTCTTTGTCCTCTGAGAGGCAAACCATTTCTGTGTCTAATTCCTCTTTGAGATCCGATGTCCATTAATCTCTTTATGTTTAGTTGAACTTCAGATCTTAGAGCACCCTCAACTTTATAAGTTTCAGAAATTAACTTTCTGATTTTTCCTAATTGGTCATCGTTCCAGTCTTGTACTTTGACACTTTCGTCAATTCCAGCTTCTGCTAGAATATTTTCTGCAGTACTCCTTCCAATGCCATATATATAGGTTAAACCTATGACACCTCTTTTGTTTTTTGGTAAATCAATACCTGCTATTCTTGCCATAATATATTATCCTTGTCTTTGTTTGAACTTAGGGTTCTTTTTATTGATTACATACAACCTTCCTTTACGTCTTACAATTTTGCAATCCGCTGATCTTTTTTTTATAGATGCTCTTACTTTCATTTTTTAATTATTTGTATCTAAACGTAATTCTTCCTTTGGTCAAATCATAGGGTGACATTTCAACTTTTACTTTGTCTCCTGGTAAAATTCTAATATAGTGCATTCTCATTTTACCTGAAATATGGGCAGTTATTATATGTCCATTCTCAAGTTCAACTCTAAACATTGCATTTGACAATGCTTCTGTTATAGTGCCATCTTGCTCTATTGATGTCTGTTTAGCCATACTATTTTTTGACTTTATTATTTAATACTTTTTCTATTTCTTCAAATGATGATAAAACTTCAGGTAATCCATTCCTTGAAATCGCTACGTCGTGCTCAAAATGTGCAGAAGGAAGATTATCTTTAGTAAGGATAGTCCATCCGTCATCAAGCTGAATTATTTCTTTTTTGCCTAGATTAATCATAGGCTCAATAGCTAAAACTAGTCCAGGTTTCAATTTAAGTCCTCTACCTTTTTTTCCATAATTTGGAACTTCTGGTTTTTCGTGCAGTGACCTTCCTAATCCATGACCAACGAGTTCTCTAACTACACCATAACCATTTGATTCAGCATGGCTTTGAACTGCAAAACCAATATCACCAATTCTATTCCCCGATCTGGTCTTTTCTATTGCCAAGTCTAAAGATTCCTTAGTTATTCGAAGAAGATTTTTGATCTCATCAGAAACTTCACCTACCTCAAATGTATATGCTGAATCTCCATAAAACTCATCCATTAGAACACCACAATCAACGGATACTATGTCTCCATCAACCAATTGTTTGTCATTAGGAATACCATGAACTACAGCGCTATTAACAGATGTGCAAAGTGTATTAGGAAAACCTCCATATCCAAGAAATCCAGGAATTGCATTATTATCTCTAATAAACTCTTCTGCAACTTTATCCAAATCAAGCGTTGTAACACCTGGTTCAATTATTTTAGCAACTTCTGCTAAAGTTTTACCAACAAGCAAAGAACTTTTTTTAATTCGTTCAATTTCTTCTCCAGTTTTATAAAAAATCATGGAAAAGATTTGTTAAAGGGATTGACTCATTGTCACTGCTGACGATGTAGATCTACCCTTAATTCTTCCACCTTTAATTAGACCATCATAATGTCTATTTAATAAGTGGCTTTCAATTTGTTGAAGTGTATCTAGTACAACTCCAACCATAATAAGTAAAGATGTTCCTCCAAAGAAGTACGCAAAACCTTGTTGAACACCAAAATTCATTGCAAAAGCAGGAAGTATAGCTATAATCCCAAGGAAAATTGATCCTGGAAAAACTAGTCTAGAAATAAGTCCCTCAATAAAATCAGCTGTTTTCTTTCCGGGTTTAACTCCAGGTATAAAGGAACCGTTTCGTTTAAGTTCATCAGCCATTTGATTGGGGTTCATCATTATAGCTGTATAGAAATAGGTAAAGATTACTATCATAAGGAAGAATACAGCATTGTACCAAAAACCTTGAATATTTGAGAATGTGGCTCCAAAAGAACTATTTTGAAAAATTAAGGAAGGTAAGAACATTAGAGCTTGAGCAAAAATAATGGGCATTACTCCAGCTTGATTAATTTTAAGGGGGATATAACTTCTTTGACCACCTGCTAACGCTTGTTTAGATCCTCTACCAATAACTCTTTTAGCTGTATGGACCGGAATTCTTCTTGTCCCTTGTACTAATAAAATCGTGATAAGAATTACCATGAGAAGAACCACTAATTCAACAAGTAAAATTACAAGACCACCATCGTAAATCTTTGCCCCTAATTCTTGAAAGAATGCCCCGGGTAAACCTGCAATAATTCCAATTGTAATTATCAAAGAAATACCATTGCCAATTCCTCTGTCAGTAATTCTTTCACCAAGCCATGTAACAAACATAGTTCCTGCGGTAAGAATTGCTGTAACTTGAAACCACCACAAGAAAGAATCATTCAATCTTGCTTCAGCAGGTACATAAGCACCCATATAACTTGGAGCTTGGAATAAACAGATAGCAATTGTTAAAAGCCTTGTATATTGATTAATCTTCTTTCTCCCACTCTCTCCTTCTCTTTGAAGGCGTTGAAAAGTAGGAACAGCCATACCCAATAACTGCATAACAATAGATGCTGAAATGTAAGGCATAATTCCAAGAGCCATTATAGACGCTCTTGAAAATGCACCACCAGCGAACATGTTAATTAAATTTAGAATACTATTATCTCCAGAAGCGGAAGATGCTAATCTATCGGCATCAATTCCAGGGAGGACAATAAAAGAACCAATTCTGTAGACCAAAACTAAACCAAGTGTATATAAAATACGCTTTTTCAGTTCTTCAACAGCCCAGATTTCCTTTAAAGTTTTAATTAGATTTTTCATTCAACTTTTTCTTTCTTTTGTTCTATTAAATCAGCTTTTCCACCTAAATCCTCTATAGTAGATTTTGCTTTTGCTGAAAAACCATGAGCAGTGATATTTACTTTGGCTTTTAGCTCTCCTCTACCAAGGATTTTAATTAAATCTTTTTTATTAGCAAGACCATTCTCAACAATTGTTTCTGGTGTGATAATCTTTAACTTGTGTTTTTCAATGATTACTTGAAGAGTATCTAAATTTATTCCCTTGTATTCAACACGATTAATGTTCTTAAAACCATACTTAGGAACTCTTCGTTGTAAAGGCATTTGTCCACCCTCGAATCCAATTTTAGATTTATATCCAGATCTTGACTTGGCACCTTTGTGTCCTCTTGTTGAAGTACCACCATGTCCAGAACCTTGACCTCTACCTACTCTTTTCTTAGCTTTTGTTGATCCCTCTGCAGGTTTTAAAGTATGTAATTTCATAATTTCTTAGTTATTTAACGATTTTAACCATATGTTCAACTTTCTTTACCATACCTAAAATTTGTGGAGTGGCTTCATGCTCAACAGTTCTATTTAGCTTACCCAAACCCAGGGCCTGGAGTGTTAACTTCTGTCTTTGTGGTCTATTAATTGCACTTTTTACTTGTGTTACTTTAATCTTTGCCATTTTGAAATTCCTTATCCGTTAAAAACTTTTTCCAAACTCACACCTCTTTGATGTGCAACACTATTTGCATCTCTTAATGATAATAAAGCTTTAATTGTAGCCTTAACAACATTATGGGGATTTGAAGATCCTTGAGACTTGGCTAATACATTTTTAATACCAGCGCTTTCCAAAACAGCACGCATAGCACCACCAGCAATAACTCCGGTACCAGCAGAAGCAGGCTTTAAAAACACCTGAGCTCCGGAATATTTTGATTTAATTGTATGTGGTAATGTATCATTTATCACAGCAACTCTTCGTAAATTCTTTTTTGCCTCCTCAACAGCTTTTGAAATTGCTTCCGTTACTTCGTTAGCCTTACCAAGCCCATGACCAACTATACTTTGTTCGTCACCAACAACTACAATAGCTGAAAAACTGAAGTGTCTACCACCTTTAGTAACTTTAGTAACTCTATTAATAGCAACTAATCTATCTTTTAATTCAACGTCTGTTGCTCTTACTGATTTCTCTGATTCAATCATACTTCTTTTTTAAAATTTTAATCCGTTTTCTCTAGCAGACTCAGCCAAAGCTTTTACTCTGCCATGGTATAAATATCCGTTTCTGTCAAAAACCACTTCTTTAATACCTGCTTTTGAAGCATTTTCAGCAATCTCTTTTCCAATTAGTTTTGCTTGGTCAGTTTTGTTAACCTTTTGAGTACTGTCCTTAACATGTGATGAAGCTGAAGTTATAGTAACTCCCTTTACATCATCAATAACTTGAGCATATATTTGCTTATTACTTCTAAAAACACTTAATCTAGGTCTTGTAGATGTTCCAGAAATATTCTTACGAATTCTTCTTTTAATCCTCGCTCTTCTATTTGATTTTAAATTACTCATTTCTTAATTAAATTATTTTGCTGCCGTTTTACCTGCTTTTCTTCTAATTACTTCTCCTTTGAATAATACGCCTTTTCCTTTATAAGGTTCTGGTTTTCTGAAAGATCTTATTTTGGCTGCAACTTGACCTATTAATTGTTTATCAAATGATTCCAATTTAATGAGTGGATTTTTTCCTTTTTCAGTAGTTGCAGTCAACTTTACCTCTTGGGGAAGTTGAAAGATTATTGGATGTGAATAACCCAATGATAATTCTAAATTTTGTCCCTGTGCTTTGGCTCTGTATCCAACACCTACTAATTCTTGCTCAACCACATAACCTTCTGATACTCCAAAAATCATATTAAATAATAATGATCGGTATAAACCGTGAAGTGATCTTGTCTCTTTTTCATCATTTGGTCTTGAAAGAGTGATTGTATTATTTTCCAATACAATTTTAATCAAAGGATTAACCTCCTGCGTAAGTTCTCCTAATTTACCTTTTACATGAACCTGATTTTCAGGTGAAATATTTATTTCAACTCCCTCTGGTACTGTAATTGGCGCGTTTCCTATTCTTGACATTTCTTAAAATTTAGTCAACGTAGCAAAGGATTTCTCCCCCTACATTATATTTTCTCGCTTCTTTATCTGTTATTAATCCCTTAGAAGTGGATATTATTGCAATACCCAATCCATTCAAAACTCTTGGCATAGAATCAACTCCGGTATACTTTCTTAGACCTGGCTTACTAATTCTAGTTAAATTCCTAATAGCAGAATCTTTAGTTTTGTTATTATATTTCAAAGCAATTTTAATAATTCCCTGCTTTTTATCTTTAATTTCTTTAAAATTTAAGATATATCCCTGATCCATTAGAATCTGAGTAATTGCTTTCTTAACATTAGATCCAGGAATTTCAACCACTTTATGCTTAGCACTTATGGCATTTCTTAATCTTGTTAAATAATCTGATATAGCATCTGTTACCATTCTCTTTTTTTTAATTGTTATTTACCAGCTTGCTTTTGTTATACCTGGTATTTTACCAGCTACTGCCATCTCTCTAAAAGTAACTCTAGAAATTCCAAACTGTCTCATGTAACCTCTTGGTCTTCCTGTTAATTGACACCTGTTGTGTTTTCTAACACCCATTGAATTCTTTGGAAGTTTCTGAAGTTTGAACATTGCTTCCCAATCGCCTTCGCTTTGAGCTTTTCTTAAAACTTTTCTTCTTTCACTGTGCTGAGCGGCAAGTTTTTCTCTTTTTCGCTCTTTAGCTTTCATTGATTCTTTAGCCATAATCTTTATTCTTTATTTTTTTTCAAATGGAAATCCAAACTCTACCAACAATGCTTTACCCTCTTCCGTAGTATTTGCAGAAGTAACGATGGTAATATCCATTCCTAATATTTTTTTAACCTTGTCAATATCTATTTCTGGGAAAATAATACTTTCTTTTACTCCAATAGTAAAATTTCCTCTACCATCTCCATTGGATTTTACTCCTCTGAAATCTCTTGTTCTAGGTAAAGCAACTGATATAAGTCTATCTAAAAACTCATACATCTTATCTTTTCTTAAAGTAACTTTAGTCCCAATTGGCATTCCTTTTCTTAACTTGAAATTAGAAACATCTTTTTTAGAATTAACAATAAGCGCCTTTTGACCAGCAATTTCAGTAAGATCATTAACCGCATTTTCAATTAATTTTCTATCTGAAACTGCTTCACCAACACCTTGGCTTATTACAATCTTTTCTACTTTAGGAACTTCCATTAAAGACTTATATTGAAACTTCTCTTTCATCACAGGAACTATTTCGTTCGTGTATTTGTCCTTTAGTCTTGGTGTGTAACTCATACTATTTCCTCCCCTGTTTTTCTTGAAAACCTAACGAGTTTATTATTTTCATCCATTTTTCTGCCAATCTTTGTAGTTTCCCCATTGTGAACAAACATTACATTCGAGATATGAATACTTCTATCCTTTTCAAGAATTCCTCCATCTGGATTGGCTTTATCTGTTTGAGGCTTTACATGTTTCTTATTTACTACTGTAAGACCTTCAATAAAAACTCTTTGTTTTACGTAATCTACATTAAGGATAACTCCCTGCTGTCCAAGGGCAGCACCAGCAATTACCTTAACTGTATCCCCTTTTTTTATTTTAAATTTCTTTTGCATTACTATTTTATTACAATACTTCAGGTGCCAAAGACACTATTTTCATAAATTGTTTTTCTCTTAATTCTCTTGCTACTGGGCCAAAAATCCTTGTTCCTCTCATTTCACCAGTATCACTCAACAAAACAACCGCATTGTTGTCAAATCTTATGTAAGACCCATCGCTTCTTCTAACCTCTTTTTTGGTTCTAACAACTACCGCTCTAGAAACTTGTCCTTTTTTGATACTTCCTGCAGGTGTAGCATCTTTAACAGTAATTACTACTTGATCACCAATTGAAGCATATCTTCTTTTTGTTCCACCAAGGACTCTTATGACTAAAACCTCTTTAGCTCCACTGTTATCAGCAACCAATAATCTACTTTCTTGTTGTACCATTTTTAATTATTTAGCTTTTTCAAGTATTTCTATTAATCTCCAATTCTTTCTCTTACTTAATGGTCTGGTTTCCATTATTTTGACAGTATCACCCTCGTTACATTCATTTTTTTCATCATGAGCTACGAATGAGGAACTTTTTTTAACAAACTTGCCATACTTAGGGTGCTTTTCTCTTCGTTCAACCATAACAACAATAGACTTGTCCATTTTTGAACTTGTTACTAACCCTACTCTTTCTTTTCTTAAATTTCTCATATCAATTAGTTGGTACTTTGTTGTAATTCTCTTTTTTTGATTTCTGTATGAATTCTAGATACATTTCTTCTTACACTTCTTATTTCAAGAGGATTTTCTAATTCTGCAGTTTTATGATTCATCTTTAGCTTATTTAACTCCCCTTGTGTATTGGTAAGCATTTCGTTAAGCTCCTCGATTGATAAACCATTTAATTTTATGTTAAATTCTTTACTTTTCACCTTGAATACTTTTAAATTTCGTAATCGTTTCTTACAACAAACTTTGTTTTTAACGGGAGCTTCTGAGAAGCTAGTCTTAAAGCTTCTTTTGCAACTTCATAAGATACTCCATCAGTTTCAAATAAAACTCTACCAGGTCTTATAACAGCTACCCAATGATCTAAAGCTCCTTTTCCTTTACCCATTCTGACCTCTGCAGGTTTATTGGTAATAGGTTTGTCTGGAAAAATTCTTATCCAAACCTGACCTTCTCTTTTCATGTGCCTTGTTACAGCAATACGAGCGGCTTCAATTTGTCTAGATGTAAGAAAACCTTCGTCTAAAGATTTTATCCCAAATGATCCAAAAGCAATTTGGTGACCTCTTTGAGCATTGCCCTTGATTTTACCCTTTTGTTGCTTTCTATGTTTCGTCTTCTTAGGTTGTAACATAATATTCTAATTATCTTTTTCTTTTATCGTTGTTTGATTTTCTACTACTCATTCCAAAGTTGGGAGATAAATCTCTTTTTCCATAAACTTCACCCTTACAAATCCAAACCTTTATACCAATTAAACCATAAGTTGTTAATGCTTCAGAAAGAGCATAGTCGACATCTGCTCGAAGTGTATGAAGAGGGATTCTACCATCTTTATACATCTCACTTCTTGCCATTTCTGCACCATTTAATCTTCCAGAAATTTTCACTTTAATACCTTCAGCTCCCATTCTCATAGTAGAAGCAATAGACATTTTTATAGCTCTTCTAAAGGAAATTCTTGCCTCAATTTGCCTAGCTATACTGTCTGCTACTAATTTTGCATCTAATTCAGGTCTCTTAATTTCAAAAATATTGATCTGAACCTCTTTAGAGGTTAGTTTTTTTAATTCTTCCTTAAGCTTATCAACTTCAGATCCTGCTTTTCCAATAATTACTCCTGGCCTTGCAGTATTAATAGTTATAGTAATTAACTTTAAAGTTCGCTCAATGATAATTTTAGAGATACTGGCTTTCTGCAGTCTTACATTCAAGTACTTTCTAATTTTCTCATCTTCTACCAACTTAGCAGAATAATCTTTTCCTCCATACCAGTTGGAATCCCAACCTTTTATGAAACCTAATCTATTACCTATAGGGTTTGTTTTTTGTCCCATGCTTTATATTTAAGCTTTATCAATTATTAATGTAACATGATTAGATCTTTTTCTAATCCTATGCGCTCTTCCCTGAGGAGCAGCTTGAATTCTTTTTAACATCCTAGCACTATCTACATTGATACTTTTAACTACCAAATTTGCAGAAGTTGCATCTTCACCATCGTTCTTTTGCTCCCAGTTATTAATTGCCGACAAAAGAAGCTTTTCTAAATTTCTAGAAGCATGCTTTGTGCTAAATTTTAGAATATTTAAAGCCTTATAAACATCTTCACCACGAACTAAATCAGCAACTAATCTCATTTTTCTAGGAGATGTAGGACAACTGTTTAGCTTTGCTAAAGCTTGTGTTTTTCTCGACTCTTTTATTTTTTCTGAACTATTTCTTTTTCTTGCACCCATATCTAAGTTTTTAAAACTTTAATTATTTTCTCTTCCCTCCGTGACCTCTAAAGTTTCTTGTTGGAGCAAATTCTCCTAATTTATGACCAACCATATTTTCTGTTACAAATACTGGAATAAATTTCATCCCATTGTAAACTGCAATAGTTAGATTAACAAAATCTGGTGTAATTGTTGAAGCTCTCGACCATGTTTTGATAACAGTTTTCTTAGAAGACTCTTTAGCTTCTTCAACTCTTTTCATTAATTTATAATGAACAAATGGCGGTTTTTTTAATGATCTAGACATTATTTATTTCTTTTTTCTATCAATGATAAATCTATTAGAAGATTTAGTTTTACTTCTTGTTTTGTATCCTTTCGCTGGAAGACCTTTTCTTGATCTTGGATGACCTCCAGATGATTTTCCTTCTCCACCACCCATTGGATGATCAACAGGGTTCATTACTACACCTCTAACCCTAGGTCGTCTTCCTAACCATCTTTTTCTTCCGGCTTTGCCAGAGACTTGAAGACTGTTTTCGGAATTTGATACTGAACCAATTGTAGCAATGCAAGTAATTAAAACCATCCTTATTTCACCAGAAGGCAACTTAATAATTGCATATTTTCCATCTCTAGCATTTAACTGAGCAAAAGAACCTGCGCTTCTAGCAATAGCCCCACCTTTACCCGGTGTCATTTCAATATTATGAATAATAGTACCTAATGGAATATCTTTGAGAAACATAGCATTACCCAATTCTGGGGATGCTTTTGAACCTGATAAAACATTTTGACCAACCTTTAACCCATCTGGAGCTAAAATATATCTTTTCTCCCCATCCGCATAAAATAGTAATGCAATTCTTGCAGAACGGTTAGGATCGTATTCTATAGAATGAACTTTTGCAGGGATATCGTATTTATTTCTTTTGAAATCGATAATTCTGTACTTTCTTTTATGGCCACCACCAATATATCTCATGGTCATTTTACCAGAGTTATTTCTACCACCACTTTTGCTAGAACCTTTAGTTAAAGCCTTTTCTGGCTTACTAGCTGTTACTTCACTATAATCACTGACAACTTTGTGTCTTTGTCCTGGTGAAGTCGGTTTAAATTTTTTCAAGCTCATTTTAGTTCTTTTCTAATCTTTAAATATTTTCATATAAATCAATAGTATCTCCTTCGTGAAGGGTAACAATAGCTTTTTTAAACAATCTTGTTCTCTGGAAAGAAACACCTTGGTTTGTATACTTCATTTTCCTTTTACCACCACCCTGCTTCATAGTATTAACCGCTTTTACACTTACACTGTAAGCGCTCTCAACAGCTTTTTTAATCTGAATTTTGTTAGCGTCTGTTTTAACTTCGAAACCATAGCGATTAAGTTTCTCACCTAAATCAGCCATTTTTTCTGTTAATATGGGTTTTATAATAATATTTTCCATAATTATACCTTAAATAGTTTTTCAATTTGAACAAAAGCATTTTCTGAAATAATCAGCTTGTGCGAATAAAGAATATCGTATGTATTAAGTTTATCAGCAGTTATAACTTTAGCATTTTTTAAATTTCTGGAAGACAAGAGAGTATTTTGATCTTTCTCATTTGTAACGAAAAGAGATTTATCACCATCTATTTTTAAGTTTTTAAGAACAGAAATAAAATCTTTTGTTTTAGGTGTTTTAAAAGATAAATTGTCTAAAACAAGTATACTATCTTCTTTAGCCTTGTAAGTAAGTGCAGATTTTCTAGCAAGAACTTTTAATTTTTTATTAAGTTTAAAGCCATGTGATTTTGGTCTTGGACCAAAAACACGACCACCTCCTCTGAATAAAGGGTTTTTAATCGACCCTGCTCTAGCAGTACCAGTACCTTTTTGCTTTTTTATTTTTCTTGTACTTCCTGCAATATCTGCCCTCTCTCTAGATTGATGAGTACCTTGTCTTTGGTTTGCTAGATATTGCTTTACATCCAAATATATAGCATGATCATTAGGCTCAATAGCAAAAATTTCTTTTGTTAATGAAACTTTTTTAGCAGTTGCTTTACCTTCTTTATTTAAAACTTTAATCTCCATTATTTCTCAACTATTAAATAAGATCCTTTAGAACCGGGAACTGATCCTTTTACAATTAATAAATTCTTCTCTGGAACTATCTTTAGAACTTCAAGGTTGATAGATTTTACTCTATCTCCGCCCATTCGTCCACCCATTTTCATACCCTTAAAAACTCTTGCAGGATATGAAGCAGCACCAATAGAACCAGGAGCTCTCATCCTGTTGTGCTGTCCATGGGTTGCTTGTCCAACTCCACCAAAATTGTGTCTTTTAACAACTCCTTGAAAACCTTTTCCTTTAGAGGTTCCAACAACATCTACGAATTCGCCTTCCTGAAATTGATCGACAGTAACAGAATCTCCAAGATTCACTTCGTTTAAACCTTTAAACTCAACTATTTTTCTTTTAGGAGTGGTTTTCGCTTTGCTAAAGTGACCAAGCATAGCCTTAGGAGTATTTTTCTCTTTTTTATTTTCAAAACCTAATTGGACAGATTCATATCCATCCTTTTCTTGCGTTTTTATTTGAGTCACGACACATGGTCCTGCCTCAATTATTGTGCATGGTAAGTTTATACCCTCGGCACTGTAAACGCTAGTCATCCCTATTTTTTTTCCTATGATACCAGCCATCTTGATATTTATGTTTATACTTTAATTTCTACATCAACTCCACTAGGAAGTTCTAATTTCATTAGTGCATCTATAGTTTTTGAAGAAGAACTATAGATATCCATTAATCTTTTATAAGCACAAAGCTGAAATTGCTCTCTCGATTTTTTATTAACGTGAGGCGATCTCAAAACTGTGTAAATTCTTTTATGAGTTGGAAGTGGAATTGGTCCACTAACAATTGCACCAGTTGTCTTAACTGTCTTAACAATTTTCTCAGCGGATTTATCTACTAAGTTGTGATCGTATGATTTTAATTTTATTCTTATTTTTTGACTCATAATGATTTTTGTTAAGCTGTTACTTCACCTTTAGATTTAGCAATTACATCCTCAGAAATACTCTTAGGAGCATCTGAATAATGAGAAAATTCCATACTTGAGGTTGCTCTACCTGATGTAATTGTTCTTAATTGGGTTACATATCCAAACATTTCAGAAAGAGGAACCTTCGCTTTAACCACCTTAGAACCTGCTCTGTCGTCCATTCCTTCAATTAGACCTCTTCTTCTATTTAAATCACCGACAACATCCCCCATATTAGCTTCTGGAGTTACCACCTCAATTTTCATAATTGGCTCTAAAATAACTGGATTACACTTTGGAAGAGAAGCTCTGTAAGCCATCTTAGCACAAAGTTCAAACGAAAGAGCATCCGAATCAACTGCATGAAAAGAACCGTCTGTTA
Source organism: uncultured Flavobacteriales bacterium (assembly GCA_938075455.1). Taxonomy (GTDB): domain Bacteria; phylum Bacteroidota; class Bacteroidia; order Flavobacteriales_D; family Parvicellaceae; genus MED-G20. The sequence continues at coordinate 91,177 of CALJHN010000006.1, forward strand.
ATGTTATTTGCATATTGTCAATTGGATATCCAGCTAAAACACCATTATTCATGGCATCTTTAAATCCTTTCTCTACAGATGGAATATATTCTTTAGGAATATTACCACCTTTGATTTTATTGGTAAAGATTAAACCAGGCTTTTCAGCATCTCCAGGTTCGATAGTAAATACTATGTCAGCAAATTTACCTCTACCACCTGATTGCTTTTTGTAAACTTCTCTATGTTCAGCAGATGAGCTAATTGCTTCTTTGTATGCAACTTGAGGCGCTCCTTGATTACACTCAACTTTAAATTCTCTTCTTAGACGATCTAAAATTATATCAAGATGTAATTCTCCCATTCCAGAAATAATTGTCTGACCAGAGTCTTCGTCTGTTTTTACTCTAAAAGTTGGATCTTCTTCAACTAATTTTGAAAGAGCTAAACCAAGTTTATCGACGTCTGCTTGAGTTTTAGGCTCAATTGCCAAACCAATTACTGGTTCTGGAAAATCCATTGATTCTAATATTATGTGCTTTTTTTCATCACAAAGCGTATCACCAGTCTTAATATCTTTAAATCCAACCAATGCACCAATATCTCCAGCATCTAATGATGGAATCTGATTTTGTTTGTTAGCATGCATTTGAAAAATTCTAGAAATTCTTTCTTTTTTAGATGTCCTAGTATTGTATACATAAGAACCAGAATTTAATTTACCAGAGTAAGCTCTAGTAAAACATAATCTACCAACAAATGGATCCGTAGCAATTTTAAAAGCCAGTGAGCTAAAAGGTTCATTTACGGATGGTTGCCTAGAAATTTCCTCCCCGGTATTTGGATCCGTTCCAGAAATAGCTTTTATATCTAAAGGTGATGGAAGAATTTCCATTACCATATCTAACATTGTTTGTACACCTTTGTTTTTAAAAGCAGAACCACACATCATAGGAACAACTTTACCAGCAATAGTAGCTTCTCTTAGGGCATCCAAAATTTCTCTTTCTGTCAAAGAATTCTCATCCTCGAAATATTTTTCTAATAAGTTATCGTCAAATTCAGCAACTGCTTCCAATAATTCTCCTCTTAGAGCTCTAGCTTCATCAATGATATCTGCTGGTATTTCAATTTCTTTGAATGTCATACCCATATCATCTTCATTCCAAACAATCCCCTTAAAATTAATCAAATCAACTACACCTTTAAAATCGTCTTCAGAACCAATATTAATTTGCAATGGCAAAGCATGACTTCCTAACATTTCTTTGACTTGCTTACAAACATTAAGAAAATCAGCACCTTGACGATCCATCTTATTAACGAATCCAATTCTAGGAACATTGTAATTATTTGCCAATCTCCAATTAGTCTCGGATTGAGGCTCAACCCCGTCAACTGCACTAAATAAAAATACCAAACCATCTAAAACTCTCAAAGACCTATTTACTTCAACCGTGAAATCAACGTGTCCTGGTGTATCGATTATATTTACATGGTATTCTTGTTCTCTATAATTCCAATTAAGAGTAGTTGCAGCGGAAGTAATGGTAATACCTCTTTCTTGTTCTTGCTCCATCCAATCCATTGTAGCAGCACCGTCATGTACTTCTCCAATTTTATGGCTTACCCCACCATAATATAGAATTCTTTCAGTAGTAGTAGTCTTTCCAGCATCTATATGTGCTGCAATCCCAATGTTTCTTGTGTATTTTAAATCTCTTGCCATGTCTATTAAAACCTGAAGTGTGAAAATGCTTTATTGGCTTCTGCCATTCTATGAACATCTTCTTTTTTCTTAAATGCAGCTCCTTCTTCTTTGGATGCTGCCATAATTTCTCCTGCTAATTTTTCGCTCATGGTCTTTTCGTTTCTTTTCTGTGAAAAACCGATTAACCATTTTATAGCTAAAGATCTTTTTCTGCTATCTCTTACAGGTGTTGGAATTTGGAATGTTGCTCCACCTACTCTTCTACTTTTAACTTCGACTGCTGGGGTAATATTTGCAACTGCTTTTTTCCATATCTCTAAACCATCTTCTGATGTTTTTTCTGAGACTATTGCTATAGAATCATAAAAAATATTGAATGCAATATTTTTCTTTCCGTCTACCATAAGACTATTCACAAATTTTGTAACCTCAGTGTCTTTAAACTTAGGATCTGGTAAAATAATGTGCTTTTTTGCTGTTCTTCTTCTCATCTAATAAGTTATTTCTTTTTAACTTTTTTGGTGCCATACTTAGATCTTCTTTGTGATCTACCTTCTACACCTGCTGTATCCAACGCTCCTCTAACTATATGGTATCTAACACCTGGTAAATCTTTTACTCTCCCGCCTCTTACTAAAACTATACTGTGTTCTTGTAAATTATGTCCTTCACCGCCGATGTAGGCATTTACTTCTTTTCCATTGGTAAGTCTAACTCTAGCAACTTTTCTCATTGCAGAGTTTGGCTTTTTTGGAGTAGTTGTGTATACTCTAACACACACTCCTCTCCTCTGTGGACAAGAATTTAATGCTATAGATTTACTAACTTTTATTTTAGTTTGTCTACCCTTTCTTACTAACTGCTGTATCGTTGGCATTTTACTTTATTTATTGATTTTTCGGCTTGCAAAGGTATGAGAATATCTTAAAAATCCAATATATGAACGATTATTTTTAAAATGTTTATTTACTGAGGATTATTTATTATTTACTAAATGTGTAGATATAGCTAAAATTATTGTTGTTTTACAAAACAAATATTTATTAATTTTCTAAGTAGATTTGGAACTACAAAAATGAACATACTTCAAGGACTAAATAAATCTCAAACTGAAGCAACAAAAGTAATTAATGGACCAATAATGGTTATAGCTGGAGCAGGATCTGGAAAAACAAAGGTATTGACTCACAGAATTGCTTATTTAATAGAAAATGGAATTGATCCATTTAATATTCTTTCTCTGACATTTACAAACAAAGCTGCGCAAGAAATGAAAGAGCGAATATCAACAATGGTTGGCTCAGAAAACTCTAGAAATATTTGGATGGGCACTTTTCACTCTGTTTTTGCTAGAATCCTTAGAGTTGAACACGAAAAAATTGGATTTCCTTCTAATTTTACTATTTATGATACTCAAGATGCCAAAAGCTTAATTAAAACGATTGTAAAAGAAAAAAAATTAGACGACAAGCTTTACAAACCTGGCATTATATATAATAGAATTTCTGCTGCAAAAAATAGCTTAATTGGCCCAGAAAACTATTTAAATGACAGCGATATAAAATTAACTGATCGATCTACTGGAAGACCACAAATTGGCGATATATATATGACTTACAGTCAAAGGTGTTTTAGAGCTTCTGCTATGGACTTTGACGACTTATTGTTTAAAACAAATGTTTTACTAAAACAAAACCCAGAAGTACTCTATAAATATCAAGATAAGTTTAAATACATTCTTGTAGATGAATACCAAGATACTAACCATGCTCAGTATTTAATAATAAAATCTCTAGCAGCTCGCTTTGAAAATATATGTGTTGTGGGAGATGATGCACAATCAATCTATTCTTTTAGAGGGGCAAATATCAAAAATATATTAAATTTTAGAAAAGATTATCCAGACTATCAATTATTTAAATTGGAACAGAACTACAGATCAACTAAAAATATTGTTGAGGCTGCAAATAGCATAATAAGAATCAATAAAGATCAGATTAAAAAAAATGTATGGACAGAAAATAAGACTGGAAGTAAAATAAAAATAATAAAAAGCTTTTCGGATAATGAAGAAGGAAAAGTGGTAGCTAATAATATCTTCGATAGTTCAGTTTCACAAAGTATTTCTTATAAAAATTTTGCTATTCTTTACCGAACCAATGCCCAATCAAGATCTTTTGAAGAAGCTTTAAGAAAATTAAACATACCATATAAAATTTATGGTGGTTTGTCTTTTTATCAAAGAAAAGAAATTAAAGATTTATTAGCCTATTACAGATTATCGGCTAATTTAAATGACGAAGAAGCTCTTAAAAGAATTATAAATTATCCTAAAAGAGGAATTGGTATTACAACTATAAATAAAGCAATAATATGTGCCAACCAAAGAGATGTTTCTCTTTGGGCTGTTTTAAAAGATCCAAATCTATTTGGATTTGAAGTTAATACTGGGACTAGAAGCAAAATAGATCAATTCACCTCGATGATATTGAATTATAACTCCAGATTAAATAAATCTGATGCCTATGAGTTAGCCTTAGAGATAGCTAAAGACACAGGATTAATTAGAGATTTAAGTAATGACAGAACTCCGGAGGGAATTGTACGATTTGAAAATGTTCAAGAGCTTTTAAATGGAATACAAGAATTCTCCAAAAACTCGGAGGATGACTCCCTTGTTGTACTAGGAGATTTTTTAATTGATGTTGCATTACTAACTGACGCGGACAAAGGAGAAGATGATGATGTTAATAAAGTTTCTTTAATGACAATCCATGCAGCAAAAGGATTAGAATTTTCTAATATAAATGTTGTTGGAATGGAAGAAGATTTATTCCCCTCAATGTTGTCAAAAAATTCAAAATCTGATTTAGAAGAAGAAAGAAGGTTGTTTTATGTTGCAGTTACGAGAGCAAAAGTAAATCTGACTTTATCTTATGCTGTAAGTAGATTTAGATGGGGAAATTTAATACAATGTGAGCCAAGTAGGTTTTTGGAAGAACTAGATCCAAAATATATCGAACATTCCTTTTCAAGAAAAAGATCTTCTGAACCTTTTAAAAAGAGTTTTTCAAAATCTTTATCACAGCCATTAAAAAATAAATTTAGCAAGCCATTGGCTCATCTTAAAAAAGTAAGTACTAAAAATAATAGTGCTAGTTACAATAAAGAAAAGGATATTTTAAAAATAAAAATTGGAGATCAAGTAGTTCATGAAAGATTTGGGAAAGGAAAAGTCGTCGAACTTAACGGTGATTTTCCAAATACAAAGGCTACAGTTTTCTTCCCAAGCACAGGTCAAAAACAATTGTTATTAAAATTTGCCAAACTTCAATTGATCTAAAATTGATTGTATTGTTCCGTTAAATTACTACATTTGAAACAAAATTTCACACAATTTATTATGAGTTCAACACTAGAGTTGGGATACAACACAGAAATGGGAAAATTAGCAATACCTGAATATGGTAGGAATATTCATAAAATGGTGGAACATGCCATAAAAATTAAAGATAAAGATGAGAGACAGAAATGTGTAAATGTTATTATTAAAGTCATGGATTTAATTAATCCAAATACAAAAAACAACAATAAAAGTGAGGAACATGCTCAAAAACTATGGGCTCATCTGCATATTATAGCAAATTTTGAACTTGACGTAGAATCTCCATACAAAAAGCCACAGAAAGAACTTTATCAATCAAAGCCTGATGAAGTCCCATATCCAAGTAATGCTATAAAATTTAAGCATTATGGAAAAATAATGGAAGACATGGTGAAAGCAGCTACAGAACTTAAGGATGGAGAAGACAAAGAAAAATTGGTAAAACATATTGCAAATCTACTTAAGACGTCTTATCTTCAGTGGAATAGAGATTCGGTAAGCGACGGTTTGATTATTAAGCAGCTTGAAGACCTTTCAGGTGGCAAACTAACTATCACATCTGAAAAACTTAGAGATACTAATGAAATTGTAAAAGCATTCAAGAAGAAGAAATCATATAACAGTAAGAACTATCCAAAAAATAAAAATAGAAGAAAGTACAATGGGAGCTTTTGAAATAATTGGCGGAAAAAAACTTACGGGAGAGATAACTCCTCAGGGGGCTAAAAACGAAGCTCTTCAGGTTATAAATGCAGTTTTACTAACTGAAAAAAAAGTAATTATTAATAATATTCCAGATATAATTGATGTTAATAAACTTATTGATTTATTATCAACTTTAGGAGTTAAAATAAAACAGCTAGGAAAAGGATCTTACAGTTTCAAAGCAGATGAGGTAGATGTAGATATAATGACCTCTGATGTTTTTAAAAAAAAAGGGGCAAGTCTTAGAGGATCTATTATGGTTGTTGGGCCACTCTTAGCTAGGTTTGGTAAAGGCTATATTCCAAAACCTGGAGGTGATAAAATTGGCAGAAGAAGGTTAGATACTCATTTTATAGGGTTTCAAAATCTTGGTGCAGAGTTTGATTATGATAAGAATACTAATTTTTATAAAGCTCACTCACCCAACGGACTTCAAGGCACTTATATGCTACTGGACGAAGCTTCAGTAACAGGGACTGCAAATATTATTATGGCTGCTGTTTTGGCAAAAGGAGAAACAACTATTTACAATGCTGCTTGCGAACCATATATTCAACAGCTTTGTGAAATGCTCAACAGCATGGGAGCTAATATAACTGGTCTTGGTTCAAATAAAATTATAATTAATGGCGTTGAAAAACTAGATGGATGTTCTCATACTATTCTTCCAGACATGATTGAAATTGGGAGTTTTATTGGATTAGCGGCTATGACTCAATCCGAAATACTGATTAAAAATGTTGCTTATGAGAAACTTGGAATGATTCCCAATGTATTTAGAAAATTAGGGATTAAATTGGAGAGGAAAGGAGATGATATATTTATTCCATCACAAGAAAATTACGAAATAGAATCTTTTATTGATGGTTCAATTATGACAATATCAGATGCTCCATGGCCGGGATTTACACCAGATTTATTGAGTATAATTCTAGTGACTGCCACTCAGGCAAGAGGAAGTGTTTTGGTTCACCAAAAAATGTTTGAAAGCAGATTGTTTTTTGTAGACAAATTAATAGATATGGGTGCTCAAATTATATTATGTGACCCACACAGAGCAACTGTAATTGGATTAGATAGGAAAGCATCATTAAAAGGAATTAAAATGACTTCACCCGATATACGAGCTGGAGTTTCACTTTTGATAGCAGCTTTATCGGCGAAGGGTAAAAGTACAGTCTTAAATATCGAACAAATTGATAGGGGTTATGAAAATATTGAAGAAAGGTTACTTAATTTAGGAGCTCAAATAAAAAGAATTGATTAACGTGTAAGCTCTATTTAACTAGAAATAAATATGAAAACTTTAAATTTTATTATTCTAAGCATTATGATTTGTACTTTCAATATTGAAGCACAGACCACAAATCAAGAAAAAGTTGGTGTAAATATTGGAAATATTGCACCAGATTTAGATTTAAAAAGCCCAAATGGCGATAATATTAAACTATCCTCTTTAGAAGGAAATATTGTTTTAATTGACTTTTGGGCTTCATGGTGTGGACCATGCAGAAGAGAGAATCCAAATATAGTTGCCGCCTACAATAAATATTCAAAAAGCAAATTTAAATCGGCAAAAGGCTTTAAGATTTACAGTGTTTCTTTGGATAAAAATAAATCTGCATGGGAAAATGCAATTTTAAAAGATAATTTAATTTGGAAAGAACATGTCAGCGACCTTAAAGGCTGGGCAAGTGAGAGTGCCACTACATATGGCGTAAGAGGAATTCCTTACAATTTTTTAATTGATGCTGATGGTAAAATAATATCTAAAAACCTAAGAGGAATTGCACTACACCAACAAATAGACAAGTTGGTAAAATCACTTTAATAAAAATTAAACGCTATTAACTCATTTTAAAATATGACACTTTGTCGTATTTTAAATTTGGTTCGTAATTTGCATAATTCATGCAAAAATATTTATACAAAAATGAAGTCAAAGAAAAAGAAAAAATTAAAAGAGGAATCAGAACAAGAAATCAAAGTAGATTCTCCCAATCAGGCTTCTGAAGAAAGCATAATAAAAGAAATTAATATTGATTTCAAAGACAAATACGTTAGGTTGTATTCTGAGTTTGAGAATTACAGAAAAAGAACTGCAAAAGAAAAAATAGAAATTATCACTAATGCTAGTGAAAATCTATTAAAAGAAATTATTCCTATTTTGGACGATTTTGAAAGAGCAATGGACAATAATAAAAAAGTGGAGGAAATATCAACTGTAAAAGAAGGTTTTGAATTGATTCACAACAAAATTTATAAAACTTTGACAAATCAAGGTTTAAAACCTATGAATTCTTTAGGAAAAAGCTTTGATCCAGACATTCATGAAGCTATTACTAAAATACCTGCAACGAAAGACAAAATGAAAGGAAAAGTTATGGATGTTATTGAAAAGGGATATATATTAAATGATAAAGTAATAAGATTTGCCAAAGTAGTAGTAGGAGAATAAATAACTTTAAAATGAGTAAAAAAGATTATTACGAAACACTAAACCTCTCTAAAAATGCATCTGAAGGTGAAATAAAAAAAGCATACAGAAAATTAGCCATAAAATACCATCCTGATAAAAACCCGGGAAATAGTGCAGCTGAAAAAAGCTTTAAAGAGGCAGCTGAAGCATATGAAATTTTAAGTAATCCACAAAAAAGACAGCAATATGACCAGTTTGGCCATGCTGCATTTGAAGGAGGTCAAGGGTTTGGTGGCAGAGGTGGTGGAATGTCTATGGATGATATATTTGATCATTTTGGAGATATTTTTGGATCCTCCTTTGGAGGTGGGGGTGGATTTGGTCGTGGTAGTGGTGGGAGAAGAATTAGAAAAGGTTCTAATCTCAGAGTCAAATTAAGGCTTTCTTTAGAAGATATAGTAAATGGTGTTCAAAAGAAAATAAAGGTAAATAAGTTAGTTGCTGCAAGTGGTGTTGAGTTTTCAACTTGTCCTAGTTGTAACGGAGCTGGACAAGTTACAAGAGTTACCAATACCATACTTGGTGCCATGCAAACAGCATCTACCTGTCCAAATTGCAAAGGATCAGGACAAATTATTTCAAAAAGACCATCAGGGGTAGACGCAACAGGATTAGAGAAAAAAGAAACTATTATAGAAATAGAAATTCCTGCTGGAGTTGAGGAAGGAATGCAATTAAGTATGGAAGGAAAAGGTAATGAGGCGCCGGGTGGTGGAGTCGCAGGTGATTTAATTATTGCGATTGAAGAAATAGAGCACGAACATTTAGTAAGAAATGGAACTGATATACTATACCAACTTGGAATTACATTTTCAGATGCAGTAATTGGAAAAACTATTGAAATCCCAATGGTTAGTGGAAAAGCAAAAATTAAAATTCCCTCAGGTACACAAAGTGGAAAAAATTTGAGATTAAGGTCTAAAGGAATTCCAGATGTGAATGGGTATGGAAGAGGTGATATGATAGTGAATATACAAGTTTTTACACCTCAAAAAATTTCTAAAGAAGAAAAAGAATTATTGCTAAAATTAAATGAAAGTGATAACTTCAAGCCTAAACTAAATCAAACAAAAAACTTTTTTGACCGAATGAAAAACCGTTTTGCTTGATTTTCGATATAAATGTCTTCAAAAAATATAATTGAAATTGAGGGACTTCACAAATCCTATACTGACCACAAAGCATTAGATAATATTAACCTTTCGATTGGGGAGTCCAAAATTTTTGGACTATTGGGTCCGAATGGTGCGGGGAAGACTACTTTAATTAGAATTATCAATCAAATACTAGAACCAGATCACGGAGTGGTAAAGTTTGCTGGTGAACTTTTATCAAGGAAACATATTCATTCAATAGGTTATCTTCCAGAAGAAAGAGGATTGTATAAAAAAATGAAAGTTGGTGAACAAGTACTATATCTTGCTCAACTTAAAGGACTTTCAAAAAAACAAGCAAAGCAAAAATTAAGGTATTGGTTTGAGAAACTTGGTGCAGAAAATTGGTGGAACAAAAAAGTGGAAGACCTTTCCAAAGGAATGGCCCAAAAAATTCAATTTATAACCACCGTATTACACGAGCCTAAAGTTTTGATTTTAGATGAACCATTAAGTGGATTAGACCCGGTTAATAGCCTTTTAATAAAAAATGAAATATTAGAACTTAAGAAAAATAATACAAGTATTATTTTATCAACCCACGACATGAACTCTGTAGAAGAAATTTGCGAAGAGGTTGCGATTATCAATCATTCTAAAAAAATATTACATGGAAGTATTAATGAAATCAAAAAAAATTACGAAGAAAGTTTATGGACTATTTTGTATAGTGGCAACCAAATTAACTTTACCAATGCTGTCTGGGGAGGATGGGAACTTATGAATCATATTAATATAAATGAAAATATTAATAAAGCAGAAATCAAATTATTAAACGATTTTACTATCAATAAATTTATAAAAGGCATAGTTGACCACGTTGAAATTTTAGAAATCAATAAGAAAATCCCTAGTATCAATGATGTCTTTATAAAAGCAACAACTGATGAGTAAAATTGGATTAATAATTTCTAGAGAATATCTCACTAGGGTGAAAAAGAAAACATTTATTTTAATGAGTTTTTTAGGCCCCTTGTTAATAGTTGGATTTATTTTGTTAACTAGCTACTTATCTCAAGACAAAAAAGGGAAGTATGAAATTTTAGTAGTAGATGAGTCACATTTATTTGATAGTATTCTAAGGAATTCAAATAAATACCACCTTCAATGGGCTCCAAATGAAAAAGACTACAACGAAGTTCAAGAAATTTTTAAAAAAGATGATGAACTAGATTTATTATTGTATTTGCCAATTAATTTAATTAAAACAAACTCTATGACTGCTAAGTGTTTGTACAAAGAAATTCCCTCAACTGGAGTTCAAAAACATCTATCAAGTATTATAAATGAAGCTATAGAACTATATCGTGTAAATTTCAATAACATTGATATTTCTACTTACAAATCAATTAAAACTAAAATTAATCTGGATGTTGTTGATATTGAAAATAAAGAAAATAGAAATATTCAAAGAAAAGCATTTGTAGGAATTGCTCTTGCATTTTTTATATATGGATTTATTTTCCTTTACTCTGTTCAAGTAATGAGAGGAGTTATCGAAGAAAAAACAAATAGAATAGTTGAAGTAATTATATCCTCGGTTTCTTCATTTGAACTAATGATGGCTAAAATTATCGGCGTTGGGCTAGTTGGAATTACTCAATTTATTATTTGGGCAATAGTCACAATTATCATATCTATAACCATCTTTCCTCTTCTAATAATAGATAAGTACGACCCATCACTTCAGATGAATTCAGATAAATTAGTAAATAATAGTTTCAAAATTGATCCAAATAACGAAACCATTCAATTTATAATCAATGAAGTTCAATGGTCCTATTTAATTGTATTTTTCATATTGTTCTTTTTGGGAGGATATTTATTATACAGTGGATTAATGGCGGCTATTGGAGCAGCAGTAGATGAGGAAGCAGATACACAACAGTTTCTTATACCACTAACCATCCCCATGGTATTTGCAATTCTAATGGCTAGTAAAGTTATTGATGACCCTTCTTCGTCTTTGGCTTTTTGGCTAAGTGAAATACCGTTTACATCTCCAATAATAATGATAGTAAGAATTGCTATGGGGATTGGAGATAGTAGTGTAGAAATATGGGAAATTATTCTTAGTTTATTTTTATTGACTATAACTTTTATTGGTACTACTTGGCTATCAGGAAGAATCTATAGAAAAGGAATTTTATCTTATGGAAAGAAAGCTAGTTATTCAGATCTTTTTAAATGGTTGAAAAATTGAAGAAAATTTTAATAATAGATGATGAGCGTTCAATTAGGGCAACTTTAAAAGAAATATTAGAGTTTGAAAAGTACCTAGTTGTAACTGCTCAAGATGGTATTGAAGGCTATAAAATGGCCGAGGAAAAAAACTTTGATTTAATATTTTGTGATATTAAAATGCCCAAAATTGATGGAATAGAAACACTTAAAAAAATAGTAGAAAACAATATTTTATCTCCAGTTATTATGATTAGTGGCCATGGAGATATTGAAACAGCTGTAGAAACTTTAAAAATTGGAGCTTTTGATTATATTGAAAAACCATTAGATTTAAATAGAGTTTTGACTTGTGTTAGAAATGCACTAGATAACATTCATCTAAAAAAAGAAAATACTATTTTAAAAAAGAAAATAAAATCTAAATCTGAAATAATTGGCCAAAGCCCGGAAATAAAATCTATCCTAGAACTAATAACTAAAGTTGCAAATTCAAATGCAAGAGTCTTAATAACTGGATCTAATGGAACAGGAAAAGAATTAGTTGCCAATCAAATTCATGAAAAAAGTAGTAGAAATAAAAATTTATTTGTAGAAATAAATTGTGCAGCTATTCCATCTGAATTAATTGAAAGTGAATTATTTGGCCATGAAAAAGGTTCTTTCACATCTGCCTACAAACAAAAAATAGGAAAATTTGAACAGGCTAGTAATGGAACATTATTTCTAGATGAGATTGGTGACATGAGTCTTTCAGCTCAATCAAAAGTTTTAAGAGCTCTCCAAGAAAATAAAATAACTAGAGTTGGTGGGAACAAAGCAATTTCTGTAAACCCTAGAATAATAGCTGCAACAAATAAAAATCTTAAAAAGGAAATAGAGAACGGGAATTTTAGAGAAGATTTATTTCATCGGCTAAATGTTATTCCAATTAAAGTTCCATCGCTCAATGATAGAATAGAAGATATTCCTATGCTTTGTAATTATTTCATTGAGAAAATTTGTAAAGAACATGGCACTAAACAAAAAGCAATTTCTAATAAGGCAATTGATAAACTTAAAAAAATGAAATGGACAGGAAATGTTAGAGAACTTAGAAATATATTAGAAAGATTAATAATTCTTTCTGAAAATGATATTGACTTAGAAGATATTAAAAAATATGTTCCTGCAGTTATTTAAATATTTCTCTAGCTTTTAGAGTTACATTCTTAAGACCATTCACATCCGACCCTCCTGCAGTGGCAAAGAATGGTTGTCCACCACCACCACCTTTAATTTCTTTTGCAAGTTCTCTAATGATTAAACCGGCATTCCAATTTTTAGACTTGACTAAGTCTTCTGAAATCATTAATGAAATGAATGGTTTATTATTTTGTTTAGTAGACAAAAGGACCACTAAACTTTTCATTTCTGCTTTTATTTCAAAAATGATTTGTTTCATTTCCTCAGCGGATATATCTAATTGATTTTCTATAATAGAAAATGAATCCAACTCTTTTTTAGTGGACAACAATTGTTTTTTAACTTCTTTTAATCTTAATAAATTATAAGAATCTAACTTTTTTTGTAGTGACTGGTTATTTGATAGAAGCAACTCTACTGCAGACAATAATTCTTGAGGATGTTTCAATAGCTTTGAAATTGCCTCATACTCGTTTAATTTATTACTAATTACTTCATCTGCTTTTTCATCACAAAGAGCTTCAATTCTTCTAATTCCAGATGAAATTGAGCTTTCTGAGGATATTTTAAAATTTCCAATATTTGCGCTATTCGAAACATGTATACCTCCACATAGTTCTATAGAGTTCCCAAATTGAATCACTCTTACTGAGTCCCCATACTTTTCTCCAAATAACATAATTGCTCCTTTTTGCTTAGCAATTTCAATTGGAATGTTTCGTTCTTCAATTAAAGAATTAGCTTCTCTAATTTGTTTGTTGACTTGTTGTTCTATTAAATCCAATTCTTTAGGATTCAACTTTGAAAAATGAGAAAAATCAAATCTTAAATAATTTTCGGTTACAAGAGATCCTTTTTGTTCAACATGATTTCCTAAAACTTCTCTAAGAGCATGGTGCAACAAATGAGTTGCAGAATGATTTTTAGAGATTTTAGTTCTTCTTTCTAAATCTACTTGCCCATGGAAGGAAGAGTTCAAATTCTTTGGTAACTCATCAACATAATGAACTATAACCCCATTTTCTTTTTTAGTATCCTTAATCTGTACCATTCCTTGGTTATCTTCAATAAAACCAGTATCTCCTACTTGACCTCCTCCTTCTGGATAAAAAGGAGTTAAATTAAATATTAATTGAAATTTTGTTTTTCCTTTAACAACTAATGAACGATACTTAGTAATAATGATTTTTGCATTTGAATGGTCATATCCAACAAATTCTTGTACATCATCTTGCTTCAAAACTATCCAATCTCCGTATTGAGTAACAGCATCAATTTTAGATCTGTTTTTTTGTTCATTGAGACATTTTTCAAATTCTACAATATCTATCTTTAGTTTGTTTTCAGATGCAATGAGTTGAGTAAGGTCTAAAGGAAACCCATATCTGTCGTACAATTCAAAAGCCAATTGACCGCTTACAGTATTTTTTAAATGTTTTTTTTGACTCTTAACAATTTCTGCCATCCTTTTAATGCCAGAACTTAAAGTCCTAAAAAAAGATATTTCTTCTTCTTGGATTATCTTTTTAATAAAATCTTGCTGAAGACTTAATTCCTGAAAAACTCCGTCAAAATTATTTACAAGTGAGGGAACTAACTGAAAAATAAATGGTTCCTTTAAATCTAAAAACTGATAACCATATCTAATTGCTCTTCTTAAAATTCTCCTTATTACATATCCAGCACCAGTATTGGATGGCAACTGACCATCTGTAATTGAAAAAGTAACTGCTCTCAGATGATCTACAATTACTCTAAAAGCAATATTTACTTTAATTTGTGAGTCATCTAAATTACTAGATAAATATTTTTTATTTGAGATAGACTCTAAAGAATCAATTATTGGTTTAAAAATATCAGTATCATAATTACTATTCTTACCTTGAAGAACCATAGCTAATCTTTCCAATCCCATTCCCGTATCAACATGCTTATTTTTTAATGGAGCTAATGAACCATCAGAATTTCTATTGAACTCCATAAAAACAAGATTCCATAATTCAACAACTTGAGGGTGGTCTTTATTCACCAAGTCTTTTCCAGGTATTTTGTGAATTTCCTCGTCATTTCTTAAATCAATATGAATTTCAGAACTTGGTCCACATGGACCTTGAGTTCCCATCTCCCAAAAATTATCTTTTTTTCCAAATTTTAAAATACGATCTTTAGAAATCAAATTTTCCCAAAATTCATACGCTTCTTTATCAAAAGTTGTTCCATCTTTTTCATCTCCTTGAAAAACAGTGACATATAGTTTGCTTTTGTCTATTTTATAGATTTCTGTAAAAAGTTCCCAAGACCATTGAATTGCTTCTTTCTTGAAATAATCTCCAAAAGACCAATTACCCAACATTTCAAACATTGTATGATGGTAAGTATCAACTCCTACCTCTTCCAAATCATTGTGTTTTCCTGAAACTCTTAAACATTTTTGGGTATTGGCAACTCTTTTATATTTAGGAATCTCAAACTCAAGAAAAATATCTTTGAATTGATTCATACCTGCATTAGTAAACATAAGAGTAGGGTCATCTTTTACCACCATAGGTGCAGATTTTTCAATACTATGATTTTTAGCATTAAAAAATGAAAAAAAAGCAGCTCTTATATGTTTTGAGTTCATAAATTATTGTGTGGTATTAATTAAGACTAAAGTTATTTATTTTAAATATACTATTTTAATGATTATAGAATTTTAGTGCGTTTATTATCAAAAAAATAATAAGAAAATTTTTTTAGTGCGATTTTGATATAATACACTTTTTTTCATTAAAAATTAAAGCTGATTCTGGGAAATCTTCTTTAGATAGGCTTTGTAGATATTTCCAAGCAGCTTTAGAAGGATCAACTAATGGAATTCCTTCTCCTATTTGCTTTATAGAAATAACTTTTGCAGCAATAAACTCACCATTGGAATTTAAACTAATATCAAAAATTGGAGCGACACCACTAGGTCCTTTTAAATTAAACCTCGCATAAGTACAGAAATTCCCCATACTATAAGTAATAAATCTATTTTTATATAATTCAACTGCTCTTGTAACATGGGGGCCATGGCCAAGAAGAACATCAGCACCTGCATCAATGCATAAATGAGCAAATTCATAAACATTTCCTCTATTATTTCCTAGATAAAACTCATCAACTCTAGGAGTATGAATTGCTTTATAACCTTCTGCTCCTGAATGAAAAGAAACAATAACAATGTCACATATTGAATCCAAATACTTTACATACTCCACAACTTTAGAATAATTTTTCATACTAAAGCAACCACTATTTGGAGCAGTTGAAAGAAACCCATACTTAATATTTTTTTTAGTAAAAACTGTGTAAGGCTTATCCAATGAACCTGCAAAATTAATATCAGCAGTTTTTAAAACTGACGCGGTTTTCTTTCTACCTTCCAAGCCAAAATCATTAGCGTGATTATTTGCGATACTTAACAAGTCAAATCCTGCATTTTTAATGTTAGAAATAAAATGTTCTGGCATTCGGAAAGTATAACAATATTTTGGATTATTACAAGATTTAGGAATTCCCCCACTACCAATAACGCCCTCTAAATTACCAAAAGTGATATCTCCTTTATTTAAAAAAAACTCAACGTTCTTAAATAAATCTGCTCCATCATTAATAGGTAAATAGCTATTATTTGGGAAATTGGTACCCATCATAATATCACCTACTGCAATTAAATTTATGGTATCTTTCTTGTTTTGCAAGGTGTCATTTTGATATAATTTTTTAAAGTGAATATTATAAATCGAATAGGAGTCCTTTACAGAAAACAAGCTAAGAATTAAAAATGTAAAAATGATATAAATAGAATTCATGACATTAGGTTTTGATTTGTTCTCAACAAAACAGGGTTAAGAAGATGTATTTAACTTAAAGTAAAAATGATTAAATTCGCGTAAATTTAGTATAAATTGAAAAATACAAATTATAAATACAATCCTAATACTCTTAATTATGAAAGGATAAATTTAACCCTATGGGATAAGTTTAAAAGACTTTCTTATTATTTAATTGCATCTGTAGTTGTTTCTGTTCTAATACTTTCCTTTTCATTTTATAATATCAAATCATTTATACAAAAAGAAGCAGCAAAGGAAAACCAAAGTTTAAGACAAGAAATATCCGTTTTCAATAAAGATCTTAACCTTATTCTTGAGGTTCTTAATGACATTCAAAACAAAGATGATAATATTTACAGAGCAATTTTTGAAGCCGACCCATATCCAGATCACAAAAGAAAACTTGGAACAGGTGGTAACCCAATCAAGTTTAAAAAATATGAAAATATTGAGTACGGAGAATTAGTTGTTGAAATAGTTCAAAAATTAGAATTAATTGAGAAAAAACTCTCTTCACAATCAAAATCCTTTGACGAGGTTTTTGAGATTACCAAAGAAAAACAAAAAATGCTTAAGGCTATACCTAGTATACAACCTATAAACAATCGAGATTTAACTAGAATTGCTTCTGGATTTGGTATGAGAATGCATCCTATATATAAAATTCTTAAAATGCATAAAGGGATGGATTTCACCGCTCCAGTTGGGACTGAAATATATGCAACTGGCGACGGTGTAATTGAAAAAGTTGGATGGACAGGTGGTTATGGTAAAACTATTTTAATTAATCATGGCTATGGATACAAAACAAGATATGCGCATTGTAGTAAATTCAAGTGTAGAAAAGGTCAAAAAGTTAAAAGAGGAGACCACATAGGTTATGTTGGAAATACTGGTCAATCTACAGGACCGCATCTTCATTACGAAGTATTTAAAAATAAAAGACAAATTAATCCAGTAAACTTCTTTTTCAACGATTTAAGTCCTGAAGAATACGATAAAGTGATAGAGATTTCTTCTCGTCCAACTCAATCTCTATAAATGGACTTATTAAACTTTGATATTGATAAATCTCCAAAGATCTATTATAGTATTGGTGAATTAGCTAAAATGTTAAATGTCAACACCTCCTTAGTTAGATTTTGGGAAAAAGAGTTTGAAATACTCAAACCAAAAAAAAATAATAAAGGAAATCGTCAATTTACAAAAGAGGACGTCAAGAATTGTCATTTAATTTACCACTTAGTAAAGGAAAGGGGTTATACATTAAATGGAGCCAAAGATGTTTTAAAAGCCGATATTTCAGAACTAAAAAATCAGAAATTAATATTGGACAAAATGGTGAAAATAAAATCATTTTTGCTAAAACTAAAAGAACAACTTTAATTAAAGTATAAGTTATAATATGGAACCAATAAAAATAAATAATTATACCAAATCAAAGTCTAGAACCAATACTAGCAGTTTTGTGGCTAATGTTTTTTCTTTAATGTTTACAGCCCTTATCATTTCAGGAATTTCCGCTGTATGGTTTGCAAGTGATGAAATGAAAAACTATATAATTAGTTCTGAGGAAAGGTTAACAACCTTTGGATGGATTTCAACCCTTGCTCCATTAGGATTAGTTATGATGATAGGGTTTGGATTTAATAAATACAGTGTGAAATTTTTATTAGGAATATTTATTCTTTATTCAACATTAACTGGGATTAGCTTAAGTACCATTTTTGCTATTTACTCAATTTCCTCTATCGCAACTACATTTTTTATTAGTGCATTGACATTTGGCATCATGGCCCTTACCGGTTATACAACAAAAACTGATTTAACAAAAATGGGAAGTTTGCTAATGATGGGTGTAGTAGGGATTGTTGTAGCAAGTATTGTAAATATGTTTATTGGAAGTCCTTTAATGGATTATATTATTTCAATAATAGGAGTTTTAGTATTTACAGGTCTAACCGCTTATGATGTGCAAAAGATTAAAAAAATTGGAATTCAAATTGACCAAGGTTCCGAAACAGCTCAAAAAATGATGGTTTTAGGAGCTCTTACGTTATACTTGGATTTTATCAATCTATTTTTAATGTTGCTAAGACTTTTTGGAAATAGAGATTAATTAATATTATGAAAGCATATGTTTTTCCTGGTCAAGGAGCCCAATTTTCAGGAATGGGAAAAGATTTATTTGACTCTAACAAATCTGCAAAAAACTTATTCCTAAAATCCAATGACATTTTAGGTTTCAATATTTCAGATATTATGTTCAATGGAACAGATCAAGAGCTGAAACAAACAAAAGTTACACAACCTGCTATATTCTTACATTCAGTAATTCTTGCTATGACTTTAGGTGAAAATTTTAAACCAGATATGGTAGCTGGACATTCACTGGGTGAAATTTCAGCTTTAGTTGCAAATAAATGTCTTTCGTTTGAAGATGGTTTAAATCTAGTTCATAAAAGAGCATTGGCAATGCAAAAATCCTGTGAGGAAAAACCATCCACAATGGCTGCAATTTTAGGGCTTGATGATAATATTGTTGAAGAGGTTTGTAATACTATTGAAGGGACAGTAGTTCCAGCAAATTACAATTGCCCTGGCCAGCTTGTGATTTCTGGTGAAATGAATGCTATTGACATAGCAATTGAAAAACTAACTGCTGCTGGAGCAAGAAGAGCAATAAAATTGCCTGTTGGAGGAGCATTTCATTCTCCTTTAATGGAATCTGCAAAAAAAGAACTAAAAAATGTAATTGATCATACTTTATTTAGTGATCCAATATGTCCTATTTATCAAAATGTAAGTGGTGAAGCTGTAATAGATTCTAAACAAATCAAAGCCAACTTAATTGCCCAACTAACTGCACCTGTAAAATGGACACAGTCAATGAAAAACATATTAAAAAATAAAAATATTGAAGTGACCGAAGTTGGACCAGGAAAAGTTTTGCAAGGATTGTTTAAAAAAGTAGATAGATCTATTCCTACTTCTAGTGCTACTTTATTATAATAATTTATTTAAAATCTGTTCTTGTTGAACTAGAGAATGAAATATAGGGAGTCTAGATGCATGCTTAATCATTTCTAGATGATGTTCGTGATGGCAATCACTGCCAACAAAATCAATGACTTTATCTTTTATTAGTCTATTTGCAACTTTTTTTACTTCAGGTCCATAAGCTCCTGTTACAGATCCAATATTTAATTGAAGCTTTACGCCTCTATTAATCATTTCTTCTATCTTGTCGTAATCTTTATGCCAGTAAGCATAACGTTCTACATGAGCGAGAACAGGTGAAACTCCCTTTTCTCTCATTTTCCAAATAATATCGTTTACTCTAGGTGGTTCATCAAAAAAAGATAGTTCAAAAAGAAGATACTTATCAGGGCCAAACGTAAGTAAATTGTTTTTTTCTAGTAAGTCTTCAAACTCTGGTTCTAAATTGTATTCTGCAGCAGCTTCGATTTCAATACTTAAGTTGTTTTTTTTGATTTCTGTTTTTACTTTATCTAAACTAGAAAGTATAATTTCTGGGGTGTTTTTATAATAATCACTCATTATATGAGGAGTAGTTATTACTTTTTTATATCCTAAGTCAATAAATTTTTTAAGCAACATTATTGTGGTCTCCATATCAGGAGATCCATCGTCGATACCAGGAATTAAATGAGAATGAATATCGTTTCTCAAAAAGCTTAAATCTATAGGCTCAATAGTTAATTCTTTTTTAGGAAAAATACGACTTAATAAACCCATTAATTATAATGTTGATGGTAATAGTTTTGATAAGATCCACTTGTAACATCATCCAACCATTCTTTGTTATTTAAATACCAATCTACTGTATTGGCAAGTCCTTGTTCAAAGCTTACAGATGGAGTAAATCCTAATTCTTTTTGAATTTTTGTAGCGTCGATAGCATATCTTAAATCGTGTCCAGCTCTATCTTTAACATAAGTTATTAGTTTTCTTGATTCTCCCTTAGGATTGGAAAGTCTATCATCCATGATATCGCACAAAAGATTAACTAAGTCTATGTTCTTCCACTCATTATGACCACCAATATTATAAGTTTCACCAATTCTTCCGATATGAAAAATTAAATCTATAGCATTGGCATGGTCTTCCACCCAGAGCCAATCTCTTACATTTTCTCCCTTTCCATAAATTGGAAGAGGTTTTTTATTTTGAATGTTATTTATAATTAATGGAATTAGTTTTTCAGGAAACTGGTGAGAACCATAATTATTACTGCAATTTGAAATTTTTATTGGCAAACCATAGGTATGGCCATATGCTCTAACAAGATGGTCTGAGCTTGCTTTGGATGCAGAATAAGGGCTTCTTGGATCATAAGAAGTAGTCTCGTAAAAAAATCCTGTTTCACCTAAAGAACCATATACCTCATCTGTAGAAATATGATAAAAACATTTGTCTTCAAAACTTTTCCAATTTTTTCTACAAGCATTTAATAAATTTAAAGTCCCCATTACATTGGTAGTCACAAATTCACCAGGATTTGAAATAGAACGATCTACATGAGATTCAGCAGCTAAATGAATTACCCCATCAAATAAATATTTTTCAAATAAAATTTGGATGGCATCATCATTATTAATATCAATATTTTCAAATTTATAATTGGATTTTTTTTCAATATCCTTTAGATTATTTAAGTTGCCTGCATAGGTTAATTTATCTATATTAACTATCAAGTAATCAGGATATTGATTAATCATTTTTCTAACCACATGCGAGCCAATAAAGCCAGCACCACCAGTTATGAGTATGATTTTTTTATAATCCATTACAATGTCCAATAATTTAGTTTTTGAATTTTATTTCTAAAAATACCTTTTAAATCTACTAAAACGCCTTTTTCAGAGAGAATAGAAGAAAAATAATTTTCATCTAAAAGAGTGTATTCTTGATGATTTACTGCAACAATAACAGAGTGATAAATACCACTTGTTTTAGCGACTAAATCAAAACCGTATTCTTCCATTAATTCATCAGAATTAGCATGAGGGTCAACAACTTCTACATGACAAGAAAAAGATTTTAATTCGTTGATTACATCTACTACTTTAGAGTTCCTTATGTCTGAAACATCTTCTTTAAAAGTAGCTCCCATAACTAAAACTCGAGCTTCTTGCATTGGAGTCCCAGACGCAATGACTTTTTTAGCAACTGTTCTGCCAACATAAGCGCCCATAGAATCGTTAACTGCTCTTCCTGAGTTTATTATTTGAGCATGGTAGCCAAGTTCCTTGGCTTTATGAGTGAGATAATATGGATCAACACCTATACAATGACCTCCGACAAGTCCTGGTCTAAAATTCAAAAAATTCCACTTAGTTCCAGCAGCTTCTAATACTTCGTAAGTATTTATATTCATCCTATTGAATATCACAGAAAGCTCATTAATCAAAGCAATATTTACATCTCTTTGGGTATTTTCAATAATTTTAGCAGCCTCTGCTACTTTTATAGACGATGCTCTATGAACACCAGCAGAAACTACTAATTCATAGGTTTTGGCTATTTCTTCTGAAGATAGTTCATCACATCCTGAAGATACTTTTACAATACTTGAAAGAGTATGAACTTTATCCCCAGGATTAATTCTCTCGGGTGAATAACCAACTTTAAAATCCTTAATAAACTTTAAACCACTTAATTTTTCCAAAACGGGAATGCAGTCATCTTCTGTACATCCTGGGTATACTGTAGATTCATATACCACATAATCTCCTTTTTTAAGAACCTTTCCAACTGTTTCACTTGCTGATATTAATGGCTTAATATTTGGTTCTTTACTTTGATCAATTGGTGTTGGTACAGCGACTATAAAAAACTTGGCTTCTTTTAAATCTTCAATAGTATGAGTAAACTCAATTGAACAATTGTCAAAATCACTTGAAACCAACTCATTACTAGGGTCAATTTTATTTTTCATCATGGACACCCTGTCTCGGTTAATGTCAAAACCTATAACATTTGTTATTTTGGCAAATTCTAAAGCTATTGGAAGCCCCACATAACCTAACCCAACAACAGCAATTTTTTCTTCTTTAGCAATTAATTTATCGTAAATTTTCATTTTTGACTATCTCTAAGTTTATAAATTTTTTCTATAATTTCTACTACTTTTAATCCTTCCAAAACATTGGTTGTTGCTACATTTTGACCCCTTAATGTCTCTACAACATTTTCAATAATATAATGGTGGTTTGCTGCACTTCCTTTATAAGGACCATAATCATTTGGCGGGTTTGAAGGTGCAAGTTCGGGCATTTTGTAATCTTCAATATTACAATATTCAATTTCGTTCATATACTGACCGCCAATCTTAATACTTCCTTTGCTTCCAATTACTGTTATACTGCTTTCCAGATTGGAGTTCCAAACTGCTGTAGAATAATTCAAACAGCCTATACCTCCTTTTTTAAAATCAAAAGAAACTATTCCTGAGTCCTCAAAATCTGTAGATTCTTGGTGGGTAAAGTCCTCAAATTTCCCCTGAATATTTTCTATGTCTCCAAACAACCAATACATAATATCTATGAAATGTGAAAATTGAGTAAAAAGTGTACCACCATCCATATCATGCGTTCCTTTCCATCCTCCTTTTTTATAATACCTATCGTCTCTATTCCAAAAACAATTTACTTGAACCATAAATATTTTACCTAATTTTTTAGCTTCAATGATTTCTTTGAGCCATTCGCTTGGTGGAGAATATCTATTTTGCATGACAGCAAAGACATGTTTGTTTCTTTGAAGTGCATTAAAAATCACTTTTTCACAATTGGCTACTGTTAGTCCAATTGGTTTTTCTATTACAACGTGTTTGTCATGTTTCAAAACAGAAATAGAAATATCAGAATGTGAACCATTTGGAGTACAAACACAAACAACATCAATTTCTTTGTGGGTGTTAAGCATTTTTAAATAATCATTGTAAAATGGCACGTCGTAAGGTTCTAATGCTAAACTTTCTTTGGGTAAAACATCACAAATAGCAGTAAGTTCACAATTTGTATTTCTTAATACCATTTCTGCATGTCTTTTCCCGATATGACCAGCCCCTATAATTCCAAACTTTATTTTATCCATTATTTAATCTCATTTATGAATCCATTTTTTAGTTCGTAAAACTTTAACGACTCTGGGCATGTGGCTTTTCCAGAAACAAATTCTAATCTATGACCATACTCACTGACCCAACCAATTTGTTTGCCAGGGTTTCCAACTACTAAAGCATAGGGCTTAACTGGCTTAGTAACAACAGTTCCTGCACCTATAAGAGCATATTCACCAATGGTATTTCCGCAAATAATTGTAGAATTAGCACCAATTGAAGCTCCTTTCTTTACCAAAGTTTTTACATAACTATCTCTTCTAATAATCGCACTTCTAGGATTTAGAATATTTGTAAAAACCATAGATGGACCTAAAAATACATTATCCTCACATATTACTCCTGTATAGATTGAAACATTATTTTGAACTTTTACATTATTACCTAATTCTACATAAGGAGAAACTACTACGTTTTGTCCAATATTACATCCTACTCCAATAATTGAATTACTCATAACATGGCTAAAATGCCAAATCTTGGATTCATTGCCAATTTTTACATTTTTATCAATTACTGCTGTAGGATGTGCGAAATAATTCATTAATAGTTGTTATAAGATTCGAAATTTTGATGGTCTTTCTTATTTAATTCCTCATCTGATAAGCTACAGAAGTAATCATAAGTTAATTTCAAACCCTCATTTCTTTGAATTTTAGGCTCCCAATCTAATATCTTCTTTGCCAAATCTATATCCGGTTTTCTTTTCAAAGGATCATTTTCTGGCAAGTCCTTAAATATCACTTTGTGACTAGAGCCTGATAACTTAATAATTTCATTAGCAAAATCTTTAATTGTAATTTCGTTAGGGTTTCCAATATTCACCGGATAATTATAATCACTATGTAAAAGCCTGTAGATTCCTTCAATCAAATCATCTACATAGCAAAAAGACCTAGTTTGGGAACCATCTCCAAAAATAGTCAAATCTTCATTTCTTAAAGATTGTCCTATAAAAGCTGGCAAAACTCTGCCATCATTCAATCTCATTCTAGGGCCATAAGTGTTGAAAATTCTTACAATCTTAGTATCTAAATTATGGAATCTATGATACGCCATAGTAATAGCTTCTTGAAATCTTTTAGCCTCATCATAAACACCTCTAGGTCCAATTGGATTTACATTTCCAAAATAGCTTTCATTTTGGGGGTGAACAAGCGGATCTCCATAAACTTCACTAGTAGAAGCAACTAAAATAGTAGCATTTTTAGATTTTGCTAGACCCAATAAATTATGAGTTCCTAAAGAACCTACTTTTAAAGTTTGGATAGGTATTTTTAAATAATCTATTGGGCTTGCAGGAGATGCAAAATGAAGAATATAGTCCAAATCCCCATCAATTTGAACATATTTTGATACATCGTGCTCAATAAACTCAAAATTATTATGGTTTGTAAATAAATCAATATTTTTTAAAGAGCCAGTGATGAAATTATCTATGCCGATTACAAAAAAGTTTTCATTTAAAAACCTTTCACATAGATGAGAACCTAAAAACCCAGCTGCTCCAGTAATTAATACTCTTTTCATTTATTTAGATTATTAATTACTTTTCTGCCTACACTTTGGTAATAAAAATTTCTGTTTTCCATGGACTCTAAAGAATATAAATTTCTTCCATCAAATATTATTGGGCTTTTCATTAAAGAATGAATCAAATTAAAATCAGGATTTCGAAAAGCCGACCATTCAGTTGCAATTAATAATGCATCTACATCTCTTAAAGCATCTAAACCATTTTCAGAATATTGGATTTTATCTCCAAGCATATCTCTAACATTATCCATTGCCTCAGGATCATAGGAGACAATTTCTGCACCAAAATCAGTTAATTCTTTAATAATGGATAAAGAAGGAGCTTCTCTTATATCGTCGGTCTCAGGTTTAAAAGCAAGTCCCCATAATGCAAATCTTTTTCCTTTTAAGTCCTCTCCAAAATAAGATTTTACTTTCTTAACCAAGCTCATTTTCTGGATGTCGTTAACTTTCATTACCGCATCTATTATTTTAAACTGATAATTTTCAATTTGACCAGCTTTTTTTAATGCTTTAACGTCTTTTGGAAAACAGCTCCCTCCATAGCCAATACCAGGAAATAAAAATCTTTTACCAATTCTAGAATCTGTTCCCATGCCTTTTCTAACCATATCCACATCTGCACCAATCATTTCGCAATAATTAGCAATCTCGTTCATGAAAGTAATTTTTGTAGCGAGAAAAGAATTGGAAGCATATTTGGTAAGCTCTGCTGATTTTTCATCCATAAATAGTATTGGATTTCCTTGTCTAACAAATGGCTGGTATAATTCCTCCATTAGTTTCTTTGCTTTTTCACTACTTGTTCCAACCACTACTCTTTCTGGTTTCATAAAATCTTCTACTGCAAACCCTTCTCTTAAAAATTCAGGATTTGAAACTACATCAAACTCTACGTTGGAATTTTCTCTAATTACTTTAGTAACTTTTTCAGCTGTGCCAACTGGAACTGTACTTTTGTCAATGATTACTTTATAATTTTTAATAATCTTTCCAAGGTCTTTGGCTACCGAAAGAATATAGCTTAAGTCTGCAGAACCATCGTCACCAGGCGGGGTTGGAAGTGCTAGAAATATCAACTTTGCGTCTTTTATTCCTTCTTCTAATTGGGTTGTAAAAAACAATCTTTTTTGAGCAATATTCCTTTGGAAAAAATTATCTAAATGTGGTTCATAAATTGGAATTTTTCCATTTTTTAATTTATGAACTTTTTGTTCATCAATATCCACACAGGTAACAGTGTTTCCAGTTTCTGCTAAACAAGTTCCTGTTACAAGACCTACATATCCAGTACCAATTACAGCTATTTTCATTATTATTTATTTAAAAAATTAGAAATATTTTCAATTATATAGTCTTGTTGAAAGGAAGAGAGTTCTGTATGCATTGGCAATGAAAATACTCTAGATGAAAGCCAGTTGGTAATTTCCATATTTCCATGAGAATTGGGGATTTTGGAAAACATTTTTTGCCTATGAGCAGGCACTGGATAATAAACCATTGCTGGAATATTTTTTTCTGCTAAATATTGAATTAATTCATCTCTTTCAATTGTGTCGTCAAGCTTTAATGTATATTGATGAAATACATGATTAGAATCTAAGTTTCTATAAGGAATTGTTAGTTGGTCAAAATCTTTTAAATTTTTATCGTAATAATTGGCCGCTTTTTGTCTGTTTAAAATGTATTGATCAATCTCTTTTAGCTTAATTCTTAGTACGGCTGCCTGTATGTTATCTAGTCTTGAGTTGCACCCAACTATATCGTGGTAATATCTTTTGCTCTGGCCATGATTGGCTATCATCCGAAGTTTTTTTGCTAGCTCGTCATCGTTTGTCATCATTGCACCGCCATCACCAAAACAACCTAAATTTTTTGAGGGGAAAAAACTAGTACATCCAATATTTCCTATGGTTCCTGTTTTTTGAGGTTGGTCAAACCCTAAATAATCGCTACCTATCGCCTGAGCATTGTCTTCAATTACATAAAGATTGTATTTCTTGGCTAAATTCATAATAGATTTCATGTTAGACGACTGTCCGAAAAGATGAACTGGAACGATGGCTCTGGTTTTTTTAGTAATTGCCTTCTCCACTTCATCAACAGAAATATTAAAATTTTCAGGATCACAATCTACGAAGACAGGTTTTAAGCCTAAAAGCCCTATTACTTCTGTAGTAGCTATGTAAGTGAAAGATGGAGTTATTACCTCATCTCCAGGCTTTAGGTCAAGGGCCATCATTGATATTTGAAGCGCATCTGTTCCATTTGCACAAGTAATAACATGTTTTACACCAAGATAAGCAGCTAATTCATTTTGAAAAGATTTGACATGTTCTCCATTTATAAATTGTGTAGAACTCAAAACATCATTTATAGCTTGATCTACTTGAGGCTTTATCTTCTCATACTGACCTTTAAGATCAACCATTTGAATTTTTAAATTATTTTCGCTCATCTCTATAAATTAACAATTGCGAATATAACTATATCCTAGATTTATGGCAATTCTTATATTTGATTTTTCAAATTAAAATTTCTTAAAGTTGTCTCTGTTAAATAAAGTACTAATCATTTTGATAATTTCAATGTCACCATTGTCCAATGGAATATGTCAAAAAAATAAAGATTCTGTTATTTATTTCCCTTTTATCAGAGTTAGTCTAGCTGTGCAATCTCCACAAGGAGATTTTGCTGATAATTATGGGACAAACTCTAATATTGGACTTTCCATTGGTTGGAAAAATAAAAGTAATCAAACCTTTGAACTAAACTATAATTTTATTCATAGTGCAAATGTTAAAAATACAAGCGTCTTAGATCACTTAATAAATGATCAAGGATGGATTATTAACCAGTATGGTGAAGAAAATCTATATCTAATGTACCACAGGGGAGGATTAATTAGTGTAGATATTGGAAAAGTCTTAAATCTTATTGGGCCAAATCCAAATTCTGGTATTTTCCTAAAGGGAGGTATTGGATCTATGTACCACAAAATAAGAATCGAAAATCAAGAAAATTTAATTCCTCAACTCAAAAAGGAATATTTAAAATACTATGACAGGCTTACAGTTGGAGTATTATTGAAACAATACATTGGATACCAAAACATGAGCAACAACAAACTAGTAAATTTTACAATTGGGATAGAGATTATAGAAGGATTTAACAGAGGGATGAGAGATTATCAAATTGATTTAATGGGCCCTTATACTGATAATAAATTTGATGTATATCTTGGAGTAAGAGCAGGGTGGTTTTTCCCAGTTTTAAGAAAAAATCCCAACGAATTTTATTACAATTAAAATGGGTTTATTTCATTATCAAATTGCTATTGAGCTATTGTCTATTTACTTAAAAACTTCAGCTTTTTTTGGAAATAAAAAATCCAAAAAATCAATAAAAGGCCAAAAAAATTGGCAAAAAAACTTATCCAAATTAAATTCCAATAAAAAAACTTTTTGGATTCATGCTGCTTCCCACGGAGAAGCTATTATGGCAAATTCCATAATTAAAAAAATTTTAAATCAAAAAAACAACCAAGTGGTAATGTCGTTTTTTAGTCCATCTGGTTATGACAACTATAATTTTGAAAATGAAAATTTTCATAAATTTTATTTACCTATTGATAAAAAAAGATATTCAAAAAAAATTATTGATTTTATAAATCCAAGTATTTTAATTTTTGTGAAGTACGACCTGTGGCTCAATTTAATCAGTGAATGTAATAATAGAAAAATTCCATCTTTGGTATTTTCTTCCAAATTTAGAGACAACCAATGGTATTTTAATATGTTAGGAACGTCCGCAAAAAAAATACTTCATTCCATGAGTTTAATATTAACTGCAGATCATTCATCTAAAAAAATATTAGAAGAAAATGGATTTTCTAATTTTAAATATTCTGGAGATACTAGATTTGATAGCTTCAATAAAGTTGAATCAAATTTAGTTTTAGACATAAAGTCCCCATGTGTTATTTTAGGTTCCTCTTGGGAAAAAGAAGAAAAAATAACTGCAGAAATAATTAAGAAGATAGACAATGTTAATTGGATAATAACTCCCCATGAGATAAAAGAGAATGATATATTAAAAACAAAAAAATTATTTGGAAATGAATCTTTACTATACTCCGAAATTGATTTAAAGAAACCGATACCTAAAGTCTTAATTGTTGATCAAGTTGGAATTCTTTCAGATCTATACAACTATAGCGATATTGCCTTTATTGGTGGAGGGTTCTCTGGTAAACTACACAACATCTTAGAAGCAGCAGCAAAAGGGAACTTTCTTTTATTTGGCCCCAATATTGACAAGTATCCAGAAGCTAACTTAATGCTTAAAGAAGAAATTGCAGAGACTATCCACGATTCTAAGGATCTAAAAAATATTATTTTAGGGTTAATTGGAAATAAAGCTGAACTAGAGAAAAAAAAGAAAAAGGCTAGCCAAATAATTAAAGAGAATAAAGGAGCTACAGAAATCGTTTGGAAAGAAATTAAAAAATTGGTTTAACTACTCTATTATTTCTGCATCCTCCAAAATATAATTCAATTGGTAAATATCATCCACATTTAATTTTAAGGTACCCTTATAGGTTATTACTTGGTCCATTCTTAACCCTTCATATTTTTTAATCATTTGAATCTCCATTACTGATTCAGGACCAGCCTGACCGCAAAAGAAACAAGAGCTATATGGATTGGCAGAGAGGACATAATAGTCTTGAACAATATCCACCGGAATTATAAAGCCTCTAATTTGAACTTCTTTGCCATCCATTTCTTTAACAGATTCCGAAAACTTTGGAACCATATAATATGCCTGAAATTCTTCAGACCAAATCTCATCAAACTCTACATTTTTCAAAAGCTCCCAGGTAATAATATTTTGACTAAAAATATTACCTATTAAAAATAAAAAAAAGGTGGTTGCTAAAATTATTTTGTTTCTCATGTTTTATTTTTTAATGTCTTTGAGATATCCAGCCTGTAGGCTGCTATTGCAGGGAATATTGCCGCGGTCATACCTATTAGTATTGTCAAAAAAAGCAAAACTAATTCTAGGCTATCAAATACCAAACCTGAAAATTGATAATTGTACTTAATATTTAAAAATCTAGCCATAATTCCCATAATTGAATGTCCCAATATCAGTCCTGAAATACTTCCTATTAAACCAATAAAGAAACCCTCTAAAATTATAGAAATAAAAATTAATCTAACACTGGCTCCACCAACTCTCATCATAGAAATTTCATACTTTCTATCTTTCATTGAATTTAATAATGTTACAACAATACTAAAAAGAGAAATGCCGAAAATAAACAGTGACAAGACGTAAATAACGTTTACAGCAGGTTCTATAAGATCTAAAAGTTGTTTGATTTCAATGGCTGGCTCTGCTCCCATCAATGCATTTTTTTGATTGACAATTCCTGGAATTGAAAATTTTGCTCTAGGTGAATTGTAATTTACTAAAACTGCTGTTACCTCACTATTATTTTCAGAAACTTCGGTTTTATGGTCATGAGAGTGATGGTCGTGTTCTTCAGCAGTTTTTAAATCAAAAGAACCTTTTTTATCATTATGAGGATGAACTTGCCAAACACTTTCTAATGAAGTTAGTATTAACTGATCAATAATTTCTCCTGTTGGTGAAAGAATACCTACCACACGGTACGGAAAGTCTTCATGATCGTGGGTTGATTCTTCTATTCCATGACTCCCATAAAAAGAGTCACCAATATCTAATTTTAATTTCGCTGCAACATTGGCACCAATTACCACTTCTAAAGATTTATTAAAAAAATTTCCTTTTAAAATTGATCCGTTGTATATCTCGGTGATGAAATTTGGATTAGTTCCAATAATTCTATGTTTTTTATAAGAATCTCCAAGTGAGATTGGTATTGCACTTTTCACAAAAGGATGTTTGAAGAGAAAATCAACTTCCTTGAGCTTTATATTCCCGTTGGGATAATCAATATGAAATACATTACACAATACAGATTGAAGTCTACTGCCTTTCGCCCCGACAACTAAATCTATCTTATTAGCATTTTCATTAAACTTAGATCTCATTTGTTTCATGGTAAGCATAGATAAAACAATTACCATTATTGAAGAACTTAGTAAAACTACAGAAAGTCCACTTGAAAGAGGTCTAGTTATAATATTTCTCCAAGCTAACTTAAAAATCATTTAAATTTATTTGATTGGGGAACTTATCTTTTATTCTTTTATCGTGAGTTACTATTACAAGAGTAGTATTGTTTTCCTGAGATAAATTGGTTAATAAATCAACCACATTGTTACATGAGTTGTCGTCCAAAGCAGAAGTTGGCTCGTCTGCAAAAATGATAGAAGGTTGATTTACCAATGCTCTAATTATTGAAATCCTTTGTTTCTCACCTTCACTAAGATTTTGAATAGAAGATTTTTTTAAGTGGTTTAACTCCACTTTTTTTAAAAGCATATCAATTTTGGGTTGATTAACCTTAGAAGACATGTATTGTGAGAACTTTAAATTGTCATTAACTGAAAGAGACTTTATAAAATGAGGGGTTTGAAATACAAACCCAATTTGTTGCCCTCGAAAATTATCTCTTTTATTGTTGGACATACTAAAAAGATCTGTATCATTCACCAAGACATTACCGGTTTGAGGAGACAATAGACCTCCTAAAATATTAAGTAAACTTGTTTTACCAGAGCCACTTTTACCCATGATAAGCATCTGACCACCATAATCCAAATTTATATTTGGGAATTTAATGTCTATTTCGCCATATTTTACAGAAATATTATTTGTGCGTATCAATTTTTTTTGATTTAATCCAATAATATAAGCCAACTCCAACTAAGGGAATACTTAAGTATTGCCCCATGGTCAATAACGAACTATTTTCTAATGTTTGGTGTTCTTTAAAGAATTCTACAATAAATCTAGATGCGAATAATAGTGTGAAAAATGCACCAAATAATTTTCCAGAATATAAATACCAATCTCTTTTCCAATAACCCCAATATAAAAAACAAAAAATAAGCCAATAGGAAATTGCTTCATACAACTGGGTAGGAATTCTTGGGATAATATAAATTGGGAGAATTAATTCATTGGTAGAGCTAACTACAAAATCATTTTTATCAATCGAAGAGAAAAAGTCTGCGTCTGAATCAATTGATTTAAAATTAAATGCGTTTGAGAAAGCTTCGCAGTAATAGGGATTCATTTTTTTATTACCAAGAGGAACACTTACCTTTAATTGAGAATATTTAATATCGTTTATTGTTGTATCTATCGAAGTTTCATTCAGATGAATTTTTTCGCTTTCTACGCTAAAAAAAGTTGCTATTTGATTCTTTGCTTTGTGCTCATAAAAAAAACCTAAATCACTTTCAGTTCTTACTCCAACAATTTCAGAATTCATTAAATTTCCAACTCTTATAAATCCTGCAGCTAAAGCAACGGCAACCACTAATTTATCCATGGTCCACATGGTTTTTTTGTGGGTGACTTTTTTGGAGAAAATCCACATGGAAATTATTAATGCAACGGCAGCTCCGTGGCTAGCCAATCCACCTTTCCATACCATTAATATTTCGGGAATATTTTCTAAATAATAATTGGGTTCGTAAAAAATAACGTGTCCAAGTCTAGCTCCTAGGATAGTTCCTACAACAGTGTATACAAGAAGCTTATCCATCCACTGCTCAGGGGCAGATTCGTTGTCAAACATTTTTTTTACTATTTGAAATCCTATTATGAATGAAAGTGCAAAAAATAAACTATAGTATCTAAGGGTAATAAAACCATCATACAGTGCAGGGTCAACATTCCAAGATATATACAAATAAAAATTACTAATCATTTTACAAATTTAATACTAAAGAAGTGATTTAAGCAATAATCTGTTGGGTAATCAAAAGAGTATAACTAATTTTACCACATGAAAGTAGAACAAATTTATACTAGTTGTCTTTCTCAAGGTGCTTATTTTATTGAAAGTAACGGAGAAGCTGCGGTAATAGATCCATTAAGAGAAATTTCTGACTATTTAAAGCTAGCAGAAGATACCAACTCCAAAATAAAATATGTTTTTGAAACTCATTTTCATGCAGATTTTATAAGCGGTCATTTAACCCTTGCTAATAAAACTGGCGCAAAAATAGTTTACGGACCACAAGCAGATCCTAATTTTGAATCAATTATAGCACAAGACAATCAGGTGTTTAAAGTTGGAGCTGTTACCATAACTGCAATTCACACCCCAGGTCATACTTTAGAAAGTACATCCTACGTTCTAAAAGATGAGAATGGAAAAGAACACTGTATTTTCACTGGTGATACTTTATTTTTAGGAGATGTTGGTATTCCAGATGTTGCTCAACGATACATGGGCGTTTCTAAAGAAGAATTAGCTGGGATTCTATACGAATCGGTAAACAATAGAATAAAACCGCTTCCTGATGACATATTAGTTTATCCTGGCCATGGAGCAGGTTCTGCATGTGGTAAAAATATGATGAAGGAAACCGTAGATACATTAGAGAATCAAAAAAAAATAAATTATGCTTTGAACGGATCGTTTTCTAAAGAAGGTTTTGTCAAAGAGTTGACAGACAATTTACCAGAACCTCCAACCTATTTTCCGTCAAATGTAAAATTAAACAAAGAAGGATATTTAGATTTTGATAAAGTTTTAGATAGAGGATTAACCCCACTAGATTTGAAAAAATTTATCTTTTTATCTTCTCAAGAAAACACCATAATTTTGGATGTAAGAAATCAAAATATTTTTAAAAATGGATTTATTCCTGGCTCAATATTTATTGGTTTGAATGGCGGATTTGCCCCTTGGGTTGGAGCTGTTTTAAAAGATATAAATATTAAAATATTATTGGTTTGTGAAGAAGGACAAGCAAAAGAAGCAATTATGAGATTATCAAGAGTAGGTTTTGACAACTGCCTTGGTTACTTAGATGGAGGGTTTAATACATGGCAAAATTCAAGCAATCCAATTGACACAATAGATTCTACTAGTGCAAAGGAGTTTGAAAATTCTATTAATGATACCACTAACATATTAGACGTTAGACAAGTCGGGGAAAGAAATAATGGATATTTAAAAAACTCAGAACATATACCACTTGCTATAATAGATTCTGATAATAATTCCTTAAATAAATCTTCGAAATATTATATCCATTGTGCAGGTGGCTACAGAAGTATGATAGCATGTTCTATTTTAAAGAAAAACGGATTTGATAACACCATTGATGTTGAAGGTGGATTCGGATCCATTTCTAATAATACTTCATTAGAAATTTTACAAAACTAAAGAGAGATTTGGCTACTTTTCAAGAAATAATAAAAGGGGAAAAACCCGTATTGGTTGATTTTCATGCAGATTGGTGCAACCCATGTAAAATGATGAATCCGACATTAAAATCAATTAAAAAACATTTTGGAGACGACATTAAAATTCTGAAAATAAATGTTGACAAAAATGAAAAAGTTACTGGAAAATTTCAAGTAAGAGGAATTCCAACTTTCATTTTATTTAAG
The DNA here is from genome assembly GCA_938075455.1 of uncultured Flavobacteriales bacterium. GTDB lineage: Bacteria > Bacteroidota > Bacteroidia > Flavobacteriales_D > Parvicellaceae > MED-G20. Next base: position 126,072 of record CALJHN010000006.1, read on the forward strand.
CAAGGAGAGATAAAATGGAGAAAATCTGGTGTAATTGAAGAGAAGGAATTTATTAATACTATAAGTTCAAATATTTAATAAATCTCTTTCTTTCCACTTTACTTTATACTTTATGACTTGTAAGAAAATTATTAATGCAAGTATTAACGGATATAGTAAAAACATTGGCAAAGAGTATTTCCACAATTTATTTTCTTTGTAAAAAAAGAATCCAGTAATTAAAACTAATAAATCGGGCAATAGTTTCAATAATAAGAGTAAAAAAAACAACCACTGAAATTTAAAAATACTTAAAAGTATAAGTGGAATTATTAAAAGGTTACATATAACAACAAGTAACCCAACTAATTTAGTAGTTAACAATCCATTCATTTTCATTTTCCCCGACCATCTTAACGATCTTTCAACCATATCTTGAATATCTTTAGAGCCTTGTGTTTCGATAAATAAATTACTGTTGAATAAAGTTTTAATAGATCTTTTATTTGATAAAAAACTATTAAGTAAAAACATGTCGTCACCAGATGAAATATTAAAATTTGAATTGAATGGCATTAATTCATTATAGGATTTTCTTCTAAAGATTAAGCCTGCGCCATTAGCTAAAATTGGAATACCTATATTGGCCATACCAATGGATATTACACTTACACTGTAAGACAAAATTCTAGACCAAACAATTCCATTTTTTTCAACTACTGCAGTTAAATACAAATCATAATTTAAATCTATACTCTTTTTTATAGAAGCAAAAAAAACATCTTTAAACGATATATCAGCATCCATAATCATTACAAATTCTGAGAAGCTATTTTGCACACCTAAATCTATTGCTCTTTTTTTTCCATGGTATTCATCTAAAAAAAGAGATTCACAATTTAAGTCTTGTTTTGAAATCCAATTATTAATTTTTTCTCTAGTTAAATCTGTTGAATGATCGTCTACAAATATTATTTTACTAACGGCTGAAATATCTTTTTGACTTTCTAAAGAATTTAAAAAATTATGAATTCTAAATTCTTCATTTCTATAGGGAATAATTAATGTTATAAAAAAATCTGACTCTATAATTTTAGAAGGTTTATTAGTTCTTAGAAAACCAATTATAGAGATGAAGATTAAAAATAGGTATAATATGAATATTCCAGAGATAATTACCACTTTATAGTTTTGGAAGTAAACAATATGCCGGCACCAATCACAGCAGAAAATGCAACATTTACTAACCATACCAAGAAGGAAACTAAAGCAAACTTAATTCCAAGAGCACTTCCTCCAAGAATAAAGATCGACAATGCTTCTCTAGTTCCTAAGTTTCCTGGTGCAAACGATGGTAGGAAGGTAACCGTTCCAAATAAAAGACCAACTAGAATTATTACTTCTATAAAATCTATAGAGATACTCAATCCTTTGAATAGAACATAATACTGAAAAATAAAAATCCAATATCTAGACATTGCAAAAAATAAAACTCTTATTTTTTTAATAGAGCTAATACTAGTTAAATGATCAGTAGAGATATTGAAATATTTAATCAATTTTAATTTATTTATTAGTGGGTGCCAATTATTATTAAATATAGTATAGCCTGTAAGAAACAATAGAAATGAGTAAAAAAACACCAGTAATAAAAAATAATATTTGAACTCTAAAAGAAATTGAGTTTTAAAAAAATACAAATATAAAAATGAAGAAAAAGCCATCATAATAGTAATAAAAAGCTGAAAAAAATTTCCAGATATAGTTGAAATTGTCACCTCTTGAGCTTTTTCTTTAAGAATCCAATTTCTTCCAATAAAATTACCTAGTCTTTTAGGAGTTACAATTGCAGTTAGATTTCCAACATATACGGATTTTAATACATTACTAAAAGTTAGATTTTTAGTACAAGGTAAAAGAAAATAAAATTTCAATGCTTCAAGGGTCCAATTGACGAACTGCAAGAGGAAAATTATTATAAAATATGGTATAATGGTAGTAGAAAAATCTTTGGCAATTAAGGATATTATATTTTTTTGACTTTCAATACATGTTAATATGTATGCAATTGCAAAAACTAAAACCAATAATGAAATAAAAAAAGTATTTTTAGAATAGTATTTAGAACCACTTAAGTAAAAATCCTTGAAAGATTTCGATAAAATAATTTTAGGTATAGATCCTGGCACTAATATTCTTGGTTATGGGTTAATAGGTATTACAAATAAAAAAATGACTTTGATAAGTACTGGCGTTGTGAGAATGTCTAAACTTGAAAATCATCAGTTGAAGCTAAAAAAAATATTTGAGAGCATCACACATTTAATTGAAGAATACCATCCTGATGAAGTTGCTGTAGAAGCTCCTTTTTTTGGGAAAAATGTACAATCTATGCTTAAACT